>JBGTCI010000047.1:0-106398 GCA_041748925.1 Nitrospiraceae bacterium | reverse complement strand
TGGCGGTCTTGAACGCCTTGGGCTGGAGTGCGATGCCGGCTGCGACAAGCCCTGCCCGGAACGTCTTGCCCGTATGCAGTCTCAACGCAGAGAGTAGTCGTCAGAGGGCGTGGACGCACTACCGGTCTCGCTTCTTCGGACCTCACGCTTTTCTTTCTTGCCTGAGTCCCTTTCTGAGCTATTGGGGGTTAATGGGACCGCAGATTCAACTTCCCAGTGCATACTCTTCAGCCCCGCTTAGCCAGCGCGTGAAAGACCTCGTTGGGCGTGTGAAAGCCGAGCGACTTGCGGGGCCGCGCTCCACCTTCGCCTCCGTCGCGTGATGGATTGTAGAGAAATCCGTGCCTTTGGGAAAGAAGTCTCGGATGAGACCATTCCTGTTCTCGTTCACCCCGCGTTCCCACGCGTGATAGGGAGCGGCACAGAAGACCTGGGCGCGCAGACTCTGGGCGGTTTTCCAGTGTCCGGCGAACTCCTTCCAGTTATCGTACGTGATCGCATGCACCTGGACGCGCAAGGGTTTGAGCCGATGCACTGTCGCACGGTGCGTCGCCTGAGCCGTGGGCCTGGACAACCACGCCGTCGGTGAATTTATGCACTGGCTACTTGAGTCCGCGAGATATAGGATGTATTGATCTTCTTTAATGTCGCCACTGGCTTGAAAGAGGACGTTATGCCTAACACAATCTTGGTTCCGGTCGACGGCTCGGAGAGCGCGATGCGTGCACTACATCTTGCTGTTGAGCGAGCACGTGAAAAACCACAATGTCGCGTGCATCTCGTGACTGTGCACTCCCCGCTACGCGTTTACGGCGAAATCCAGGTCTACGTGGGCGACAAGAAAGCAGCGGAAATGGCAGCGCAGCATAATCGCGAGATTCTCGAACCGGCGGAGCAAGTGCTACGCTCGTCGGGCGTAGCGTTCGCTAGCAGTACGGAGGAAGGCGATGCCGCCGAAAAGATTGTGGAGTGCGCCAAAGCAGTTGGGGCCGGCGAAATTGTCATGGGATCGCGTGGACTCGGGCGTATTGCCGGGCTCGTGATGGGCTCGGTCACCACCAAGGTCGTCCATCTGACCCAGGTTCCCGTCACGCTGGTCAAATGACTCGGGTTTCGGCGCGACATTTCAAGCTACGCGCGCTCATTGAACGGAAAACCGGGTGATGGTGATGTCCCCCTTGCATCATCAGTGAAGCGCAGGCCGGAAATCTCACCGAGTTGTCTTCGACGCATGATCCCTGGAAAGTTTGCCTTGATTTTCACTCATCTGCCTGTGTAGCTTCTGGTTTCGTTTGGATTTTCGGTGTATCTGGATCGTCCGGTTGTCACTTCGAACCACGACCTCTGGATCTCTCATTCGGCGGGACACTGACGATCCCCGTCCGACAATTCCCGATCCACCGTAAAACGAACAATCGTTCTCTCAGCTAACGATGGGGGATTGTGGGTTCGGGGCAAAGTTGGGGATGGGACCCCAACCGCCATTCCATGCCCCCGGAAATTCAACACACTTCTCGTCGACAGTCGCCTGATCGGGCGCTTGCACGACGACTGCTTTGCGATGGTAGCGGGCTCGCTCCTTCGCATCGCTATGATCAACGTGAAGCAGGGGGAGCGTCATGCGCTTTGAAGAGCAGAAGATTCCGTTGTCGCGCGCGGGCATCGCCGGAGCCGCGTTCGCGTTATGGCTCGCCCCCTCGTTTGCTATCGCGGCGACTGACCCACCCACCGCGTTCGGCATCCCGTTCGATTTCATCTTGTTCGCCCTCACGCTGCTCTGCGTGGCACTGTTCCACCACCACACGCTGCAGGTGGCGCTCACTGGACTCGGAACGATCGCGTTGTACAAATTGGCCTTCACCGGGTTCAAGACCGGCGATGGCGTGCCGGGCTTGGTCAGCCACCTGGCCCATGAGTGGGTCATTCTTTCCAATCTGCTGTGTCTGTTGCTGGGATTTGCGTTGCTGTCCAAGCATTTCGAGGACAGCCATGTTCCCGCCGTGCTGCCAAAGTACCTGCCGGGACAATCGAAGGGTGCGTTCGCGCTGCTCGCGATGGTGTTCGTGTTGTCCTCGTTTCTCGACAACATCGCCGCGGCGATGATTGGGGGCGCCATGGCGCACACCATCTTTCGCGGCAAGGTCCACATCGGGTACCTCGCCGCGATCGTCGCCGCCTCCAATGCGGGCGGTTCGGGCAGCGTGGTGGGCGACACCACGACCACGATGATGTGGATCGGCGGCGTGAGCCCGGTTGACGTACTCCACGCGTATGTTGCCGCGGTGGTCGCACTGGTGGTGTTCGGCATCCCGGCCGCGTTGCAGCAGAACAAGTATTCGCCGTTGATGGCCTATGAACCCGGTGGCGCGCATGTGGACTGGGCCCGCGTCGGTATTGTGGCGTTCATTTTAGTGGCGGCGATTTCCACCAACGTGTACATCAACTTGGTACACGCCGAGATCGCTGATCATTTCCCATTCATCGGCGTGGCCGTGGCACTGGCGATCCTGGTCTCGGCGCCGTTACGCAAACCGGATTGGAGTCTGTTACCCGGCGCGACCAAAGGGACGATGTTTCTGCTCGCACTGGTCACCTGCGCCTCGATGATGCCGGTGGAAAAATTGCCGGTCGCATCCTGGCAATCGGCCATGGGGCTCGGTTTCATCTCCGCGCTGTTCGACAACATCCCGCTCACCGCGCTCGCGCTGAAACAAGGCGGCTATGACTGGGGCATGCTCGCCTACACGGTGGGGTTCGGCGGCTCGATGATCTGGTTCGGCTCGTCGGCCGGCGTGGCGTTGTCCAACATGTATCCGGATGCGAAGAACGTCGGTCGCTGGGTGTATCACGGCTGGCATGTCGCGGTGGCATATGTCATCAGCTTCTTGGTGCTGCTCGCGGTCATGGGCTGGCACCCCACTCCCAAACGCGGCGATCCGCCGGTCACAACGTCTTCTGTTGCACAACCAGCCGAGACGCCGGTGCACTAGAATCTCTCTTCCTTCGTTATCAAAGGGAAATGCAATGGAACCGACGTCAGGGGCTGACGCTCATCTTGTTCGGCCTTACGATTCTCACAGTCACCACGAACATCATCGACAACACACTCTCTCCCCTGGTCGGTGTCGCGTTGATGGGGCAGGCGAAAGGGAAATATACGTTTTTTGGTCATCTCAAATGGACTCCGGCTATTGCGCTGGGCTATGCCGCAAGTATCGCCGTTCATTTCGCATTGAACGGCGCCCTCTTTCATCCTTAGGGGTCTGCATTTTTCATTCAGACTTCCTGCGATCGCGCTGTCCCCTGTGAGAGGCGGGCGGTTGCGCGGGGATAGATCATCTCTGATGCGCACGGTCTCCTGCTGCAGCTATTTTCCCCAACACAACCTGTCCGACTGCCCCGATATGCCTCAGCGGGATCGGCGGCTTGCTGGGGGCTCGATGAGGATGAAGGGACAATGTCTTGCGAAGGCGAAGTTCAGGTCCTGCGAACCTATTGGCATTGGGTCTGCATGTTTCATATCGAGGCAGCGATGTATCGAGATTTGCCCCGTCGGCGAGCGGTCGCTTCTGCACACTGATCAGCCATGGCACGAGGAGATATCTCACATGAGTACAAGGAAAGACAAACGATACGACACATCGTACAAGAAGAAGGAGCATCCCACGCAAGATCCCTATGCGAGGCTCAAGGCCCCGAAAGGGCCGGCAATCTGCCGGAAATGTCTGGCTATTTATGCGGACAAGCGGTGGCACTTCGATAAGGTCGAGGCCCCCAAGCTGGCAATATCCCCTCGCGCGAAGAGACTTGTCTGTCCAGCCTGCCAGAAAATCCGTGACGACTATCCCGAGGGCATCGTCGCCCTGACATGGTCAGATCTGAGGGAGCATGATTCTGAGATCAGGGGGTTGATCGCCAATGTGGAAGCGCGCGCCGCATCGGCCAATCCCCTCGATCGAGTGATGAAGATCGTCCGGCCAGGAAAGAATTAGAAATACAGACGACCAACGACCGACTGGCACAGCGCATCGGCCGTGGGCTGGTGCGGTCGTACAAAGGGAAGGCCGTCTATCACTGGGCCCATCGTGCTACGATGGGCCCAGTGACGTGGCAGGGGCCAGAAGGCAAGAGGGGCGAACTCAAAAAGAGGGAGAAGGTCCTGGCAGGGTGAGTTTCTCACGGGCTTCCCTGTGGTGGTTAAGCAGATCCGCAACATGGTGCCGTAGGCGACGGGTATTAGGCCGGAATTATTCCTGCCATGCAAAGGGCTATCGGGCTGAACCGATCCTCAGATGTACGATGAATCAACGAGCAGATTTGCTCGTGCTGGGACCGCGAGAAATGATCGTCCCATGGCATGCGTCCTGTTCTGTGTCGGTCGTGAAGTGGACGTGTCTAAAGGAGTGGGCTGATGGTCTGGGGTGAAGGGCTGGTGTCGTGGGGCATCTTTCTCCTGAGTGCGGCGGTGATCGTCTATGCTGGAACAAAACTGTCCCGTTATGGCGATGAGATCGCAAAACTTACCGGTTTGGGTGGGTTGTGGATCGGCGTCGTTCTGATGGCTGGTGCGACCTCGCTTCCGGAAATCTTCACGACCGTCAGCGCCGGGTGGCTGAACACACCGGATCTTGCGGCCGGCAATCTGTTCGGTGCCGGCATGAGCAACATGCTCACACTCGGCCTGATCGATCTCCTCCATCGGCAGAAGCGAGTCTGGCAACAGGCCGCGCTGGGGCACACGCTCACTGCCGCGCTGGCGATGGCGTTGACGGGTCTTGCCGCGTTCTTCGTGCTCCTGAATGTCAATGTGACCCATGTCGGCGTGGGTCTCGGGAGCCTCGCGCTCTTTCTCCTATATGTGTTGGGTATGAGACTCGTCTTTCGGCAAGAGGACATGGAGCGTCGCCAGCGGGAACAGGACGTATTGGTTGAACAAACTCTCGTCAAGCAGGATGCTGTCAGCCGACGGGTTGAGTTGCGTCGTGCCGTCACCGGTTTCTCGCTCAGCGCGCTTGGATTACTCGTGGCCGCGCCACTTCTGGCCTGGTCCGCTGAGCGCATCGCCGAAGAGACCGGCACCAGCGCCACGTTTATCGGTACGTCGTTGGTCGCCATCACGACCTCCTTGCCGGAGCTGGTTGTTGCGATCGCCGCGGTTCGATTGGGCGCGTTCGATCTTGCCGTGGGGAATCTCTTCGGAAGCAATGCCTTCAACATGGCGGCGTTCTTGTTCGCCGATCTGGCCTATCGCGACGGCGGCTTGCTGGACAGCGTGAGTTCAGCCCACGCCCTCACCGCACTCTGGTCTATCCTGATGATGAACATCGGACTGATAGGGATTATCTATCGAGCCGAGAAACGGTTTATGTTGATGGAGCCGGATGGCCTGCTGATGGTCGTGAGCTATGTGCTGGGTTTGTGGCTGTTGTTTCGGTGAGCGATTGAGGGGAAATGGAATCACGAAATAATGCTGTTGACGTGAGGCCGTGGCACGCAGTATCGGCTGATGCGCTGGCGCTGGAGCTGCGCACACATCCCGAAGCCGGGCTTGGCGCCGACGAAGCTGTCCGTCGACAACAGAGTGAAGGGTTCAACGACCTGCCCGAAGCTCCCCCACCGTCACTGGTGAAGCTGTTTCTGTCTCAGTTCACGAGCGTCATTGTCTGGGTGTTGATCGGGGCAGCGGTCATCGCCGGTCTCTTGGAAGACTGGCTCGATGCGGCGGCCATCCTGGCCATCGTGCTGCTCAACGGAGTCCTTGGATTCGTCCAGGAGTTTCGGGCGGAGCGGTCTTTGGCGGCGCTGCGAAAAATGTCCGTGGCGACGGCCCGGGTGTTCCGTGACGGCGTCTTCCGATCCATTCCCGCGCGGGAACTGGTGCTCGGCGATCTGATTGTCCTCGAAGCGGGTGACCGTGTCCCCGCCGATGCCAGGCTGATCTACGCAACGAATTTTCAGACGCAAGAAGCATCACTGACCGGAGAATCGACGCCGATTCAGAAACACGCGAACCCCATTGCAGGATCCGACATACCGCTGGCCGAGCGGAAGAACGTGGCCTTTATGGGCACCGTCGTTGTATCCGGTAAGGCACGGGCATTTGTCATGGCGACTGCCTTACACACCGAGCTGGGCCGGATCGCCGAGATGATTCAAAAAGCCACTGAGGCCGAGCGGACTGAAACTCCGTTGCAGCGTCGGCTCCAACAGTTCGGTTATACCCTATTGTGGCTGGCTCTTGCGGTCGTGGCGGTCGTATTCGTCTTGGGCTATCTGCGCGGCGAGCCGGCCATCTTGATGCTGTTGACGGCGGTGAGTCTCGCGGTGGCTGCCGTTCCGGAAGGGCTGCCCGCCGTCGTGACTATCACGCTGGCATTGGGCGTCACCCGCATGGCGAGGCGCCATGCCCTGATTCGCAGGCTGCCAGCGGTCGAGACGCTCGGGTCCGCCACCGTCATCTGTTCCGACAAGACTGGCACGCTCACCAAGAACGAAATGACGGTGACGAGACTATTCTCCGGAGACCGGGTGTTCGAGGTCATGGGCGATGGGTATGAGCCGGTGGGAGAGATTGTAGAAACGGTTAAGGTTGAGGCTAAGGCTAAGGACGTTCAGGAGTTACTTGCCATGACTCGACCTCAACCTGAGCCGAGTTCGCGCGGGGCCGTGCGCGAACTCCTGACGGCCGCAGTGCTCTGCAATGGCGCAACCCTGCGGCAGGAGGAGGGGGCCTGGCGAATTCTAGGTGATCCGACAGAAGGCGCATTGCTGGTTGCGGCAGCAAAGGCAGCGCTTACAGTCCAGACACTCGGTTCGGCCAATCATTTTCTCGGAGAGGTGCCGTTCGATTCAGAGCGCAAGATGATGACGATCGTGTGGCGTACATCGGAGGGGCCGGTTGCATATGTCAAAGGCGCGCCGGATGTGTTGTTACGGCACTGTACACACCGCTTGATCATGGATGGTAAGGAGGAACTCCTCACGGAGTCGATTCGCGCCGCCATCCTTGACGCGAATGCCTCGTTTGCCCATCAGGCATTGCGTGTGCTGGCAATGGCCCGGCGGCGATTGGACCGGGAACCGGATGACTATCGGGCGCAGGCATTGGAGGACCAGTTGGTCTTTCTGGGGCTTGCGGCCATGAAAGACCCGCTGCGGCCTGAGGCGAAAGCTGCCGTCAAGGCCTGCCACGATGCTGGCATCAGGACGGTGATGATCACCGGAGATCACAAGGATACGGCCACGGCGATCGCAGAAGAACTGAGAGGGGATAAAGAACCGATACAGTCGTTGTCCGGGACGGAACTTGACCGCGTGTCCGACGATGAACTGGTCCGGACTGTGGAGGATGTGGCGGTCTATGCGAGGGTCTCGGCGGAGCACAAGTTGCGAATCGTCAAAGCCTGGAAGGCGAGAGGCGCCATCGTGGCGATGACGGGCGACGGCGTGAACGATGCGCCCGCAGTCAAAGCGGCAGACATCGGTGTGGCTATGGGCATAACCGGAACCGATGTGACGAAAGAAGCTGCCGATATGGTGGTGACGGACGATAATTTTGCCTCGATCGCCGCAGCCGTGGAAGAAGGTCGCGGCATCTTCGACAATATCCGCAAGACCATCTATTTTCTCTTGTCGTGCAATGTGAGTGAGGTGTTGGTGATGTTGTTTGCGGCGTTGATCGGGCTGCCGTTGCCCCTGTTGCCGATCCAAATTCTCTGGATGAATCTGGTGACGGACGGATTTCCGGCCCTGGCGCTGGCAGTGGATCCCAAGTCACCCGATCTGATGAAGCAGCCGCCCCGCCGACCAGAGGCACGGTTGTTGGACGGCAGCACACTCCTGGCCATCGGGGCGCAGGGGCTCATGTTGGGGGCGATTTCGTTGGGGGCATTCGCCTATAGCCTGTATGGCTTGCATCAAGAGGTCGATCAAGCGAGGACTGTTGCATTTACCGTGATGGTCGTCGCGCAATTGGTGCATGCGTTCAACTGCCGAAGTGAACGCTTGTCTCTGTTTCAAGTCGGTCTGTGGACCAATCGTCCGCTCCTCTTGGCCTTTTCACTCTCACTTGGGATTCAGATCGCAGTTCTCACCGTCCCCGCCGCCGCGCAGGTGTTTAAGATTGCTCCGTTGCCGCTTGAAGACTGGGTTATGATGGGAGCCCTGGGCCTGCTGCCGTTCTTCATTATGGAACTGACGAAGGCGCTGCGACGATTATGATGAAAGTGTTGGCGATCAATATCGGAAGCTCATCCCTGAAGTTCAAGGTGCGAAGTCGACGAATTTGCAGATGCGGCAGACAATCGACGACCGAACATCTGCCATGAGGGGTCAGTTCAAAAAATCGGGCCTGCGGCAAAGCTGACCCTCCGCCTCGGTGGGAAGTTGAACGACCTCGACCGGTTCCATTTGTACCAGACAGGCGATGCAGGACAAACGAGCGGAGCACAAATCGTATATTGCCAAGTACGGGGATGATCAGCCGGATATTCGGGACTGGAAATGGGACGCAACACAATAATACGCGGGGCGGTCATTCTGGCGGCTGAAACCTATGACCCGGCGCAAAGACTTACATGACTCGGTCACACGTGGTGTTTCTCCCCGATGTCGACAACACCCGTGTTGTCCTCTATGGCGCTGCGACTGAGGTGGCGAAGACAATATTTATTCGGCGCCTGTTCTTTTGAAGGGGGTTTTTCTGGTTCATCTGGTTTCCTTGGTTTATTCGGTTCGTCTGGTGCAACTAAACAAACGAGACAAACCAAATAAACCAGATGAACCAGAGAGAGGAGATCGCCATGAAAGGATCTGAGCTATTGCTGCGGTGTCTGGAAAATGAAGGCGTGCAATGGATCTTCGGCGTGCCCGGAGAGGAGACGCTGGACGTCTTGAACTCGCTCGTGGATTCGCAGATCCAGTTTGTTGCCGTTCGACACGAGCAAGGGGCTGCCTTCATGGCCGATGTTCATGGGCGGCTGACGGGAAAGGCCGGGGTCTGTTTCTCCACTCTGGGACCCGGCGCGACCAATTCGCTTACCGGCGTGGCAGACGCGTACCTGGATCGCGCGCCTCTCGTTGCGATCACGGGACAAGCCTCGCTGGATCGGAAGCACAAAGAATCGCATCAGTTCATCGACGTTCTTTCCATGTTCAAGCCGGTTACGAAATGGAACGCCGAGATCTTTCACCCTCGGACCATTGCCGAGACGGTACGTAAAGCATTCAAGGTCTCGCAGACTGAAAAACCCGGCTCGACTCATCTGGAGCTGCCGGAGGATGTTGCCGCGGAAACGGTGAGCGATCGTGAAATGGATAGGCCGCTGCTCGTGCAGGCGCCGGTCTTGCCGGAGCCGCTGGCGCGCCAGGTCAACCGGGCTGTCGAGGTTTTGGCTCAGGCACGTCGGCCGATCCTCTTGGTCGGCAACGGGGTGATCCGGGGACAGGCGCATGAGGCAGTCCGACGGTTTGCGCGACAGGCGAATATACCGGTTGTCCACACGTTCATGAGCAAGGGTGTCGTCCCGGACAGCGATCCGGTATCTCTGTATACGATTGGATTGCAGATGCGAGATTATCCAACTGTGGTGATGGAGCAGAGCGACGTTGTTGTGGCGGTGGGTTATGATTTTGTGGAGTACGCTCCGTCCTTGTGGAACCCAAACCGCGACAAGCACATCGTGCATGTGGATGTGTCGCCGTCCGAAGTGGACGCGCACTATATTATGGAGGTCGGTGTATTGGGCGATATTGCCTTATCACTCGATCAGATCGGAGAGCATCTGGCTTCGTTCGATCTCGCATGGGCGAAAGAGAGCCGCCGGCTGGTGCAGACCGCATATGAGGAGGAGTGGGCGCAGCCGCCTGGATGGCCCCTGCGACCTCAGCAGATCGTTCGCGATCTGCGACAGGCGCTGTCGCCGGACGATCTGGTCATCTGCGACGTGGGAGCGCATAAGTTATGGATGGCCCGGATGTTTCCCTGCGAGGCGCCGAACACATGCATCATTTCGAACGGGTTCGCGGCGATGGGCATGGCGCTGCCGGGGGCCATTGCGGCAAAGCTCCTCTATCCTGCACAGCGCGTTGTGGCTGTGACCGGGGACGGCGGGTTTCTGATGAATGTTCAGGAGCTGGAGACTGCCGTGCGGTTGCAACTTCCACTCGTCGTGCTGATCTGGCGGGACAACGGCTACGGGGTCATTCGATGGAAACAGCAGATGAAGTTCGGGCGGACCTCCGGTGTTGAGTTCGGTAACCCGGACTTCGTCGCCCTCGCGCAAAGTTTTGGCGCGGCCGGCTACCGTGTCGAGGGACCGTCAGAATTGGGCCCGGTGCTCAACGCTGCGCTGTCTTGTGGAAAACCGACCGTGATCGATTGCCCGGTGGACTACAGCGAGAATCTTCGTCTTTCGGAACGTCTCAAAGCTCTTGAAACGACATAAGGAAGCCAATCAGGGAATGAAAAATGGAGGTGCGGGATGGAAGTCCGAAGCAAGGTCTACACCTATCACACCGCAGTCAAATGGACGGAGCAACGCAAGGGAGTCATCTCCTGTGCCGGGAAGCCGGATATCCAGGTTGCGACACCTCCGGAGTTCAAGGGGCACGAAGGCATCTGGTCGCCGGAGGATTTATTCGTCGCCTCCGCCAATGTTTGTGTGACGACGACGTTCCTGGCGGTTGCGGAGCGAGCAGGTCTGGCCTTTACCTCGTATGAGAGTGTGGCCGAAGGGAAGCTGGAATTGGTCGATGGAAAATTTCAGTTCACGGCCATCACATTGAAGCCCACCATTACGCTCCCGGCGAACGCCGATGCGGCCAAAGCCATGGAGTTGATCGGGAGAGCCGAGGCGAACTGTCTGATTTCCAACTCCATGAAGGCGAAGGTGACCTTGGACCCGACCATCCTTTAGCAGGATGCTGAAAACGTCCGCCAGCAGCGCCATTGCTCTGTAGCGTCTTGCGACAGTGACCAGATGTTCGGCGGGGTCTTTCTCGCCACTTGTGGCCATCTGCCGTCGGACCCTCCCGCCTTTTTCCCCTAACACATTGTTTGGACGGAGGTTTAGCGGCGCACAGTTTCACACTTGGCTGGCATCTCGCTCGCAAAGCATTTCCACAGATTAGAAGGAAGGGTGGGGCGGGACAAGGCAGTCCGAAGTCTGAAGGGAGGCAGGCCGAAGGCCAGAGGTCGGAAACTCAAACCCTTCAGCCTGATGCACCAGTCGCGCGGTTCCCTCAAGTCTCGCCCGTCTCGCTTGAGTCATGCGGGCTATGGAGGCGATGCGATGAAAGTTGTACTTGTCGGGATCGCGCTGTTGGCGGTTGCGGGTGGCGCAAGTGTAAAAGAATTGAACGTGTCTCAGCCGGAGCGCGATGTGCTCAGCGGCAGAGTCATCTATTCAACGATCTGCATCCGTTGTCATGGGGTCGATGGGAAGGGAGATGGACAGATGAAGTTTACTCCTCCCGCCGCGGACCTCACATCCCAGGCGGTTCAAGGGAAGTTGGATGCGAGGCTGTTTAAGAGCGTGCATGACGGAAAGACGAATACGGCAATGGGAGCCTGGAGGGAATCACTGACTGACGACGAGATTTGGGATGCGCTGGCCTATGTGCGAACGCTGGCTCCCGAAGGAACCGGCGGCATGGGCAGCGGGCTCCGATGAGATCGACGCTCTGCCGGATCATGTTGGGACTGTGGATCGTGACGATTGTGGCGGCTGGATGGTTCTTCGCGCAGGGGTGGACGACGCAGGGCACAGATGGACGGATGCAGATCGTGCTAGCACCGGCGGAGCGAGGCTTGATTCTGGGCGAGATGCGGATGCTTCTGAAGGCAGTCCACGGTGTGGTTACAGGCTTGGCCGGCCAGGATCAGGAGGCAGGTCGAACACAGATTGAACAGGCGGCCCGCTCGGCGGGAATGGGGATGGCTGTAGACGTGAACCCGGCGCTTATGGCGAAGCTGCCGCTGCCGTTCAAACAGATGGGCATGTCGATCCATCAAGATATGGATGCGCTGGCAGATGCGATCGTTCAGAAAGAGACGTCGCAACAGATTCTGCAACGGCTGTCGAGCATGACCGCCCGTTGCACGACTTGTCATGAGGTGTATCGATTCTCAACGGAACGTGAAGGGTGAAACGTGAAAAGCGCAATGGGAAAAATGAATCTTCCCCGACTCGTGTGGCGCACACAACGCGAGAGGGGCGGCGGGCATGAATCGAGACCAATCTCTATCCTGTTGCGTGTAACGTCTCACGATTCACGTCGTACGTCTCCTCACAAGGAGATGCAGTTGTGACATGCGGACTCTTGTTCACTGCCTGTGCTGGCAGTTCGGCGGATCAATCGGGCGCCGCGATGATTGCCGGCGTATTTGTCCTCCACGGCTAGCATCCTCTGAATCCTTCAAATGTGAGCACTGTTGAACAGTTTGCAGGCTGTCTAGATTGATAGATTTAGTCGGAAGTCTCACACGCCGGGCGTGTGTGCTAAGGAGAAAGCCATGCTTTTCGAGCAACTCAATCCTCATGCCTGTCGGACGTATCTAATCGGCGACGAGAAGAGTCGAGAGGCTGTTCTCGTCGATCCGGTTCTGGAGCACGTCGAGGACTACCTGAAGATGCTGGATCTGCGAAAGCTCACACTGACACATGTGATCGATACGCATACCCATGCGGATCATCTCTCAGGCGGCGCCGCCCTCAAGGATGAGGCCGGCTGTCAATACGTCATGCACCAAAAGGCCCCCGCCCGATGCGTCACCTTTCATCTGACGGATGGGTTCGAATGTCGTCTCGGCAATATCCCGGTGAAGGTGATGACCACGCCGGGGCATACGAAAGACAGCATCGCGATAGTGCTTGAGGATCGCATTCTGACCGGAGACGTCCTGTTTTTGGATGATGCTGGAGCTGGGCGCACGGATCTGCCAGGCGGCGATCCAGGCGAGCATTGGGACAGCATGCAGCGAGTGCTCGGCCTGCCCGATCATCTCATTGTGTATCCGGCCCACGAGTACCGGGGCCGTCAGCCATCAAGTGTGAAAGATCAGAAACTCCGCAATCCCAATTTGAAACCCCTTACCAAGAAGGCGTACATCGAGTATTTGGAAGCATTGAAACTTGAACCGGCGGATTGGATGAAAGACGTGCTCAAAGCCAACTACGCATGCGCGCGCGATCCCAAGGCCGCCTGGATACCTGTGGATGTGCCGGCCTGTGAAGTGAGAGGAACCATGGCTCTTGGCGCTAACGATCAGCAGGTCGCAGGTATGCTCGTGAAAGAGGTGAAGCGAGAATTAGAAGCTGGGACTCGCCTGTTTGTCCTCGACGTGCGACATCCTCACGAACTGACAGAAGAACTCGGCCACATCACAGGGGCGACGAACATCCCGGTTGCCAAACTGGCCCATCGACTGGCTGAACTGGAGCCGCATCGCGAAAGGGAGATCGTGACGGTCTGCAAAGCGGGAGGCCGCGCGCACACCGCCGCACAGATACTCATGTAAGCCGGCTTCCCCAAGGTCCATGTCATGATGGGCGGGATGTTGGAGTGGAAGCAAGCGGGGTTTCCGACCGGTGCATGAAGCGTGACACGTCGAAAGATCGTACATCGTCGCTGGACCGGCGCCCCGAGTCAGTGTGAGAGGTGTCGGGCCACGCCAAGATTCCATTTGAGAAGCTGCCGATGGATTATTTGTACAGCGTCGTGTACTACGGTGCGCAAAGCGTCAGAAAAGCGCCGATCATGCCTCACTGGGGATTGACCCTGTGGCGGCAAGACGGCACGTACACAGTCTAATTAGCTACAAACGGAGGTGCGTGATGAATGTGAGGCGATCTTTGTGCAACGTAACGGTCATCGTTGGAAGCATGGCGCTCTTGGCGGGATGTGCCGGCTATCACACGGGGAAGTTGGAGAAGAAACTGCACGCGAAGGCAATCATCGCCGGTCCCGGCATTGCCGGAGAGGCGCATCTCTACGAGCAGTATGAAGGGCGCGTCAAGATCAAGCTGAAGCTCACTGGCACGCCGGAAAGCAAGTTGACGCCGGGACGCCATGCGATCCACATTCACGAGGTCGGCAACTGCGAGCCCTTCTCCGAGGCCAAAGGTCACTATGATGGGAATGTGGATGCGGCAATCAATCCGGAGGCGAACGTCACACCGGGATTAGGGAACCATCCCTACCATCTCGGCGATCTTCAGAGCCTGTCAGTGAACGACGACCGGACAGGGTCGCTGTATACGATCACGAGCCGGGTGACCTTGTCCGAGGGGCTGAACACTCTCTTTGATCAGGACGGGAGCGCCTTCATTATCCATGAGTTTGACGATAAGTATCTGCCGGACCCGACGACAAAAGATGCGCCGGGCGGGCCCCGCATCGCGTGTGGTGTGATTGTGAAGGAATGAACGATTACCAGTCTTGCTCAGTTGTTCTGCGAAGATATTCGCTCAAATATGCAGGCTGTTGGAGTTCTCGGCACCAAAATCGTTTTCCTGCTGTATGCGAAAGAGGATGAGCAGGTCTTGTCCAATGAGCTGGCCTCTAGGGGTGCCTACTTGATCCAATCTGTAATTTTCTCTCTCGTCGAATATTCCTCAGCTCCCGGCCTTCGTAGCCGAAATGGCTACGAAGGCCGGGTTGGCGACCCCCTTGCCACTCGCGTAGATTCTGTGGCTTCCCGCAACAATTGCAGGCTCGGTGCTGTGGCTTTTCGCTCCAGGGGATCAAAGTCTGACGACCAATCGTGTGATTTATCAGGCGAAATGATAGGCAGGTTGTCCATGTTAGTGGCACGCTCTTGGCACAAGTGAGGGGTATGATATGGCTGTTGTCGGCTATTCTCGGGATGACGATGCTCGTAAGCTGTTCAGGCGAGAGTGCCCTGGTCAAGACCGATGAGCTTCGGGGGGCAGGCCAAACCGGCAGCGCAGAGATGGAATTCGCTCCACCCTCCCCGGATACTATCCCAGGCAGTCAACTGGGCGAACAGATCCGGCTTGGCTATCTGATTGTCGTCAATACGCAGGAATTCGCCAAACCCTACGTCGGCAATCGCCTCAACTGTACCAACTGTCATCTCGACGGCGGACTCAATCCGAACGCCGCGTCGTTCGTCGGCTTGGCTGCAATCTATCCCGAGTACCGTCCCCGCAGCGCGAGGGTGAATACACTCGCCGATCGTGTGAACGAATGTTTTGAGCGGAGCCTCAATGGACGAGCGCTTCCGCCGGACAGCTCCAAGCTGCAGGCCGTCGTGGCCTATATCACCTGGCTCTCGCGCGGAGTACCGAACGGTGCGACGTTACCCTGGCGCGGCCTCCAGCGCATTGAATCACGGCGATCTCTCGATCCTGCCAATGGGAAGCAGGTCTTTGCAAATAAATGTGCCTTCTGTCACGGCTTAGACGGCCAGGGGACGATGGCGGCGCCGCCGGTCTGGGGACCGCAGTCCTATAACATTGCCGCAGGTATGGCACGGGTGAGTGTGGCCGCCGCCTTCATCAAATCGAATATGCCGCGTAGCTGGGGTTGGAGCCTGTCTGACGATGACGCGTACGATGTTGCCGCACATATCAATGCCCAACCCAGGCCGGATTTTCCCGGCAAGACGAATGACTGGCCCAAAGGCGGTAAGCCTTCCGATTCCCCATACTGAACGTATTCGTTGAAAGGATACGACACAGACCGTGATCGTCAAGCTGAACGCGATGCTCGTCACGATTCTGGCCGGCACACTCGGCGTGTGTGCCGTGGGGCTCAGTGGAGCGGCCGAGACATTTCAGGATCCGCATCGAGTGGTCATGCATCTCAATTCAGGCGATGAGAAGGTGCAACGAGGAGCGTTGAATAATATCCGTCACCTTTATCAGGAAGTGGGCCATGAACACTTGCGTGTGGAATTGGTCGTGCATGGGGCCGGGCTGATGCTGTTGACGAAAAAAGAGTCGACCTTGACGACCGAACTGGCCCAACTGAAGGCGACCTATGAGGTGGAGTTCACCGCCTGTTCCAATACGATGAAGGCGATGAATCTCACCACGCGCGATCTGGTTGAGCAGGTGGATCGAACGGTTCCCGCCATGGTTCGCCTGATGGAACTACAAGAAGAAGGCTGGGTCTATATCAAACCGTGATGCCGAAATGAAGAACGCTACCTCAGATCCTCAGGGAACGTGTCGTGAGAATACGAACCCGGTGCTTGCATGGTGGGCCGGCGGGCTCGGAATCGGTCTCGTATTGATCGTTGCCGTCGGATTGGTTCAACCCATCGGGGTGTCGACGCAGTATGTCGTGTTGGACGGAGTGCTCCTACACAGTATGCTCCCGGACGTGGCATCGAGGAGTCCCTATCTGGCCAAAACCGCGCAAGGGTGGACGCTGGCGACCTACGAATTTTTCTTTGTGCTGGGCATTCCGTTGGGAGCGTTGATGGCAGCGCTGGCCACCGCTCGTTTCACAACCAGAGTCGTGCCGGTCGAATGGAGCAGACGGTTTGGGTCGAATCCTGGAAATCGCCTGGTCTGGTCCTTCGTCGGCGGATTTCTCCTCCTCTTCGGCGCCCGTTTCGGCGGCGGCTGCACCTCCGGGCACATGATCAGCGGAATTTCGCAATTGGCCATCAGCTCCTTTTTCTTCTCGGCGGCGCTCTTCATCAGCGGGATTGTCACAGCGCGCCTGCTCTATGGTGACGGAGGGTCGCGATGCTGACGCTCGGGCTGGGGTTGGTGCTCGGGGCGGCCTTTGGGGCCTTGCTTCAGCTTTCCGGCGCGTCGAGTCATACCAAGATCGTCAACGCGCTTCGGCTAAAAGATCTGACGATCATGAAGCTGATCCTGACGGCCATCGGTGTCGGGCTCGTGGGTGTGCACCTCTTGGATCTGTTCGGTCTTGCCAATATGAAGGTGAAAGAACTGTATCTCCTCGGGATCGTGGTCGCCGGGGTGATATTCGGTGTGGGATTTGCGATATCGGGATACTGTCCCGGTACGGCACTCGCAGCCTGTGCGGAAGGGAAGCCGGATGCCTGGGTGACCGTGATGGGTGGATTAGGGGGCGCTTTCGCGTTTGCCTTCTTGTTCCCTGAGATTGAAGAGCATCTGCTGGCTGTCGGTCGATATGGATCGGTGACGGTTCCGGACCTACTCGGGATTCACGGCATCTGGATCGCGGCGCCGCTGGGGATCGCCTGCATCTGGCTTGCGACGCGATTGCCCGAACCGGGAGGTGTGCGATGAAGCTCACCGTGGCCTACCGTGGCGGAACTCGGTACGACATCACGAGTGGCAAGCACCGGGTCGTCACCGATCAGCCGGTCGAGGATGGGGGACAGGATGCCGGCATGAGTCCTGTCGAACTCTTCGTCGGTTCACTGGCCAGTTGTGTCGGGTATTTCGTGGGCCGCTACTGCGACCGCCATCAGATCTCGAGCAAAGGGTTGAGCGTCGAGGCGGACTGGACTATGGCGGAACAGCCGCATCGGGTGGGTCAGATCATGCTGGCGATTCACTTGCCGCATCGCATCACGGCGGAACACAGCGAGCGGCTCCTTAAAGTGGCGCATGGCTGCACCGTGCATCAATCCCTTGCGGCGCCTGCCGGCGTGGCGATCGAACTCAATCCCCATCACGGAGAGAAACCATCGTGAAAGGAGTGGCGGCATGAATGTGAAATGGCGGGTGGTCATTGGAAGCGCAATACTTGCGCTGGCGGGGCTGATGTCGTCCCCTCCTCTGTTGTTCGCGAGCGATCAGTCGCCCGCAAAGGACATCGTTCAGCAGACCTGCGTGCAATGCCACCGGTTGGAAGGCAAGCCTGACTCTCGTTTCAATCTCAAGGCGCCCGATCTCATGTGGGCCGGCAGCAAGTATCAGCGATCCTGGTTGATCCGATGGCTGACGGGCAAAGAAGGGCCATTGTATGCCAAGGGCTATCGATGGGACCTGACCGAGGTTCCGTCCAAGCACCCGATGGTCACCGAGTCGGAGGCCGACGCCATCGCCGACTATTTTGCTGAGCACAACAAGGATCCGCGCGTGAAGGTCGGCGCGTTCGATCTGTCGAAGGTGACGAAGTTCGAAGCTACGTTCGGCGGTATGGCGTACAAGGCGCACGCCTGCCTCGGCTGTCACGTCATCGAAGAAAACGGCAAGCTCATTGGCGGTCCGCAGAGCGCATCACTCGTTGCAGCCGGGCAGCGGTACGACAAGGATTGGCTTTTCCGTTTCGGACAAAATCCACAAGACTTCACACCGCATAGCGGTGAATTTCTAGCAGACGCGACGGAGCCACAGCTCCGCGCGGTGATAGGATTTTTAATGGTGCAGGGGGTGAAGGACTTCAACTACTACGAGCCGTGGACGAGTCCTGAGTTCGGGACGGCCAGCGTGGATCGTGGAAAAGTGATTTACAAAGAGTATTGCTCGCAATGCCACGGAGCGACGGGTAAGGGGGATGGCCCGGCAGCCTCCGGTCTTGAACCCAAGCCGGCGATTCATGCCAACATTCCATTTGAAAATCTCCCGGCGGAATATCTCTACAACGTCATCAATCATGGCGGGGTGGCGATAGGCAAATCGCCGAACATGCCCTATTGGAATCTGACGATTGGTCAGCAGGGTGTGGCGGATGTGATGGCCTACTTGAAAGTGACGTTTAAAGGGGTGCCGGACATGGCGACTGCTCCGGGCGGAGTCTGCGTGCAACCGCGCAAGACGGCAAAGGCGCCGGATGAATTCTTGGCCAAGACGAATCCGCTTCCTGTTTCAGCTGAAGCGATTCAGGCAGGGAAGACACTCTACTTGAAGACAGCCCAACCTGTTGCTTGTGCGATGTGCCACGGAGAACAGGGTGACGGGAAGGGAGTTATGGGGGCAGCCTTGGTCCCGTCGCCGCGCAACTTTACATGCGGGTCGATGATGAAAGACATTCCCGATGGTCAACTGTTCTGGATCATCAAGAATGGTTCGCCGGGAACGGGGATGATGCCGTTTGTCGGATTGCCGGATGAACAGGTGTGGCAGGTGATTTACTACGTCCGATCGCTGGCGAAGTAGCGCGTGAAGGGCGAGGCCAGACTAGTTGATCTGGTTTGTTTGGTTTGTCTCGTTTATTTGGTTGAACCAGACAGACCAAATAGACCAGGTGAACCAGAACAACCCCATCCGTTTTGCATCTGCGATTGACGAGGGATCAATCGGAAAGGACTGAACAATGCCGACACCGCAACCGGGGGTGCTTCCCGCAGGAGGGCCGCATGCGTATTTTGACGTTCACGGCTGCCGGCGGCGCAGAGCGCTCCGTTCTGAGCAGGGCAATACGGGATAGTCTTTCATCAGCGCGGGCTCTGGCGAAGAAGGAGAAGACGGCCAGGCTCCAGTGTACCCTTGGCAGCGGTTCCGAACTCTGGGACCGGCTCTCACCGGCGACCCGTCCTGCCGGACTCCGGCAGTTTCGGGCCGTCACAGCAAATGGGCGAGTCGCACCGGCAACGGGAGGGGATCTATTTCTGCAGATTACCTCCGGTCGTCATGACCTGAATCTGGATCTCGCAATGGGACTCGCACGGCGGCTGCAGCCGTTGGCGACGATGACTGAGGAGATTCCACGGGTTCCTGTATCTGGGTTCACGGGACTTGACCGGATTCATCGACGGAACCGAGAACCCCAAGGGAAAGGCCAGGGCCGCTGCCGCCTTGATTGGGGAAGAGGACCGACCCTTTTCGGGTGGTAGTTATGTTGCGGTTCAGCGATATGTTTATGATCTTGAACGATGGCGCAGGTTGGATGACCGAGAGCAGGAACTGATCATCGGAAGGACGAAGCGGGGAAGCGTCGAATTGTCAAAAACGAAAAAGCCTCACATCTCACATCAGCCGTGTCGTGATCGAGCGCGATGGCGCGGAGTTGCAGATTCTTCGACAGAGCTACCCCTGGGGGACGGTCCGCGAAGCGGGGCTCTACTTCGCCGCCTACACGAAGTCCCTCGATGTCTTCGATGTGATGCTGGCCCGGATGATGGGGACGACTGGCGACGGGCTGCACGATCGCCTCATGGAATTCAGCCGAGCCGTCACCGGCGCGACATTCTTCGTGCCTTCCATCGAGACGTTATCATCACTCAAACAATAACGGCATGAAGAACGGAGGAGCTGATACCATGGCGACATTTATTATTTCCGGCAGCCGGGGCACGGATGATCCCACGATGGCGACTCTGCCGTTCATGGCGGCGAAGGTCGCGAAGGAACAAGGACACGAGGTCGTACTTTGGCTCTGGAATGAATCCGTGACACTCGGGCGCAAGGGGACCGCGGATCACGTGACGGGAGTGAATCTGACGCCGCTGAAAGATCTGCTGGCAGCCGTGCAAGCCGCGAATATTCCCATCTGGGTCTGCGGGGCCTGCGCCGTGGCGCGGCAGATTGGCGCTGGGGATCTCGTCGCAGGCGCGACCATCAAGGGCATGCCGGATTACATTAAGGCCGTCGCCGAACGTGACCGCAACGTGGCATTCTGATCCCGCATCGAAGGAAGGAAGGTCTGTATGGCAGCTGATGGCGAATCGACGGGGAAGTCAAAAGGCCGAGCGAGTCGGCGGGATGAAATGGACATCGATGAGCACGCGGGACGGGCGGGGCGTCTCAATGTCAATGAGCTGGAGACCATTCCAACGATGGTGCCTCGGGAAGGCGACGGCTATCGATTGCCGGTCAGTGGATCTGTCGGACAAACGCTGGGACGTATCGGCGAATTGGGCCGGGCCTTGACCGACGATGACCTCCGGCGGGTCAATACGAGGAAAGGGCTCATTCAGCTGCTCGAGAACAAAGCCATCGATATCGAAGACGTGCTCAAGACGCTGTTGTACGAACAAGAGCTGCGGCAATTGCAAGTTGAACTCGTCAGGCTTCAACGGTGGGTTCAGAGCAAAGGAGAACGGATTGCGATTCTAGTCGAAGGGCGCGATGCAGCCGGAAAGGGCGGCACGATTCGCCGGTTCACCGAGCATCTGAATCCTCGGGCCATGCGGGTGGTGGCGCTGCCCAAACCGTCGGATGAAGAACGGGGGCAGTGGTACTTTCAGCGGTATATTCGCCAGCTGCCCAACAAGGGAGAGATCGTCTTCTTCGACCGTAGTTGGTACAACCGAGCGGTGGTCGAACCGGTGATGGGATTCTGCACTAAAAAGGAACATCAGCGGTTTCTGCAGCAGG
Organism: Nitrospiraceae bacterium; assembly: GCA_041748925.1. Taxonomy (GTDB): domain Bacteria; phylum Nitrospirota; class Nitrospiria; order Nitrospirales; family Nitrospiraceae; genus Palsa-1315. The sequence continues at coordinate 85,165 of JBGTCI010000047.1, read as the reverse complement.
TTCCTGAATTCGAGCATATGCTCTACGAAGATGGTGTGACGATCATCAAGTTTTGGTTCTCGATCTCGAAGGAGGAGCAGGCGAAGCGATTCGAAGCGCGCCGGGAGAATCCGCTCAAGCAATGGAAGTTGAGCCCGGTTGATGAGAAGGCGCAAGAACTGTGGGACTCCTACACCCGCTACAAGGAAGAAATGTTCAGCAAGACGCACACGACATTCAGCCCCTGGATTATCGTCAAGGCCAACGACAAGCAGGCGGCGCGATTGGAAAGTCTCCGGCATGTGCTGAACCTGTTGCCGTACAGCGGCAAGGAGGAAGCCCCGATCCGCCTGGCGCCGGACCCCAATGTGATCGCCCGATTCCACCGTAAGATGGTGGAGCTGGATTTGTAACAGGCGCTGGCAAGAGAGCTAGGCCAGAAATATAAACGAGCGACGAATCCAAAATGAATCGGCTGTCTCAAACCCCGTGTAAGCACGATTCTGAGACAAAGAGGCGAATCTTCGTGATCCGCCGATGAACGGTGAGTTCGAAGGACCGAGGAGGCCGTGAGGGGTGATCATCAAGGAGTCAGTGAGCCGTCACGCACTCAGTCAGTCGAATGCGAAGTGTATTCTCGGCCTGGATGAACCGGGCGAAGGCTTACCAAACCAAGGAGGGATACTGTGATGAGAAACGGACTACTAGCCATTGTCGCGATTGCTGCCGTCGGATGTAGCGGGGTTGCACCCCAAAAGGCAGTGAGTGGTGAGCCTACAAGCCCTGCCGTAGGGTACGAGATCCATGTGCAGGCCCCACACATGATGGCGGACGGCACGGCGGGCGGCCCGTTCCATCATTACTGCAAGGGAATATCCGACAAGATACTTCAGTGCTTGCTGTTTGAATCGACTGATCCGAAGGCGCCCTTGGTGGGAGTCGAGTATTTTGTCGCCAAAGACCTGACGCGAAAGCTCCCGGCCATTCAGTGGCACCGGCATTTCCACGATCATAAAGTAGAAATTGCGACAGGCCGCGTCCAGATCCTCGATATGCCGGATGACCAGGCCGCCAAGGTGGCAGAAGTCGCCGCGGGAACAGACGGCGTGATTTATCACTTGTGGCAACATGGGCAGGAATTCCCGGACGGCACCGTGAGTTTCCCGCAGTCCCTCGGACACAAGTTCACTGGGTATTCTGACAACAAATAGGATGAATAGAGGGGCCAGCCTCGGTCCTTGTGGGCCGGGCTGGTTCCTGTTATCGATGTATCTTCGTGAGGGATTGCGCAATGAAATGAGAGGACGAGCGATGCGTCTGTATCTCCTGTTCACAGCGTGTGTGGCGGCATCGCTTGGCTCGTGGGGGACCCCGGCCTTTGGGGCCGATGAAGCCGTCCTCAAACCACGAGTGCCGATCGACCAACTCGAGGAAGTCAGAACGTGGACGAATCTGCTTCCGGCTACCGAGGAAACTATTGAGAAGGGAAAGAGGCTTTTCCATGGGAAAGCCTTCTGTATGACCTGTCATGGGAAAGACGGCAAAGGACTGGGGGCAGATATTGAGCCAGGCATTCTGAAAGGTCCCTTGCCAAGAAACTTCACCGACAAGGACTGGCAGGCTGCTCGAACTGATGGAGAACTCTTCTGGATTTTAAAGAACGGCAGCAAGGGCACGGCGATGGCTTCTTTCGTTCCGCTCGTGCTGACGGAAGAAGAAGCCTGGCAGGTGCTGCGATACGTACGGTCCTTCGGTCAACCGTAAGTGGTCTCTATGGCCGATGCTTATTCCCGGATTCTTTCATCGTTGCATTTCGCCTCAGTTCCCCACCTCTATCGTTGCAAGACTCCCCACTCTGTCGGCACAACGAACAAAAATTGATTTCTCTGTTGCCGAACCCGCTGTTAATACTGCCCTATCCGGCACTGCGCGTATCCTCTGATTGGCACAGAGGTTGCTGATTCACACCTATGAGTTGTGAAACGCGACTACTGAACTACCGGACACCTCGGATATGAATCAACGAGGAAGTACAGGAATGTATGCGATCGACGAATCCATAACGAAGCGGCTGTCTCATACCCAATGGAGGAGATTCTGAGACCAAGGATGCGATTCATCGCGATCCGCCGGCGTGAGATGTGAGGGTTTCAGCTGCCGCGCTGCTTGATCAGGCGAACAATTGTAGCCATTCAACACTATGGAGGACGGTGTTATGGCGAGGCTGGCGAGACCGGGTGTTCCTGTCGGGGGGGTCAAGACTGTCGGACAAATTCATGCAAGAACGACCTTGTATTTCAACGAACCCAGAACGCGATGTGAGTGGCCGTCGAGTTATTGTCCACACACACGCAGGGAGCGTCGGTGGTGGACGAACAGGGAGAATTCATCGGGTTCGTCAGCGAGTTCGACATTCTTCGCGCGCTCGAGGCGAAGAAGGATTTGAACCGGTTGACGGCAGGTGATGTCATGGCCAAGGACCGTATCTCGGTCACGGAGGACACCAGCATCGACGAGGTCGTGAAGATTATGGAAGAGAAACGACTGCTCAACCTGCCGGGCAAGATAAACGGCACGGTGGCCTATTCAATCACGCGACACGATCTGTTGCGGGCCTGGATTGGCCTTGGAGTCGATATCGAAACCAATAGTGCCCCGTAGGGTGTGTCAATGCGAGCGGGACTGACGCGGGTCCGGTGTGTGACACCGTCTGTGCCGCTGGCTCGGCTATTTGCAACAGACGGTTAAAGGAGCGAGGCGATGAAGGCGAATATATTCCCGTTGATCGTCGCAGTGATTTCTCTTGCTATCCCCGCCGTGGCTGCCGAACGGCACATGATGCAGCAGTTGGTGCCGGCCGACAAGCTGGCCGAAGCGCGGGCACTCACGAGCCCGTTGCCAAGTTCCCGGGAGATCGTCGAGCAAGGCAAAGCGCTCTATAACGGGAAGGGGGCCTGCTTCAACTGTCATGGGAAAGACGGGGGAGGCAATGGACCGTTGGCCGCCCAGCTCAACCCATCGCCCCGTAATTTCCAGCACCACGGATTCTGGCGTCATCGCACGGAAGGCGAAGTCTTCTGGGTGATCAAGAACGGATCCGCCGGTACCGGCATGGTGGGATTTGGCGGGCAACTAACCGATACGGAAATCTGGAGCGTCATCCAATACATACATACGTTCAGCGGTGAGCATGGGCCCGGCATGATGGGACACGGAGAAGGTATGGGACCCATGATGGGATCAGGCGGCGGCATGGGCGGTATGGATGGCATGGGCAGACGGTAGCCGGGCGGTTGCATCGATGAAGGCTGCTCCTAGGCCCGACTCAACTCAATAACGATTCATCTACTGCTTCACTGGTTCTACAGTGATGCATACTTCACGCGCATGGCGGGTTATTGTCTTGTGCGCCAGCCCACTTTTTCCCTAAGGCCCGGAGTACCCCAGGTGCGGGCTTCCCCTCTTCCTCTTATGGATGAGTGTTGTAGCTGAGACAATCACTGAGCGTGCATAGGAACAGCTGAAAAGCTGGGCTATCGGTGTTAATCTCTGTACCTGATTGGGAGAGGCGTATGATGTCTTGGAAAATCTCTCTACCATTCCGATTCGTATTCTGAGGAGGAAAAATGAATGCATCGATTATTGCCGCTGTGCTTGCTGCTCCCCTGATTTTTTTGCAGCCTGTTTGGGCCCATACCGATGAATCTCTGGATGCGATGCCGTCGCCCCATGGCGGGCAAGTACGTGCAGCAGGTCCCTATCATCTGGAGCTTGTCGCAAAGGATGGAGAGCTGGTACTGCACATCACCGATCACGCATGGAAAGAGATTCATACCGACGGTGGGGAGGGTAAGGCAACTATTCAGCAGGGTAAAGCTGGGAGCAAAATCACCGTCAAGCTGGAGCCGTCACAACAGAATATGCTGACGGGTAATGGCGAGTTTCAGGTCAGCCCCGAGACAGTGATTGTGGTGTTCGTCAAGTTGCCGGAACAGGATGCGTATGGCGCGCGATTTACCCCGCTGAAGCCGAAGACTGTCAAGGCGGGAAAGAAATCGGTTGAAAGCCATGATCATGACCTTCATCAACACCACCATTGAGAGGTGGAGCGTGCTTGTTCTCGCGCAGGGGGTACGATCAGAATTGCGATCCCAACCCAACTCTTCATCGGTACGCGACGTTCATGTCTCCATTATTATATAGCTGGAACCCGGCCCTAATCGGGAGAGTCGTGCCTGGCACCCTTTGCCTTGTATTGTCAGTGGGCTGTACAGGAGGCATCCACCATCACAGTGAACAGGGGTCTATTCCCTCTCTCACGTCCGATACCAGGCATCCCCTTCCGTTGTCGGCATCGGCAGGGAAAGAGCATCGCGCGGTGATGTTGCAACATCTGGAAACGATCCAGGCGATTGTGAATGCGTTGGTCGAGGAAGATTTTGAGTTGGCAAAGGGCCTGACCGAATCGCATCTGGGATTCTTCATGCATCGGCAGGCGATGGCGAGTCAGCAGCCGGAGAATTTTCCACCCGCCTACCACGACTTGGCCATGGCGCACCACGAAGCGGCGGAGGAATTGGCGCGCATCATTCCCTCCAAAGATATGAAACAGATCCTCCCGCAGTTCAATAATGTGTTGAAGGCCTGTGTGGCCTGCCATTTGGAGTACAAAGTCAAGGAGCGTTCATAATGGATTGGAGGCATCATGAGTGCACAGAAGACGGTCAGTGCATTCTTTGAACAGGACCATGATCGGCTGGATGAGTTGTTCAAGACCTTTCAGCAGTTGAAACGGTCTGACTTTCCCAAGGCTACAGAAGCGTTCAAAGCATTCAAGTCAAGCTTGCAGCGTCATATCGTCTGGGAAGAAGATCTGTTGTTTCCATTGTGGGAGAACAAAACCGGCATGTCCGATAGCGGGCCGACGCCCGTCATGCGTAACGAACATCGCCAGATCGGACAGCTGCTCGAGGCCATTCATGGCAAAGTGGCAGCGCAGAATCCCGACAGTGACCAGGAGGAACAGGCGCTGTTGGATATACTCGGTTCCCACAACAGGAGAGAAGAGCGGGCACTCTATCCCGCCATCGATCAGGTGGCCGGTCCGGAAGATCGCGAAACCATCTTTCAAAATATGGAGATCATCCCGGAAGAGCGGTACAAGCACTGTTGCGGGCAGCACTGACAGGGATCGATTGGGGGGGTGATGTGATGACTGACCTGGCCCGTAAGTTTCTCAGAGGACTCTCTTTTGTCGGTCTCCTGTCAGTGGGCTGGCTGGCGATTGAGTCTGAGATGAATGCCTGGGCCGAAGCCCCACCGGCGCCCAAAAGCACAAAGGCGGCAGGCGATGCGAAACGCGGCCGAACAGTCTTCAACGGGAAGGGAGTGTGTCATTACTGCCATGGCACTGATGGGAACAAGGACCAAAGACCTCAACTCGCAGCCGACACCGCTGCGCTTATCGCTCAGCTCAATCCGCCTCCGATCGATCTGAGAAATCCGAAGGCTTTGTCTCTAACGTCCGATAAGCAACGCGCGCATGCAGTCCGGGAGGGACACCCCGGCACAGGCATGTTTCCAGATACGACCATGACGGATCAGGACCTCACCGACACATTGGCTTATCTGGCCCTCCTCAGGAATGAAGGCTCTGTGAAACGCAAATGACGCAGTGCTTCCGTGATGAAGAGGGAAATAGAGCCATGCCGATACAAAACTTGTTGATCCGCTTTACCCTTTCTGTGTTGTTCCTAGGGCCTACCATCAACGTGGACGACCAATCTCGCTCGGGCGAACGATGCTGGAGAACAGGGCGGCGATAAAAATAGTTCGAGCGGGACGGTTCCGATGCATCCCACAAGGGACAAGAAACGTGGTGAGGATCTCTGCAACGCCAGTTGTGTCGTCTGTCATGGGCCAGGAGCAACAGGAGGTATCGGCCCTCGATTGGCAGGCAATCTAGTGCTGTGGAACGAGCAGGCATTCTGGAAGATCCTGTCCGAAGGGCGACACATGATGCCGCCGTTAAAAGACGCCTTGACGGAGCAACAGATGACCGATATCCAGGCCTGGCTGAAGACGCTGCCTTGATCGGCAAGCCTCGAGGGACTGTTCAGGACGGTCGATCCCAAGCGTATCTGGCGATCAGCGCACCACAAGCACGGAGCGGCCGGCTCGATGCACGATCCCATGGGACACGCTGCCCAGCAAGAAACGATTGATCCCCTTCCGTCCATGGGAGCCGACTACCAGGAGGTCGTAGCTGGTTGCCACTTCGCACACAGTCGTCACGGGATCACCCGTGCGGACCATGGTAGACACTCTGAAATGCGGGCTTGCCAACGCCTGGGCCGTGTCGTTCACGACCTGTTCAGCATGCCGCTTACTTTGCTCGGACCAGCCTTCGAGTCCAACCATGACATGTGGGTCGACCATGTGGAGCGAAGGGACGACCGAGAGAATGGTGACGGTGACAGGGTTTTTGAAGGGCTGCGTCGTCAGCCACGTGCGCAGACGGTTCGCATCCTCTGGGCCTTCCACGGCCATGAGGACGCTGGCGATGGGGCGAGCTTTTCCTTTCACGATCAAGGTCGGCACTGTGGCATGCAGCAGGATACGGTGGGACACGCTGCCGGCGAACACTTCCGTCACCCGGCTGTGATCGTGCGTGCCGATTGCGATGAGATCGGCCTTGACCGCGGCGGCGCTGTCAAGGATGAAGGCAGCAGGGTGTTGGACTTCGCACATTGTTCGGACAGAGGGGATGTCAGGCGGCAGCAGGGTGCGGCATCGTTCAACGGCCTGGTGACCGGCATCTATCAAGGCCTGGCGGAACTCGTCGTAGCCTTGCAGATTGACCGCCCCGGCCACGATAGGAGACTGGAGCATGCCCAGATCTATGCCATGTACGAGCACGACGTCGTCCGGGCGGTAGAGCAACCCGATCTGTTCCACGGCGGCAAAGGCGTCGTCCGACCAATCCACGCCGGCTACGATTCTCATGGCTGTCTCCCATTCAGAATAGCGGATGGGGTGCCGTGCCGAACGGCAGGACCCACGGCGTTTCGCCAGCATTTCCTCACGCCAGACGCCACTCTCAAGCGTCAAATTGAAACCAGGGTTCAGCGGGTCCAGGTGACCCGTACGAATTGTTCATCCTGGTCGTAATGCAATTCCAGCTCCCCGTGGTAGGCATGTTTCAGCTCCTCGCCGATTCGCCGGGGCAGATGGGTATCGGTCGTCGAAATGATCAGGCCCTCAGGTTGTGATTCAATCGCCATGATCCGAGAGAGCGGGTGTTCCTTTTTCTCCTTCTCCTCCGTGTTTTTGACGACACCGATCAACTGCTCGTGCTGGATATCCTTGAAGGTCCCTCTAATCGTGACGAGGCCCTTGGGGTATGTATCGTGGATTCGGCGACAGGCCGGACAGAGAGTCTCGTGCGCACCTGAGGGTTTCGCTTCCCAGGTCCACCGCCCTTTGTGGAAGACTGCCCCGCAGGTTGGACAGACAGTGGGCTCCTTGAGTTTCCCTTGCGGTTTATAGGTGTCGTGTTCGTACTCTTGATACGTTTGATCTCTACGAGCTCCCAACCCTGACGGGATCTTGGAATGTGTGGACATGTTCCGGTGCTCCTCTGTGGCTGACAAGACGTCTTACGAGGCTGGCGAGGAGGGCGTGCGTTCGAGCATCGCCTCCTCGGCCAGATTCAAGTATTTCAGTACGTCGGCATCTTCGACTTGCGTGAAGTCCACGAAAAAATTCCCCACAGCCTCGAACGGATCCGGCGTCATGAGCACCACCAACTCGTCCACATGCGCTCGGACCTCACGGATAGTCGATGGTGGTCCGACCGGAATCACTCCCACCAGACGGTGAGGCTGCAAACTTCGAATGGCAAGCGACGAGGCCAGGAATGTCGAGCCTGTGGCTATGCCGTCGTCTACCAAAAGCACGGTGCGGCCAGTCAGTTGCGGGAGCGACCGTCCCTGCCGGTACAGGTCCTTGCGCTTGGCGATCTCTTGCTCCTGGACATGAATCATCCGGTCCAGCTCAAACCGGGATAAGCCAAAGGCGCTGACCACCTCTTGATTCATGTAGCGCGATCCCGTCTCGGCCACCGCCCCAATCGCATACTCGAGATTGCCCGGCGCGCCGATCTTGCGCGTAATAAACACGTCAAGAGGGAGATGGAGGGCGAGGCTGAGTTGGTAGCCCACGACCACTCCGCCTCGGGGAAGGGCCAGAATGAGACCCCGAGGGTCGTTCCGAAACTGCAACAACTCAGCCGCAAGCTGACGGCCCGCTTCTTCACGGTTCCTGAAACCCACTGAGACTCCTTGTTTCTTCCCTGCCGTGCATGCTACCGCGGAGCTGCCCGCATAGTGTTCCGCAGCCTCTTCGGTCGCTCTCAGGATACCTTCACCTCGATCGATTTCGGCTTCGCCTTCTCCGACTTGGGCAGGCGTACTCTCAACACGCCGTCTTTGTATTCCGCGCTGACCTTGCTGCCGTCGGCATCTTCCGGCAACGTGAAGCTCCGCATAAAGCTTCCGTATGCCCGCTCGACACGGTGGTATTTCTTCCCTTTTTCCTCTTTCTCATACTTCCGTTCGCCGGAGATGCTCATCACGTCGTCCTGGACCATCAATTTGACGTCTTCTTTCTTCACTTCCGGCAGATCCGCCTTGATGAGATATTCCTTGTCGTCCTCGGTAATGTCGACGAGCGGCGACCATTCGGCGACGGTCATGGCTTCCTTCCCTGCCTCGGTTCGAACAGCGGGGCGACCTAAATAGGTCGAGAGGCGCTGCTCCATATCCTCCAAATCTTTGAACGGATTCCATCGTGACATCGGTTCCCAACGAGTTAACGCAGCCATAAAATAACCTCCTTGTGATTAAGATGGGAGTGAGTGTCGATCAGGCGGGCCACCTTGCCGGTACGGGACGGTCAATACATACATGCCTCGGCCCCTCGGCACGAGCGTGATCTCGCCGTTTCGGCTCAAGCGGTCAACGGCGAGAAACACTTGGTTCCACGTAAGATTGGCGCATTGACGCGTGATTTCTTCGATGTCGCAGGCATGGGCTTTGTGCAGCATGTCGATCACTTGATCTTCCACGATCGTATGTAGTGCCATGCGCCACCCCTGAGGGGAACAGAATGTGTTCTTGGAGGAATAGAAGTGCATCGTCGGTGCCACAGGATGTTGGCGCTGGATGGTAGAGGAGAAGTCCAGTTGGACAGGGACTTACGGGCTTAGTGCGTGAGGGAGAGAGCTACACCAGTCGGCGGATTGAGGAGATTTGGGCCAGTGACAAGTCAGGAGACTGTTGCCAAATACCTCAGCGAAGGTAAAGGTATCGTTTCTTGCGCGGGAAGTCTGATGGTCACAAAAACTGATGGGCGAGGGACTAGGTTGCTTTGGATTCTCGTTGGACGTGCGGATCGGGAATGATAGCCCCACATTCCACACAGTGCACCTTGCCGGCCTTGTGTTCTTCTTCCGAGACGCAATCGGAGATCAGACGACTGTGTGTACAGGTAGCGGGGGGGCTTATCGGGGAAGTCTGAGGGGCTTGTCCAGATTTATCGAGGTTCACGTTGCACCTCTCGGACGCGAGCCGGTATTGCAGCAGATGTCTGCTATCGTAATAGTCTTGTGTCCGCAAGGCAAGACACAAGATGGTAGTGGGTCAGTTTCAATTCAGCCATGTCCCTGCATGTAAATTTCATAATGGATTTTTAGCTCACGGATGCAATTGAAGGATTGTTCACTATTAATCACTTTCTGTTTGGAAAAAATGCTCCCGCTATTTCAATCGACACACTACCCACAAGATATGGGAGGAAGAGTGGTCCGCCTCCTGATATGGAGTGTGGGGGGGGTAATTGACGTAATTACATATGCGTATCATGGGTAGGGCAAGGGCAGTTGCCGCTGGTGAAGGGCTATCACGGAATGGAGAAACGCGTCGAGGATAGGTCTCTCATCAGTTTGCCTTGGAAGAGGACCCTCACTCACACCACGCCGCGGTGAGGGAGATGCGTTGCGTTATGTATTACGAAGAAACCGGGGCTTGTCTCTGACGGACACCATCTTCACCAGGTCCCGGACAGACAAGAGGCCCACCACCTTGTTGTCTTCCGTCACTGCGAGGTGGCGAATCCGTGCTTCAGCCATAAGTCTGCTGGCGTCACGAACGGTGCGGTTGATGTCAATCTGAATCACAGGATCATTCATCACGGCCTTGATGCTGGTGCTACTTGCTGGGAGACGGGCCGCGATCACCTTCCTCACCAGGTCGGTCTCGGTCACGATACCGACTATTTCTCCAGCCTCAAGCACGAGGAGCGAGCCGATCTGCTTCCCCGCCATCGTCTGTGCCGCCTCCAGCACTGCCCGTTCCCTTGCAATGCTCTCCATCGTCGTTCGCATGAGCACGCTGAGCGGCCGGAATACGTTGTCGAGGTCACGGACAGGCCCCCCTTCTGAATCGACGAAATGGCGCGCGAGATCTCGCATAGAAATGATCCCAACGATTTCATCCTGGTGCGAGACGCAGAGGTGGCGGATATGGTTCGCTTCCATCAAATGGCTTGCGTCCAGCATAGGGCGATCCGGCGTGATCGTCAGCAACGGACTGCTCATGATTTGATCCACTTTGGTGAGAGAAGGATCGACTCCTTTGGCGAGTACCTTCCGAATCAGGTCTGTCTCGGTCACGATCCCAGACCTGAGGGACATACGACTCCCTGAATCGGCCGACTCGACCAACGGGGAGCCCAGGCTTTTCTCCCGCATACGCTCGGCGACCGTCACGATCGTGCTTCCGAATGGAACGGTCTCCAAGTTTCGATGCATGAAGTCCCCGACTGTGCCTCCCGACTGTAGAGTCATAGATATTCCTTTTCCTTGAAGACAGCACGACACCCAACGGCAGCGCATCGATTACTCCTTCTGAGTCTAGCAGAATACTGAAGAATCCCGCCAGACGCCATGAAGGCGTGAGACACGCGGAGACTCTGGCGCGAGGACAACGGTCGAGCCGTGTTAGCGGCTGACGAAGGGCGGGCAGCGTCGGTGGCGACATAATGCGATAATTTCGTCATACCGTTGGCCTCCGGGATATTCGTCGCGTGCTCCTATGAAACTACGCCGAAACGGCGCAATGCCGTCGCACGCTTTCTGTTACTGCCAATGGGTATTGTTTCCCGCTATGTCGCCACCGCCGTGCCCATCCCTTTCAACCGCCGCATACTTGGAGAGGAGGGATAACGAGCGAGCTTGGAGGGAGCATAATAGCCTCCGATGCGCATCTGTTGAGCTTCACCATCCGATGAGGTATCGTTCCAGCGAGAGCCCGGAGATGTTCTCTCGCGGAAGGAGCGGATAGACTTGTGCGGGACGAGAGAGTTCAGTTTGCATTCAGCCTGTATGGCAAGACCAAGCGGGAGGAAACATGGAGAAGAGCTGGATACTCGGGGTATCAACGGTCGTGTTAGTGAGCGGGTTTCTCTTTGGGGTTGCGGTGCAGGGGTACGCTGAACCCAAGGCTCAGGGTGGCGATGTCGCGCGTGGCAAGACCCTATTTGTCAATTATTGCACCGGTTGTCACGGCCCTGAGGGCGGAGGGGATAGGTACAGGTTTCTTAGTGGGCCGGATCCGGCAAATCTCACATCACCGTCGACTGGAACGAAATCTGATGCCGAGCTGCTGAAGACGATCCATGACGGCAAACCGAACATGCCACCTTGGAAGGTCCGCTTCTCGGAGGAAGAGAGCAGAGATGTACTGGCTTATGTGCGAACCCTGGCCAAGTGAAACGATGCGATCGACATCGTTGGCGGCAGGGTAGCTGGGGTAAGAAAAAAGGGGCCAGAGTTTTTGTTGAAGCGCGAACAACACGGACTGTCATGAATAGAGAAGGGGGCTGTGATGTAATGTCACGTTCGGCAGAAGGTGGCCGGTTTGTACGTTCCATTTCACACACAGGAGGATTCCATGTCGCGAATTACGGAGTTCAGAGCGTCGCTCGACAAGAAGTTAGATGCGTTGGAGCATCGGGCGCTGGCGCTGGAGGCGCAATTGACCCAGACAAAAGATCAGGCCATGCAGCGGCTGGAACAGCGCAAGCAACAGCTGCGGGATCTGCTCCAGCATGTCCAGGCCGATGTGCAGAAGTCGAAGGAGATGGCAGAGCAGGCGAAGACTGAGGTCCAAGCCAAGCTCGAACATCTTCAAGTGCAATTGGCTCTCGGCAAGGCAGACGCCCGCGACACGTTTGAGGAGCAGAGGGCAAAGATTCTCAAGGCCCTGAACGAGTTCGAATCCATTGCGGAACAGAAACTGAAAGGGGCTGCGTTCGATTCGGGCAAGGTCTGGGAGGATCTCGTGGATCGGACGAGTACGCTTGAGGCCGAGTTTGAGGTGCTCAAGGACCGGTTTGAGAGCGAGAAAGTCAAGCAGCAAGGCACACTGGAGTCAAAGAAGGAGGAGCTACTTGCCAAGCTGGTGGTGTACAAGGACCAGCTCAAGGCCAAACGCGAGGTGGTGCAGGCCAAGGCCGATGTGCTTGAAACCGATTTGCGTCAGGGGTTGGACCAGATTAAGACGGGGGTCAGAAAGTTCTTCGAATAGGGGAGAGGGAGGAGAAGGGCAGCCTGGTTGCCCTCCTGCTTGCGCCACGTGCGGCCTCCGAAGGTTCTCACTCGGGTTAATGGGGCGTTTCAGCATGCCATTGGGTGGGCGCGTGAGAAAGTTGCGCGCAGTCGAAGATTAAACAGGCCGCGCTCCGTCAAGAAGATGAAAGAACGGTAGAAAAGGTAGAACGTAGCTATTATTTTGTGCCGTTAGGCTTCTTCCTTGCGTCGACTCCCTGTATAGCGACTGTGCAGTTTGACCGGTGATGGTTGTTTTCTGCGCATGCGAATATTGAGCATCTCCACGACGACGGAAAACGCCATGGCAAAGTAGATATAGCCCTTTGGCACATGCACGTCGAACCCTTCCACGATGAGAGTCACTCCCACAAGGATCAGAAACGACAGAGCGAGAATTTTGATCGTCGGATGCGCGTCGACGAAATCCCCGATGGATTTCGCCGCCAGCAACATGACGACGACCGCCAGAATGATGGCGATCGCCATGATAGACACCTGTTCAACCATACCGACCGCCGTGATCACAGAATCCAGTGAAAACACGAGATCCAGCAGCGCAATCTGGACCAGGGCCATACCCAGGCTTGCCGCACCCACGGCTGGATCGCTCTCTTCGCTCCCTTCCAGACTGTGATGGATTTCAAGCGTCGCTTTGGCCAGTAGAAACATCCCGCCACCGATCAGCACAAAATCCCGTCCGGATATCGATTGGCTGAATACTGTCAGCCACGGCTCGGTCAGTCCCATGACCCAGGAAATCGAGAACAATAAGGCAAGGCGCGCGATCAACGCGAGGGCCAGGCCGACTCTTCTGGCAAAGACACGCTGATTCGCGGGGAGCCGACCGACAAGCACAGAGAGAAAGATAATGTTATCGATCCCCAGCACAATTTCCAGCGCAGTTAAGGTTCCCAGCGCAATCCACGCGTCGAGATGGGCCAGCCATTCAAACATCGATATTCCCCATTCTTGAAATGAAGCCCAGCGAATCTAAGACGTCTTGTCTCGAGACACTGCACAAACCGGTGGGGAGAAGTCTAGCGGTCGGAGGGAGTCTGTGCAATCGGAAGATGGAGCAAGGGATGGGAAGGACACACTCGCGAGCTTGGAATGATCATTGAGAAGGATGATGGGCGTTCGATGCGCGTGTTGAGCGACCAAACCAAGGCGGCCGGTGGAAAGAGAAGATTCCGCGCATGCGAGTCACGAGTGCGATAGTCATCAGCGAGGGCTGACGAGCCGGGATAGTTTGTTGTTGGTTTGCAGTTGGGCGAACTGCCGCTTCATCGCATTGACCCGTGTGAGGTACGCTCGCACGTCGTGGTCGCCGCATCGTTGGTGGGGAGTCAGCCGGAAGCCGCGCGCGGCATAGGCGTGGCCGGCTCCTGCTCCACAGAGATGAACGACGGCGGCCAGGTCCTGCTTTTGCTGGAGTGTGACCGTGCCGATCCGTCGCGGTCCCATCCCCTGTGCGACACGGCGATCAAGCCCCGCCGAAGTCAACTCGATGGCATGGCTCGGCACGACGCGCTGATAGAGGCGGTTGAACCAGCATGATTGCGGGTCGTGCCAGGGGCCGTCCTCGACCACGATATGGTCGTGAATGCAATACCGCGTCGCCTCGTTGAATGTCCCGTCGGTGATCTGATACATGCCGACTGCACTCGATGCCGGCTGGTACCACTCCAAAGGATTCCACGACAGATGCCACCGCCAGTAGGTCCGCGCCACCGGGTTTCCTCCGCCCTCGACCTGCGCCAGAGCAGCCAGCAATTCCGGGGTGATCACCGCTGTTGCATGCTCGCGGAACAGCGATCCGTACTGCTTCCACGTCTCGGCGGGGCTCTTGTTGAGTGAGTGGTCTAAGGGAAAGAGAATCTCGCTGGGCTTGTTGAACGCGTGATAGGTCCAATTCACGCCGAGCCAGCCCATGAGGATAGTCACTAGAATCACGACGGTACGCACGGTCGGCGGCGAAGCCAGCACGGCCTTCGTGACCGCACGGACCGCACGCCAACGCACGCGCAGGAAACGCCTGAGTGTGGCGAGCGTCTTCCGACGCCTGCGCCGCATTCCTCGACGAGGGCGTATGGGAGTGCGCCGGTTGAGTCGGGATGGCATGAGAATACTATAACCGAAAAAGAGGAGACGGATGCCTTCGGCGTACGCGCACATACCTCTCAGAGCGATCCGGCCGGGCTTCACCGGGCGGAAGCCTTCTGGAATTCCCGCAGCCACGGTCTTGCGACCGTGCGTCTTTGGTCAGTTCCAGCTTTCCTTCCCGGTTAAGCCTCGGCGGATTCTTCGCTCTTCCGGTAATGTGCGCGTAGCTCAAAGGCATCTTTGAGCAGGTAGAGGAAACGGGCAGGGCTCGGTCTACGCGTACAGCTGAGGAGGATTAGTGAAGAGCCTTTCTGGAGAGGGGCGCGCGAATCCTCCAGCGGGCGTGAATGGTACGAGATGACCTATTTCGCGCGTAACCCTCTGCGACTCTTTCGATCATCAGGACCGGGCGTAGTGGGTTGCGGGTTCTTTGTTGTGATCCGGCAGCCGGATCATGTAGCGACCTTGGGTGTCGAGCGTCACCCACACCTGTCCCTCCCGGCTTAGCCGATCGACTTCAAGAAAGACTTGGCTCCAGGACAGGTCAGAGAGACTCTTCGCCAACATATCCAGATCGCACCCATGTGTGCGTTGTACTTGGCCGAGAATGCGATCAGTCACGAGTGTCTGAGAAGTCATGATTCAGATCCTCCTCTCATGTCCGGACGTTCACTACGATCTTTAGCGTGGCCTCCTTGCGTTCACAGCTCTCTTCCCGATTCGAGATAGACCATGTCCAACTGTTCTGGTGGGCACAACGGTAGCCGGCACAAAGGACGGAGTTTCACCGTCTGAACGGGATTCGGTGCAGGTACAGAGCAGACAGGCGGCGCAAGAGTCGGCGCCAAGAAGGGAAGGAGCGCTCGGCAGCTGACAATCATCAGAGGACCCTCGTTCCAAAGGATCCGCACCCGGGCAATGATGCAGTAGACAAAGAGTCCGGCGTAGGAGTGAAGGAGACTGTGTGAGATCCGGCGCGCAGGGCGACGAGTAGTAGCGTGCGGAAGAGACAGCAGCCACCGTCACTGGAACGTCAGGGCATTATGCTACGCCGATAAGGCGGCTTGGTCAACCGGTCTTCAATTGGTTTAGAGAGCCAGCTCTCGGGAATCATAGGATGCACTCCTATGACAATGGTACATGACTGCCGACTCATTCTGCAGACTCCGAAGGAAAGACCTGTGGAGGTTGCATCTGCATGGATTTTTAGTGAATAGATTCTCGAGGGCTTTATTCTGTCTTGGCCTTCAGTTGTTTCGCAGTGCCTTTGACTCGCTCTCCGGCTGCTTTCGTTTTCCCCTTCGCCCGTTCCATTGCGGCTTGCATCTTATTCCCTTTCGCCTCTTCCGCTAGCGCCTTCGCTTTCCCTTTGGCCTCCTCAATCTTCGCGTTCGACTCTCACTTTATCTCTTCCATCTTGGCTTTCACCTCATCCGCTTGAGCACCCTGCTGCACTCCGAGGAACACGAACAGAAACGCCACTGCGACTATCGTGGATGTCCGCATTGGAACCCCTTTGTTAGGAGTATGTGATTTCCGATGATTCCGCCCATCATCCATCACCAGTGGATAAGCCAAATTACGGCTGCTGAGATCGATCGCACGCGATGTGCAGGCTTGCAGCTTTTGTTCAGAGAGGCTGCGGCGGTGATCGGTTTTGTTATCGGTTCCCTGCCGCGCCTTGCCACAGCATGTCGTATCCCAGTTCTTTGGTGTCGGAACACATGGTCGCCAGTGCAGCAAATTTGTTGGTGAAGATCTCGTCCGCATGGGATCGTTCGTGATCTTCGAACGAACGCCAATAGGTGACGATAACATAATGGTCGTCGGCGGTTCTGGATGCAGAGAGGGATCCCTCCTCTGATACAAAGCCGGAGAACTTGAACACTTGCCCCGCGAGGAATCCGCCTTTGTCGCCTCCGTAGGTTCCTTTGACGACACTGCAGAGTTCACCGACGGCTAATTCAACATCCTCGAACGTGACTCCGGGCTTGAGGGTGACGGTATTGAACAGCATTTTGGCCCCGAAGGGCAGTGTGATTGGACCGAACATGTGATCCTCCTAGGAGGCTATGAATAAGTCTATCCGCAGCAGTGGTCCAGTCCGCATGATTCATGACAATTCGCCGCGAATTGACGGAGCGGCGCACAACTCGCATAACATGTGAGCCCTGTCCCTGCATGTCGCACTCATGGTCATGAGACGGCTTTAGATGCCAGCCCCATTGCTGACGGAAGACGGTCAAAACGGCTGCCGACAGGCAGCAGGAATGCTTGTAGAAGACGATTGAGCCAACCGTGAAGCGGTGCTATTTCATAAGACCGTATCTCGAGATACCCGTTGCCTGTCTGTACCAGAAGTTTTCCCAATTGCTTTGCCATGATTTCTCCAGGAGCTCTGCCTGACGGAGACCCTTCGTGAGGCTGCGCATCGTAAATCTTGATGGTTGTCCCATTAAGAGAAGCTGCGAGAGGTTCATAGGGTTGTAACGCGCGCCACAGATTTGCAATTTGTCTCGCGGATCCGTTCCAATCCAGCACGATGTCGGCGGCTTTCTTCTTTCCAAAATAGGTACGTTCTGCGATATTTTGCAGCTTGGGGTCGAGCGTTCCTTGTGCCATGGCATTGACGGCTCCTGTCAGCAGCGCAGCCGCCGCATGGTGTTGTCGCTGCGTCAATTGCCCCGCATTTTCGCTCTCTCCAATGATCAGTTCTTGTTGGGCGACAATAGCCCCTGCGTCAATTTTTTCCGTCATCACATGAACGGTAATCCCCGCAGTCGATTCCCCGTTCTTGAGCATCCAAAATGCCGGATGTGGTCCTCCGTAACGAGGGAGCAGTGAGGGATGACAGTTGAAGACTCCCAATCGAGGAGTGTGGAGAATGTCCGCCTTGAGAATCTGAGGGAAGAAAAAGACGACGATAAGATCAACGTGCAAGCCTTTCACATAGTCAATAAACGTTGGAGCGTTCACGTTGGGGCAGGGAACTCGCGGGATCTTCTCCTTATCGAGCCATGTCCAGGCATCGAAACTGGGTTTGATTGTCTGTATCGGTTTGGACTTGCACAAGATCGCGTTGATGGTGGATTTGACGGCGTAACAGAGGCCGCTGCACGTTGGGCCTCGTTTCCATGTCGGGCGAGCCCAGGCTACAATCTCATGCCCGCACGCTTTCACTTGCCGGCCAAAATCCCAGTCGTCAACTTCAGAAAGGACCAAAAGACGTAAAGCGGATACCTGAGGGATTGCTTCTGTATAGGGGTGGGGGCTCATACGTATGTGTCCCTGAATCCCATCCCGCAAAACCCACGGTTTCAGCAGTTTCTCGCTAAATATAGCAGATAGGGGTTCTGGTCTTATACTCCAGCGTTGCGGAACCCGTCTGTACTCTTTCCGCCGATTCTATCGCTTCTCTTTGATCGTTCACAGCCGTACGGTGACGGCTTTCACCTCGGTGTACAGTTCCAGCGCGTCGTGGCCCATCTCGCGGCCCCACCCGGATTGCTTGTAGCCGCCGAAGGGCAGCGCAGCGTCGAAGATGTTGTAGCAGTTGATCCACACCGACCCCGCGCGCAGCTCGGCCGCGATGCGGTGCGCTTTGCCGACATCGCGGGTCCACACCGCCGCCGCTAGGCCATAAATGGAGTCGTTCGCCGTCTGGAGCACGTCCTCCAAATCTGTAAACGGCACTGCGCATACCACCGGCCCGAAAATTTCCTCCTGCATAATTTTCATGTTCTTCGTGGTGTCGACCAGCACGGTCGGCTCCACAAAGTAGCCCTTGTTCCCTAGCTTGTGCCCTCCGACTACCGCTTTGGCGCCTTCGGAGAAACCCGACTCCAGATAACCGAGCACGCGCCGTTGCTGCTCGTCCGACACCAGCGGGCCCATTTGGGTGGAGAGGTCCATGCCCGGCCCGACCTTGATCTTCTTCGCGTCATCGACCACACCCGCCACCACCTTGTCGAAGATACCCTTCTCGACGAAGAGTCTGGAGCCTGCGCAACAGCACTGACCTTGATTGAAAAAGATCGCGCTCGCGACTCCGGGTATGCTCGCCTCCAGATCGGCGTCGTTGCATACGATGTTGGGAGACTTCCCTCCCAGCTCCAGCGACACTTTTTTGAGATTGCTCGATGCCGCTCCAAGGATGAGCTTTCCCACTTCGGTGGAGCCGGTGAAGGCCACCTTATCCACGTCCGGGTGCGCCGCTAGCGCCGCGCCGGCTGTTTCTCCAAACCCAGGTACGACGTTGACCACCCCGTCCGGGAATCCCGCTTCGCAGATCAACTCGCCAAGTCGCAAGGCCGACAGCGGCGTCTGTTCGGCAGGTTTCAGGACGATGGTACAGCCGGCGGCCAACGCCGGGCCTAGCTTCCAGGCCGCCATGAGCAGTGGAAAGTTCCAGGGGATGATCTGTGCCACCACGCCGACCGGCTCGCGCAGTGTGTAGGCGTGATATCTGGCGCCGGGCGTATAGGGCACTGAAAGGGGTATCGTGTTGCCTTCGATTTTGGTCGCCCACCCCGCCATGTACCGGAAAAGGTCCACGGCCAACGGCACATCCGCTGCGCGGGCTACGCCGATGGGCTTCCCATTGTCGAGCGACTCCAGTTGGGCGAATTCTTCCAGGTGAGACTCGAGAAGATCGGCGAGTTTCCAGATTAGCCGCCCACGCTCCGAAGCTGTGAGCGTGCGCCACGGGCCGCGCTCGAAGGCGTTCCGTGCAGCGGTGACTGCCCTGTCAACGTCGGCGCTGGCGCCTTCGGCCACTTGGGCCAGAATTTCTCCCGTGGCCGGGTTATAGGTCGGGAAGGTTTTCCCCGATGCTGCTTCGAGCCACTTGCCGCCGATCAACATCTTCCGGGGCGCGCTGACAAATGTTTTCACCAGATGGTGAGTCGGGATTTCCACCGTTGCCGTGCTCATGGTGTTCCTCCTCCCTGGATGTGTAGCGGGCTCTGTCAGGTAGAACCAAGGATACAGACACCCCATTATACATGAACAGGAATACGGTGATCATCGCGAGAGGGTGGAATCCTGACCGCCATAGCTTTTTACGGCAGGTCGTACGCCGCACGATGAACTTCCCGATGCGACCAACGATCCATTGACAGAGCCTCCCGCAGCACGTAGCTTGGCGTGGTTGATAATTGTGACGTGTCGTCCGTACTGAGTATTGAGGATCTCATCTTTGACTGAGCAGGTCAGCGAGAGTCCCAGCTATCAGGGAGTTGCGGTCTTTTCCTACGGTTTCAGGCCGTTTTTTCTCGGTGCCGCCCTGTTTGCCGGTGTGGCGATCCCTGTCTGGATTTTGGTGCTGGCAGGAGTCGGCGACTCGACCTTTCTCTATCCGGCGCGGGACTGGCATGTGCATGAGATGGTCTTTGGGTTTCTCCCCGCAGTGATCACGGGATTTCTGCTCACGGCCATTCCCAACTGGACCGATCGCCCGCCGATTCGAGGGTATGAGTTGATGCTGCTCTTTACCCTGTGGCTGGCCGGGCGCCTGCTGATCGCCATCCCATGGTTCACGCCCCTCGTGTCGGCCATTGTCGACGTCGGATTTCTTGTTGCGGTGGCAGGGCTGGTCTGGCGAGAAATTGCCGCGGCGAAGAGATGGGATCGTGCGCCGATGGGGGTGCTGGTGAGTCTCCTGGCTTGCGCCAATATCCTGTTCCACGTGCTCACCTTGAGCGGCATGGCAGCGGATCGTACCGAGCGCGCGGCGATCGGCATGGTCATGATGCTGCTGACGTTGATCGGCGGGCGTCTCATCCCCACCTTTACCGGCGAACTCCTGGTTGGATCCGGCAGAACGGAACGGCCGACATCTTTTTCCCGTTACGATGGACTGTCGATCGCGCTCGTAGGATTTGCTGTTGTATCATGGATTGTTCAACCGCACTCCATGGTGACGGGTTGGATGTTCGTGACGGCCGGGTTGGCTAATCTGGGTCGTCTGGCGCGCTGGTATGGCTGGCTCACATCACGTGAGCCGTTGGTGCTGATCCTGCACGTTGGATATGGGTGGTTCGCGTTGTCGCTGCTCATACTGGGAGGCTCGATTCTCGAGATTGGTCTGCCGGCAGAGGATGCGGTGCATGCGTTTACCGCCGGCGCAGTGGGGGCCATGACTCTGGCGGTGATGACTCGTGCCAGCCTGGGCCATACGGGGCGTCCTCGGCACGCGGGCCCTCTGACGGTCTGTATCTACATGCTGGTCAACGTGGGCGCTGTGCTGAGGGTATTCGGGCCGACGACGGGTCTCTCGACCAACCTTGTCATGGGTGTGGCGGCAGGCAGTTGGAGTGGAGCCTATCTGCTGTTTGCCATGGTCTATGGACCCTTCCTGCTCCGTCCAAGCCTCGACGAGTGAACAGGCGAGTAGCCATTACTTGGATGGAGTTTTCGACAGACTTAGCTTGCTGTTCCTATGCGCGTCCGAATCAATCTGTTTCAGAGCGCTGAGCTGGTCTGTCAATTCCGCGATGCGTTTATCACGACTACGAATCTTCTGCCGGAGAGTGTGTACGGCTAGCCCCGGGTTTTTTAGCGTTTCCCCAGTCCGCAATGTGAGAGAGGCATGTGCCGTACGCTGTTGTCCCAGCCATGTGCGCACGAGCCCTTTCATCACCGCTAACGCGCCATTGGGTTCGTCGGCGGAAGTGGGGTGGGTAGTCCGGTCGGCGAGAAACCTGATCCAGCGCGCGCTGGAGTCTGCAAATGGACCTGTTGGCGCGACGGCAATCGCCTGCTGAAAGGAAGCCGCTGCCGCTTCTCCATTCTCGAATAACGCGATCATCGCACGTGTAAAATGCACCTGATCGCAGGACTGATTTTGTGTACAGGTACTCAGCCGCGTTTCTTGTTCTCGATGGACGGTTTGCAAGATGACTGCGTCGGTTGCATCGGCTTGAAATAATGGTTCAGAGCCCGGCGCTGGGGCGCCATTCACCATCGCACATCCCCATAGCATCCCCGCCATCAAAAGCCAGAATCCATGACGAAGCCACATTGCAAAGCCTCTTGTTGCGCGCCGAGGTGTCAGTGCCGTTACTAAGGCAAGTTTAGCAGATGGTATGGATTTTGACGGGTTAGGAGCAGAGGCAAAACACGGGGTTATGCTATCATTCTGACTGCCTTGTCCGGCACGGCGGTCATCAGATGGTCCTCTGTCTATTCCTCTCGTTGACACACCGGATCGTCGGCGGTAGCGTACCGTCTCCTTATCTTCCACACTTGGAGGTCCCATGACGACCGTTTCGGAGATCGCACCGGATATGTTCAGAATTTCGACGTTCGTGCCGGATTTCAATCTGCAATTCAATCAGTTTCTGGTGCGCGACGATGAGCCGTTGTTGTTTCATACCGGTCCGCGCGCGATGTTTGCCGAGGTGCGGGACGCCGTCGCGACGTTGCTTGACCCTGCGAAGGTCAAATGGCTCGGCTTTAGTCACCTTGAGGCGGATGAATGCGGCTCGCTGCGGGAGTGGCAGCAGCTTGCGCCGCAGTCCATAGCCGTGTGCAGTGTGGTGGGCAAGTTGGTGAGCATCGACGATTGCATGGCGGTGCGTCCTGCGTTGGGGATGAAGGATGGAGACGTGCTCAACACGGGCAAGTATCGTTTCAGTTTTTTGCACACGCCGCACGTGCCGCACTGCTGGGAAGCGGGGCTGTTGTTCGAAGAGACCCAGCGCACGCTGTTGTGTTCGGACCTCTTTCATCAAGACGGGAATGTTGAGCCGGCTACGCATTCGGACGTACTGGGCCGGTGCAGACAGGTGCTCGTGGAGTATCAGCAAGGGCCGCTGGCCAACTATATGCCGTACACGTCGCTCACGGAGTCGACCCTCCATCGGCTCGCCGAGATGCGACCGAAGACCTTGGCGACGATGCATGGATCGGCCTTTGTCGGCGACGGCGCCCGGGCGCTCCACGACCTGGCAACAGTGTTCAAGGATGTGCTCGGACCGAAATAGCGCGAGAACCGGAAGGCAGCAGGTTGCCGCCATGATTCTGGGGCGCGTGTCTGTGCAGCGGGAGCGGGTGGCAGTGCTCAACGGATCACATCGGAAGCTCGCGTTCCGGTTCGAGTACCGATCGGGTCATCACTTCGTACCGTAGACAGAGCCTTCAAAACAACTTCCAGCATCTTTCCGCCTGTCTAGTCGTTCTGCGCACAGTGTTCACAAACCTCTCTTCAACTCAAGACCCGAACAGTCGATTTTTCTAGGGCTTTGACGTATCCTTCCACCTGTTTCAAAAGAAATGTTATTGGAGGTATGGTCATGAAGAACATTTTCCCTATCCTCTTGATCATGGTCTTGGTCCAGACGACCGTCTCAGTGTGGGCAGAGCCGCAAGATGTAAAAGTCACCACTGTGATGAAAAGCTCAACGACGATCAACGGCCAGAAGATTGAATATCCAAAAACCGATAAGGCAGAATTGGCCTCAATCCTGGTCGAGATCCAGCCGGGGAAGGAAAACGGTCGCCACATGCATTCAGTCCCCACCTACGTCCATGTCCTTGAGGGAACAATGACGGTAGAATTTGAGGATGGCTCTCGACAGACATTTAAGGCAGGGAGTGGGTTTTTAGAGGCGATGAACACCTTGCATAGCGCAAAGAATTTAGGCGAAGTGCCGTTGAGATTACTGGTTGTTTTTGCAGGTGAAGAGGGTAGACCAAATCTTATCAGGCCCGAGCAGCATCAGACATCGGACGCGACAAAATGATTCTTATACAGTTGTTCTGAGTCGGCCGTTGTCGGGAGTCCAAACAGAAGGAACATGAGGCGTTGTGGTGATCGAAAAGACAGAGGATTGTGATCGCGGGGCTTTTTCATCTAGCCTTCAAAAAGAAAGCTTCAGTACTACTTGTCTGAGAACCGCACATGACCAAGATTAAACCTTCGGGCTCTCGAGTGACTATGACTGATGGTCCAGGCGGACTTGGTCTTCTCATTCCTCCAAAACGTAACTGGTTTATCATCTTGTTTATGGGATTCTGGCTGTGTATGTGGGCAATTGGTGAAATTATGGTTCCCATCCAGTTCTTCAAAGGCGAGATCCCTGGAATAACTGAGATTTTCGTTCTCGCGTGGTTAGGGGCTTGGACGGTTGGTGGAGCGTTTGCCATCTATCTGTGGCTCTGGAATCTGATGGGGCGACAGATCATTACCATGCATGGACAGACCCTGACGACACGCAGAGATATTGGCGGCTATGGGTTTGATAAAGAGTATGATCTCACACAAGTTCGTGACCTGCGTGTAAGTGCGATGGGATTTAAAGCCTGGGATTACTCTGCCAGCCTGGAGTTCTTGGGGCTTGGAGGCGGGCGGGTCGCCTTTGATTATGGCGCCAAGACGTATCGGCTTGGGGCTGGACTGGACGAAGCAGAGGCCAAACTCGTGGTAGGGAAGATGACAGACCGCTATTCTTCAATTGCGAAGAGTGGCCGCACCCGCAGCTAATACTCAATTGCCGCTCATGTCGCATACGGCCTAGTCCATCTAAGCTAAGAGCCCGATACAAAAAGAAAAGTGGGGAAACCATTTGAAACACCGAGCCTTTTTAAAAACCTCTTGCTTCCATTCCTAAACCGCTGTTCCTCAGGCTAGACCCGTCCTCCAACCATCTGGCTCATGGACGGGCGGTGAGTGCTCGCATGCACTACCACTCGACGAGCACAGCCACTGCACCGGCAACCCATTCCGGCGTACATTCTTTAGGGAATGCTTTTCTTGGCAGATAGAAGGCAGCTACAAGCCTTGCGGT
This sequence comes from Nitrospiraceae bacterium, assembly GCA_041748925.1. GTDB lineage: Bacteria > Nitrospirota > Nitrospiria > Nitrospirales > Nitrospiraceae > Palsa-1315. The sequence goes on along the minus strand of JBGTCI010000047.1, from coordinate 60,625 downwards.
ACCGTAACGGATCAGAAGGAGTTGTTTTTGAATATCCTCTCGCTCGAACTAATCCCTTGATTGTTAATTTCTTCTCGCCCATTCTTTAAGAAGGATTTTGGACCAACTCTTCCGCCAACCAAAGGAGGTGAGCTGTGTCAGCTTCAAATCGTGCGGCAGTGTGGGTCTTTGCCCTCGTAGCCTCAATCGGAGTGGGTGGCTGGATTTCAGCCCAGGCAGAAGAAGGTCAATTTGGAACCCCGAAAGGTGCGGAGGGGACCCGAATTTTCAAGGCTTCCGAGCATCCGTTTTACAGCGGTGAGTTTCACCTCAAAGGCGAACGGACCACACTCATCGGCAGTATGCGAGATACTTCACCCTGGGACCACCTCGACTATGCAGGGAAGTATCTGAATTCTGTGAAAGGAACAATTGCCATTGATGTGAACGATCTCACCAATACAGGGCAGGTGGTGGCCGAGTTTATCGAGGGTTCTGATCGGTATCGAATCGTCTTTGATCGGTTTGCTGCGAAGGCTCCGTTCCAGGATGGAGGCATTGCGACAAGGATATACGAACATGGTGACTCTGGAAACGGCGACCCACTGTATCCAAAGACCTGGCTCTATCTTGGTGCGTGGGGTACCGCCACGATGTGGAAGAACGATCAGGTCCTGTACAAGGACTATGATGCCCATTTCATGGTCATGGAACGGTCCCGCGATCCCAAAACCCATGAGGTTCACTATCCGGTCAAGCGAACTCTTCCTGGAGGCGAGACTGACCCCGCTGGAATGGAAATTGATCTCTGGGTCCGGTCGAAGGACCAAAACGCGAATAATTTTCCTCCCTTTAAGACCTTTGTTCATCTCTGTTGGGAAGAAGTTACGTGGCGATAAGGAGGAACCTCATCCGATGGAAAAAAAAGCGTTCGAAAGCTTGAAAACCTTCTCGTCGAATCGCTTCGTTCGGAAACGGATATGGCAAACGGATAAGCTCCATTGCATTATGTATTGCTTTGAGCCAGGTCAGCAGAATAGCCTGCACCGCCATCCGGTTTCTGATGAAGTCGTGTTTTGCCTGGAGGGTGAAGGGATTGTTGTCGTTGGCACAGAGCAAGAATTCATCAAAACTGGAGAAACCGTGTTGGTCCCGATGAACACTCCTCATGGATACATCAATACAAGCCTAGATCACCGCAATGATCATTAGCGTGGTTCAATGTCCACTCTTGGTTGAGCATGTGCCGGTCGAACCCGGCAACTTAGCAATAATGATCAGACCCTAAAACACACGATCTTCCTCGTGAATTTGCAAAAATGTTGAAGACGGTCCATCTGCGCATTCTACTGTTTTTCTTTGTGGCCATTGCTGTCCCAGTGGTTGGGTTCTCGCTTGATAGCGTTACCCGTGAGTGGACCTTTGACGATGATCCGCCGGAGAGTCTTCCCCCTGAGTTCCAGGTGGGAACCATGTTTGATGGGCGGCCTGCCGGGGAATGGAAGATCCTTCGGACTGAGGTGGCCAATAACGAAAAGCATGTGCTTGGTCAACTCATGGGAAAAGGCGCCGAACACGCCTATAAGATGGTGCTCGTTCAAGGCACGACGGCTACCGATCTAGATGCGCACGTCTCATTTCTGCCCATCTCAGGCAAAGCAGATATGGGAGGGGGCCTGATCTGGCGGGCAATGGATGATCGAAACTACTACCTGACGAGAGCCAATCCGCTGGAGCAGAATATTCGGGTTTACCGGGTCGTAAATGGAATCCGGCACCTGCTACAAAACTTTGACCAGACGATTGTTATGAAGCAATGGCACACCATACAAGTGATCAACCGAGGCTGTCGCATTCAAGTATTCTATGACGAGAAGCAGGTCTTCGACCTCTGCGACAAAACATTTTCGACAGGAGGAATTGGGCTTTGGACAAAATCTGGGGCTTCGAGGGCTTGGGAGCCTGAATTCTTGCAGCTTTTGTGGACGGCAATCGCCGTTGTGATAAGACCCACCATTCCAGTATCAAGTTCCCAGTTCTTTACGCGTCTATCCATGGTTCACAAGTAGTTCTGAGATACAGCGGCGAGAGCCAGCACGTGGGGCAGCGAACCGCGTGCACATTTGTCCCCGCCATACAGAGAGACAGGCGGGAGAGTAAGGGGCAAAAGTCAAATTATCCCTCAACGTATCCAGTTTCCCGGTGCCCACCGTCTGATCGGTCTCGACAAGATCGAATCGACGGACAAAATTGAAAACAAAAATGCAACAGGGCGTACAGGATTGTACGTATAAGTAGTCCCCGCAGTGCTAAGTTATTGATAATGCGACATATGCAACCTTGGATCGCAAATTGCTCTCTCCTCGCGCAAGTTCACTTTCACAATGAGGGAGAGAATAATCATGGAATGCCCGAAGTGCAAAGGATTGATGATGTTGGAACGCTTCTCAGATTTCTTCCTGGCCTTCTATGCGTGGAAATGTATCAATTGCGGAGCGGTCATCGATCGAACGATCTCCAACAATCGGAGAAACAGCCTCGCAGTGAAAGCGGCGAAAGAAGTCGAAGCTGCCACCGTGTAACACTCCGACATATGGACAGCGGAGTTCCGGCATGGGCAGGCCAGGATTCCGAGGACTTGCGGACTAGAACCTTTCCAGGGTTTGCAGGCAACGGTCGCTTGTGATGTAGAATCCCGACCACAGCTCATGATCGAATCTTCTGCTTCGTCCTTTCCCCTCGCTCCCATCCCCCGATAATCTTGTGATGCATGCCGCTATCCTGGCGCGGCGCGCCGGTGTGGCGTCGACTGTGTAGTTCCACGAAACGGGATTTATTTCTCTTTGGTCTTTTTCCCCTTGCAAGGCGCCGGGCGGCTGAGTTCCGCGGATAATTTCGTCTGGTCGTCCACGCAGGCTGTATCGAGTTGAGCCTGTGTCAGTCCTGAGACGGAAGACAGGTTAGCTCCATGCAGCGTCGCGCGGCGGAGGTCTGCTGCGCCGAGTTGCGCGCCGGTGAGATTGGCTCCGGATAACGTGGCGCCCCGGAGGTTCGCTTCTTGGAGGTTGGCATGGGTAAGATTCGCACGGGTGAAGTTCGAACCATTCAGGTCCGCTGCCACGAGGTTGGCCGATTCCATGGTCGCCTCATTGAATTGTGCGTGATGGAATTGGGCGTTCGGTGCGTAGATCTCGCTGAGGCCCGCCTTCGTAAAGATGGCACCGACTCCACGTGCGCCGATCAGCACAGCTCGATACAGTTCGGCATCTCTCAAATCCGCCTGGTCTAGGACGGCCGTATACAAAATCGCCATCCGAAGTTTGCCTGACTGTACCTTCGCCTTAATCAACTGCGCTCCTTCCAGATTGGCCCCCTCCAGATCGGCCTGCTGCAAGCCGGCCGAACGGAAGTTCGCGTACCGCAGGTCCGCCCCGCGGAGGATGGCCTCGCGCAGGTTGGCTCCTACCAGACTGGTGCCGTCGAGATAGGCACTTTCTAAATCTGCTTCAACCATCAGGGCGCCGTCGAGGAGCGCTCCTTGCAGATTAGCCTGTTGAAGGTTGGCGTTAGTCAAGACGGTTCGGCGGAGGTCGGCCCCCATCAGATCAGTCCCTGCCAGGATGGCCCGAGTGAGGTTGGCGCCGTAGAAGTAGCTTTCGACGAAGGAGGCGTTGGTCAGATCAGCCGAGGAGAGATCTGCTCCTTCAAAATGGGCCCGTTCGAAGGTGGATTCGCGCAGTTGTGCTCCGGTTAAGACGGCGTTATAGAGCGCCGCTTCATCGCCGATCGTACGGTACAGATTGGCGTGAGGCAATCGTGCATGCCGGAGATCGGCTCCCGCCAGGTTGCTGTCTTTCAAGTCGGCGCTTGTGAGATCGGCTCCCGCGAGACTCGCCTGCGACAAATCACTTTCGCGCAGATTCGCCTGGCTGAGGAGGGCCCCTTCCAGTCGCGCCCGTTCCAGATCAGCTCCGGCGAGTTTCGCCTGGCGCAAGTCCGCCAGGCACAGATCTGCTCGTTGAAACTCATGATTCTCACGGTGTTCGAGCCACTGTCCATGCGATTCCACGATCGCCTGCAGATGCTTGGGCGGAACGGTTTTCTTTTTGTACGTGCTCTCACAGCGGATGAGTTGACTGTTTGCCTGGCTTGGCTCTGCCGCATGGGTGATGGCCGGTAGGGCGAGAACGAGCGGTGCCAGGATTGTGGCTAGGACGGCGTGTTGTGTCATTCTGATTCTCCGAAATGATCTGTTTGGTCTGCGGAAGTCGACAGTTTCAACGCGCTTGTTGGGCTAACAGGCGGATGTAGGCCACCACATCCTGCATTTCCCCATCCGTCAGCCGGCCTCGCCACGAATGCATCGGACTGAAGACGACCCCGTGTTCAATGGTTCTCAATAGTTCTTCGTCGGATTTCAGAAAGGAGGAAAAGCGGTGAAAGTTGGCCGGTGCGACCTTGAGATCCTTCGCGTCCGGTCCATCCCCCCAGCCTCCGACACCGTGGCAGGCCTGGCACTGGCGTTCATACACGGCTTTTCCGCGTGTGCTATCGGACGGATATTCTTGAGCGCGGAGGAGAGGAGCGAATAAGAAGCCGATGAGGCCCAAGCTCAAGGTGACTGTCATGCTTCGGGAGAAAATACGCATCACGCCTCTTAAACCGCTGCGGAAACCCCATAGGGTTATGTCCTGCATTGAAGTATCTCCTTGTCATCTACCACAAGATTCGATTTTCCAGCATGCTCAAAATGACATCCCAGCTAGGCCGCAGGGAGCTCGGCGACTGAAGCGTACCTCTTATCCACCCACCCACCCCGAGCTGCCAAGACAGCTCTACCACCGGGGGGTACGTTGCAGGGAGATGGGAGACTGAGAACGACGCTCGAGGAACAGCGCGTCTCGGCGCGCTGGGATTGGGCGGGTGAGAAGGATGTCATTTTCAGCATGCTGCTAGCTTTTCTTGGTCGTGTGGGCCACAAACGACGTATAGAGCTGCTGCATCTTGGCGCTGCTGCACTTCGGGCATTTCACATTGGCGGATTCATGTTCCTTTAGCGTCAATACCACCAACGATTCCTTCCCGCAGTCGAGGCATTTGTAGTCATACATTGGCATGGCTATTTCCCGTTTTATGTGAGGCCCGCCTCTCGTAGTTCTTTCGAAGTTCGATGGCCATGGCATCGAAGGGGGTTCTGATGGCTTCTTCGAACGTCTTGTCTTCCTTGCGGGTCGTCATGGTTTGGCGGCCAGGGAGCGTGACGACGATGAGCGCCTCGGCGACGTTAGCCAGCTTTTTGTGGTGAAGATTTTTCGTCAGGGTGACCCGCCCATGAATCAGATCCTGGTGCCCCAGTTGGAGATCTGCCATGCGGGATTCAATCTCACTTTTCCAGCGAGCAGTCATTCCGACGTTTCTACTTTCAATTTCCAGATCCATGCTGCCTCCAACTTGTTTATTTGGTCTGTTTGGTTTGTCTGATGTTTTGGTTGAATGAAACCAGTCAGATCAACTACACAAACCAGATCGACCAGGTACTCTGTTGCTGGTTGATATCAGCAAGCGATGTGCCGCACGTTCTTGGAGTCGGAGGTATGAGGCAAGGGGTTATGGACTTGAGAGTTTTCCCTTTCAATCCTGGTCTGGCGGTACCCGTCCGGGTGTGAAGTGTCGCATTTTTCCTCACCGGCACTCTTGGTAGTGAAGCTCAATGCGCCAGTTCACGTTGAGACGAATGGATGAACATGGTCCCTGCTAACCGTACTCCTCAGAGACATGCGCACGATCTATCAGAAGCACGGAGGAACCTCTTGCCATCGTCCTGAAGATCCGTCCTCGCGCTGCTCCGCACACTCTAGTGTCCCTCCTCAGTTGACTCGATTGCCCTGTACATTTACTTTGCGGATGCATATTAGTCTGTGGAGTTTTTCGGTATGATGACTCCTATGTCACCAGATCTGCTGGAGTTTGCGCCGGCTGCTTTGCTCCGCAATCCGCATTTCATGACGGTCCTTCCAGGCTGTTGGCCTCGCCGAGCGCTCCTTGCCGGAGTCCCGACCGAGTCGCGGCTCTTCACCACCGAGCCGCACACCCAGCTCCTTGGCTACTGCCACTGGCAGCCGCACCGCACCGCGTGCCGGACCGTAGTACTCGTGCATGGCCTCGAAGGCTGCAGTGAGTCTCACTATATGCGCGGAATTGCCGCGAAAGCCTATCGCGCGGGATTCAATGTCGTCCGAATGAACCAGCGTACGTGCGGCGGGACCGAACACCTGACGCCGACGCTTTACAACAGCGGCTTGAGTCAGGACTATCGAGCCATCGTCCACGAATTGGCGCGCGTGGACGGACTCGATCGCATCTGGGTTGTCGGCTACTCGTTGGGAGGGAATCTTGTCCTAAAGGCAGCCGGGGAAATCGGTTCGTCAGAATCGGCGTTGGCCGGCGCGATCGCGGTCTGCCCGACCATCGATCCGATTCAATGCGCCAAAGCTTTGGAAGCGCCTCGGAACTGGATTTATCACCATCATTTCTTGACCCAACTCAAAAGGCGTATGCGACGGAAGGCGAGGCTCTTTCCCGGCAAGTGGGATCTCGCCGGACTTGACCGTATTCGCATCCTCAGCGAATTCGACGACCGGTACACAGCTCCCGACGGGGGATACGCCAGCGGAGCTGAATACTACGATCGCGCAGGCGCATGCCGTGTGGTCGATTCTATCGCCGTCCCCACCCTGATCATCACGGCCCAGGACGACCCCTTCATTCCCTACTCCATGTTTACAGTGCCGCTGATTCAGCGCCACCCGATGATTCGAGTCATCGCACCCCGTCACGGAGGCCATTGCGGGTTCTTTCGCTGGGTGCCCAACGGTGAAGATCCTTACTGGGCCGAGAATCGCATTGTGGATTTCCTGCAGGAAGTGGATTACTCCAGCTGATGTGGCAACGCTGGTCCTTGTTCTTCGCGATCCATTGCCCATGGTATTCGACAAGTCGCCGCATGGCCACCCCGATAAGCGGGACCCTGCGAGTATCGTGTTCGATCCACGCCGTCAGTTCTGCTTGCCGCACCGCCGCTGTCTTTGACCAGGTCCATTGCGGGCTAAGTCAGCGATTCGACGGCAAGGCGTAACCGCTCAGTCAGCGCTGCCACCGCCGCAACCGGCTTGTCCTTGGCTTGCCTGACGGCTATTGGCTCACCGACGATCACGCGCAAGCGCGGGAACCCTATTCGGTTATGCGAGAGGGCTCTGGCTGTGCCTACGAGGCGGACCGGCACAAGCGGCGCACCTGTCACGAGTGCCATGTGCGCAGCACCCCGCCGCCACACACGGTCGCCGCGAACGGCGCCCTGCGGAAAAATCACGACCGCCTGTTCTGAAGCGAGCGCCTGCAACACCCGCGCGGCAGTGAGGTAATCGGCGCGGTTACGTTCGACCGGGATCGCTCCGAGGCCGTCAAGCGCCCACGCGAGCAGTCTGGACCGCCAGAGCTCCGCCTTCGCAATGAAGCGCAGTTCGCGAGGAATCGCCGCCCCTAAGACGATGCCGTCGAGCACCGACTCGTGATTCGGAGTGATGATCGCAGGCCCGGTCGCGGGAAACCGATCGGCGCCGACCACTTCAAGGCGATAGAGGGCGCGCACCAAGCCGCCGAAGAAACGGCGAACCTTCGTGTAGGTCTCACCGGAAGGCGCCTCATGAGTGGTTTGCCCAATCGTTTCCGTCAGAGACACGAAACACCTCAAGTGCTTGCAGGCGGATTACAGTGAGTGCCGTGCAAGCCCGCGAACAGCAAGTGATATGCCGGATGAGTCCGATGAAGTCACATCGTGAGTATTTTGTTGATCCAACATAGGCTTGCCTTGGGAGGAAGCCGATATGGAGACGTGTTTCTGTCTCCATCCTGGAGAAAAACGCCTCAACCACACTCCTCGGACTGTCGCCCCGTGCTACAGCGGCGGGAAGATGCGGCTCTCTGGTGCTGAGATGTGTCCGGACATGAGAAGACACGTGCGCATGACCGTTAGCTCGTGATGCGTTGGTTGTGAGCGACGCGCAGGAAAGGTGAAACAAGCGACATAGGCGGAAGCAACGTGTCAGGCAAGAGGAGGCGTGTGACGTTCGTGGCTCGAAGCTACGAAAGCCCCACATCTCGATCCCGCACGTCTCGGTTTTCCCGCATGCTTCTCAATGAAACGCCAGCACCGGGCACGGTGTTTTGTGTAGCACCGCATGAGACACGCTGCCGAGCGCAAACCGAGTGATTCCCTGCCGGCCGCTTGTGCCCATCAGGATCAGATCCGATCGGAGAGTGGCGGCTTCTTGGAGAATCATGGTAGACGGTGTCCCGACGACGACCACTCCATGCGCCTGATAACCTATGGCGCGCAGACGTTCTGCCACACCTTCGAGGTAGCCGGCTTGCTTCTCCAGAATCTCGGTAGAGGCAGCGGCAGCATCAGCATTACCAGGCCATGGCGGGTCCGTTGAAGGCAAGACGGTCAGTAGCGTCAGCTCAACCGTATCGTGAAACGGCCTGAGTTGCAGAAAACGAATAGCGGATTCTGTGTCGGACGGACCTTGAAGCGGCAGCAGGATCTGTTTCATGGTTTTGACCGGGCCGTTCACGATCAATGTGGCGCAGTGGGCGAGGGTGAGGATGCGGTGCGACACACTCCCGAGCAAGCGCTCCTTGACGGGACCAAGACCCCGTGCTCCCATGACGATGAGATCGACTTGCTGTTCCTCAGCCATCGACACGATCTCTTCTGCGGGAGGTCCCATTCGAAGGTGTTTCGTTGAGGGGCCTGCGTGCAACGGAAGGAGAGACTGCACTCGATTGAGCAGCCGCTCCCCGTCCTCCCGCATGCTTTGCTCAAGGGTCTTATAGATCTCCTCAGCCACTTCCGGCAGCATCATCGGATAGGCGGGCCTCGGAACGTTCAATGCGTGAAGGAGGGTAAGCTGCTCTGCGCGGGCCAAGTATTTCAGGACATGAACGGCCTCATAGGAATTATCCGATCCGTCGACCGCAAGTAATGTTTTCATCGGAGACGCTCCTTTGTTTGCGCACCTGTGTCCCCGTATTGGGCAGGATGAAGGTGTTGCTGAAACCAGATGAGAGCATGTTCCGCAACCTCTTCGAGCGTGCCGGGCTCTTCGAAGAGATGCGAGGCGCCCGGCACAATTACCAGACGCTTTGGACAGGAAAGGAGCCGGTAGGCTGCCCGGTTCATTTCGATGACCGGTTCGTCGTCGCCACCGACAATCAGCAGCGTCGGCGCGGTGACCGACGGGAGATAGGCTTCAGCCAGATCCGGTCTGCCGCCCCGCGACACGACAGCCCGAATCGATGAGGGATCGCGGGCGGCCGCCTGCAGGGCCGCGCCGGCGCCGGTGCTGGCGCCGAAATATCCGATACTCAGGCCCTTCGTCCGGGTGTCCTGTTCGAGCCAAGCCTTGGCCGACAGAACCCGGTCTGCCAGCAGGGCGATGTCGAAGACTTTGCGGCGGTCCTCGGCTTCATCTGGGGTCAGTAGATCGATCAGGAGCGTAGCCACCCTTCCGCGCTGGAGATGGCGGGCGACGAAGTTATTGCGCGGGCTGAATCGCCCGCTGCCGCTTCCGTGGGCGAAGACCGCCACGCCGTGCGGCGACGGGGAAACCACCAGATGGCCGTCTAACCTCACGTGGCCGGATTGGATCGTCACGTCTTGTGGGGTGTGCATGTCCGTCGATGATTCCATTGGGGGTCTCTCGAACATCCTGGCCCTGCCCTTACAGGATCAGAGCGGCGATTCCCAGATACACCGCTACACTGAGAATATCTTGCACCACGGTGGCCACCGGACCGCTCGCGAGCGCGGGATCGAGGCCCATTCGGCTCAGTCCAATCGGCAACAGGCTGGCGACAAGCGTTGCCAGCATCGTGGTCAACGCGAGCGTGATCGCGATCGTCAAGGCGACCGGTCTCGTTCCTCCCCAGACCAGTAAGCAGGCTCCAGCGGACACTCCGACGATACCGCCGATGAAGAGACCGACCGTACCTTCCCGTAGTAATTGGGCGCCAAGCGTCACCTTTCCGTAGGCCAACGCACGGACGAGGATCGTTTCTGTTTGGGTTCCGACGGCGTCGGCCATATACACGACCAACGGCAGAAAGAAGGCCAGGGTGATGTTGTCTTTCAGCGACGATTCGAACAACGATGCGATACCACCGGCCAAGAATCCTCCCACCAATCCGATCAGAAGCCAGGGCACACGCGCCCTAACGATCTGGGTAATTCCTCCCATTTTCGGCGGGGCCGGATGAAAGGCGGCAAGACCTCCCATGCGCAGAATGTCGTCCACGTGTTCTTCATGCAGCAGCGCCAGTAGCCGACCGATAGGGATGGCGCCCATGAATCGGCCGGGGGGGTCGAGCACCGCCACGTCGACATCATGCCGTTCGACGGCGAGCAGGGCCACGGTTTCCGCATTGTCGCCGGTTCGGACGATCAACGGGGAGTTGCCGCATACGCTACTCAATCGAGCATCCAAAGGAGCCACGAGTAGCCGCTCGATCGGAACCTGGCCGACGAGCTGGGATCGCTCGTCGAGCAAATAGATGTGACCGACTTCGTCCCACGACCGGCCCCGCAATGCGTCCATCGTCTCCGCTACCATGGCGTTTGGGCGGGCCTGCGGTACAGCCGCCGTCATCAAGTCCGCTGCGGTAGCCATGGGCACTGATTCCTATGACGTCAGCATATCTTTGATTCCTCCGATCCTGCGCGATGAGCCATCACGGATGACTAGTCACATGCGGTCGGACAGAAGAATAGGACATAGAGTCCGACCGCGAACCCGAGCAGCACCGCTCCTAAGAGCCACCATTGATTTCGTGTCATGTGCAGGGACCAGCTTTTTCATTGCAATGTGTCAGCAAATCCAATGCCGTTGTCCGAACAGGCGCGTAAGGCGTGAAGGGTGAGGGGTAAGGGGTGAGGGGCAAAGACATTTGCCTGATCGGTCCTCTCATCCTGCACCCCCACTCCTCATGTCTCCTGTCGCCTTCTGCTACAGCAGAGAAAGTCGAGCTGTAGCAGGACACCCCCGCTCACAAGGGAAAGAGGCGATGGCGGATAACGCATGGTCTGAGAGGGGAGACAAACTCTTTGTTTCCACGGCGCTATTCGCCATCGGTTATCGGCTATCGGTTCTTTGCTCGGTGGCACCAGCCTTGCTGATAACAGAGAATCTGCCAGTCCTTCAGGAGGTCAGATGGCTGAACCGCTCTTCACAAAGATTCTTGTGCCGGTGGATTTTTCTCCTTGTTCAGAAGAAGCCTTCCGCGTCGCGCTGACCCTCGCCCGGACGTTTCAAGCCGAGCTGTTGCTGTTGCATGTGATCGACACGAGTACCCTGGCGACCTTCAATCAGCTGGGGTTATTGGCGGTGCCATCAGACTCACAGGGTCAGAAGCGGCGGCTGCGCCATCATGCGCGACTCAATGTGCGGCGATTGCTCGAATCCGAAGGGGTGAAGGGCGTGACCGTGACGCGAGTCGTATTGGAGGGCGGGCCGTTTGTGGAGATTGCAAAGACGGCTCGGATGGAGAAGGTGGATCTGGTGGTGATGGGGAGTTATGGCGGGCGCTCAGGCAGTGTGGAGAAGATATTTTTCGGCAGTACGGCAGAAAAGGTGGTGCGGACCGCAGGCTGTCCGGTATTGACTGTTCCACTGCCATCCAAGCAGAAACGAGCGTCGCTCGTGAAAGGTGAATCGTGAAAGGTAAAACGTCCGAATTCGGAAACGAACGATGCGTCACGAGATACGCTTCACGTCTTACTTCTCACGTTTCACGGATCGAGGGTATCCAAAGAGGGGAGGTGTGCATGAAGAGTCAGAAGGCGCAGCAGTGGGGATGGGTTCTTGTGCTTGCTGTCACGTGCGGATTCTGGTGGGAGGCAGCGGGACCGGTGTTCTCGCAGACTGAGCAAGTCGTCGAGGTGACGATCAAGGATTTCAAGTTCATGGCCAAGCAGGGAGTGCTCCGCCTCGGATTTCCTACCACGATTAAGGTCAGGAACGAGGATGCTGAACGGCACGACTTTGGCTCGACCATGTTCGAGGGCCTTCCGACTCAGGTCGAGAAGGACGGAGTGATCGTGTATGGCCGAGGCGTGGGCGGAGTATTTCTCGACCCCAAACGGGACGCGACCATTCGGTTCAACATGTCGCGGCCTGGCCGGTACGAGTTCCGGTGCTCAATCCATCCGAACATGACTGGTGAGTTGCTGTTGCTCAGCGCGGAGGCTGTATAAGCAATATGCAGGCTGCTGAAAAAGTCCGCCAGCATATGAAGATTGGTACACGTGAGTCGTGAAATGTGAAAGGTGAAATGTAGGATGGCCGAAGGCTCTTCCTCTGAAACCTTTCACCTTTTACGTTTCACTTTTCACGACTGCCGAGGAGTGGGAGGGCGCTCTTGATTAAGCGAATTTTGTTTGCCACGGATTTTTCACGATGGGCCCGGCGGGCGGAAGACTATGCCTGCGCCCTTGCCTGTTCGTGGAAGGCTTCCTTGACGGTGCTGAGCGTCGCGGAGTTTCCACCGGGGCTCAATCCCGATTATGTCGTCAATCAGCAATACTTGGCTGATCTGCTCAAACATGCCTCGGCGCAGTTAGCCGACCTCAAAGGGCGTGCGGAGCGGCGAGGCATTGAGGTCACGACCCGGGTGGCCACGGGGATTCCAAGTGAAGAGGTCATCTCCGCGGCTAGAGCGGAGGATTCCGACCTCCTCGTCGTAGGGACCAGGGGCAAGACCGGCCTTGCGCACATCTTGTTGGGCAGTACCGCCGAACGGGTCATTCGCGGAGCCTCCTGCCCCGTACTGGCGGTACGAACGGATCCGGCAGACACTCAGGATGAGAGGGCCCTGTCGAGGTCTGTCACGCTGGAGCGTATTCTCGTGCCTGTCGATTTCTCCGATTGTTCCCTCGATGCTTTGGAGTATGCCGTCGTGTTGGCCCAGCAGGCAAAGGCCTCCCTCATGTTGCTGCATGTGTTGGAACCGGTGTCCTATGGCTTGGACTTTGACCTCGGCCATTTCAGGAGCCGCGAGGATGTGCGCGAGAGCTGGACGAAACGATTGGAGGAGCTGGCGTCCTCTCACCGACATCCCAATATGCCAATAGAATATCGGCTACGAGGAGGCTTCCCGTCCGATTCAATTTTGGATTCTGCCCAGACCCTGCCCTGTGATCTCATCGTCATGGGGACGCACGGGCGCCGTGGGATTTCTCACACGATCTCCGGCAGCGTGGCGGAGGCCGTCCTGCGAAAGGCCCATTGCCCTGTCATTGCGGTGCGTAGCCCAAAGCTTGAATCTGGCCATCGTCGGGTGGTTCCGACAGAATCGTCTCCTGCAACGGACATTTAACCAAGGAGTAGATGATGGCAAGCGCAACGAAACTCACAGTGAAGAACAAAACCTCGATGCGCTCACCCGTGGCGGCATCGCCGCTATCTAAGGAGTTGCCGGACGGCATGTGGGCACGGATTTCGAAAAAGGCGTTCGAATTGTGGCAAGAGCGGGGGTATCGAGACGGACACGCTCTTGAGGACTGGCTCGACGCCGAGGCCATCGTGATGGAAGACATTCATGAAGCTCGCGAGTGAAGCGACATCCGGTCTTTGGGTGCCCCTTGTCCCTTCACTCGACGCGTTGCTCGCTCGGTTGGAATCACTTTCGTTAGAGCCGGGGCCGGCCCCTCAGCGTCAGGCTGCACTGCGTCTTTCCCTTCAGCCCTATTTTGAGGGTGGTATGAGGAGACTGTTGTCCCCGCTGCCGCAGGAAACCGAACTAGCCAATCTCTTGTTCTATGCCGACTTCTACCCGCAGGACGGACAACTGACGTTGATCGAGCAGTTGCGCGACGTCATTACGGAGCATATCCCACAAGAAGAGCGAGAGTGGTTGGATCCGCTGAAACATTCCTATCTCGATCTGGCCGAATTTCTGTCGGTCGACGAACAGGACCGGCGCCTGATGTTCCGCTCGATAGGAGATGCGCGAGTCTATCGCGTGCCTGACGGAGCGTTCCGCAAGGAATTGCAACCGGGACAGGTGCTGCTCACGAGGCTGATTCGCGAGCCGGGGGATGTGGAATGGGAACGGGCGGTGATCGCGGGCGCCGCAATCGTGTTATCCAGCGAGGACGGGAAAGGCGTGCTGAACGCCACGCTCGACTACCGCCGGCAGCTGGAGATTTCCTCGGGTTCATTTGAACTCGGCGATTGGCAGGAATTCGTCAAGCGATATGGGCATGTGCTGTTCTGGATCTTCGCCCGCATGCGGTTTGCCGCACTCGTGGACGCGGTGGGAAGTATTCACTATGTGGCGCGAGGGGGGCAGCCCTACCTGTATGCCTTGGCCCTGTACGACCATAGTGAGTATGGATACATGGGTGAAACGCTCGCAAGCCTTCAAGGGTTCGAACGGGAAGCACCGGTTCCTTCACCTGGTGGAACCTCTGCCTCGAAGGACGCGCAGCATTTCGTGCAGCGAGGGGTATGCGGCGATCTCAAGTCAGCGGTGATCGCGAGACTGATTCTCACGGAGACCCAGTTGTGGGTGGAGTGTGATTCGCGAGAACGGCTTGATGCCGTCAAACACACGCTCGCCGCGACGTTCGGATTTTCTCTTCATTTCCGCGGCGAGACTTATCTGCCACCACCACGACAACTCAAGGAGTCAGAGTTGGCTGTCGAAGAGCCGCTGACGTTGGTAGTTTCGGCGGAGGAAGATCGGACGCTCTTGAACGGATTCTTCGAAACCTTGTACTTAGAATGGGCGGAACGGGCCTGCCCGTCTTTGGAAAATCACATGCCGCGTCACGTCGCAACTACCGCGGCCGGTCGCGAGCAGGTCGCCGCCGTAATTGCCGACATGGAGCGCCACGATCCTGGAATCAGGCGCGTAGGTCATGCCGCATTCGACTATAACAAGCTGAGAGCCCATGTGGGTCTCGACTAGCAGGCTGCTGAAAAAGTCCGCCAGCATACCGAGATTGTTAGGCGTGAAACGTGAAACGTAGAAGTGTCGACGGCTCTTTCTCTGAAACCTTTCACCTTTCACGAAGAACAAGGACGGCCTTTTTGAGCATCCTGAATGGTTTTGCAGTGTGCAGGGTGATTCGATGACAACTCGGCATAGGCCCGGGCTTGCTGAAACGCTTGAAACCTGCCGCCCTGTGCCGCCGGACAAACCGAACATTCTCAAGACGCTTCTGGCTGTCCAGTCTGCTATGGGCCATGTGCCGGCGACTGCCATTCCTCAAATTGCGCAGATGTTAGGTGTGACGGATGCTCAGGTTGCCGGCGTCTTGTCCTATTATTCCGATCTCCGGACTCGGTCGCCTGGCCGCCACCTCATTCGAGTGTGCTTGGGAGAATCCTGCACGGCCAACCATGGCGGGCAGGTCCTTCGTGCGATCCAAGAGCATGTGCGCGTCGAGGGTGCCGGCACTGCGCCGGAAGGGCGGTTCACTGTGGAACAGATGTCCTGCGCGGGGAACTGCGCGGTGTCACCGACCGTATTGATCGATGAGGATCTCTGCGGACGAGTGACGCCGTCCGACGTGCCGTCACTTCTAAAACCCTATCCATAAATGAAAACGACGCGCTGTTATCTCGCTAACGACACCTCTTCCTGTGCGGCCGGCGCCGGACGGGTTGCCGATGCCTGGAGCGAACGTAGTGAGATTCAACTGATTCGAACGTCCTCGCGCGGAGCCTTCATTCTGGAGCCGATGGTGGAGCGAGATACCCCCGATGGGCGTGAAGCTTGGTTCAACGTCGCGCCGAATGA
The DNA here is from genome assembly GCA_041748925.1 of Nitrospiraceae bacterium. Classification (GTDB taxonomy): domain Bacteria; phylum Nitrospirota; class Nitrospiria; order Nitrospirales; family Nitrospiraceae; genus Palsa-1315. The sequence continues at coordinate 44,785 of JBGTCI010000047.1, read as the reverse complement.
CTTGCTGCGCATCGTGGGCGGTGTGGGTGGAACGCCGGTTAAAGAGATACCGTTTCTGCAACAACAGACCCGCTTCACCTTTGCCAACTTCGGCATCACCGAGCCGCTCGCGCTCGATGAATATCAAACTCGGGGCGGGCTCAAGGGATTGGCGGCGGCGCGGAGCCTCTCGCCGGAAGCGATCATCGAAGAATTGCGCATCTCGCGATTGCGCGGTCGCGGGGGCGCGGCGTTTCCTGTGTGGAAAAAATGGCAAGTCGCGCAGCAGACCGGGTCGGAACAGAAGTATGTGGTGGCGAATGCCGACGAAGGGGATGCCGGTACCTATTGCGATCGGATGATCATGGAGGGTGATCCATTTCGACTGATCGAAGGGATGCTTATTTGCGCGCAAGCGATCGGGGCAACGCGCGGATATATCTATTGCCGGTACGAATATCCGGCGGCGGCGCGGGCCATGCAGTTCGCGATTCAGAAGGCGCGCGAGGCGGACCTGTTGGATTACGACGACTATCCATTCGATCTTGAGGTGGTGGTCGGCGCCGGCTCCTATGTCTGCGGCGAAGAAACCGCCTTGCTGGAATCGCTGGAGGGCCGCCGAGGCGTCGTGCTGGCGAAGCCGCCCCACCCGGCAGAATTCGGACTACGTGGCAAGCCGACGATTGTCAGCAACGTCCTGACGTTCGCGACGATTCCCAACATCTTGGCAAACAGCGGCGCGTGGCATGCCTCACTCGGCACTGAAGGGTCGCGCGGGACGATGGCGCTGCAACTCGGTGGTCGGGTGAAGCATCCTGGTTTGGTGGAAATCCCTTTTGGCTTCACGTTGCGCCGAGTGCTGGATCAATTCGGCGGTGGCATGGCGCCTGGCTCGCGGTTCAAAGCCGTGCAGGTTGGGGGGCCGTTGGGGAGCCTGTTTCCCGAATCGCAACTCGACATCCCCATCTGCTATGAGGCGTTCGCCGAGGCAGGAGCGATTCTCGGGCATGGGGGCATCGTTGTCTACGACGATGAGACGAATATGGTTGAGTTGGCGCAACATCTCATGGCCTTCACCGCGAACGAATCTTGCGGAAAGTGCACTCCCTGCCGGGTTGGATCGGTGCGTGGCCGTGAAATTCTTGAACGGATTCAGAGCGGCCAGGGAACCGAGGAGGATCTCATTCTCCTGTCAGATCTCGGCGAGACCATGAAGGCTGCTAGTCTCTGCGCATTGGGAGGGCGAGCCCCCTATCCGGTACTGACGGCGATCGAACATTTTCCGAATGAATTCAGGGGGAGTCAGAAAGTCTAAAAGTCTGAATGTCATCAGGTCTCAAAAGCGGTAAGGTCTTACGCCTTGAAGACTTGATGGCTTGACGACGTTCAGCCTGATAGACCGTAGAGAAAGAGCGATGCAACTCCATATCAATGGCAAGACAGTGGTCGCGCAACCCGGTGACACGGTCTATCAGGTTGCCCAAAAAGCCGGGATCCCCATTCCGAGTCTCTGTGCGTCAGACCACCTCACCCCGTTTGGGTCCTGTCGCCTTTGCCTGTGCGAGATCGAGGGGCAGAGCGGAACCGTTGCGACTTGTACGACGCCGGCGCGAGATGGACTTGTCGTGCAGACCGAAACCAAAGGGCTTCAACGGCTGCGGCGCAACATCATCGAGTTGTATCTCTCTGAACAACCGGTTGCCGGTCCCGTGCCGGAGGCGCTGCAGCGCCTGGCTGTTTCCCGTGGAGTCCGTTCCGTGCGCTACCGTGATCCGGCGCGCCGGCCGGACTATCGCGATGACTCGAATCCGTTCTTCACTTTCGACAATGCCGCCTGCATCTCCTGCGCCCGCTGCGCGCGGGCCTGCGATGAAATTCAGGGCACGCATGCTTTGACCATGATCGGGCGAGGATTTTCATCAAGGCCGGCAGCAGGAGCCGGGACCTTGATGGGTGAAGCCGCAGCATTTGCCACGTCAAACTGTGTCTCGTGCGGCGCCTGTGTGAAGGAATGTCCGACCGGAGCGCTCACGGAGAAGACGGTGCTGGAGTGGGGGGTACCCACCCAAACCGTGCGCACAACCTGCGCCTATTGTGGTGTGGGCTGTGCGTTCGAGGCCGGTGTGCGAGATGGCCGCGTGGTGACGATGACGCCTGCAGATGACGGGCCTTCGAATCAGGGACATGCCTGTATGAAGGGACGGTTCGGCTGGACCTATAACGATGCGCCCGATCGGCTGCGAGTCCCGCTGCTGCGGCGCGGCAACGACTGGGAAGAAATTTCCTGGGAATCAGCATTGGATCGGGTCGCGCAGGAGTTCACGCGCATCAAGAACACATCCGGTCCCGATGCCCTCGCAACCATCTCATCCAGCCGAGGCACGAACGAAGAAAATTATCTGTTCGCCAAGTTCATGCGTTGCGTGATCGGGACGAACCACATTGATAACTGTGCCCGCGTGTGCCACAGCGCGACCGTCACCGGCATGATGGAAACGTTGGGAGCGTCTGCGGCGACCAATTCCATTCAGGACCTTGATCGGGCTCACCTTATAATGGTGGTGGGGGCGAATCCAACGGAGTCCCATCCCGTGGTCGGGGCCAGGATCAAGCAGGCGCATCGACGGGGGGTGCCCGTGATCGTCATCGATCCCAGGCGCACGGAACTGGCGCGGCTGGCCGATCTGCATCTGCAACTGCGACCCGGCACGAACGTCGCCTTGCTCAATGCGATGGGCCACGTCTTGGCGAAGGAGGGGTTCCTTGATCAGGCCTTCATCGCGACAAGGACTGAGGGCGTCGATGACTGGCTCAAGACCGTCGCGGACTGCACCCCGGAAGCGGCTGAAGCGATCACCGGCGTGCCGGTTCATCTCATCTACCAAGCGGCTCGGCGTTATGGGAGCAGCAGCGCGTCACTCTGCGTTCACGGTCTCGGTGTGACGGAACATCGCTGGGGCAGTCATGGGGTCATCGCGCTCTGTAACCTTGCCCTGGCCACCGGCAACATCGGAAAGCCAGGCACCGGCATCAATCCCTTGCGTGGGCAAAACAATGTGCAGGGGGCTTCGGATATGGGCTGCCTTCCGACCTACTTCGCCGGCTACCAGAGTTTAGACGATCCGAAGTTGGTATCGCTGCACCAGACGATCACTGGCCGCCCGTTGCCCACGAAACGCGGCATGAAAACGCCCGACATGTGGGACGCAGCGATTGCGGGTCGACTCAAAGGGCTCTGGATCATTGGGTATGACGTCGCGCAGACCGACCCGAACTTGAAGAAAGTGCACGAGGCGTTGAAGCAGGTGGAGTTTCTTGTGGTGCACGATCTGTTTCTCAACGAGACCGCGAAGTTTGCACAGCTGGTGCTGCCTGGTGCGTCATTCCTCGAAAAGGACGGCACATTTACCAATCTGGAACGTCGTATCCAGCGGATCAGAAAAGCCGTGGAGCCGCTTCAGGGGATTCTTCCGGATTGGCGCGTGGTCTGCGAAGTCTCAAACCGGATGGGCTATCCCATGCCCTATCGGCATCCCTCGGAGATCATGGACGAGATTGCGAAGCTCACGCCGATGTGTGCCGGTGTCTCCTACGACCGGCTCGACCACCCAGCTGGCTTACAGTGGCCGGTGCCGACTGCCGTGCACGAAGGCACATCGTTGATGCATCGGGAGACATTTCCAAAGGGGAAGGCGCACTTTGTCGGCGTCGATTATCTGCCACCGGGAGAAGCTGCGAGCAAGGAATATCCGTTCGTATTGACCACGGGCCGCCTTCTTCAACATTATAACTGCGGGGCCCAAACACGCCGGACAGACATTCTCGAGTTGGTTGATACCGATGTGTTGGAAATGCATCCGGCCGATGTCGAGCGGCTGCATTTGCGTGACGGTGAGATCGTTCGTGTGGTGAGCGCCCGTGGCGACGCCCTGCTCCCCGTCGTAGGGAGTGAACGAGTCCTGCAGGGGCATCTCTTCACCAGCTTTCACTTCCCTGCTTCAACGGTGAATACATTGCTCTCTTCGAGTGCGGATGAAAGTTCAAAGTGCCCGGAGTATAAGGTGTCAGCCGTGCGCGTGGAACCGATTGAACAGGACGAACTCGACCCGGAAGATGAAGCGGAACTGCGACACATGCGTCGCCAGTTGATTGTTTAGCGAGACATGGAACAGAGCGTCACCAACGGTTTGCTCGATGCCTACGCTCCCGCGCAGATTGCCATGCGGGTGCGTGAAGTTGGCGTCACAAAAGCCACGATGCCGGTCCTGACCATGTTCGCCTTGGCCACCTTGGCGGGAGCCTTTGTCGCGCTGGGCGCATTGTTCTGTACGATCACGATGACCACGAGTCCCACCGGTCAACCGCCGGCCTTTGGACTCATGCGCGTAGCGGGTGGGATCACGTTCAGTTTGGGGCTCATTCTCGTGGTGGTGGGCGGAGCGGAACTCTTTACCGGCAATAACCTGATCGCCATGGCCTGGGCTTCCGGTCGGGTGACGACACAACAGGTCATGAGGAATTGGGGCTGGGTGTATCTCGGCAACCTGGTCGGAGCGGTTGGAACAGCGGCCTTAGTCTGGCTGGCCGGCGTGCACAGCATGAGTGACGGCGCGGTCGGGGAGACGATGGTCCAGATCGCGCGCAGCAAGATCGCCCTCGATCCGGTCTCGGCCGTGGCGCGCGGGATCCTCTGTAACGTGCTAGTCTGTCTGGCGGTCTGGTTGTGCATGGGCGCGCGGAGTGTGACCGATAAAATTCTCGCCACAGTTTTCCCGATCACCGCGTTCGTCGCCTGCGGGTTTGAACATTCCGTCGCCAACATGTATTTTCTTCCGATCGGTGTGGCGCTCGCTACGGGACCTCGGCACCGCTCTCAGTCGCTGACGCGGTCAGCAATCTCGCGCTGGTGACGCTCGGCAACGTTCTCGGCGGGACGATCCTCGTCGCGTTGGTCTATTGGTCGGTGTATTTAAGAAGCTCAGATTAGATCACAGGAGTTCCTATATCATGAATTCTCCTCGGACGATTGTCGGTATGTTAGTCGGAGGTGGACCGGCGCCCGGGATCAATAGCGTGATCAGTGCGGTCACGATCCGCAGCGTCCTCGGCGGTTGTGAGGTGGTCGGTATCCTCGACGGATTCAAATGGCTCATGGAAGGCGATGTAAGCCAGGTCCGGCCCCTCTCGATCGAAGAGGTGAGTCGCCTGCACTTCCGGGGCGGGTCGTATCTGGGTACCTCGCGGGCGAATCCGACAAAGAAGGCTGAGTCTTTTGGCAACGTCCTATCCTCCTTGATGAGGCTGGGCATCACGCGTCTGGTGACTATCGGTGGAGACGATACGGCCTTCTCGGCGCTCAAACTCGAAGAACAGGCTGCCGGGCGAATTCAAATTGTGCATGTGCCGAAGACCATCGACAATGACCTCGATCTCCCGTATGGCATTCCGACGTTTGGCTTTCAAACGGCCCGGCATGTCGCTGTCGAGATCGTCAAAAATCTTATGGTGGACGCCTGCACCACATCGCGCTGGTACTTTGTTGTGACGATGGGCCGCAAAGCCGGCCATTTGGCGCTTGGAATCGGCAAGGCCGCGGGCGCCACGCTTACCGTCATTCCCGAGGAATTTGGGGAGCGGCCCGTGAGACTCCCGCGCCTGGTGGATCTCGTGATCGGGACGATGGTCAAGCGTCTCAGCGAGGGGCGCTCCGACGGGGTGGTTGTGTTGGCGGAAGGACTGATCGAGATTCTTGATCCGGGAGATCTGGGTGGATTGGATCATGTCGAGCGGGATGAACATGGCCACCTGCGATTAGCAGACGTAGATATCGGCGATGTCCTCCGACGTGAAGTGACGAAGGGCATGAAAGCCTTGGGCCTCGCCACGTCGATCGTCGCCAAGAATGTAGGTTATGAATTACGTTGTGCGGACCCGATTCCATTCGATATGGAATACACCCGCGATCTCGGCTTTTGTGCGGCGCAGTTCCTGCTCGATGGAGGCACGGCGGCCATGGTGTCGATTCAGAATGGACGGTTTACGCCGATTCCTTTCAAGCACATGGTGGATCCCGCCAGCGGCCGGGCGAAAGTGCGGATGGTCGATATCACGGCGCAGTCGTACCAGATTGCGCGCCAATACATGACCCGACTGTCAGCCGAAGACCTCGAGGATCCGGTGGCACTCGGTCGATACGCGGCCCTCACGGGACTGTCGTCTGAAGCATTTCGCAACCGGTTTCAGTCTGTCGGTTCGAACGTGAAAGACACTTGAACACACGGAGGAACATCATGAAGGTACTGGTGGCGACGGATGGATCGGAGTATGGGCAATGGGGGCTGAACTGGGTGGGCACACTGCCGTTCGTCAAGCCACCGCATGTGACTGCGCTGCATGTGCTGGATAGCGCCTGGCTCCGGTTGCCGTTTCGGACAAAGCTGGAAGTGCAGCGCGTGGAAGCGCGCGCGGCAAACATCCTCAAGAGGACGAAACAGCAGTTGGTAGCGCTGAATCTGAAGGGGACGGCCCGCAAGGAGCAAGGGGCGGTTGCCCAGACGATCTTGAAACGCGGGCCAAAACGAGACGGTCTCTTGGTGGTAGGCAGTAAAGGCCTCGACGCCCTCGACCGCTTTACGCTCGGGAGCGTATCAACAACACTCATCCAATATGCGACTTGCCCGGTACTGGTTGTCAAGGGCGACGCGGTACCGTTGCGGCGGATCGTTTTGGCGACCGATGGGTCGGAAGCGTCGGCCAAGGCGCTGAACTTTGTGCTGAGCACGTTTCAGCCGGATCGTTCAGCCAGCAGCGACGGGCGCGCGCCGGTTCATGTGAGAGTGATCTATGTGAGGACGCCCAGTCCGTTGGCGCCTGTCACGATCAAATCGCCGATCCCCTGGATTAAGTACCCTGGGCTAAAAGACGTTGGGCTCAAATTGGTCGAACGGAGCGTACGGAAGCTGGTGGAGGCTGGTTTTGCAGCCGAGGCTATGCGTCCGCTTGGGAAGCCTGCCGAAGAGATCTTGAAGGCGGCGGCCACACACCATCCCGACCTGATCGTAATGGGGGCCAAAGGGCTGAGCGCCGTTGACCGGTTTGTCCTCGGGAGCGTTTCGACACGAGTGGTGCAGCACGCGAACTGCGCCGTACTCGTCGTTCGATGATCGAGCGAGAACCACTGGGGAGCCCTGGCCAGCCGTTCTAGAGAATTCAGCAGGATGGACGAAAAAACCGTCCTGGTTGTTCGTGAAAGGCGAGAGGCCCTGGTAATTGAAAGGATGCGCAACATGAATGTGCTAGTGGCGACGGATGGATCGAAGTATGGACGATGGGCGATGAATTGGGTGGCCACGCTGCCGCTCGTCGAGCCGATACAGGTAATGGCGCTGCATGTGGTCGATATCGCAGCGCTGCGCGCGCCGTTTCTGGCGCAACCGGTCATGGCCGGTACCGAGCGGTACATCCAGGAAGAAATTCAGCGCATGGAGACGCGTTCGGGCAAAGCGCTCAAGGAGGCTAAACAACAGTTGGCATTGCTGAAGCTCAAGGGCACGGTCCGCAAGGAGCAAGGGGCGGTCGCACCGACAATTTTAAAACGTGCGCCCAAACGGGACGGGCTCCTGGTCGTGGGCAGCCAGGGCCTCGATGCCCTCGACCGCTTCATGCTCGGCAGCGTCTCGACGAATCTCATCCATCATGCGGCCTGCCCGGTGCTTGTCGTCAAGGGCGAGGCGTCTCCTTTGCGCCGGATGATCTTGGCGACCGATGGTTCGGACGCCTCGGCCAAGGCTCTGAAGTTTGTGCTGGCCAAGCTTCGGCCGGATGGTTCGACCGGCAAGGGCGGACGCGCGCCGATTCACGTGTGCGTGCTTCATGTGATGCCATTGATCATGTATCCGGGGGTGGAGGCGGCAAGCAAGAAATTACTCGAGCAGAGCGTGCAGAAACTGATCAAAGCGGGATTTACGGCCGAGCCGCTCTGTTACCTCGGGAATCCCGCTGAAGAGATCATGAAGACCGCCTCCCAACAACAGGCCGATCTGATCGTGATGGGGGCCAAGGGGCTCAGCGCCGTTGCCCGGTTTCTCATCGGGAGCGTGTCGACGCGGGTGGTGCAGCACTCGAACTGTGCCGTGCTCGTCATTCGATGACAGAGTGAGGATCGCCGATCAGTCTTGGACGGTTGTTCTTGTAATCGAGGTTGAGAGAAGCGTACAAAGGTGTTGAATGTCTCAACTGCGCCACAACCGTCTTACTGAAACCCGACTCGGCAAGGTGTGCAGGGCGATGGCCGTGCTGCTCTGCTTCTGTGTCGTGGTGCAAATGCTCGGTGTGCCCGTGACACTCCTGAATCCTGGAGGGGCAGCGGACGCTCTCGCCACATCGGCCTACGAAGGGTACTCGGTTCCTTCTTCGCTCCCTCAACTGACGCCTTCATTCGAAATGGTTCCTGTGACTGACGCTTAACCGTTCGTCCATATGCCGGTTCTCGCTTCCACGGTGTTTCATCCTCCTGCTCACTAATTCCGGATTCGTGTTGCAGAGCAGGGCCGTACGTCTTCTGCATGCGCGAGCAGGCCGCCGCTGCTTTTTTCCAGCGATCGTTCAGTCGAACATCGGCTATCTGAGCGGAGGTGGCGGGGCTGAATATCGTATAATAGCCCCGAACAGGTCAGAGCACGGCGCTCCAGGGAGGACTTACGGCAAAGGCAGCATTAATCATGCCGACGTGAGAGTAGGCTTGAGGAAAATTGCCGCATTGGATATTCGTGGCAGGGATAAAATGCTCGGAGAACAGTCCGACATGATTCGCAGCAACCAGCACTCGATCGAGAATCTCCCGGGCCTCGGGGGTCCGTCCCAGGCGAGCGAGCGCTTGTGCGATCCAAAAAGAACAGATGACGAAGGCTCCTTCCGGTTTTCCGAAGTCGTCGTTTCGCACGTAGCGGTAAAAAAATCCGGTCTCCTCGTTTCCATGCCGAAGCGCGAGTTCCCGCGTGATGTGCAATACTGTGGACTCACAGAGTTGCTGGTTCGGATAGCCCAGGATCGGGAGTTGGGCGAGGGCGGCGTCATTACTGAAATCCGTGGGGCCGTTTCTGAGCGCGCCACCATGTACGCCTCGAAGGAGGGCCTCCGCCGCATGGATCCGTGCGGCGGTCAAGTCCAAGGAGATCGAACCGAGATGCCCGGCTTGTCTGATGCGCTCCAATCGTTCGAGACCGGCCCACGACAGCAAGTTCGTAAAGGAATGCTCCTGCCAGCCGTTACGGATTTCCCAAAGACCGGCGTCAGGCTGGCCGATGCTGCGGACGCACAACTTCGCCAGATGGGCCAGGAGCGTGTCGAGGTCTTTGCTGCGCAAATCGCTATACCGTTCGTCGAAGAAGATCGGTGTAAAGGTCAGAATCATTTCTCCATACGCATCGTTCTGCACATGCTCCGCCGCTTGGTTGTGGCTGCGAACCGGGATACCGCCCTGATAGCCGGCCCAATTCGAATGCTCGGTTTCCGGGAGAGGAAGACTCTGGCTCAATGTATAGACAGGTCGTAAGCGGTCTCGGGAATGTTCGTGCGTGTGTGCAATGTTCAGCAGAAATTTGAGGAAGCTCTCCATTTCCTCGAAGTGGCCTAGATTATGAAATGCCGTGAGCGCAAAATAGGCATCGCGCAGCCAGCAATAGCGGTAGTCCCAGTTTCGCCCGCCGCCCGATTGTTCCGGAAGGCTTGTCGTCAAGGCCGCCAGAATCGCCCCCGTGTCTTCGAAGCAGTGGAGTTTCAGGGCCAGAGCGGAACGAATGACCTCCTGTTGATGCAGCAGCGGCACCGAGCAGTTTTTGACCCAGATGCGCCAATAGCGCGTGGTCTGCTCAAGAAAGTCGTGCATGACCTTCACGAGGTCGTCCTCAATCCCGAGGCCCCACGTGAGGCCAAAAAAGAACTTCTGCGTCAGCGCGACTGGAATTTCATCGCAGAGATACGTCAAAGGCATGTTGGTCAACAGGCGGAGCGACTCACCGCGGATATCGTAACGCAGATGGTTACTGCCCCGTACGGGATGAATAGGAGTTTTTTCCCAGCCCGACACCGGCCGGCAGCTCACGCGGATGGCCGGAATGCCCTGCAATGGCTCGACCAGACGAAAGAGTGCCGCCGGACGATAAATGCGCCCATACTGTTCGAACCGTGGGCAGAAGTCGGTAATCTGAAACGCGTCGCTGTTCGGCAATGTGACCGTGGTGAGCAGAATATTGGTGTTCGCAAGATAGCGCTGTTCGGTCTTCACTTCAGTGGAAGAGATCGCGCTTGCGATCGAAAAGTGTCCCCCGTCCGGATCAAGCAACCGTCCGAAGACGGGCGGACTGTCAGGTCGTGGCGCGCACATCCATTCGACCGCGCCGTTCAGTCCGATCAATGCCGAGATTTGGCAATTGCCGATAAGGCCGTAAGGATACATGCCGTTACCATAGGCGATTTTTCGCCCGAAGTAAACGAGAGGTGATCTATGCGCTTATCGCTTCGATTCCTGCTGCCGCTATTCTTGGTTCTCGCAGTCATGGCCTATGCGGTCATTCCCCTCGTCGACACGATGACGCTGAAATGGTTCGTGCGGGACATTGAAATCCGGTCGAATCTGGTCGGCCGCATGGTCGAAGGTCCCCTTGTTGATCTCCTGACGGCGGATTCCAGGGTAAAACTGCTCAACTATTTTCATCGAATCATTCAGGACGAACGGCTCTTTGCCATCGGGTTCTGCGACCGAGACGGCAAGCTGGCATACAAGACGTTGACCTATCCTGATTCCATTCCGTGCGACGGCACCAGCACCATCGAAGCCGGGCAGACCGCCCTGTTACGGCTCACCCAAGGAGCCGTCCACGTTGCGGCTATAAGAGTCGAGGGGAACGGCCGTATATGGGGACGCCTCATGCTCGTTCATGACATGAGTTGGATTGAACGTCGAAGCAGCGATACCAAGTGGTACCTCTACTATCTATTTGCGATCATCGGTGTGGTGATTTCCCTCGTGACGGTGCTGGTCGCGCACCTGAGCTGGCGTGGGTGGGTTGCCGGCGTGCGAACGATGCTTCGCGGTGAAGGGCTTGCCGCATTGCTCCACGATAAGCCGCAGCAGGATTCAGAGTTGCAGCCGGTCGCTCAGGATCTGCGTGCGATGATTCGGGAGCTTGAATCGGACAAGCGTATGCGCGATGAAAGCCAGATGAGCTGGAAGCCGGTCACCCTTAAGAAGATCTTGCATGATCACCTGGCCGGAGATGAAGTGCTGATCGCCTCTAACCGTGAGCCGTATCTCCACAATCGGAAAGGGCAGCATATCGAAGTGCAAGTGCCGGCCAGCGGTGTCGTCACAGCCCTTGAACCGATTATGCGTGCCTGTTCGGGCGTGTGGATCGCGCATGGCAACGGCACGGCTGATCGCGAGGTCGTCGACGCGCACGACCATGTACGCGTTCCGCCGGACAATCCTGCTTACGAGATCCGGAGAATTTGGATGTCGCAGGAGGAAGAGGACGGCTACTACTACGGATTTGCGAATGAAGGGCTCTGGCCGCTCTGTCATCTGGCCCACGTCCGTCCCGTTTTTCGATCCTCAGACTGGGAACAGTACAAGAAGATCAATGAGCGGTTTGCGATGGCCGTTATCGAGGAGGCCAAGACCGATAATCCGGTTGTGTTGGTGCAGGACTATCATCTCGCGCTGGTGCCCAAGATCGTGCGGGACCATCTGCCGAACGCGACAATCGTGACGTTTTGGCACATCCCTTGGAGCGATCCGGAACGCTATGCCATCTGTCCCTGGTATCGAGAGATCCTTGAAGGGCTCTTGGGGAGCAGCATTCTCGGATTTCACACGAGATTCCATTGCAGAAACTTCATCAATACCGTGGACCGTTCTCTCGAAACAAGGATCGACTGGGACAGCTCCGTGATTTCCTATCAGGGCATACTCACCGCGGTGAATCATTACCCGATTTCCATCGCATGGCCCACTCGAACACAGGCGCAACTGCCGTCCGAATCCGAGTGCAGGACCCACATCCGCGCAATCAACGGCATTCCCCACGCGCGTCGCGTCGGTGTCGGCGTCGAGCGGTTGGACTATACGAAGGGGATTCTCGAGCGGTTCCTCGCCGTTGAACGGCTGCTGGAACTGCAACCGGAATGGGTCGGCGAGTTTTCTTTCATCCAAATCGCCGCTCCGAGCCGCTCCAAGATTGAGGAGTATCAGCAGCTCACGCAGCAGGTCATTGCCTCGGCCGAACGCATTAATCAACGATTCGGGCGAGAGGGATACCAGCCAATTTATCTACGGATCGAACATCACGATCCGCCGGATGTCACCACCTATTACCGAGGGGCTGACTTGTGCATCGTCAGCAGCCTGCATGACGGGATGAATCTCGTCGCGAAAGAATTCGTGGCCGCGCGAGACGACGAGCAGGGCGTGCTGATCCTCAGCCAATTCACCGGCGCAGCCACGGAGTTACCCGAGGCGCTGATCGTTAATCCGTACAATATCGATCAGTGTGCAGCCGCCCTGCATCTGGCGCTGACGATGCCGCCGACCGAGCAGCGTGCCCGGATGCGCAGTATGCGGGGCATCGTGCAGGAATTTAACGTGTACCGTTGGGCCGGGCGCATGCTGATGGATGCGGCCCACATGCGGCAGCGAGCCCGCATCGTCCGCCAAACGGGAGCGCGAGACGCGCGTACGATAACAGGGGGCCAAACATGACCTACCTGCTTTCTGACGAAGGGCGCCTGGCGCTTCGCGAGTTGGTGAGCCGTCCCATTCTTTATGCGTTTGACTTCGATGGGACATTGGCGAAGATTTCTCGCGATCGGGACACTGTCACGCTCTCCCGATCTATTTATGAGGGGCTGTCGGAGTTGGCGAAACGTATCCCCTGCGCCATCGTCTCCGGGCGCGCGCTCACTGATCTCGCCTCGCGGATCGAGGGGGCGGTTCCTCACTTGATCGGGAATCATGGGTTGGAAAGCCCGCTCACGGCTCCCGCGACGCTGATCCAGGCGGAACATATTTGCAAGGGATGGATGACGCGAGTAGAAACGGACTTGGCTCAGCCGCTCAGGAGCCACGGGGTTGAGGTTGAAAATAAACGGTACACCCTCACCTTCCATTATCGAGGGACCAATGAGCCGGCCAGAGTTCGCATGGCTCTTGTTCTCCTGCTCGACCAACTTACGCCGACTCCTCGCCTGATCTTTGGTAAAGCGTCGGTGAATGTTCTGCCCACGGGGAATGACGGGAAAGGACCGGCCGCCTTGGCTCTCATGCACCATCTGCGGCAGACCGGTCTGTTTTTCATCGGCGATGACGAAACGGACGAGGATGTTTTTGAGCTTTCCGAAGGGCTTGCCATGGGGGTGCGAGTGGGGTCGAATGAGAAGTCGCGAGCGAAGTATTTCATCAATCATCAGGGAGAGATCAAAGATACTCTCCACCTCCTCATCAGTTGTATCGATGGAACTCCGGAATCATATGCCTGTGGTGAGTCAGACACGATCGGCGCAGAGAAGCGTGCACATGATCGTTGATGAGACGCTGCCGGCGCCCGATCAAATTCCGATCCCGTGAGGTTTTGTACATTCCCCTTGGCCAACTCCTCTCTCCTCAGAAGCCGATTGCCTGCCATTGTCTCTGCCAACCGGTTGAATCTGTTCGAATAACGTTGCGATATTTCTCGGAAATGATATTTATTCCGCAGGACTAGAGGAAAGTTTGAAGGGACGGGGCGGTGTGAGTATGAAAGGGACGGAATGTTGAGCTTTACGGATCACTGGACGGGCTACGTGGCCTTAGCAGTTTTTCTGGCCGCGTATGTGTTGGTGATTGTCGAAGAAAATATTCATCTACGGAAATCAAAACCCGTCATGGTGGCGGCGGGCGCGATCTGGATACTGACGGCGATCGCATACGCTTCCCAAAACCAATCCCACACCGTCGCTGAGATCCTGCGCCATAACCTGCTTGAATATGCCGAATTGCTGTTGTTTCTTCTCTCCGCGATGACGTTCATCAATACGATGAGTGAACGCAACATCTTTGAGTCATTGCGGACGCGCCTGGTTTCATTGGGATTGTCTCTCCGCTCAGTCTTCTGGCTGACTGGCTTACTGGCATTCTTCATCTCCCCTGTCGCGGATAACTTGACGACGGCGTTGGTGATGGGGGCTGTGGTGATGGCCATGGGAGCAAGCAACGGACGGTTCATTGCCACTGCCTGCATCAATGTAGTGGTTGCTGCCAATGCAGGCGGGGCGTTTAGCCCCTTTGGCGACATCACGACCCTCATGGTTTGGCAAAAAGGCGTGGTCCATTTCGCCGATTTTTTCGCGTTGTTTGTTCCCTCTCTCATCAACTGGTTGGTTCCGGCTGTTCTGATCTCCATGACGATTTCACGCGAGAAGCCATCAGCCAGAATAGAGCAGGTGCCGGTCAAGTATGGAGGCTATTTCGTCGTCATCTTGTTTCTCGTCACTATAGCGGGAACCGTACTCATGCATCATTATCTTGAGATGCCCCCGTTTCTCGGCATGATGACCGGGCTGGGTGCTCTCAAATCCTTTGGTTATCTTATCCGGCGCAAGGAACTGGACGTATGGACTGAAATTCCCGCGCTCGAAGGTGAGAACACCGTAACTCGCAAGACATTGTTCAAGCCGGCAGTCAAGCCGTTCGATGTGTTCATCAGCATGAAGCGTGTGGAGTGGGATACGCTGATGTTCTTTTACGGCATCATGCTCTGCGTCGGCGGGCTGGGCGCACTGGGGTATCTGGCCACACTCTCAGGTTTTCTCTATGGGGATATGGGCGCAACGACAGCGAATATTTTTATCGGGGTTCTTTCAGCGGTCATCGACAACATTCCTGTCATGTTTGCGGTGTTGAGCATGAACCCGGATATGAGTCTCGGCCAATGGCTGTTGGTGACATTGACCGCCGGTGTCGGGGGATCGCTGTTATCCATCGGGTCGGCGGCGGGCGTGGCCCTCATGGGTCAGGCCCGGGGGATCTATACCTTCTCTGCTCACCTGAAATGGATATGGGCTATTGCGCTGGGTTACGCCGCAAGTATTGCCGTTCATATCATGATGAATGGCGCTCTCTTTAGTCCCTAACGTGTGGGAGAGCGAATGGTGTGAAAGACCGACCGGCATGTCTCCAATCTCTCGACGAACCGCCATGTGTCATGCGGGATAACAGTTTTTCTTGTAACCGGGGCTGAGAGAAGCGTACTATGGCAGTGGATGCGTAGCTGTGCCTCAACTATCAAGGGAGCAGCGGACACATTTCCGTAGGCATATTGACAATCTCTTCATACTCATAGTGTAAAGGTGTCGTGACAACGGTCCGTTCGTTTTTCTCCATGTTCGTCTTCGTTGCCGTGCTTCTGTGCACCCTGTTCCTGGCCGCGCAGATCGGGTGGTCTTCCGATATCCTGTGCGGCTCGACCGCCGATACCGGGAGTGGGGAAGCCTGTGAGTTCAGTGACGCCGTGGAGGCGACCGATTCAGAAGATGATTCGCCATCACAAGAAGCGGTGGAGGACTGCGTTGCTTCTCGGGTGAGTGTGTCAGATTGTGCATCAAGCCGCCTGTATGCCTTGATGAAAGACGCTCCTCCGTCCACCATTCTGGTCTCCCAACTGCTCCATCCTCCGACCGCACACTGAGCGCGCAGTATCTCCGATCTGTTTTATCCTTGATTTCGATCGAACAGCCTCACCGTGACTCCGAAGGAGGCAGCACATGCGGGCTAGGCTTTGGGTCTATGTCGTACTGATGATCGTGATGGCGGGGGGGGTAAATGGGACGCTGTTGGTGTCCTTCGCACAAGCGAAGGAAGAGATGCGTACGTTCGACCTCGACCGCATCATTGACTTGGCGCTGGAACGGAACCCGGCAATCCTCGGCGCAAAAAGCGTTATCGAACAGAATGAGGGCTTGCGGACCCAAGCCGGCGCCTATCCCAATCCCACGATCGGAGGCCAGACGGGGAGTGGCGCGCTTCGAGACCCCAGCACCGGGCCACGTGTGAGCGAGTATGGTATGTCGCTGCATCAGACTGTGGAATGGCCGGGCATGCGGGCGGCCCGTCAAGACGCGGCAGAATCCGGTCTGGTCGGCGCGACAGTGGGCCTCGATGAATCCAAACTCAATTTAATTGCCGAGGTGAAGCAAGCATTCTATGAATTGCTGCTGGCGGAACGGACGGTGGATCTTCTCCAGCAAAACTTGGAGATTGTTCAGGAAGTGGCGCGTATCGTCAGAGCCCGTGTCCGATCCGGCGAAGGCCCTCAGTTCGAATCGGTCAAGGCGGAGGTTGAGGTGCTCAAAGCCAAGCAAGAAATGACAAAAGCCAAGAATGTCGTCCGCGTGAAACTCGTCGCATTAGACACGTTGACGTCAGGAGCCTTGGGGGCTCGGTATAAGGTGCAAGGAGATTTCCGATCGCTTCGGGATCGTCTGGACCCGGATCAGATGGCGTCGAGGGACCCGTCCCAACATCCCACCCTCAAGCGTCAGGGAAAACTGGTGGAGCAAGCCGAGTTTAACGTCACCAAGGAACGGCAGTCCCGTGTGCCGAACGTGACCCTGTTTGGAACGTACGCAAGAGAGACAGGCCGCGAGGGGTTGGTAGGGGGCGTGAGCGTCCCGACGCCCTTATGGTATCGGCAGCAAGGACACATTGCGACGGCGCTCGGTACTCAGCGCAAAGAAGAAGCAGAGCTGATTCGCGCCAGGAACGACCTGATCCGCGCCATCAATCAACATGCTCACGAGGCGGAGACGGCACAAGATCAGATCCTCGTCTACGAGGAAGGACTCATCAAGCAAGCGCAAGAAGCGCTTCGCATCGCCCAATTGAGCTTCCGCCAAGGCGCCTCCAGCCTCCTGGATGTTCTCGATGCTCAGCGGGTCCAACGTCAGATCACCGTGGATTATAATCAGGCGCGGTTTGAACTCTCTCAGGCACTCACGCGGTTTGAGCGCGCCGTGGGCGGTCCACTGTAAATGGGAAAAGGATCGATAAGGGGCATGGTCATTTCTTCCGGCCGAGGTACACATCGATGCGAGCGCCATGCGAGTGCGCGAACCCGACTGAGTGCAGTGTGCAGGGTCATCTTCGGCATGCTGCTGCTGACGTTCCCCATAGGCTGTGACCGTGCGCCGGCCCCGGCGGAGGAGATAAAGGCGAAACATTCGTCGGAGGAGGCCAATCTGGTTCGGCTCCCGCCGGAAAAACTCACCCAGTCGGGCGTGACGGTGGAGCCGGTCGGACGAACGGCATTTAGCACCTACCGTACCTTTCCCGGCGTCGTACGGCCGAACGAAAACGCGTTGGCGAATATTACGACCCTCGTGCGTGGGCGGGTGGCCGAGGTGCATGCCGATTTGGGACAGATGGTTGAGCCCAAGCAGCTATTGGCGGTGCTTCATAGCGGTGATCTCGGACTAGCCCAGTCTGCGTACCTGAAGGCCCGTGCGCGGCGACACGTGGCGGAGCAGGCCTATCAGCGGGCGCAATATCTTTTCAAAGAGAAAGTCATTGGCCAGGCGGAGGCGCAGCGCCGCGAAGGAGAAATGATCAGTATCCGTGCCGAGGCACAGGAGGCGCTCGAAGGGCTCCGGTTGTTGGGCATGGACGACAAGCAGATCAAATCCCTGGAGCGGACCCAAACGATCCGCTCGCAGGTTGCCATTGTAGCGCCATTTGCCGGTAGGGTGATCGCGCGTGACCTCACCAAAGGCGAGCTGGTCGAAACCACCCATAAATTGTTTGCGGTAGCCGATCTCTCGACAGTTTGGGTGGTGGCCAATGTATCGGAAAAAGATGTGTCCTATGTGCAGCGCGCGACCGTCGTTCCGAATCAGCCGGTCGAGGTCCGTGTGACGGCGTATCCCGATAACGTGTTCCAGGGTACCGTCTCGTACGTCGGTGACGTCCTCGATACCGCGACGCGGACCATGCAGGTGCGCCTTCGCCTGGAGAATTCCAAGGGACTTCTGAAGCCGGAAATGTTCGCAACGATCCGGGTCTTGTCCGAACCTGCCTTGGATGTTCTGGTGGTTCCCGAAGCCGCTGTTCAAAATGATCAGACCCGCAGCTTCGTGTTTGTGCAGCAGGAAGCCGGGGTTTTCGAAGCGCGGACGGTCAGGTTGGGTGACAAAAACGGAACCTTTGCCGAGGTCCTTGAAGGGGTACGGGAAGGAGAAATGATCGTGAAGGAAGGAGCCTTTATTTTGAAATCCGAGCTGTTGAAGCCCAAAGACTAAACATGGTCGACAAACTCATTGAGATTTCTCTGCGTCGGCCCTTATTGATCATTACGTTCGCCGGCCTGCTTACCCTTCTCGGAGTCTATGCCTTCCGCACGATTCCCATCGACGCATTTCCCGATGTGACCAGTGTGTTCGTACAAGTCATCACGAAAGCGCCGGGCCTTTCCCCAGAGGAAGTTGAACGGCTGGTGACTTTTCCCATCGAGCAACAAGTTACCGGGGTTCCGCATCTGACCGAACTACGCTCGCTCACCAAGGTTGGATTGTCGCTGATCACGATTGTGTTCGATGATCAGATGGACGTGAACCTCGCCCGCCAACTCGTACTCGAACGGTTGATCGAGGTGCGAGAGAATTTGCCGCCCGACTCTGAACCGATGATGGCGCCGAACAGCACCGGATTGGGAGAGGTGTACCAGTATTATCTTGAAGGCCCTTCGCGTGCCGGTTTGGACGCTGAGGGGGCGGAACGTGAATTGATCGAACAGCGCACGGTCCAGGACTGGGTCGTCCGGCCGTTTCTCAAAGGCGTCCCGGAAGTAATCGACGTCAACTCGCACGGCGGATATGTCAAACAGTACCAGGTGCTCGTCGAGCCTGAACTGTTGCGCAAATACGATCTTTCGCTGGACGAAGTATTTACCTCCGTGGCCAACAACAACGCGAATGCCGCAGGTAACATCCTGGAGAAACACGCCGAGAAGTTCATTGTCCGCGGAGTGGGGTTGATTCAGAAATCGAGCGATATCGAGGACATCGTCGTGAAGGAAGCGGGCGGCACTCCCGTGCACATCCGCGACGTCGCCCGGGTCCAGATCGGCCATGCCATTCGCCATGGCGCTGTCGTCCTGAACGGTGAGCGTGAGGTGGTGGCGGGGATTGTCCTCATGTTGCGAGGTGGAAACGCCCGCGACGTCGTGGAAGGTCTCAAGCTCAAGATCGCCGAGATACATGACAAGGGGATGTTGCCGGCAGGATGGCGGATCGTCCCGTTTTATGATCGCATCGAACTGATCTCCGCCGCGTTGAAGACCGTCTATAAGGCACTGGGCGAGGGTATTCTCCTGGTAGTGGTCGTGCTGTTCGTATTCTTGGGCGATACCAGGAGCGCCTTGATCGTGGCCGCGACGCTTACCCTGACGCCGCTTGTGACATTCTTCGTAATGGATCAGTTCGATCTCACTGCCAATCTGATGTCCTTGGGTGGGCTGGCGATCGCGATCGGCATGATGGTCGACGCGTCTGTGGTCGTGGTGGAAAACATCCACCGGCATATGTCGGATCCTCATAACAAAGGCCTGCCGCGACAGGGTCTCATCCTCAATGCCGCTCGGGAGGTCGCCCGCCCCGTGGTCTTCGGTATTATCATCATCATTATCGTCTTTATGCCTATCCTCTCTTTCCAGGGCATGGAAGGCAAAATGTTCAAGCCGATGGCCTATACCATCATGATCGCGCTGATGGTGTCGCTCATTTTGTCGATCACCCTGTCGCCGGTCCTGTGTTTACTGAGTTTGCGAGCAGGGCACGACTCCGATCCCTTGGTAGTCCGATGGGCCAAAAGCACCTATCTTCCTGTGCTGCGCTGGGCGTTGGGACATCGGACGGTGGTACTGACAGTCACCGGACTCATGCTGGCGGGAAGTATTTCGCTCTTTCCATTTTTGGGAGGGGAGTTTGTTCCTATTCTGAATGAAGGCACGATGTCCCCCATCACGATCCGCTTGCCGAGCATTTCTTTGGAGCAATCCATCAAGATCGAGCGCGAGGTGGATAAGGCGGTGCTGGAGTTTCCCGAAGTGCAGATGGTGGTGTCTAAGATCGGACGTACGGAATTGGGGAACGATCCGCAAGAGCCGAACGAAAGCGATTCTGTCGCGGTCTTGCGTCCGATTGATGAGTGGACGACAGCGTCCACTATGGCGGAGCTGAAAGAGCGAGTCCGCGAGCGGCTGGCACAGGTGCCCGGCGCGAACTTTCTGATCAGCCAGCCGATCCAGCAACGGGTGGACGAATTGATTTCGGGGGTGCGCGCGGAAGCGACCGTCAAAATATTCGGCTCCGACCTGGATGCGCTGCGTCATACTGGGGATGAGATTGCCCGCGTTCTCGGCACGATTCGAGGTGTCAAAGATTTAAAGGTCGAGCAACTCTTTGGCCAGCCCTACATCACGATCGATATCGATCGGAGCAAAATTGCCCGGCACGGCATCAACGTCTCGGACGTGCGTGAGGTCATCGCCACCGCGATCGGAGGACAAACTGCGACCCGGGTGTACGAAGAGAATCGGCGGTTCAGTTTGGTTGTGCGGTTTCCGGAGCAGTATCGGAACAGCATCGAGACCATCGGAAACATTCGATTGACTTCCGGCGGTGGGGCCTATATTCCCCTCAGCGATCTTGGCACTATCCGGATGCACGAGGGGCCGGGGCGCATCAACCGCGAACAACTTCAGCGGTATCTGCCCGTCAGTTTCAATACCCACGGACGGGACATTGAGAGTATTGTGACTGAGGCGCAGCAGCGGATCGCACGGGAGGTTCAACTTCCGGACGGGTACACGCTGGTCTGGGGCGGATCGTTCGAAAATATGCAGCGGGCGATGTCCCGCATCTGGATTATTGTTCCGGTCACCATTGTCGTGATCTTCTTGCTCCTGATCTCGTCGTTCTCATCCATCAAGCAGGCGGCGCTGATCATTCTCAATCTCCCGTTCGCCCTCATCGGCGGAATTGTCGCCTTATGGGTGACAGGGGAGTATGTGAGCGTGCCGGCTTCGGTCGGATTCATCAATCTCTTCGGTGTGGCCGTGTTGAACGGCATCGTGTTGGTGTCCTATATGAATTCGCTTCGCCAGCAGTCGGGAATGGACGTTCAGCAGGCGGTGCTGTCCGGCTGCGTCCTGCGTCTCCGTCCCGTCTTGATGACGGCGCTGGTTGCGCTACTCGGGTTGGTCCCGCTTGCCCTTTCCACCGGGATCGGATCGGAGGTTCAACGGCCTTTGGCCGTCGTGGTGATCGGTGGACTCGTCAGTTCGACGTTCCTGACGCTTGTGGTCCTGCCTGTGCTCTACCAGTGGATCGAAGAACGATCTGTCGCCCCGAGCCCTGCTAAGAGCATCACACACGGTCATTGATCAATGGGGCGGAGCGGGGCGAACCGTCCTGTCGTCGCGTGTATGAAACACGACATGGAAGCGCAGGGTCGGACGGTCGCCGAACGGTAAAGCCGGGGACGCTGCTGCAAACTGCGGGAAAATCATCTCAGCACAGTAGAGCTCTGATCCATCTGGTTTGCTTAGTTCATCGAGTTGTTCTGTCTCACCAAATAAACAAGACAAACCAACCAAATGACCAGATAGCCTTGCGAACTTTTCAGCATCCTGGTAAGACGGTTGACCGTTTACACAGAGGACCCTGCGGATGGCGGAACATCAGGTTGAGCCCCACGTGTTTATCATCATCGGTGCGACCGGTGATCTGACGCATCGGAAGCTCCTGCCCGCGCTATATCATTTGCGGAACCAGGGAATCCTGGAAACACGCAACACGCTGATCGTTGGCGCGGCCTTGCCTGAGATGGGTGAAGAGGGGTTTCGGATCTGGGCCTTCGAAGGTCTGAGTCAAGCGGGCTGGCACAATGAAGCAGAGTTGCGCGTCTGGTGCGAGGAGTGCCTTCACTACCAGACCCTGCATGAAGGGCGATCACAAGATTATGAGGCGTTGGCCGCATACATCCGTCGGTTGGAGTTCACGCACAGTATGCCGGAGAACCGGGTGTTCTACCTGGCCTTGCCACCGGACACCGTGCTCGACGCGATGGAACGGCTGGACGAAGCGGGGTTGCTGAAAAGTCATGGATGGGTCCGCGTCGTGTTCGAAAAGCCATTTGGCCGAGACTTTCAGTCAGCCCGGCGCTTGAATACGACCCTGCATCGTTATATTGAGGAATCCCAGATCTACCGCATCGATCATTACCTCGGCAAAGAGACGGTGCAGAATCTCCTGGCGTTCCGCTTCGCGAACCCAATTTTTGAATCACTCTGGAAACGCGACACCATCGAGAACATTCAGATTACGGTTGCCGAAGATCTCGGCGTCGAGCACCGTGGGGTCTATTACCAGCAGGCTGGAGCACTCCGCGATATGGTTCAGAACCATCTGACCCAACTCATGACCGTCATTGCGATGGAAGTGCCGGTGTCCTTCGATGCAACTGCGATCCAGAACGAAAAGCAAAAAGTACTCCATTCCATTGCGCCGATCACAGACCAAGACGTCGTCTTTGGCCAGTATGCGTCCTGGGAGATCGCTGGCCAAACGATTCGAGGCTATCGTGAGGAACAAGGAGTTCCGACGGATTCGACCACGGAGACGTATGTTGCTCTGAAAGCCGAAATTCACAATTGGCGATGGAAAGGGGTGCCCTTCTATCTGAGGACGGGCAAACGCTTTCCGCGCAAACTGACCCAGATCGCCGTGACGTTTCGCGAGGCCCCGACCCAAGTATTTCGGTCTCTCGATCCCGGCAGCATTCTGCCAAACATGCTGCTGATCACGCTCCAACCCAGTGAAGGGTTCTCGCTCTGTTTTTCCGTGAAGAGTCCGGGGAGGCCGTTCCGGCTCAGTGACCATGCGCTGCAGTTCGATTATGAAACAGCATTTGGCCGGCTCCCCGAAGCCTACGAAACTCTCCTCCTCGACGTCATGATCGGCGATCAGACTCTTTTCGTCAGCGCCGATTTCACCGAAACAGCCTGGCGCCTCTATGACCCGCTGTTGACCGGCGAGAAAGCCGTGCACTTATACACGGCTGGGAGCTGGGGACCAAGCGAAGGGGATGCGTTGTTGAAAAAGAATGGACATCGGTGGGCGTTGGGCTGGTAGGGGGGAGGGTAGCCTGGTCGTCCTCCTGCTCGCGGAACGCGCACGCTCAGAAGGTGCTCGTTCGACGCGCGCACTCGAGGATCGACCAGGCCACCCTCCCAAGGGAAAAACGAGCAAGCTTGGAAGGATCATTAGAAGGAGGAGCGCAGCTCGATGAGCGCGGTGAAGGACAGTCTGGCTACTCTCTTTAAGAGAGGTACAGAGAATTTGGAGGGAGCATTGCCGACCGCAATCATTCAGTGGTTGCCGAGATGGGTGATGATGAGTCTTGCATCGGCGACCGGGTCTGTTGTGAAGGGGACTGCGTGCTGCCGGGTCACGGAGGTGCTTAATCGCTCGGCGGCCTGGCGAATGGGAAGAGGAAAAGACGTGTCCTGCTGGATCTGCCGAAGATGTGCCATTGCATCTCCGCGCCATCGTGGAAGAGGGAGCTGCGCCAACCACGCGTCGGTAGCGCGGGCCACGGCGCGTCGAGCACAGACTCGCGCCTTCCCGTCGTTGCCGTCGTGTTGTGCGGCATCGGCTGCCGCGAGCTCCTGTTCAATCAGCGCTGCGGGTGTCATGAGGCGAGGTCCTTCCGAGACCTGAATCCCTACAGGGTATGCTGCTGTCCATTGTGATCAATCGGGGATAAAATCCGCAAGCTGCCGCCCGCACACAGATAAACCACGGACGAAGAGGGTGGACTGTTTCAGATTCTGCTGAATGTTCATGTCGTGGAAGGAGCATAAGGAAGACATGGCAAACCGCGTGATCAGAGGGCAGCGAACGAGCGCTGCCACGTACAAGAAGGCGGCAGCGGTGCGTCGCGTGAAGAAGTCCAAGGCGACATCCGCCGTGGTTCTGGTCCTCTACGGCTCCACGGCGCTCCGCCGAAGGAAGTCTGCCGAGATGTTGGCCGAATCCCTACAAGTAGAGTTGTTCAGGGTGGATGTGTTGGCGGTGGTGAGTCAATACATCGGTGAGACGGAGAAAAATCTGAACGACGTATTTGACAATGCAGAAGCCAGCGGTTCGATCCTCTTCTTCGATGAAGCAGATGCGTTGTTCGGGGCGCGGGATACTGTCAACGATGCCCATGACCGATCCGCGAATGCGGAGACGGCCCATTTTCTCCAGCGCATTGAGAGTCACAGGGGAATTATCATTCTCACGACTGATGGGAAACAACGCATCGAGCAAGCCTTTTCTCCCCAGGCGAAGGTGGTCGTCATGGTGGGGACGGCGGGAACTCGGCGGATGAAGAAACAGTAAATGTGAAGAATGCGGGCTAAGCGAGAGTTCGGCGTTTCTGATTTCTATATGCCAGCCATGCGCCGGCCATTGCGCCGAAGATAATGCTCAGCATGTCCAGAATATGTTTATACCAGCCGTCCGGAGTGAGGCCTGAATCCGAAGTTGCGGCTTGAAACAAGACGAAGCCTAAGAGGCCTACAGCGGCGACGGATACAAGAGAGGCGGCAATGATCGCGACCTGCTTGTGATAGTTCGGTACGAGGTAGATGATCACTCCCACGAGGGAAGCCGCGGCAATCGTCCTTGTGATGAAGATAATGTACGTGCCGATGATTATTGGCACCCCATCCATATCCGGCGCTTCCCAAAAAGCATCGACACGGTCAAACCCATGGATAATGCCGAATGCGCTGCCGATAGAATGGTTCGCGGCGAACCACAGCATGACACCTGCCGGCACCGCGATGGCCCATCGAAGTATATTAATTGCTGGATTGCGCATGCGTTGATGCCGGCATCGATGTTGTTTATTGGTTCTCCTGAAGGCGGCGGCGCCAGCTAAGTCCCTATCATATAACTGGTACAAACCGAGAACGCAATCAGAACCATGCATCTCGAAGGGTCAACCGCGCTCTACTTTCACGCGGCACATCTTTCCTGCACACTTCGCGACATGTGCCTCACACGCTCGCCATGCGCGCATCCTCTTCTGTCCGCCTATCCGGTGTCTCCAAGCTGGTGCGGCCGAGTGTGCCGTTGCGGTAGTCCGACAAGAGTATCCTTGCCGCTTTGTCTCGATCTATCCCCCCGCTGCTTCTAGTCAGTAGGCAGCCGCGCTTCTTGCCGATGGCGTCGATCAGGCTCGTACTCGTCAGTCCCTCCACAGCAAAACCGTAGCGGGCTGTGAGTCGGGCAGGATAGCGCGCAAGCAGGATCGCGGCGAGAAATTCGGCGACCGCTTCGTCATCGACGACCGTGTGGCCCACAGCGTTGATCGTTGCGAGCAGGAGGCCCACGTGAGGGTCTGTGATGGTTCCCCACAACAGTCCTGGTGAGTCGGTGATGGCCATGTGGTCGTTCAGTTTGTGCCGCTGCTGGACTTTGGTCACGGCTGGTTCGTCGCCCACGCGAGCGACACGGCGTTTGAGGAGCATGTTCATCAGGGTCGATTTGCCGACGTTAGGGACTCCCATAATCAGCATCCGCAGCGGTTTCGAGCTGCTGTTGCGATGCGGAGCGAGTGGCTGACAGAGCCGGGGTATCTTGGCGGCATCGCCTGTATGATGGCAAGAAAGGGCCACAGCACTGACGCCCGGTTGTCGGTTATACAGGTCGAGCCAAGCCTGAGTCACGGCGGGATCAGCGAGATCGGCTTTGTTGAGGACTTTCAGGCTTGGGCGCTGGCGGGCCAGGCGCAGTTCCTCGATCAGTGGATTGCTGCTGGCGTTCGGGACGCGTGCATCCAGCACTTCAACGACGACATCGATCGTCTCCATCGTCTTGGCGGCTTCTCTGCGCGCCGTATTCATGTGACCAGGGAACCACTGAATGGACATATGGGGACAGGCTTTCCAATAAAAATGAATTGTACTGTACCAGGACACGGAAAGGGCCGCCAGGGCAAGAAGACCGTTTTTTGGTTAGTTTGGTCTGTCTCGTTTGTTTAGTTGAATGAAACTCGCCAGATGAACCAAATCAACCAGATAAACACAATAAACCAGAGGAGCCGGTCTGCCGCTATCGAAGGAGTTCGCGGCCATGGGGAGCGGTGAAATCCTGGTCGGGACCAAGGGGGACGATACGGGTCGGATTGATGTCGTCGTGGGTGATGTAGTAATGCCGCTTGATGTGGTCGAAGTTCACGGTGTCGGCGATGCCGTCGGTCTGATAGAGGTCTTTCAGGTAACTGAAGAGGTTGGGGTAATCGATGATTCGCCTGAGGTTGCACTTGAAATGGCCGTGGTACACGGCGTCGAAGCGTACGAGGGTGACGAATAAGCGCCAATCTGTTTCGACGAATTGTGAGCCGAAGAGATAGCGTTGGCGCGCCAGCCGCGCTTCGAGTTGATCGAGGGCCTCGAAGAGGCGCCACACGGCTCGTTCATAGGCCTGCTGCGATGTGGCGAATCCCGCGCGATAGACCCCATCGTTCACGTTCTCGTAGATGAAGGTATTGAGGTCATCAATCTCCTTCCTGATTCCGTCCTGATACAGATC
The DNA here is from genome assembly GCA_041748925.1 of Nitrospiraceae bacterium. Taxonomy (GTDB): domain Bacteria; phylum Nitrospirota; class Nitrospiria; order Nitrospirales; family Nitrospiraceae; genus Palsa-1315. Next base: position 18,136 of record JBGTCI010000047.1, on the reverse strand, counting down.
AATCGTGCTCTCGGTGAATCGATTGAACTCGCCGTTGAACATGCGCATGAGGTCGTCGTCGGAATTGGTGACGATGCGTTTGGTCACCGTATCCCACAACACAGGGACGGTGAACCGTCCCCGATAGTTTGGATCGGTGGCCTTGTAGGCCTGACTGAGGAACTGGAATCCGTTGATGGGATCAAAAGAATGGCCCGGCCCTTCGCGGAAAGCCCAGCCCCGCTCGTCGCGGATCGGATCCACGACCGTCATGCCGATCACGTGTTCGAGCTTCTTGAGTTTCCGCACAAGTATCGTTCGATGCGCCCAGGGGCAGGCCCAGGAGACATAGAGATGGTAGCGGCCGCTCGCCGCCGGGTAGCCGGAACTACCATTCGCGGTCACCCAGCCGGTAAAGGCATCCGGCTGCCTGGTGAAGGCACCGTCGACGCTCTGCTCGTCTGGAAATTGTGCCTGGAGGGTCATCGCCGGGCTCCTGCTTCTCTCTACCGTACCATATTGAGGCGCGAGCAGGGGGAGAGGGGGGAGTGGCCAGATGCCCTTCTTGCTCGCAGAACGCGCACGATAAAACGGTGTTCGCCCGATGCGCGTCTGTGTAGATTGACTGAGACAATGCTGAAACGTAAAATGTTTAATTATTCTCTACCGGGGAATGACTGGTCATCAGACAAGCGCATCTCCGGCAAGGGATGTGCAGTGTTTATTCAGCTGGTTCAAACAAGGAGGTCGTTGTGATGCATGTGATGGGACGTATCGGGTTCATGGGATTAGGGGTCGCGTTAGCAGGCTGTCTGAGCGTGGCGCCAGTCTTCGCAGGGGATACACCAGCTAAAGCACCAGTCGAGGATGGGTCGAAGGTCATGATTACCTCTCCCAAGGACGGGGACAAAGTCAGCGACACCTTCGAGGTGAAGTATGACTTGACCAAGGGCTCCCAGGCAACGCATGTCCATGCGTACGTGGATGGAGAGTATCAGAAGGGTTTCTCCGGGGAGATTAAGAGCCTGAGCAGAGGGACGCATAAGGTTACCATCACCGGCGCCACCAAGGATCACGATCCTGTCACGGCCACCCATTCCGTCACCGTTGACGTGCAATAGGGCTACGACAGATTCCGAGGACCCGCCATCTTCACGGCCACCAGGGCCTCTTGTGAGAGAGGCCCTGGTGCGCTCCGGAACCCACAAGCGGCTTCCAACCCCTCACATGCACGGGCTCACGTAATTTCTGGGGCGCCTGATCCTTTGCTCGAAGATCCATTGCTATATTCCCTCACGATCGTTAGGAACAGACTTCCTCGAGTTTCCCTCATCCGATTTTCAAGTGGAGCACAACAGTGGAGCACAACAAATGGGAGGTGGAGGAGAGAAACGAAGGCTCGGCATCGGCGGTGCTTGCCCAGGAAAGGGGTAGACAGACCGGGAGGAAGTTATGGCATCGATTTGGGAGGCGACTGCGGATTGAGCTGCGGGCCAGATCGACCCTCATTCGATGGGGAGACTCCGATCTTCAACACACGCGTCAGCAATGGAATCGCCGTTCCCTGCATGACGACGGAGGTGAGCGCAATAAAGAACACCATGTGGAAGATCGTGTCGGCCTTTTCGAGCCCGGCCACTAAGGGAAATGTGGCCAGAATAATCGGTACGGCCCCTCGGAGTCCCGCCCAGGCCACAAGCGTCTGCTCTCGAAACGACATCGGCGAAAACGCCAGCGCGACGTGGACACTCGCAGGGCGCGCAACAAAGATCAGGAACAGGGACACGAGGAGGCCCACCCCGGCGATGGGCAGGAGCCTTGCCGGAAATACCTGGAGCCCCAGCGCCAAGAACATGGTGACCTGCATGAGCCAGGCCAGCCCATCGTGAAAACGCAAGACACTTTGCTGGTGCGTAAATGGCTTGCGCTGCATGACGAGCCCCGCCAAGTACACGGCCAGAAAGCCACTCCCGTCCAGATAGTCGGTCAGGCCGTAAGTCAGCAGCGCGAGCGCCACCGACAGCACCGGATAAATGCCTTCCAACTCCAAGTCGAGTGCATTGAACGATCGTCGCATGATCTCGCCCATCGCAATGCCGAGTACCGCGCCCACGCCCATTTGCATCACGAAGAAGACGACAAGCTCTCCGAACGACGTCGAGGGTACCGTCAACAGTTGAATTAAAGCGATGGTCAGCACGACGGCCATTGGGTCGTTGCTGCCGGATTCAAATTCAAGCAATTGGATCAAGCGCCGGGGGATCTTGGTCTTCCGCGCCCGGAGCACCATGAAGACGGCCGCGGCATCGGTGGACGACACCACGGCGCCAAGCAAGAGCCCCTCCAGGAATGAGAACCCCTGGACCCAGGAGACAAACACCCCGATGAGCAGCGCCGTGACCAATACCCCAATCGTTGAGAGCGACAGCCCCTGCCACACGATGGGGCGTATCGCCGCCCACTCCGTGTCCAATCCTCCCGAAAACAGAATCAAGGCGAGCGCCGTGATCCCCAGCGACCGCACCATGGACGGATTGTCGAACGTGATGCCGCCGAGCCCGTCGGATCCCGCCAACATGCCGATGGCGAGGAACAAGACCAGTGAGGGAATGCCGAACCGGTTGGAGAGCTTGATCGTGAAAATGCTCAGAATGACGAGGGTGGAGAAAACGATGAAGATCACATCAATGGGAGCGGGCATCGTGCTTGTGCCTTTCGAGATTGTCCAATGAGCTGATGCGGTCTATAGCATAGACGACCGGATCACGCTAGCTACAATATGAGGGAAAGAGCTGTTACCTAGGCAAATAGAGAGGGTAGGAGAGTGGGCGGTGTTCGATCGATGCGCGCCGCAAAGGGCAGCCATGGTCGTTCCCCTAAATGGAAGCATGGCGAATTTGAAGGTTCTCGATGGGCTACTGGCACGTCACGGGAAATCGACTGCGAAGCAATCGGGGGGATGGGGAGGTGAGAAAGCATTCAGTGGGTTTCCTGCACTCAGCCGACTCAGGCACCTGTTCTCAATTTAAGTAGGGCACAATACAGGCCATCACTCGCCGATCAGCGCGCAAGAATGCAAGGGTTCACTGAGGTATTCAGGGGCTGCGACTTGCCAAGATCGTGGAAGAGTTACTGTAGATGCGCCAGGAGACGGTGCAGCTGGTGCGACAGGCCGTCACACGTACGTGCTGGTCAACAATCGTTCAGAGGGGAATGCGTCATGCCGGTGCAGGCACTCTCAGAGATACTTCGCGCCTAGGGGATGGTCGTTCAGTGAACCCTGATTTCGGATTCTGAAGACGTGGGGGATGATGGATTGGTCGGGGTCAGATGACTTGAAAGGGATCACGGGTGTTAGCGGCAACCAATTCACCGCAGGCTGTACAGTGATAGTTGTCCGTCAGATAATCGTCGTTGTTGTGTTCCAATTCCAGGTGCAGATGCCTGCAAGGTAGATTCTCTCCCTCTGCCCACTTCTCGCGTAATGCAGCAGCTTGTGCCTTTGTCATGATATCCCTCCATTGTACAATCATTATCATCTAACAAATTGGTCGCCAAGATCAACTGGTGAGGGCGAATGGATCATTGGAACGAATCAGCGGTTCGGCCACGGGTTTTTCAGACCTGATTTCAAGCCGTTAGAGTTGGCGCAACCCGGCCGCTCGGGAGGCCTCCTTGGAGTACAGTTGCCGCCTGCTCAAGCAAATCGAGCGACTGGAGCGCGATAGCCACCTGTCCACAATTTATGTAGGGGCACAACAAACTGGACAAAACAATATCTTCCCCGTTTCTCGGTGCGCGGCGTCGATCCTTTCAAAAGTTGACACATGCCACTCCGGAACGTAGCCTGGATCTGGTTCCCTTCCATGCATCATAAACAGGTCGTCATCATCGGAGGTGGTTTCGGAGGCTTGATGGCCGCGCAATCGTTGCGTGGTGCCGACGTACTGCTTATCGACCGCACCAATCATCACCTGTTTCAACCGTTGCTCTATCAGGTGGCCACTTCCGCGCTGTCTCCCGGCGATATTGCGTGGCCGTTACGCACGATCTTTCGGCGGCACCCGCATGTTCGCGTGGTCATGGATGAGGTGATGTCCATTGATCGTGTGGCGCGTCTCGTACGGTTGCGGGACAGCGCGCCGATCGCGTTCGACGCCCTCATTGTCGCGCCCGGATCGCGGCACGCGTATTTCGGCCACGACGCGTGGGAGCAGTTCGCGCCTGGGCTCAAGACACTGGCTGATGCGGTCTACCTTCGCGAGAAAATGTTGCTGGCATTTGAGGAGGCCGAACGAAGACACATCGCCACCGGCACACAGGATCGACTCACCTTCGTGATCGTGGGGGGAGGTCCCACCGGTGTGGAGTTGGCCGGCGCGATGGCGGAGATTGGACGGAAGGCCATGGGACCGGATTTTCCAAACTTGCGCCTCGATGATCTCGCCATTCTGCTCGTGGAAGGCGGCTCTCGCATTCTGCCAGGGTTCGACCACGACCTGTCGGCGAAAGCGGCGACTGCACTCGAACGCAAGGGCGTCACGATCAAGCTCAACAGCCTGGTGAGTGAGATCCGCGCCGATGGTCTGGTGATCGGAACCGAATTCGTTCGGTCCACGAATATCATCTGGGCGGCAGGCAATAAGGCGTCGTCGCTTCTGACCTCGCTTGGAGTTCCTCAGGATGGGTCCGGTCGGATCAAGGTTCAACCGGATCTGACGATCCCGGGCGACCCCTGGATTTTTGTCATCGGCGATGCCGCGAATTGTGCTGGTCCAGGCGGGAACCCCCTGCCTGGAATAGCCCCCGTTGCCATGCAGCAAGGCCGCTATGTCGCGATGCTTATTCGTGGGGAAACTGCTCCGGACCAGCGCCGGTCATTTGTCTATGCGGATCGAGGCATGCTGGCGACTATCGGACGCGCACAAGCCGTGGCCCAGTTCGGCCTCTTGCGCCTATCGGGACTGAGCGCCTGGTTGGTGTGGTGCGCGATTCATATCTTCTTACTGATCGAGTTCCGCAGTCGTGTGCGGGTGATGTCGGAATGGGTATGGTACTACCTCACATTCAAGCCTGGCGCGAGGATTATCTATGCGCTGCAGCGCCAATCAGGCGAAGAAGAGCGCACGCCGTCGTCTCGTTCCGCAGGATCTGACTCGAAGGAATGAGTCGGTCTTAAAAGGTTAAGTGGCAAGCCTTTCACCACACATTCTGGCTTGCGACTTTCGACCTCCCTTCACAGGTTCCATCCGTTGCCTTGAGCCGATTGTCGGCCGCTTGACTCAGATTCAAGCGGGAGCGATGCTACAGAGCATCCTGGAGGTGCGATAAAAAGGGACGATTCCTGGCCTCGGCGTCATTCACGTGGATGGCGAAGGGAAGGGTCGGTCACTATAAGGGGCAGGCGACCGTCACGAATATGAAAGATGGAAAAGAAACGGCGGATCCCCACGGGATCGCCGTCAGGAAGTAGTGTCGCGATGGGAATACATTGTGTGGCCGCATGTCGTTGACCGCCTACAATAATGTGCCGGTGCCGTCTTTCATGTACGGCACGGCGTGGAAAAAAGAGGCCACGACGCAATTAGTGCAGCTGGCCGTGGCAGCGGGTTTCACGGCCATCGACACGGCCAACCAACTGATCCATTACCAGGAAGCGCTGGTGGGCGAAGCCCTGTCGGCCCTCGCACGCCAAGGCGTCGCGCGAGACCGCCTCTTTCTTCAAACCAAGTTTACCCCGACGAATGGCCAGGACCATCGCACCCCGTACGATGCTTCCGCCAATCTCACCACGCAAGTGACACAGTCCTTCGACAGCTCGTTGGTCCACCTGCGCACCGACTATCTCGACTCCTATGTCTTGCACGGACCCTATCAGCGGCAAGGATTGGGCGCTGCGGACTGGGAAGTGTGGGCCGCCATCGAAGGACTCTATCGATCAGGGAAAACGAAAATGATCGGTATCAGTAATGTCACGGCTGAGCAACTTACCCAACTCTGTGCCCGGGGGGCAGTGAAGCCCATGATGGTGCAAAACCGCTGTTATGCTGCACTCGGATGGGATAAAGATGTGCGGGAGATCTGCCGAACCCATGGCATCATCTATCAAGGCTTCTCGCTGTTGACCGCCAATCGAGAAGTCTTTGCCGATCCAGGCATTCGAGCCATCGCCCAACGGTTAGGGACCGGTCTGGCACAAGTCGTGTTTCGGTTTGCGATGCAGGTCGGGATGCTCCCGTTGACCGGCACCACGAACCCGCAACACATGAAAGACGATCTCCAGGCTGAACAACTGACCCTCACCGCTGAAGACATGCAAGGGATTGAAACGATCGGGATGTAACCACGACGTCCTGAAGGGTATCGGAGCGGCTTGCGCGCCTTAGCTTCAGATAAAACAACTCGGCCCTTCTCTCGCTGATCCTAACCGCTTCTTCATTCCCCGGACTGCTGAATCAGTTTCGCCACCAATCCCGTCCATCCAGTTTGGTGACTCGCGCCGATGCCGGCTCCATTGTCTCCGTGGAAGTATTCGTGAAAGGGAATCGCGTCTCGCCAGAGGGGGTCTTCTTGGAACTGGTCGGTGCGTCCGAAGACGGGGCGTCGCCCGGTTTGGTCGCGGAGAAAGATGTAGGTGAGCCGTCGCGACAATTCCGCCGCGACTTCATTTAAGGGAACAGACCGACCGGATCTCGTCGGGTATTCAACTTTGTATTCATCTCCGAGGAAGTAATGGAACTTCTGGAGTGATTCGATCAGCAGATAGTTGACGGGAAACCAGATCGGGCCACGCCAGTTCGAATTGCCGCCGAAAAGCCCCGTGCTCGATTCAGCCGGCTCATAGTCCACTCGATAGTCCATCCCCATCGTTGACAAGACGTAGGGGTGATCTTTGTGGTAGCGCGAGAGGGCGCGGATACCATGCGGAGAGAGGAATTCCTCTTCGTCCAACATGTAGCGTAGGACCGATTTCAGCCGATCGCGGTTCACCAGGGATAGGAAGCGCCGGACCTCGCCGTCATGTGATTGGGTTTCCACATGCGCGCTGAAGTCGGGCCGGTTTTCAATGAACCATTGCATGCGGTGTTTAAACCGGGGAAGGCGATCGATGAGTTCAGAATCCAATGTCTCAACCGCAAAAAGCGGGATCAATCCGACCAGCGACCGGACCTTCAATGGAAGCGTCTGCCCGTCCGGAAGATGCAGGACGTCGTAGAAAAATCCGTCATCTTTGTTCCATAGCTCGATGTTCTCGCTGCCGATGTTGTTCATGGCTCGGCAGATGTAGACGAAGTGCTCGAAGAACTTGCTGGCGACGTCTTCGTACGCCCGATTTTCTCGGGCCAGTTCCAAGGCGATTGAGAGCATGTTGAGGCAATACATGCCCATCCAACTCGTCGCATCAGATTGTTCGATATGACCGCCGGTCGGCAACGGCGCGCTACGGTCGAAGACCCCGATGTTATCGAGACCCAGGAATCCGCCCTGAAAGATGTTCTTGCCCTCGGTATCCTTACGATTGACCCACCAGGTGAAATTCAAGAGCAATTTGTGAAACACGCGCTCCAAGAATACGCGATCGCCCACACCCTTCCGCTTTTTCTCGATCTTGTAGACACGCCAGGCCGCCCAGGCGTGGACTGGAGGGTTGACGTTGTCCAACGCCCATTCGTAGGCCGGCATCTGGCCGTTCGGGTGCATATACCATTCGCGCAGCATGAGGATCAGTTGTTCCTTGGCGAAGGCCGCATCGACCAAGGCCAGCGGGATGCAGTGAAACGCCAAATCCCAGGCCGCATACCAGGGATACTCCCACTTATCCGGCATGGAGATGACGTCGGCGTTGTAGAGATGTGTCCAATCCGAGTTGCGTCCTTGGCGCCGCTCTTTGGGCGGCTCGGATCCAGTCGGGTCACCCTTCAGCCATCGATTGACGTCGTAGTGGTAGAACTGCTTGCTCCAGAAGAGGCCGGCAAACGCCTGCCGCTGGACGCGCCGAGCGTCTTCGGAGAGATCGGGCGGCGCGAGTTCGTTGTAGAACTCGTCGGCTTCCTGAACCCGCTGCGCGAACGTGGCGTTGAATGATTCGTGCGTGAAACCCTGCTCGGTCTCATCGTTCGTCAAACGAAGATGGATGGTGTCCGATGCGCCCGGAGCCAATGAGAGGGTGTAGTGAGCAGCGGCTTTCGAGCCGATCTTGTCGGGGTTCGCCGCGTCTCGGTCGCCGCGCACCACATAATCATGAAAGCTGTCTTTGACATAACGGGCCCCCTCCGTATCCTTGTAGAGCCGCCTGCTGTTCGTCTCGTTTTCCGTGAACAGTAGCGTTGGTTCGCGATCGCACCAGAGACGGCGTCGGCCGTAGTACTCATGGTCCAGCTCGATGACGCTCATGCCGTTCGCGGCGTCTCCTTCACGCATTCGCGGCCGGCGCGCGTCGAGCCCCCAGGACCAGGTGTTTCGAAACCAGAGGGTCGGCAGAAGCGTCAGCTTCGCTGGATCAGACCCGCGGTTGACGACGTGAATGCGGATCAACAGATCTTCTGGGGATGCCTTGGCATATTCTACGACGACGTCGAAGTAGCGATTCTCGTCGAAGACGCCGGTATCAATCAGTTCGTATTCCACGCTCCGCCGGCCCCGTCGCCGATTCTCGTCGACGAGCTTCGCATAGGGGAACTCCGCCTGCGGGTACTTATAGAGGTACTTCATGTAGGAATGGGTCGGGGTTGAGTCGAGATAGAAGTAATAGTCTTTGACGTCTTCGCCGTGATTCCCTTCATTGCCCGTGAGGCCGAAGACTCGTTCCTTCAGAATGGGATCTCGTCCGTTCCAGAGAGCAATGGCGAAGCAGATATATTGATGACGATCGGAAATGCCGGCGAGTCCGTCCTCGTTCCAGCGATAGGCGCGTGAGCGAGCCTGGTCGTGAGAAAACGATTCCCAGGCAGTCCCGTGCGGGCTGTAGTCTTCGCGGACGGTACCCCAGGCCCGTTCGCTGAGATAGGGCCCCCAGCGTTTCCAATGTTCCTGCCGGCGAGTGTCTTCATCGAGACGCCGCTGTTCCGCGGTGAGCGGTGGTGCACTGGTTGGGCTTGGTGGGTCAGTTCGGCGGGATGAACGTGGCATGCGGCTCCTCAACGATTCGAGCAGGGGAACAGCTTGGGGAGAGATTATTCCTTACAACCCTAGCAGGAGAATGACTCAGTCCGCCAGAGGCGTTTGTGTTTCAGCCCAAGGCAATGCGGACCATGAAATGTGAAACGTAGGACTGCCGAATGCTTTTCCTCCGAGTCCGTTCACACGTGACCATTCACGTCTCACGGATCGCTGAACGCGAGACTGCGCGTCACAAGCCGCATATTCTCGCAGCAGCAGATGCTTCATGAATCATGCGGGTTAGGAGTCGGCGAAAACTGTTGTAGCAGGTGAACGGTCAATTGCTCCGATTTATAGGACAATCATAAAATGTCCGGCAGGATGCTCAAAAAGGCCGTTCAGCAAGGCCGCAGCGAGCGAAGAGGCAAGGAGGTATATACCAAGCTTCGCTTGAACCACTCACTTCAATCACATGCGAGCGGATAGGTACTTTGCCTCCAGTAGACTTAGATCGTACGTCGATCCTCTGAGCGACGCGGGAACGCTGACCGGGAAAAGGCGCGTCATGGCGCGCCGGGGTTGGGTGGGTGAGAAGAGCGACTTTTTCAGCATCCTGCTAGGAGGGGAGTTCGATGAGCCTGAGGGTGTAGAGGTATTGGTAGAGTCCTTTATGGTCCATCAGTTCGGCATGGGTGCCGGTTTCCACGAGGCGCCCTTTGTTGAGGACAAGTATCCGATCGGCTCGTTGGATGGTCGTTAAGCGGTGGGCGATTACAAAGGTCGTTCGGCCTTTCATGAGGTGTTCCAATGCCTCCTGGACGAGTCGTTCCGACTCACTATCGAGGGCAGAGGTGGCCTCATCCAGCAACAAGATCCGTGGATTTTTCACGATGGCTCTGGCGATGGCGATACGCTGCCGCTGTCCGCCCGACACATTGATTCCCTTCTCCCCCACAACGGTTTGATACTGGTCCGGGAAGCTCATGATGAAGTCGTGAGCATGGGCCGCGCGGCTCGCTGCCATCACTTCCTCTTGAGTGGCCTTTTCGTCTCCGTAGCGAATATTGTCGAGAATCGTTCCGCCGAACAAGATCGTCTCTTGCGGAACCAGCCCGATCTGCCGATACCAACTGTCCATGGTGACGTGGCGGAGATCGTGCCCGTCGATGGTGATATGCCCGTCAGTCGGATCGTAGAAGCGGTGGAGCAAGTTCATCACGGTCGTTTTTCCGGCGCCGGTGGGACCGACGATGGCGACCAGTTCGCCCGGCTTAGCTTCGAACGACACATCCGTCAAGACCGGTTGGCGTGGATCATAGGCAAAGCTGACGTGCTCCGCCCGGATGTGTCCCGAGACGGTGGACAGCGGCGTGGCCGTAGGGGAGTCGCACACCTCTGAGCCTGTGTCCAGAATTTCGAACACCCGTTGGGTGGCGCCCTGCGCTTCCCTGATCTGTGCAAACACACGGGCAGCGGAACTGAAGGGGCCGATCAGAATTCCGGCAAAGAGGACGAATGCAAAGAGATCGCCCGGCGACACGCTTCCGTCGATGACCTGGCGTCCCCCATACCACAACACCGCTGCGGCAACGGAGAAGGTGAGGAAGCTGATGACGGGAGTAAACACCGCCATGACGCCGGCGCGTCGCATCGTCAACGACAAGGTTTGTTCGACTTGCGCGGAAAATCTGCTCTCTTCGCGCTGTGTTTGGACGAAGGACTTGACGATGCGGATTCCGGAAATCACTTCCTCGATCAGGGTACTCATGGCGGCGGTGTGATCTTGAATCGACGTCGAGAGAGATTTCAGCTTTCGCCCGAAGATCTTGGCTACAAGGACGAGCAAGGGAAGCAGAACCAGGGTCAACAGGCAGAGCCGCCAATTCATCGTCAATAAGAAGGCGATCCCTCCGACGAAGGTCACGAGCTGTTTGGCACTGTCGATCGGCGTTTCGGTGACGACCGACTGGATGACCGTCACATCGTTCATGAGCCGTGAGAGGAGTTCGCCCGTCCGTCGGCGGGCAAAGAAGCTGACCGATAAAGTATGGAGATGTGCAAAGAGATGTCGGCGGAAGTCGGCGATGATGCGCTGCGAGATCCATGCGGTCAGATAGCTATGGCCCATAGAACAGAGCCCCTGCAAGATGACGAGCCCGAGAAAGACGGTGATCATGTCCGTCATCCTGGACTGGTCGTGCTGCACGGTAATAATGTCCCACAGGTTGCCGGCCAGTCGCAGCAGGGCCAGATTGACGCCGGCGACACCCATGACCAGCAGGCCTGCCAGTACCATGCGGGACAGGTAAGGCCTCAGGAATGGGAGAAATCGTGAGAAGGTGGACATAAATAAAGGGCGATATTAGCAGACTGCGGAACAACTATGTTGGCACACGAGAGATTTGATGGTTCGCACGTATAGGACTAACCCGGTTAGTCCGGTTTTCTGGCAAGCCTTATGACAGCAAATAAACCAGACAGGCTGGAGGACTTTTTCAGAATCCTGTTTGAGGAGGTGGTTACGGAACACCAAGAAAGAACGGCGGAGGGAGAGATTCAAGCTGGAGGCGGTATGGCAGTTACAGTTGTGCGATAGACTCGATGAGGTTTTTGTTGATGGCCACAAAGTCCGAACGATCGTTCTCACCGATCACCACGTCGGTGAGGCTGATAAAGAGACGTTGCTCCTCGTTGATCGCATCGGACACGCGATTCCGCATAGGAGGAATGAGGAAGTCGCCAACGTAGACGCAGTTCACAGTCCGGACGCGGATGCGAACCTTCTTGCCTTCGGGCACGGACCCCTCCTCCCCCTTTTCGGGTGAAGCCTAGCTTTTGCGACGTTCAAACTTTTGACGCCGGCGCAGCTTCTTGTACTTGTGCTTGCGCATTTTTTTACGGCGTTTTTTTAGCACACTGGACATGCGTTCCCTCTCCTACAAGAGGCGGAGTGTAGAAGTTTTTATGGCAAATTGCAAGCTCATCAACGGGCTAAATTGATCGTGATTGGGTCGGGGCCGAGCGTTGAGAGTCTGCGATGTGGTAGGGGAGCCGGCTCACAGGTCGCTTGACCTACCTGATGCTCGTTCCTATATACTGCGACCATCATGCTCCCGTACAAATTTCCATTGATTTCCGGCTTGCTCCTGCTCTGCGCGATATCCATGGTCGGCGTCGGTTGCAGTGGCAAGAAGCTTAAGTATCCAGAAGATCACGAGCGGTACCTCCGAATCGATCAGGCGGTGGAATCGCTTCGCCACGCGTATGTGAAGAAAGATTCGTCGGATCTGGCCTCGCTCATGATGCCGATTGACCAGCTTGAGCGGCTGCAGGAAGAGGCCCGGAGCGATTTCGAGACATTTAGCGCTATCACGTTGGACTTCGCGGTTGAGCGCATCATGATCGAAGGGGACGACATCGATGTGTTCGTCCATTGGCAGGGGCTGTGGAAAAAAGATGTGGACGATCCGGGTCTCCGTCAGCGAGGCCATATGCGATTGCAGTGGGTCGGGACACAGTCGATTCTGTTGCGCGGGGTTCAAGGCGATGTTCCCTTCGGTATGAAAGCTCGGCAAGTCACAATCGATCCCACACATTCTCCTAAGAAGAAATAATCCATGCCCTCTCGTCGATCCCGTACTCCGGTGCAGGCCGATTTCCTGGTTATTGGGAGCGGTGTTGCGGGTCTTCGCGCGGCGTTGGAGTTGAGCCGTATCGGCCGTGTCATGGTGCTGACGAAAGGGCATCCGCTTCAGAGCAGTTCGATCCATGCCCAGGGCGGGGTGGCAGTGGCGATGAGCGAAGAAGACGATGTGGCCATCCATTTGACCGACACGCTGAAAGCGGGGCATGGGCTCTGCCGGAAGGAAGCCGTGCGTGTCCTCGTGGAAGAAGGACCTGATCGAATTCAAGAATTGATCGGGTGGGGGGCCAAGTTCGACAAAGTCGGCGGTAAGTTCGCATTCGCTCGGGAAGCGGCCCACAGCCGAAGCCGCATCCTGCGCGCGCGGGGGGATGCGACAGGGAATGAGATGGTGCGAGTATTGATTGCGGAGGTGAATCGGCAGGAGCGTATTCAGCGATTGGATCACCACTTTACCGTGGATCTCGTCGTTGACGCCGGACGTTGTTGTGGAGCGGTTGTATTGGATGAAGGATCCGGTCGCCAGTTTGTGCTGCCGACTCGCGCGGTCGTGCTGACCACCGGCGGGGCCGGGCAGATCTATGCGCGGACAACCAATCCCCCGAACGCCACCGGTGATGGAATGGCTATGGCACTGCGCGCGGGCGCGGTGCTTCAAGATATGGAGTTCGTGCAATTCCATCCAACTGCACTGTATTTGCCGTCGAGTCCGCCGTTCTTGCTGTCGGAAGCGATGCGAGGCGAGGGTGCGCAGCTGCGCAACAACAAGGGAGCCCTGTTCATGCAGCGATACCACCCCATGGGGGCGTTAGCGCCGAGAGACATCGTGTCGCGGGCAATTTTGGCGGAGATGGCGGCGACCAAAGCCCGTCATGTCTATCTTGACGTCACCCACTTAGGTGCAGAGTTCGTGAAGCGGCGCTTTCCGACGATTTATGCGACCTGTCTTCGCTACGACATCGATATCACGGAGGAATGGATCCCGGTGTCTCCAAGTGCCCATTACATGATGGGCGGGGTCTGGACTGATCTGAACGGTGCGACGACGGTTCCAGGGCTCTTTGCCGCCGGGGAGGTGGCCTGTAGTGGTGTGCATGGAGCGAATCGTCTGGCGAGTAATTCCTTGCTCGAAGGATTGGTGTTCGGTGCGCGTGCGGCATCGGCAGCCGTGGCGTTTGCCGGACGACAGGAGCCTCCCATCCTGTCGTCTCAGGAGGCCACGCTCCGTGCGGGCCAATTTGGCACACTGGAGGATGCGGAAAAGTTGCGAAGCTCACTCAGGCGAACGATGTGGGGACAGGTCGGCGTTATTCGCTCAGGCGAGTCGCTTATCCGGGCCTGTGCTCAACTGTCACGGTGGACTCAACTCGTGACCCAGCCGTTTGCAAGCCGAGCAGCGCTGGAAGTAAAAAACATGGTGCAGGTGGCGCAATGCGTCGCAGAAGCGGCGCTGTGGCGAGAGAATAGCGTCGGGGCTCATTACCGGTCAGATTTTCCGGTGGCCAAGCGGGCCGGTTGGCACCAACATAGTCGCCTCTCGAACGAGGAAGTCGTTAGTGGGAAGACAGCGCAGAAATCGCGGGGGTTGCTGCTGTCTCTGCGGGGGCGTATCGGCTGACCGGACGTGCCATGATAACGCCATCGCGAACCAGGAACGTGCGGTAGTATCGGAGAACCTTCCGGACGTATTGCCTGGTTTCATCGAACGGGGGAAGTGCCTGGTAGCGGTCGACCGCATTCTCTCCAGCATTGTAGGCCGCCAGGGCCAGCGGTAAATTCCCATGGAAGCGGTCGAGCAGCTGGCGTAAGTATTTTGTCCCTCCGCCCACATTATCGTCCGGATCATACATATCCCGCACATCCAGACGCACGGCGGTCTGCGGCATCAGTTGCATCAAGCCGATAGCGCCAGCGCGAGAAACCGCCCGTGGGTCAAAGTCCGATTCGGCTTTGATGACGGCTCGGATCAGGGCGGGATGGAGCTGGTTTTTCGAAGAGTGCCGACGAATGACTGGTTCGAGTTCTCGCTCGGACAAGGTGTCGTGGAGTCGGTGGGATTCGATCTCAACCTTTCGATAGCGCGAGTCTGACGGGACATTGGTGAGAGAGATCGAGCCGTCGCGTCCGATAAACTGATAAATCTCTGCCGTGGTGGTTGGCACGGAGAAGGCCAGCGAGCCGATTCCGGCGATCGCCGTCGTGGTGAGACCAATGGCCGCGTGTCGCTTGAGGGATGTCATTACTAGAGAAAAGGTGTTGTGCATGGTTGCAACGATATCAGCCTGCCACTGGGTGTCAAGAAACTGCAGATCTTGTGCCTGGAGGCCAGTAGTAAATAGTCTAGGAAAACAACAGGGTCTGTGAGGGGGTGAAGCAGCTAAGGTTCTAAAAAACGCACTCGGTTAGCAATAAACAGTCTGTGGATCTGTTGGGTGAGAGGTCCTGGCGTCTTATCCCCAACCGGATGCCCGTCCACTATGGTGACCGGCATCACTTCCATGCTTGTGTTGGTGAGAAAACACTCGTCCGCCTTATGGATCGACTCGATCCCGAAAGATCCTTCGTCAACCGGGATCTGTGCTTCTCGAGCGAGGCTGAGCACGATATTGCGCGTGATACCGTCCAGCAGGCCGCATGCAAGTGCCGGGGTGCAGAGCCGGCCTGCTCGAACGAAAAAGAGATTGCTGACGGTGCATTCCGTCAGACGCGATTCCCAATTGAGCAGAATGCTGTCGAAGGCGCCGGCTGCGATCGCTTCCCGTTTGGCCAGGATATTGTTCAAAAAGTTTGTGGCCTTGATTTGGGGCGAGAGCGCGCTGGGCAGGTTCCGTCTCGTTCGGGCGACGATCAGGTTCACGCCGATACGATATTGTTCGAGCGGGGGAGGATGAAGCGGTTTGGTCATGATCACTACGGTGGGGGTTGGGCATAGGGCCGGATCGAGGCCGATGTCGCCGGTTCCTCGGGAGATGGTGATGCGAAGGTACGCGTCGGTGCGTTCGTGCCCGACGTCATTCCGTGTCATCGCTTTGTGGAGGAGCGCCGGCCACCTGTGGTCGGGAATCGGGATGGTCAGGCCGATCGCGTCCGCAGACCGGCGAAGCCGGGCAAGATGTTGGTCCTGCATGAAGATCCGGCTCCCGTAGGAGCGAATCGTTTCATAGACGCCATCGCCGTAGAGAAACCCATGATCGAAGACGGAGACGACGGCCTTCTCTTCTCTCACGAACCGATCATTGAGATAAATCCACATCGTTACGTCTGTTGCAGTGCGCTGAAGAAAGCCTGGGCCTTCTGGAGCGTTTCTTCGTATTCCTTGGCCGGATCGGAATCGGCGACAATCCCGGCACCGACTTGCAAGTATCCCTTCCCCCCGCACCATACCAAAGTTCGAATCACGATATTGAGATCGAGATCGCCGTTCCAGCCGATATAACCAAACGATCCAGTATAGGGGCCACGGCGTACCGGCTCCAATTCCTCAATAATCTCCATGCAGCGGATCTTTGGCACGCCCGTGATGGTGCCCCCGGGGAATAGCGCCTGAATCAGATCGAAGGGCGTGGTATCGGGCTTCAAGGCGCCGCTGATATTGGACACGATGTGGCTGACGTGGGAGTACTGCTCAATCGCCATGAATTCATCGACCTGCACGCTGCCGAATCGGCAGACGCGGCCCAGGTCGTTTCGTTCGAGATCGACGAGCATGAGGTGTTCCGCCCGCTCCTTTTCATTCGCGAGTAATTCGCCGATCAGGCGTTGATCATCACGGGCGTCGAGCCCGCGAGGTCTGGTTCCGGCAATCGGACGCGTGTCCGCTCGCCGGTCGTGGAGGCGGACTAGCCGTTCGGGCGAAGAGCTGATCAACGTGACGTCGTCGAAGTGCATGAGCCCTGAGAAAGGAGAGGGGTTAACGGTTTGCAGACGTCGATAGAGTTCCTGCTCGTAGAGTTGTCGATCCGTACCATCGTTGTAGGTGCTGGGAGATTGCAGGGTGAATCGATGTGACAGGTTGGCCTGGTAGATGTCTCCCGCCGCAATGTATTCCTGGCAGCGCCGGACTCGATCGAGGTAGTCATCCCTGGTTTGGTCCGGATGAAAAACCATCAGATCGAGGGAGGGGAGCTCATCGAGGGGGGAGGACTGTTCGCTCAACTTGGCCTCCCACTCGGCTAGCCGGATTAAGCCCTCGCGATAGAGATTCTCACGAGTCTCTCCCAAAAATCGTTCCATGGGCGGACAAAAGATAATCTGTAGACGATCGGTTTGATGATCAACGGCGGTGATGATGTCATACAGACCGAATTGCAGATGGGGGAGCAACAGATCGTCCTTGGCAATAGACGGAAGCGTTTCAAATTCGCGCACGAGATCGTAGCTGAGGTAGCCGACGGCTCCGCCCCAAAAAGTGGGCAGGCCTGGCGGAGGCTCGATCTGGGGGCTGGCGAACAGTCGGCAGAGACTTCCGAAGGGATCGTTCGACGAGCATTCGCGTCCTTCGCGGGTTCGAAGTGAGGCCTGCCCTTGTCGCCCGGTTAGCACCGAGAAGGGGCTGCTCCCCAGAAATGAGTAGTGGTTCCCGCCGTCTGTCCCCTTCCCGCTGTCGAGTAGGAATGACGGCTGCGAGGGAGCCGCAATCAGGCGGTACAACTCAAAGGGTGTCTTCCCATGGCCGTCCATCGTGAAGATTAGTGGCTGCGGGGGACCGATTAGGAATGATGGTTGGGAGAAACGAGTCATGGGTGAACGTATATTGCTTTACAAATCACGCGCCACCCACTATACCCGACTGTTCCAGCTGTGTCACAGCGCCTAGCCGGCTTGACAAATTTAGGATGATTCTGCTTGAATTGCGCGCCCGCCATCGGCAGAGTCCTTGCGATATGAGCCGCATTGTACTCTCCTCCGTGGGTATGACATGCCCTCTTCACAAGATCCATTGTACGCGGGGCTCGGCCAAGCGGTTCGGATCGGAACCGACCTGCTCGCTGCGCTGATTGTCGGAGGAGGGTTGGGTTGGGTATGTGACACATACCTCTTCGGCTCCACACCCTGGGGGATGGTCGGAGGTCTTGTGTTGGGCGTCGTGACCGGGATCAGGAATGCGTACCGGTCGGCACAGCGGTGGCCGAAGACATAACGCGTTTCAACAGAAAGTACGAAATCGCCATGGAAGAAAGTCCGCTTCATCCGTTCGAGCTTCACAACTGGATACCGATTTCGCTTGGCGGGTTGGATATTTCCATCAACAAAGCTGTCGTCATCATGTGGGTGGTGGTCGCGCTGGTGGCGGTGCTCATGGTAATGGCGGGATCGGCACGCAAGCTGGTGCCTGGCAAGTTGCAGAGCATGGCGGAGATCATGGTGGATTTCATTCGCACCATCATCATGGATACGATGGGCAAAGAGGGGATG
>JBGTCI010000046.1:0-1812 GCA_041748925.1 Nitrospiraceae bacterium | reverse complement strand
TGGTGTGCCAGGCGAAGCCTGGTTGATCTTGTTAGTTGAAAGGAACTGACCATGGTAATTGCTCGTTCGCCATGTAGCAGAGCGGGCGGTTGTCGGGGTGACCCGGCTGCCGAAGCCCCGTGACTGCGAAGGCGTCAGCCGTAGCGCAAGCGAACCTGATTCGGCCTCGTTACGCTTTTGGGAGTGGCTAACCTGCCAGAGATGGCGAAGCCTGGTATCGACCGTGTAGCAATGAGCATTCGCAGCGGTCGGGCTCCCCGGGGTGGCTGAGGACGGCGGGCGTCGACAGATCAATCGAGGAACCTGGGAGACCCAGCGGGGTGAACGGATGGCCGGGTGTGCCATCGGTTCCACGGCGGGCGGGAATAAATAACTGCCGGCCGGCCGCGTTGGGAGTCGGAGGGGGCCGCCGTCGCGTGGAAGCGGGATAACGCCCGTGGAGCCAAGGGCCCCTGCCGAACAAGTGTTTCCGCAAGAAGCAAGGAGAACCGCTTGGACCGAAAACGTCCCACTACGGAAGAAGCGACAGCCCAGGCCAGCAGTGCCTCGTCTTGCGAGACAGAGGTGAAGCATGGCGTCAAGCTGCCGCCCAAAGTCTCTGAGTTGAGGCGGAAGCTGCATCACAAGGCCAAGCAAGAACCGGGCTTTCGGTTTTATGCCTTGTACGACCGAGTGTACCGGGACGAGGTGCTTGCGGCGGCCTGGTGGCTGGTGCTGGAGAACAACGGTGCTCCAGGGGTGGACGGCATCTCGTGCCAGGACATCATCGATGGACCAGGGGCGCACACGTTCCTCCGAGAGCTGGCCGAAGAACTCCGCACGAAGCGCTACGAGCCGCAGCCAGTGCGACGCGTGTTGATTCCCAAACCGGATGGACGCCAGAGACCGCTGGGGATTCCCACGGTCAAGGATCGCATCGTCCAAATGGCCGTGCTGTTGGTATTGGAGCCGATCTTCGAGGCGGACTTCCTGGACTGCTCGTTCGGGTTCCGGCCTGGTCGAAATGCGCACCAGGCAATCGATACGATTGCCGAATACCTCCAGGCCGGCTATCGGGAAGTCTACGACGCCGACCTGGCCGGATACTTCGACACGATTCCCCATGAGCACTTGATGAAGTGTCTCGAACGCCGCATCAGCGATCGTTCGTTGCTGCGTCTCGTGCGACTGTGGCTCTCGATGCCAGTCGTCGAGGTCGATGAGAAGGGGCATAGAAAGGTGACTCGACCCAGGCAGGGTACGCCGCAGGGCGGAGTGATTTCGCCTCTGTTGGCGAACATCTACTTGCACTGGTTGGAGAAAGCGTTTCATGCTCCCGGCGGTCCGGCCGAGTGGGCCAAGGCCAAGATCGTCCGCTATGCGGACGATTTTGTGATTCTGGCTCGCTACCAAGGACGCCAACTCATCGAGTGGATAGAAGGAATGGTCGAAGGCCGATTCAAGCTCGTGATCAATCGACAGAAGACGAGGATCGTCAACCTCAGCGAGCCAGGTGCGAGCCTGGACTTCCTGGGGTTTACCTTCCGGCACGATCGCGACCTGCACGGCAGGCCGCATCGCTACTTGAACGTGTTCCCGTCGCGAAAGGCACTGGCTCGCGTACGCCAGACAGTTCGCGCCCTGACCAGCCACCAGCGGTGCCATCTGCCGATCCCTGAAGTGATCGGACAAGTCAATCGTTGGCAGCGAGGATGGGCGGAATACTTCCGTCATGGCTATCCGGCCAAAGCCTTCGGACAGGTGAACTGGTTCGTCTATGATCGGTTGGTGCGACACTTGAAACGTCGGAGTCAACGCCCACACCTTCCTCCG
>JBGTCI010000045.1:0-116913 GCA_041748925.1 Nitrospiraceae bacterium | reverse complement strand
GAACGCCTCAGCAGTTCACAGCAACCCTGGGAGGATTCGATGGAATGCCCGAAGTGTAAAGGCCTCATGATGCTCGAGCGGTTCTCCGACTTCTTCTTAGTATTCTATGCCTGGAAATGCATCAATTGTGGTGCCATCATTGATCGTACCATTTCAAATAATCGGCAAAAGAGCTTGGCCGCTCGCAAGCCTCAAACAGTGGCGACCCCCTAGAACAATTGCGATGTGTCTCGTACTGCTCGAACCTCTTGATCGCCACGGATGGTTGACCTGGCCGCACTGATGCTTCGTCGCTCACGTCTTCGGTCGTGGCCATGGCACCGGGCGCCATTATAATAGACTCAGGCTTCTAGGTCGTCAAAATACCTCCATTCCTCTCGGCCTACCTTATCCTCGCGACCCCGCTCCATATTCAGGATTCAGCCACACGATCTTGACCCCTTCAAAACGCTGTGTTAAATTTAGCGGTTCCAAAATCTCTTTCACCTGAAAGTATGCGTGTTATTGCAGGATCCCACCGAGGTCGCCGATTGAGTGGGCCGCAAGGAACGGCACTCCGTCCCACATCCGACAAGGTTCGCGAAGCCATTTTTTCAATTCTCGGGACCCAGGTGTCTCGAGGTCGCTTTCTTGATCTATATGCAGGTACGGGAGCTGTCGGGATCGAAGCGTTGAGTCGCGGTGCCGCAGCCGTCACCTTTGTCGAGTCGAACCCTACAGCCGTGCAACTGTTACAGAAAAATCTACGGACGTGTCAGCTGCTCGATCGAGCGCAGGTACACGGGGGACAAGCAGCGGCCTTTCTCGAACGGAAAGACTGGTGGGGTGATCCCTATGACGTACTCTTTGCGGATCCGCCCTATGCCGCACAGGATGAGTTAGACATCCTGATCCATGCATGGAGGCCCGGGTTGTTGTCGGAACATGCTGTCGTGATGATTGAACAAGACTCGCGTGCCGAATTGCCTGCATCGATCGACCATGCCATGCTGGTGCGGCGATACCAGTATGGCGATACAGCGCTCTATCTGTACGATGTGTCCGCCTCCGTGAAAACGGCATCATGAAAGTCGGCATCTACCCAGGAACCTTCGACCCCATCACCCACGGACATACGGATATCATTACACGGAGCTTGCGCGTATTCGACAAAGTGGTCGTCGCTGTTGCACCCAATCCTTCGAAGCATCCACTCTTTACCCTGACCGAACGGCTGGAGATGATCCGGATCGTGATGAAGGAGATGAAGCAGGTCGAAGTGAGTCACTTCGACGGGTTACTCGTGGATTATGTCCAGCGATATGGCGCCCATGCGATTATCCGTGGCTTGCGGGCCATCTCAGACTTTGAGCATGAATTTCAGATGGCCCTCATCAATCGAAAAATCGCTAAACAGGTTGAGACTGTTTTTCTGATGCCCAGCGAAGAATATTCCTATTTATCTTCAACCATCATTAAAGATGTGGCCACTCACGGTGGGGCGCTTATCGAATTTCTCCACCCGGAGGTTGCGCGTCAATTGCAGGAACGGATCAGGAGTTTGAAAACATGAAGCTGGCTTCACGAGCGGGACGAATCGCCCCCTCCCCCACCTTGGCTATGGCCGCAACCGCAAAGGCGATGGCGGCACGTGGAATCGACGTCGTCGATTTCTCGTCTGGAGAGCCAGACTTCGATACACCCGAGCCGGTGAAAGCCGCCGCAAAAGCCGCCATTCGTTCGGGGTTTACGAAATACACACCTTCATCCGGCATCGATGAGCTGCGCCAAGCCATCATCGACAAGCTGCAAGCAGAGCAAGGGCTCCGGTACGAGAAATCTCAGGTGCTGGTTTCGTGTGGCGCCAAACATTCGCTGTATAACCTTGCCGAAGCGCTTCTCGAAGCGGGCGACGAAGTCATCATTCCCGTTCCCTATTGGGTCTCCTATGCCGACCAAACCCTGCTGAACGACGCTATGCCGGTGTTCTTGTCGACCCGTGAAGAGAACGGGTATGCCGTTGACGCCCGCGAATTGGAACGACTCGTCACCGCGCGTACCAAGGCGATTATCATCAATAGTCCCGGCAATCCAACGGGAGCGACCTACGACCGGGCGACGCTCGAACGCCTTGCCGAGCTGGCTCTCCGTCGGGATCTCCTTCTGATTTCAGATGAGATTTATGAAAAAATCCTCTACGACGGGGCGACACACACGAGTATTGCCTCGCTAGGACCGGAGATCGCAGCCCGTACCGTCGTGATCAACGGTGTCTCCAAAGCCTATGCGATGACCGGCTGGCGGATCGGCTATGCGGCTGGTCCAAAAGACCTGTTGACCGCCATGGCGAACATTCAAAGCCAGAGCACGTCCAACCCCTGTTCCATTTCACAAAAAGCTGCCGTCGTGGCCTTGCGCGAAGGTGATACGTTCACAGTGAAAATGGTAACTGAGTTCGATCGGCGGCGGCGTGTCATGGTCGAGCGGCTGAATGCGATGCCTGGCGTTCGCTGCCGAATGCCCACCGGAGCATTTTATGCGTTTCCGAACGTGAGTGGGTTGCTCGGAAAACAAGGCCCAAGCGGAATAATTCTCACTCCGACCGATCTGGCAAACTACCTGTTGCAGGAATTCAAGGTCGCAGTGGTTCCGGGTGAGCCGTTTGGGAGCATCCAGCATATTCGCCTGTCTTATGCGACCAGCATGGAGACGATCGTTCGTGGAATGGATCGCCTTGATGCGGCATTCAAGCAACTTACCTAGCAACTGCGGAAAGACTGTTATGTAGTGTGTTTGGTTCAATTGGTTTGTGTTGTGTATCCGGCTCGTTGCGTTCAACCACAAACCAGACACACCAAATCGACCGGCTAGACCAGGCTAGTAGGAGGAAATGAAGCGTGCCAATCTACGAATATCAGTGTGAAAGCTGTGCGGATAGGTTTGAGGTCAAACAGAGTATGAAAGACGATCCCCTCACCGCCTGTCCACAATGCGGGAAGCGCGTACAGCGCCTTATTTCATCGCCGGCCATTATGTTCAAAGGCAGCGGATGGTATGTCACGGACTACTCCGACAAAATGAAGCCTTCCTCAGGCAGTGAAGCACCCACACCCGTGACTACGGAGAAGAAAGAAACGGCGCCAAGCGCGTCCGACCAGACAACATCCACGGCTCCCTCTACTCCAACTGCTCCCCCCTCGTCTGCGGCGTCGAGCACCCCGGCGAGCACAGACTCACACACTCCGACACCCACACCCTCGACTTCCACTACCAAGTAGACTGCGGAGACCAGGCGCGCTAACGCTTGACTGTAGCCTTAGCCGGTGTTTTCTTCTTGACCGGAGTCTTCTGTGCGGCCTTTGTGGCCGGCTTGACTGCGCCGGTCTTCGGCGGTGCAACTTTCGCTGACTTGGCCAAACGCCCCTGTGCTGCCGTCAGACCATTTTGCAAACTGGCGATCATGGTCGACTTGTCTTGATTTGCTTTGGAAAGATCATTCACTTGCGCCTGCAAATCCTCCTTCACCTTATTAAAGGAGGCCATTTGATTCTGTAACTGAGCCTTCTCCATGGTCACAGTCTGGAGCTCGGAACGAAGTTGTTCGATTTCTGTTTGGAGTGCCGGAGGCCAGTAATCGCACCCGGACAGGCCCACCGAGACGAGCGTTATGGCGGCCACCGCGACAAGGTTACGCACCATCACTGTTCGAGTCATCGGTACTCTCCTTTCAGTGTGAACGAGCCAATAGACTTCACCGACTATCAGTGTCGAGAAGCAGGCCGTGAGCGGCCAACTGCGCCACGATGGCGCTTCGTTCGATCGCTCCATCGCGGATAATTCGGATCGAACCCCGTACGTCGATGACGGTGGACGGTCGCCCGCCGGGAGTCGGTCCAGCATCAATGATCAGATCGAGCGTGTCGCCAAGGGTCTCCAGAACCTCTTCAGCCGTCGTGGGCGGCGGGATGCCTTCACGATTTGCACTGGTACCGGTCACAGGTCCGAGTCGGCGCAAGAGATCACGCAGCGGCTGCCAGGCACTGAGACGGATGCCGACAGAGCCGGTCCCTGCAGTCACCGCATCGGAGAGTCCGACCGCTGCGGGAAAGACGATGGTCAGAGGGCCGGGCCAGAAGGCGTGCATGAGTACGTGTGCTGCATGGGGAATGCTTCGAACGAACGGCCCCAACTGAGACTCGTCGCCGATCAGCACGAGAATCGGCTTTCCCTCCGACCGGCCTTTGACCCGCCACAATCTGGCGAGTGCCTGTTCGTCGAACGGAGCCGCGGCAAGTCCGTAGAAACTTTCCGTCGGCAAGGCAATCAGCCCGCTCTCTCCGAGCACACGATGCGCCCGATCAGCAAGCACCGGAATGGTGGATGCCTTATAGCGCTCGATCGTTGCCATGGCAGGAACCATCCGTCTCCTTCTACGCTATACGTGGCGTGAGAACGCACGATGCGCAATATCCGTCCGATAGTGAGCGCCTTCAAACGCAATTGACTTCGTCACCCGATAGGCTTCCGATTGCGCGACTTCCAAGGTCTTTCCACGTCCCATAATTCCCAACACCCGGCCCCCGGCTGTCGTCACCTCAGTACCAGTTCGTATCGTACCCGCATGAAACACCATGGTTCTCTCATCGGTCGTAGACGGTAATCCTTGAATCACACGGCCGATCTGATACGCTCCTGGGTATCCCCCCGACGTCATGACGACACACACTGCGGTTTCATTATGCCAGTCTACCGTAAGTTGGTCGAGCCGATGTTCGATTACCGCTTCAATAACCTCCAGCAAATCGGTCTTGAGCAATGGGAGCACGACCTGCGTTTCCGGATCCCCCATCCTCGCATTGAACTCCAACACGTACGGCGTCCCTTTCACAATCATGAGGCCGGCATATAAGACGCCCTGAAACGGACAACCCATGCGTGACAAGGCTTCGACGGCGGGATAGAGGACCTGCCGCGTGACCTGCTCGCGTAGCGCCATCGTACCGATCGGCGCGGGACAATAGGCACCCATGCCCCCGGTATTGAGGCCCGTATCGCCATCCCCGACTCGTTTATGATCTTGCGCCGGCAACATCGGCACCACTGTCCGGCCATCCGTGAAGGCCATAATCGTCAGCTCCTCCCCGTCAAGAAACTGTTCGATTAGTACACGCTGGCCGGCCTGACCGAACACCGCATGCTCCATCGAGTCACGGACAGCCTGTTTCGCCTCTTCACGCGTCGCCGCGACCACTACACCTTTCCCTTGCGCCAGTCCATCAGCCTTCACGACCACGGGAACCTCGTGCTGATCGAGATAGGCCAAGGCTGAAGCGACCCGGTCGAAACTTTGCGCCCTCGCCGTGAGAATCTTCGCGCTGTGCATCATCTCTTTGGAAAACACTTTGCTGGCTTCTATGCGAGCGGCGCCCTTCGTCGGTCCAAATATTTTTAGCTTCGACTTGCGAAACTCATCGACAATGCCCAACGCCAGCGAGGCTTCCGGCCCGACGACCGTCAGATCGATCTTCTCCGACTGTACAAATGCTTTCAGCCCGGCAATATCGTCGGCTTTGACAGGCACACAGGTCGCGAGCGATTCGATCCCTGCATTGCCCGGCGCAGAATAGAGCGTCGGCTTACGGGGGCTTTGCGCAAGCTTCCACACCATGGCGTGCTCGCGTCCCCCACTGCCCACAACGAGAATTTTCATGTGTGCGTGTACTGCATGAAGAAAAAGCGGCTGCTCAAAATGGTTTCTCGCAAGGACGCAGGAAGCCCGGTCACCGAGACGTACGCTTCGGTGCGTTGAGCGTGGCCGGGCGACCGAGAACGACGCGAGAGGCCATTTCAGCAGCCGCTTAGTGGCGGAAGTGGCGCATGCCCGTCATAATCATCGCCACCCCCTGCTCATCCGCAGCTTTGATGATTTCGGCATCGCGAATCGAACCACCCGGCTGAATGACCGCTGTGATCCCCGCCTGTACAGCGGCATCTAAACCATCACGGAAGGGAAAGAATGCATCCGACGCCATCACACAGCCCTTGATCGGCATCTGGGCTTTCATTGCCGCAAGCTTCACCGAATCGACCCGGCTCATCTGGCCGGCGCCGATTCCCACTGTCTGCCCAGGTTTGGCATAAATGATCGCGTTCGACTTCACGTGCTTGCAGACCTTCCAGGCAAAGGCGCAGGCTGCATATTCCTCATCCGTCGGTTTGCGCAGGGTGGGTACGTTGAGCGTTTTCAAGTGGGTTAAGACACCGAGATCCCGATCCTGCACGATCAATCCGCCGACCAATTTCTTGAGATCGAAGCCCTCTTGCTTCACCGTTGTAAGTGGCCCGACATCGAGCAAACGCAGATCCTTCTTGCGCTTCAACTCTGCCAGCGCATCACCGGCAAATCCCGGTGCAATGACCACTTCCACGAACGTAGAGGTAATTTCCTTCGCCGCGGCCAAATCCACAGGACGATTGAACGCAATTACGCCGCCGAACGCCGAGATGGGATCGGTCTCCCGGGCCTTCACATAGGCCTCGACGGGCGTCGCGCCCAATGCCACCCCGCAAGGATTATTGTGCTTGATAATGGCCACGGCAATTTCGTCGTACTCTTTCGCCAGCTCGAGCGCCGAATTGGCATCGAGAAAGTTATTATACGACATCGCCTTGCCGTGAAGGATCTTTCCACGGGACACCGATGGTTCGTTCGAATGCAGTTCTCGATAGAAGGCTCCTTGCTGATGCGGGTTCTCTCCATAGCGAAGCATCTCTGCTCGTTCGAACTGCAAGGACAATATGTGAGGGAACTTGACCTCGTTGCCTTCTACTTGCCTCTCAAGATATCCGGCAATCAGGCTGTCGTAGCGCGCCGTGTGTTGAAACACCTTCATCGCCAACTCGCGACGCAATTCGCGCGACACCGTCCCTGCTTTCACCGCATCGAGCACGCGCTGGTAATCAGCCGGGTCTACAACCACCAAGACATCTTCGTGATTTTTGGCGGCGGAGCGCAGCATCGACGGCCCGCCGATATCGATATTTTCAATGGCTTCCTCGAAGGGACAGTGGGGCTTCGCAATCGTCGCCTCGAACGGATAGAGATTCACCACGACCACATCGATAGGTCCGATCCCTTGCTGCTTCATCTGCTCGACATGGGCAGGCACCGAACGGCGTCCAAGCAGTCCTCCATGAATCTTGGGGTGTAGGGTCTTGACGCGGCCGTCGAGAATCTCCGGTGAACCGGTGTAGGCCGCCACATCCGTCACCTGTACCCCGGCATCTCGAAGTGCCTTTGCCGTACCTCCGGTGGAAAGTATCTCCGCACCGAGGGCCGCCAACCCCTTGGCCATCTCGACGATTCCAGTCTTATCAGAAACGCTGATCAGCGCCCGCGTGATGCCGGCCATAATACACTCCTCAACTTGTTCGTGAGTCGGAAAAGGATGATCACTCCGTGAAAAGCGGGCGAAGAATAACAGATGGATTAGGCAAGTTCAAGGCAAGGAAGATTGGTACACACTCACATGGATTCTCTCATGGAAAAGAGAGGGATGCCTGCTGTCGCAAATGCCGGAGTCAGGGCCGCCTGTTCATGACGGGGCCTTCGTGCGTGTCTCGCGATAACCGGGGCAGTCTCACGCCAACCTCAACCGCGGCAGGAATCACCGTCAGCTGGACGCTATGGGGACGACACCAGGGAATCCCACCAAGCCTGCACTGGAGGCTGATATTAGCGCTAGTACGCTCTTGGCGAATATGATACGGTAATTTGTCCCGCCGCAATGCCAACCAGAGAGTCGACGTATGATGCGCAGGGCGATTCTAGGCGCAGGCGCTGTCGCACTTACTCTTGTTGCCGTGGTCTGCATTCCGCGCCATCTTCCAACATCGACCGCATCGAATTTCCTCACCCCTGCCACCTTACATGCGCGTTTAGAACATGGAACCCTGACCCTCCGTGGCTCGCTTCCCAGTGAGACCAGCAAGGCCGCAATTCTTCAGCGAGCCCGGGAACTCTATGGAAAAGCGCCAGGCCGTGTCGTCGATGAGTTGGCGGTGGATCCGAAAGTGGGTCCTGCAGCGTGGGCCGGAAACGTTCCTCAGGTCCTCCCCGTGTTAGGACGCATGACGGAACACGGCTCTATCATCATCGACGGTCGCACGATTGTCCTCAGCGGTCGGGTCGACACCGATCGAACCAAGGCTGCTGTGCTGCGAGAGATTGTCCCACTTGCCCAAACAGGCCTCGAACTGGAGGATCACATTCTGGCAACTCAGTCTCCGGCATCCTCCACCTCGCTCCAGAAGAAATTGAATGAGATTCTTTCGCACGGCTCCATCGAGTTTGATTCGAACGCCACCACGATGACTCCCCGGAGTTACGCCACAATGGACCAGCTGATCGCCCAATTGCGGCATGCCCCCGGCACGGCTGTTGAAATCGGTGGACATACAGACAAATACGGCGCGCCGGACTATAACCTCCAACTCAGCCGCCACCGCGCTGAAGCCGTGCGGCACTACTTCATCAGCCACGGGCTGACCAACCAGTTCACCGCCGTCGGCTATGGCGCCTCACGACCGCTGTCGGTCGCGCAAACCCGAACCGGTCTCCAGCACGACCGGCGCATCGAATTGCGCGTGAAAGGAGTGAGTGACCAATGATCGTATTCATCGGCCAGATCGTGGGATGTCTTCTCATCGCGGCAGGAATCGGCGGTGTGGTCGGATGGCTGCTGCGACAAATGTCCACCGGCGAACTTACACAAGAGTTCATGGATGTCACCGCCACCCTGCGCCAGAAAGAACAGACGCTGGAGAAGGCGCAGTATGAGCTGAAATTCCAAGCCGCTGAGATGCAGGTTCTCAAAAGCAAGATCGTCGATTCGGAAGAACTCAACCAATCCACTCGGCAGGAACTCTCGGCACAACACGACCGCCTCCAGGCGCTTCAGAAGGAGTTGGCCGTTCGCACGCAGCGACTGACGGTCCTGGAAGCGGAAGAAGCCTCGGTTCGCCGGCGCGCGAGCGAGTACGACGCGACCGCGGCGGCGCAGTCGAAAGAAATCCAGCAACTTCATCTCACTCGTCAGGCGGCCCAAGAGACACTCGAGTCGAACGAGCAAGAACGACATCATCTTCAACGTCGCCTCGCCGAGTTGGACACCATCGTCGCAGAAGCCGATCAGCTCCGCGCGCGCGTGGAGGAACTCGAACCGGCCCAAGGACGGGTCCATTGGTTGGAAGTACAACTCTCCGATCAAGAGGTTGAACATCGAGCCGCACTACACCAACTCCACAGCCAACTGGCTGAACGGGACAAGCGTATCGGCCAGTTGGAATCTCGCTCCCAACGGCTTCAGGAGCACGAGACGGCACTGGCACAGTGGGAAACGAAATATGCCCATACCCTCACACAACATGACGCGCAGATCTCCAAGCTACAACAACAGCTTGAGGCGCAAGACCAACTGAAGGCTCAGCTCCTGCTGGATAAACAACTCCTTGATGAGCGAGCCGAACGGATCGATGGCCTGAAGTACCGGATTCAAGAACTCGAAGCGCAACAGCAAGACCTGGCGGATCAAGTACACACGGCTGCAGAAACTCAAGAGGAGATCGACCGCCTCCGCAAGCGATTGGTTGAAGTGCGGGCTGCGCTTCGCATCAAGACCGATGGGGGAGCTGTGGCTCCTCGTCAGAAAACGCGCCAGAGTGGAAGTCAACTGAGCCTGGAAATGGAACAGGCGAAAGCAGCAAAGGACGGACTGAAAGATGATCTGAGCAAGATTCACGGCATTGGTCCTGTCTTTGCGCGGACTCTGAACAAGATGGGGTTGCATACTTTTGTCCAGATCGCGCGCTGGAAGCCGGAAGACATCAACAAAGTCGCGAAAAAGCTCTACACCGCCCCCGACCGGATCAAACGTGACAAGTGGGTTGCCGGGGCAAAGAAACAACACCTTGAAAAGTATGGAGAAAAGCTCTAACGTCCGTTGTGCCCTGCCACTAGAAGCTGGCTTCACTCCCTGCTACGATGCGCGGTGCCATCGGATGCGCATCCGCCCCTTACATTAGTAGGGATAGACCGCCTCCGGAAGTCCACGTATCATGACGAACCTCAATAGCAGGAATTATTCGGCTGGCCGCATAGCCAGAGCAAGGGAACGCATGCTAATGCGCGCTAGTAAGCCTGGCAGAACCATGTTGTGGGCTGCTCTGCTTTTTATCACAGCGATCCTCGGCGTCAACGGCTGCGGCGAGTTGGGCAATAATACTGCTCCCAACGACACGCCAATCGCCAACGCGGGGCCAGACCAGGGTAGCATCCTCGCCGCCACCCTCATCACATTGAATGGAAGCGCCAGTTCTGACCCCGACGGGCAACCGCTCACTTACAGTTGGAGTTTTGTCAGCAAGCCCGCGGGCAGCGCCGCCGTCCTGACAAATCCCACCCGCGTGTCGCCCACTTTTACGGCCGACCGCGTAGGCAGCTATGTCGTGCGACTCATCGTGAACGATGGTACCGTGAACAGCGCCCCCGACACCGTGCTCATTACCAGCGACAACGTCGCGCCGGTGGCCAACGCCGGCCCGGACCAAGGCGGCATTACCACGGGAACGCTCGTCACCCTCGATGGCACTGGCAGCACCGATGGCGACGGCGATCCGCTCACCTTTAGCTGGAGTTTTACCAGCGTGCCACCCGGCAGCAGTGCGGTCCTGAACAATCCCACCAACCCCAGGCCCACTTTTACAGCCGACCGTCTAGGCGATTACGTCGTGCAACTCATCGTGAACGATGGTACCGTGAACAGCGCCCCCCCCGACACCGTGCGCATCACCAGCGACAACGTCCCGCCGGTGGCCAACGCCGGCCCGGACCAAGGCGGCATCACCACGGGAACGCTCGTCACCCTCGATGGCAGCGGCAGCACCGATGCCAATGGCGACCCGCTCACGTACGCTTGGACATTTGTCTCGAGACCAGACGGTAGCAGTGCAGTGCTGACGGGTTCCACCACCGTGGCACCGACCTTCATCGTCGACCGTGATGGCATGTATGTCGTGGAACTGATTGTGAACGATGGCACGGTGAACAGTTTGCCCGCCACGGTAACGATCACCAGCAGCAACGTCGCGCCAGAGGCCAATGCCGGTCCCAACCAAGGCGGCATTGCCCCGGGAACGCTCATCACTCTCGATGGCAGCGGCAGCACCGATGCCAACGGCGATCCGCTCACCTATAGTTGGTCGCTCAGCACGCCCACCGGCAGCGCCGCGATCCTGGAGAATCCCACCAGCGTATCACCCACCTTTACCGCTGATCGCGCCGGCCCCTATGTCGCGCAACTCATTGTCAACGATGGCACGGTGAACAGTTTGCCCGCCACGGTAACGATCACCATCATCAATGTCGTGCCGGTGGCCAACGCCGGCTCCGACCAAACCGTAGGTCTTGGGCTCGTCACTCTCAATGGCACCAGCAGCTCCGATAACAACGGAGATCCACTCACCTATAGTTGGTTACTCAGCTCGCCACCCGACAGCATAGCGGTCCTGGACGATCCCACCAGTCCGACGCCGACCTTTACTGCAGATCTCGCAGGGATCTATGAGGTTCAACTTGTCGTCATTGATGGCACGCAGGACAGTCCATCCGACAGCGTGACCATCACCGCCAACTAATGTCCCACTGAATTCCTGGCAGTTTCAGTCCTGTAACCTCCCTACCGGTTACTGCACCAACCCAAGTTCATTCACATCGCTCACTGAGACGATGGCTTATCACCCTTCTGCCAAGGACAAGATTTAACCAACGTCCGTCGCCCCCGACAACAGAGGCCGGACTCACTCCTTGCTACGATGCTCGTTACCATTGGATGCGCATCCACCCCTTACATTAGTAGGGATAGATCGCCTTCGAGGGTTCACGTATTATTACTAACTTCAAAGCCAATTATCATTCTGCCAACCTCATGACCAAAACAGCGGAAGCAAGGTAATGCGTAGTCGTAAGCCCGGCAGAAGCATATCATGGGCTGCCATGTTTTTTATTTCAGCGATCCTCGGCGTTAACGGTTGCGGCGAGTTGGGCAATAATACTGCTCCCAATGACACGCCCGTCGCCAACGCGGGGCGAGACCAGGGCAGCATCCGCCCCGGCACCCTCATCACGTTGAATGGCAGCGCCAGTTCCGATCCCGACGGGCAACCTCTCACCTACAGTTGGAGTTTTGTCAGCAGACCGCCTGGTAGCACCGCAGTCTTGACGAATCCCACCAGTTCGATGCCCACCTTTACTCTCGACCTCGTAGGCGAGTATGTCGTGCGACTGATCGTGAACGATGGTATGGCGAGCAGCGCGCCTGACAGCGTGATCATCTCCACCGGCAATGTCGCGCCGGTGGCCGACGCCGGCCCCGACCAGGGCGACATCGCCCTGGGAACAGTCGTCACCCTCAATGGCAGCGCCAGCTCCGATGCCAACGGCGATCCACTCACCTATAGTTGGTCGCTCATCAGCAAGCCTCGTGGCAGCACCGCGGCCCTGGACGATCCCACCAGTTCGATGCCGACCTTTACCGTTGACCGCGACGGCACCTATAGGGCCAGGCTCATCGTCAGCGATGGCACGCTGAACGATACGGATACCGTGAGGATCTCCGCCACCCGCAGGTCTACAGACGACGACTGATCCATTAATGTCGAGCCGGTGGCCACAGAGCAGAGATGGGGTTGTCTTATAGCTCTGCGCCTCCCCTTCCCTACGCTCCGTGCGCATGGCGCGTCGGGGTTGGGCAGGTGAGAACCATAGCCTTGTTGAGCATCCAGCTGTCTTATTTCTTATAACTTATTGATACATTATGTGATGTGGCAGTATTGGGAACCAGATGGGCCTGCAATGCAATTCCACCAAGAACTGGCTCAGAGCCTTCCATATAATGCCTGTCAAAAAGGGTGTGAATTCACGGCCTTCCGATCTCTTTGGGGCCTCCCCATCCCTCTAGCGACCAGCATTTCGATAGTTTAGGGCTTCCTACGGCGCTAACACAGAAAAAGTGGATACCGGCTAGCTGGCTCTGACGCCTTTTTCCCACTTATCTGCTAGATTTTACTGAGGTATGCAGCCGGCTGTGGGTCCAAGAGGTGAGCCATGAAGAGTGCAGCGATTGTCGCAGCTGGAATAGTTGCCCTTGCCCTCCTTGCCGCGCTCTGCCTTCCACGCCATATTCCCCCATCAACAGCATCAGGCCCGGCCATCCCTGCCAACTTTCATGCACGTGTCGAGTATGGAATGTTGATACTCCGTGGCTCACTCCCCAGTGAGACCAGCAAGGCCGCAATCCTTCAGCGAGCCCAAGAACTGTATGGCACTACACCTGGTCGCGTCGTCGATGAGTTGGCGGTAGATCCGAGAGTGGGGCCTGTCGCCTGGGCCGACAACGTCTCCCAGGTCCTCCCCATCTTCGGGCATATGACGGAACGAGGCTCCATCATCATCGACGGTCAGACAATTGTCGTGAGCGGCAAGGTCGACGGCAATCGTACGAAAGCCACCGTGCTACGAGACATTGCTCCGCTAACGCAGACAGGGCTGGAACTTGAAGATCGTATTCTGACGGGTTCATCCACGGCGAGCCGCCTCACGAAGGCTTCTTCTCCAATCACTCCATCCCAGAAAGCTCCATCTCTACAGACTCCCGCACAGGTGGCATCCCCATCTCCGAATGTGCCTTCTACGACGGGACCATCCCAGAAGGTTCTCTCGCTGAAGACGCCTTCCCAGGCAACAGTCGAAGCCTCGAAGACTCCCTCTCCCGCTGCTCCATCCCCGAAGACTCACTCCCTGGTGGCAGCCCTAACCCCAAGGGCCCCATCCCTGCCGGCAGCTCCATCAGTGACCGACATTTCTCCTGCCTCGCTTCAAAAGAGATTGGATGAGATCCTCGCTCGTTCGTCCATCGAGTTTGAATCAAACAGCACAACGATGACTCCCAGTAGTCTTGCCACACTGGACCAGCTGATTGCCGAATTACGCCGCTCCCCTCCAACAGCCGTAGAGATCGGGGGGCATACGGACAAGTACGGCGAGCCAGAATACAATCTTCAACTCAGCCAGCGCCGTGCTGATGCCGTGCGACGCTACTTTGTCAAGCACGGCCTGCCCAAGCAATTCACTGCCGTAGGCTATGGCGCCTCACGACCACTGTCGGTGGCAGAGAATCGGGCCGGTCTCCAACGTAACCGACGAATCGAACTACACGTGAAAGGACAGACCGATCTATGACTATGCTCCTCAACCAAATGCTGGGGTGTCTCATCATCGCGGCCGGAATCGGCGGCGCAGTCGGTTGGCTGCTGAAGCATGTATCCGCCGGCACCGTCGCACAACAGCTCGAGAACGTCACCGCCATGATGCACCTTAAAGAGCAGATGCTGGAGAAGGCGCGGTATCAATTGAGAGACGCTGCCTCTAAGATGCAGCCGCTAGAACATGAGCCGATGGCACCGCACACCGCTCCGCAAGAGCGTTCCGCGAGCATAGTCAATCAGTGTGTCGATACCGATCGCCTTCACGCGCGACTCCAGGAATCGGAGTCGGCAGGGGGATGGGTTGAGTGGCTGGACGTACAACTCACTGAACGGGATGAGAAGCATCGAATCGCACTTCATGAATTCGAACGGCAGCTAGCCGAACGAGATCGGCGTATCCGCGAATTCGAGCATCTCCATGAACAACTGATGAAGCAGGCGGAGGGCAACGAAGCCCTCAAAGCCGCATACGCCCAAGCGATCGCGCAGCAGATCGACAAAGCGGCCTGAGATTCGTATTACGGCGTGTTCCCCTTCATCAACGCAATCACGCTTGCCATCGTCACCTGGTCGTCGTCGAATCCGCCATGCGTCGTGCTTTTCGATTCCCTGCCTGGCGCCGCCCATGTCGAGATGTTTGGCAGGTTTTTCGATCCGATCTTGTTGTTGAAATACTTCTCCATACCGAGTATGGGCGTCTTCTCTCCTTGCTCGAGCGACTGCGACACTAGATAGAGCAGGGAGCGGCTGTAGCCAAGAATCG
This sequence comes from Nitrospiraceae bacterium, assembly GCA_041748925.1. Lineage (GTDB taxonomy): Bacteria > Nitrospirota > Nitrospiria > Nitrospirales > Nitrospiraceae > Palsa-1315. The sequence goes on along the minus strand of JBGTCI010000045.1, from coordinate 101,849 downwards.
GTTTGCATGTCGGATCTTTCTGCTCCATGTCATCGGATAGATGGAACTGATTGAAGCGCTTGACCTTGCCGTTTGTGATGGCAGGGCCGACGGTCTTTTCAAAAAGATCGATGCGTACAGCCGGCGCCATGAAATTCACACTTTCGAATTTCCAGCCTTTTCCTCCCAGGCGATCGACGACATGACTGTGGAGAATCGCCCCGGCCGAGTGACCGACTAGGTGCAGGCGCACCTTGGACAAATCGGCAAAGTACGGCGATTGTCGGCACGCCTTGTACAGTTTCATTCCTCCGCCCTCGGCGGTATTGGAAATCGCGTCCGCATTCTGTTTCATCTCGCTCCAGATCGCCGTTCCCGGCACCGCCAGCAGCTTTTCCAGCCGTTCGTTCCACCAATCCTTGACCCTGTCGAACAAGCCACCAGTGGGGCGCGGCTGATCCTCTAAGACATCCTCAAGGCGGCCCTTGAGTGTAGACCAAAGGTCGGTTTCCCACATCAGAAAGATAGGAAAGATCTTGTGTTCATACAATGCCGGAATCCATGTTGCTGCCGTTTCTCCCGCGGTATCCTCGGACGTGAGACCGCCATGCGCGTAAATAGCGATGTCCACGGGGTCTTGCTTCTTCAGGCCCCATGCCGTCCGTGCCAAGCCAAGATGGTGCGTGACCAGCGCCTCGATGTCGGATTCCTGTGTGCGGAAATCGCCGGTGTTGCTGAGGTGGCCGTTGTTCTCCATATCGATGATGAACGGGCTGATCTCCCGTGTCCGCAATGAAGAGTCGCTGGCGAGTTGCACTTTGCCGGCTTCCAGACGCAACGTCGGCGAATGTGCGATCGTCAGATGCAAGTCGGTCACCACACCCAGCTGTGCCACCCAACAATCCATCGCATTGTCGAGCCAGTCTTCGTACCGTAGTACTGCGCGGCCTTTCATACCCCAACCCGTGCCCCACGAGTTTTGAATGATGTACCCGTCTTGGTTATAGCCGACGATTGCAAAAGCATGGCCACCGTCACTGATGCTTGCCTTACGGCGTGGAATCATCCAATAGCCGGCTTTGGTGAGTGATGTGTTCGAGAATCCTTCATCCCAGCCGGAGTGGCAGACCGCGCTGGCATAGAGAATGCCGATCTCGTTGAGCGCGACATGCATATCGGTGACCGACCGCGTGTCGACGCGGTAATACGCCCCGAGAGGACGCTCTACGGCATCGAGCCACCAGTCGTCGGCGGACTTCGTCGCTTGGGGTGTCGGCATGGCTTCAGAAGTCCACAACCTGTCCGAGCAGGCGCCGTGTTTGTACCAGCCTTTCATCGCGCCGCGCAGACTCGATCCGGTATCGGCGTCCGGGTCGCCCGGGAATTCGTCATAACGCCGCGCCATCGAATACAACATGAATGGGGACACGCGACAATCAATCTGCTTGCGTTTCGCGCTGTGCTGTAACTGGTACACGACGCTTGCCAGCGCGAAGCCTGTACAAGCATTGGTCTGTCCCTGATCAAGCACAGGGATGTTGGTCTTCGGAGCGCGCATCACGCCTGGCACCACTGCCACCGGCGGCATATAGACCCTGTCGCGCAGATCAAGGCGATCGGGAACCACATTTCGTATAGGAAGAGTCGTGGCGCCACGTTTCTTCTTTCTGTCTGCTGTAATCTTGCTCCTCGCCATGAAAAGCTCCTTTCAGAATGTGGACACCCAGCGATCGAGACTCAGCTCATCGATGTTCATATTCGGAGAAAACCCAGACCGTATTCTCAGCTGATTCATGAACTCCGTCAAGCAGCACGTAACGGAATCTCCTTGTAAATACGGGTACTTCCAGACACTAAGGACTCGCCAACAATTCCCCTTCGGAGTCGCTAGCCAGGAATACTCGCGTATGGTCGAGTGCACGCCTGCCCCGCGGCCGTCTTCGTTTGACTTCCCCTTCTCTGCCCTCCTAATATCGGTTCAACCGGTTGATCTGATCTATCTGGTTTGTTTTATTGTTTGACTCAGTACAATCGAACGGCCAAATACACGCGACAGACTAAATAGACGAGAAAGGCCGGCTGACTTTCCCCGTATTCTGGGAGAGACGATATCAACGGGCAGACACTAAGGAGGTGACGTGTTGGATAAGGAGCACAAGTATAAAAGCAAGGTTCCCCTGCATGACAAATATGGTCCGGAGGCAAAATACGCTGTCGAAGCGGAAGCGCTGCTGCCCACCACGAAACATGAAGAAGAAATAGCCCGGGGTCTTGAACTCGGGCTGCCCGGCGCCGATTCCATTAAGGATCGCCGGATTCCCACGTTCAGCCGTGGAGAACTCCCTCACTTCGCCGGAATTAACACATTTGTCAAAGCCCCCTACGTCGAAGACGTCCGCAAATGTGGTCAGTATGACGTGGCCATCCTCGGGGCGCCGTTCGATGGCGGTACAACCTACCGGTCCGGCACGCGATTTGGCCCCCAGGGCATTCGCAAGATTTCGGCCCTGTATGGATCCTATAGCTTCGAGCTCGGCGTGGATCTGCGGGAGTCCATTTCCATGTGTGATCTCGGCGATGTGTTTACCATCCCAGCCAACATTGAAAAAACGTTCGATCAGGTCAGCAAGGCCGTCTCACACGTGTATGCCAGCGGAGCGTTTCCCGTGGTGCTCGGCGGCGACCATTCTCTTGGCTTCCCGACCGTGCGGGGAGTGGCCGAGAATCTCAAGGGAGGCAAGCTCGGCATCATTCACTTCGACCGGCATGTGGACACGCAGGATACCGACCTCGACGAGCGCATGCACACCACACCATGGTTTCATGCGACAAACATTCCAAACGTGCCGGCAAAGAATCTTGTGCAGATCGGGATCGGCGGCTGGCAGTCTCCGCGACCCGGTGTGAAGGTCGGGCGTGAACGTCAAACGACGATCATGACCATCACCGATTGCGTCGAGATGGGAATTGAGACTGCCGCCAAACGAGCGCTCGAGGTGGCCTGGGACGGCGTCGATGCGGTCTGGCTGAGCTTCGATGTGGATTGTCTGGATGCGGCGTTCGTGCCTGGAACCGGCTGGCCTGAACCGGGTGGGTTCTTGCCCCGCGAAGTACTGAAGTTTCTTCAGATCATCGCGGACAGCAAGCCCATCGCTGGAATGGAGATCGTGGAGTGCGCGCCTCCCTACGACGCAGCCGAGATCACCAGTTTAATCTCCACTCGCGTGATCTGCGACGTCCTGGCCTGCCAGGTGAGGTCAGGCCACCTGCCGAACCGGAAAAAACGTTGAGAGACATGAATGGACGAGATCATGGGGTTTGAGAGTTTTAGTAGGTCCTGAATTCCGACCCCGTGATCTCAGGCGTACTTCTGCGATGGGTCATCTCACCCCACCATATTCGCTCATGCACCTGCCTTCAGCGCGGCTAACTTAGCCCACATTACTTATGAGCGCGTCTGCTGCAATCGCGAATTCGCAACGGCGACGCGCATTCAGCTGGCAGGCTCGCCTAGGGGCTATTGTAGCCTAGCGCGTTAACGACACGTCACGATCGTTCACTGTCAAGATATCCTCAAAATCCGGGCCGCTCGTGACAGAGCCAAGTTCCCGTTCCAGTTTCCTTCCTGAGTGAAACTCCACCTCAAGTTTATACCGTAAATTTGACCTCACTTTGTATTGAATGGACTTACTTTTCCCCTGCTCAATTTCTCCAAAGAGGAATTTCTGACCACACACTTCGAGTTGGCCATTTTTGATCGGTTCTGCGGCAGCGTTGAGGATAAGCACATGGCCATCATCGCCAAGTGCGATAGACGTGAAATGCCAGGACGTTAGAAAGAATCACCCTATTCCGACAACCGCGGCCTGCCAGAATCTCATGCCATTCTCTCCAATTAGATCCGACGAGATTTGCTGGTCAGAATATACAGCGTGGTCACACCTAAAATACTGCCCAATACCAGCGGCACTGCCCAGAGCTGCCACCAGGGCGCATTGGGCGACACCGCGTAGGCACGCGGCCAAGAAATGTTGACGAATTCAAACACGGACCAGAGGAAGGCCGCCACATTGATCACCAATCCCCAGATACCCAGCTTCAGCTCACCCAATGACGGGTCCCAACGACCCGTGAGGCGGGTAAAGAGTCCGACCCCCGTGGTCATGGCGAACATGGCGTACAACCCGCCTGTGCCGAAGGCGATCACCGTAGCCACAGCTCCATCGTTCAGTCCGAACACCAACCCAAGTCCCGCCAGCAGCACAACGCAGATCACCGCATTGCTCGGAATCTTGGACGCCGTGACCCGGCTAAACATCAGAGGCATGTTGCCCTCGCGGGCCATGGAGTACACAATACGCGACGTGTATTGCACCATGGATGCCCCGCACGCCAGGAACGCAATCATGACGATTGCCAGAAAAGGTGCTTCAGCCCAGGCTCCAAAGCTACTGACGATTACGGGTGTAACAGGATCGGAGGTGGCGCTCGTATTCACCAGTGTGTCGCGGTTAAAGCTCAACGTCAGGGCGGCTGAATTAAAGAGCACGACAGTTCCCACCATGCAGAGGGACAAAAAGATCGCGCGTGGGACCATCCGCTTGGGATTTTGGGTTTCTTCCGCAATGGTGGAACAGGCATCGAACCCGATGAAAGCCCAACCGGCAATGGCGAGCGCCGCCAGAAACGCGGCCGTTTGGCTTGGCGCAGTCCCCGTGCCTAGATGCTGGAACAGTTCGGAAAATGAATGCTGCCTGAAAAAGAAAAACAGCAGCAGCGCCACACCGAACGAACCGACGATTTCCGCATACACACCCAGGGTAATAACCACCTTAAACACATTCACGTGAACCAGGTTGAGCACCGTACAGATCACTAAAAACACGGCGCCCCATATCACTAAGGTGAGCCCTCTTCCACTCTCAAATCCAAAAAAAAGCGCAAGCCAGATACCGCCGGTATAGGCGGTCGTGGTGAGCATCGCGATCGTGGAGCAGACGTAGATCACTCCGGCATACTTTCCCGTGGTGGCGCCTCCGAGCTGTCGTGCCCACTTGTACGCGCCCCCCGCAATCGGAATCTGCGAGGACAGTTCAGCATAGACGGTCGCCACCAACATCTGCATGACCAGACAGAGCGCCAGCGCGCCAAACCAACCGCCTCCCGTCACCACCGTCTGCACGCCAATGATGGCATAGAGCCCCGCTACCGGTGACACGGTTGCGAAGCCAATAGTCAGGCTATTCCAGAGAGTCAGACTGCGGTTGAGTTTATCGGGAGGACTCGTAGCAGTTGCAGGAAGATCCGTATCCAGACTTTCTTTGATTAACATGACAGTCCTCTCTGACTTGGCAGCAGGTCAGACTGATCCGGTACGGAAAGAACTATGGAATGGAAGTGCATAACGAAGCCTCCTTGTCGAGCGGGTTAAATTCCAAGAAGGCCATGTACCACCAGTACATGATCTCCCGGGCTTTTATCCCTCCGTGGAGTCTCGTCATGCGAGACCGGAAACTCTCGGACCAGACACTGCAGCAAAGGCAGCCGGAACCCTAGTTTCCCCTTCGGCGCGATCTTACAATCTTGCGGCAGCAAAGTCACGAAAATTGACTACACCGTCGCCGGCAACTCGAAAACCTCGTGCCATGTAGTAGATCGGCAACGCCGTCCTAAGAAGGTGCGCGTCGGTTCCCAGAGAACGGGAGCAAAACGATGGGGCACTTACGCTCTGCAATTCGCGGCAGGATACTGTGGAGCGATGTGATGGCGGACGCACCATTCGTCGAGCGCGCCTGTGAGCACACCGTTGTTGTAGTCAGCTGGCGCCAACACAAGCCTGGTGATCCCCCTTCAAATATTTTTCCGCAACCTTACGACCCGGCCCCAAATGCGCTGTTGTTTCGTCACGGGGAGGTCTTCATATGTGCTGTTGAGCGGGTGAAGAACGGCCTCCCCGCCAATTTCTTTGAGCTGTCGTACGAGCCCCACCGCGTATCCGTCGCCCTCATGCTCGACTACCACATAATGACCGGGCTCAGCAGGAAGATCAGGATCTACGAAAACGATCTCATCCTTACTGAAGAGAGGTTGCATAGAATTGTCTTGCACCTGCATGGCAAAGGTACGCTTCCCTGGGACGTCTGTTTCGAGCAATGTTTCAGCGTGCACGAGGCGAGGAGGCTCTTTGCTTGTGACCATCTGGTCAATCTGATCCCCCCTCAGTAGCGGCACCTTCCTCATCTCGCCGAGGGGGGAGGGATGGGCACCCTCTGTTCGGTCAAACAAACCCTCTGGGTGTGGCGGGCCACCTGATTGCAGTAATTCAGCGTCTGTGCGGAAATACAGCGCAAACTTTTCCCAGATTGCCGGGTCTTGCGGAGGTTCGTCCACCAAAATGTCGGCGATCGTCCGCTCGGAAACCCCAATTACAGAGGCCAACTCCTCACCAGTCAGCCCCTCCCCGATCTCTCGATGAATCAGACCTTTCAGGTTCATAACGCGCCCTCTCCTCTGCCCGTTCGCTCCCTACTCTACCTAGAGGGTCACTGGAGGTCTGCTCAAAAGTGCTCAGTGAGTTTCTCTGCGCTCAGAGTAGATGAGTCACATGAATGAACTGCGAATGGGTCATGAAGAATTCTTCGCGAATTCCTGAATTATTTGGAGAAAAGACAGCCACGCGATGGTCATGTTTCACCACAACCCGCTCTTGGCTTATGGCATGCTGCATCTAGTACTCTTTTTCATACGTTTGACTTCCCATTCCCCGCCCTCCTAGAATCCCGCCATGGATTCGTCCTTCGTTCATCTCCATCTCCATACGCAATTCAGTTTGCTCGATGGTGCGAATCAAATCGAGCCGCTCATCCAACAGATCAAATCATTCAATCAGCCGGCTGTGGCGATGACTGACCATGGCAATATGTTCGGGGCGATCGAGTTCTACCGCAAAGCTAAAGAGGCGGGCATCAAACCGATCATCGGCTGCGAAGCCTACATGGCCCCTGGCAGCCGCTTCGCTGCCAAAGACAGCGGGCTCGCCCACAACGATTATTATCATCTCATTCTCCTGGCTCGAAATCTGACCGGCTATCAGAATCTCATTAATCTTGTCAGTAAAGCATATCTTGAAGGATTCTATTATAAGCCACGGATGGATAAGGAAATTCTCCAAGAGCATCATGAGGGACTAATTGCCTTGTCAGGCTGCTTGAGCGGGGAGATTCCGTACCTGATCGGCCAGAAAGACATGGCCGGCGCCATGGCTGTGGCTGGGGAGTTTCAGGAAATATTCGGGAAGGAACATTTCTACCTTGAGGTACAGGCAAACGGGTTGGACCACCAGCGAGTCGCGAATAGCGGCCTGCTCGAGATCGCCAAGAAAATGGACATCCCGCTGGCCGGCACCAACGATTGCCATTACCTTAAGAAAGAAGATTTCCGTCCGCACGAGTTGATGCTCTGCCTGCAAACCGGCAAGACGATCAGCGACCCGAACCGCATGAAGTTCGATACGGATCAACTGTATGTGAAATCTACGGAAGAAGTCTTGGCCGCCTTTGTCGAGTTCCCCAATGCCGTCACCAACACCTGCCGGATCGCGGACAATTGCGACCTTCAGCTGGCGCTGAACAAGACGCATCTTCCTCAGTACAAAGTTCCCGAAGGATGGACGAGGGAAACCTATCTGGAACGGTTGGCATTGGAGGGATTGGCAGCCAGATTGAAAGAGCGGCCCAGCCAGATCTTGCCGGCTGTGTATGAGTTACGCTTGCGTGAAGAGCTGACGATCATCTGTTCGATGGGATTTGCCGGCTATTTCCTCATCGTGTGGGATATCATTAAGTTTGCCCGCTCCCGTCACATTCCGGTGGGACCTGGTCGAGGCTCTGCCGCCGGCAGCCTCGTCGCCTATGCCCTGCGCATCACGGATCTCGACCCCCTCGTCTACACACTCTTGTTCGAACGGTTTCTCAATCCCGAGCGCGTGTCCCTCCCAGATATCGATATGGATTTCTGTATGGAGCGACGGGGCGAAGTCATTAACTACGTGGTTGACAAGTATGGCAAAGACCACGTGGCCCAGATCATTACGTTCGGGACGCTCGGGGCGAAAGCCGCGATCCGGGACGTGGGTCGGGTGCTGGAGATTCCCTATGCCGAAGTCGATCGCGTTGCCAAGCTCGTTCCGAATCAGCTCAACATGACGCTCCAGCAGGCACTCGATCAAGAACCCAAACTGCGGGACCTCGTCGAAACCGACGCACGGGTCAAAGAGCTCATGGGCATCGCCCGTTCCCTCGAAGGACTCGCGCGCCATGCCTCGACTCACGCCGCCGGTGTGGTGATCTCGGAAGGTCCGCTCACGGACCATGTGCCGCTCTACAAAGGAGCCAACGACGAAATCGTCACCCAATATTCGATGGGAGACGTTGAAAAGATCGGGCTCGTCAAATTCGATTTTCTGGGACTCAAGACCCTGACGATGATCAAACGAGCCGAGACGCTGATCAATGAACGACATCCCGGCAATCCGCCATTGATTATGGAGCAGGTCTCATTCGACGACCCCAAGACGTTCGCACTGTTGTCATCTGGCAAGACCACTGGCATCTTTCAATTGGAAAGCTCCGGCATGCGCGACCTCCTGACCGGTTTTAAGCCGGACCGGTTCGAGGACATCATCGCCATTATCGCGCTCTATCGGCCAGGGCCAATGGATCTGATCCCCGACTTCATCAAACGCAAGCAGGGGAAAGTTCCTATTACCTACGAAGTACCCGAACTTGAACCCATCTTGAAGGACACCTACGGGGTTATCGTCTACCAGGAACAAGTGATGGCCATTGCCAACAAGGTGGCGGGCTTCTCGCTCGGTCAGGCCGATATTCTCCGGCGTGCGATGGGCAAGAAGAAGCCGGAAGAGATGGAGAAGCTGCGCGCGCAGTTCCTGGCCGGCGCCAAGACAAACAAGATTCCCGACAAGAAAGCGGATAAGCTCTACGAACTGATTCAGAAGTTTGCAGGCTACGGGTTCAACAAGTCACACGCCGCAGCCTATGCCGTCGTCTGCTACCAAACCGGCTATCTGAAAACACACTATCCGACTGAGTTCATGGCCGCCCTGATGACCACCGACATGGGCAACGCCGACAAGATCGTCGGCTACTTCACGGAATGCCGTGATCTCAACATCAAAGTCCTGCCTCCGGACGTGAACGAAAGCCATAAGAACTTTACCGTGGTGGGCCAAGCCATCCGGTTCGGATTGGCCGCCATCAAGAATGTCGGTGAAGGCGCCGTCGAGTCGATCATCGAGATTCGGAATGAAACGGGCCCCTTCAAGTCCTTCTTTGAGTTCTGCCGCCGGGTCGATCTCCACAAAGTGAACAAGCGCATGCTCGAAGGATTGATCAAGACCGGCGCATTCGACTCGACGGGCGCGAAACGTTCTCAACTGGCAGCGGTCCTGGATCAGGCCGTTGAGGACGGTGCGGCAGCGCAACGCGAACGAGATCTGGGTCAAACCAATATTTTTGGCGACGAGCTGAACGGACTAGATTCGGCAGAACATTCGGCGATGCCGTCACTGCCGAACATTCCGGAATGGGACCAAAGCGAGCGATTGAAACATGAACGGGAGCTGACCGGCTTCTACATTTCCTCCCATCCGCTGGCGCGCTATGAAACCACCATCCAAGCACTTGCCACGGCCTCGACCATCGGCCTGTCGGACTTGTCGGATGGTCGTGAAGTCAAACTCTGCGGAATCGTCACGACCGTCAAAAGCATGCTGACCAAGAAGGGCGACCGAATGGCCTATCTGACCCTGGAAGACCTCCAAGGCATGGTCGAGATCATCGTCTTTCCTGATCTCTATAAACACTCCGCAGACTTGGTCGTGCCGGAACGCCTCGTGCGCATCACAGGCACAGTGGACCGAGGAGACAAAGGGACGAAAATTCGAGGGAGCAAGATTGAACCACTCGATGAGGTGCAAGCCCAGACAATCAAACGAGTCTCTATTCGATTGACGGATCGCCCTGATGTGACAGAACAATTACTGCGGCTCCGTGAGGTCTTGTTGCGTCACCCTGGAGGCACGGCAATTTCTCTCATTTTTCAGATGGATCCAGCCCTTGAAACCGAGACGGCCCCCCTCCCTCACCTCACTGTCACCCCCAGCGAACGCTTTGTGACAGATGTTGAAGAAGTGCTAGGCAAGGGGGCTATTTTTCTGTTATCGTAACCCATCATTTATGGAAGCGTGTATGTATTCCCCTCCCAAATATTAATATCCTTAGACACGTTATGCGCGACTACCTCGAGTTTGAAAAGCCGATCCGCGAGATCGAAGAAAAGATCGAAAAACTCGCGGCCGTTCCTGCCGGAAAATCGGCCCCTCAGGATGAGATCCACAAGCTTCGGATGAAGCTGGCTCAGGTCGAACATACCCTATACAGCAAACTGACTCCCTGGCAGCGCACGCAACTCGCCCGGCATCCCCAACGGCCCAGCACGCTCGACTACATCAGCTATCTCTTCAGGGACTTTTTTGAGTTCCATGGAGACCGCTCATTCGGCGACGACCGTGCCATCGTCGGAGGCTTCGCTCGATTCAACGACCGGTCGATCATGGTCATCGGCCATCAAAAAGGAAAGACCCTCAAAGAGCGAATGCAACGAAACTTCGGCATGCCGAATCCGGAAGGGTACCGAAAGGCTCTGCGCCTCATGCGGATGGCTGAGAAATTCGGGCGCCCGATCGTGACCTTTATCGACACGCCAGGCGCCTACCCTGGCATCGGTGCGGAAGAGCGCGGTCAGGCTGAAGCCATTGCCAGAAATCTGGTTGTCATGTCCCGGCTCGCCGTCCCGATTATTTCCATCGTCATCGGTGAAGGCGGCAGCGGCGGGGCACTCGCATTGGGCGTGTCAGATCGCGTCCTCATGTTGGAGCATGGGATCTATTCCGTAATTTCACCGGAGGGATGCGCAGCCATCCTGTGGGACGATCCGGCTAAAGTTCCCGATGCCGCCGCTGCCCTGAAAATGACGGCGAAAGATCTGGTCGACCTCCATATCGTGGACGAAGTGATTCCCGAACCGCTCGGCGGCGCCCATCGGGATCTTAATGCCATCACCGATCGACTCGCCAAATCCCTCAGCAACCAACTCTCCCAGCTTCACGAACTCGCCCTCCCTCAATTGCTGGCTCAACGCGATCTGAAATACCGATCCATCGGAACTGTCAACGGGCTGATCACCACTCCCCAGTAAACCAGGCGAGGCGTGCGGGACACGACCAGAAGGCAGAAGTCCGAAGGCTGAAGGTCGGAGTTCTGAATACTTCGGCCTTACCCCCTTCAGCCTGCACCGCGCGTCCCGCGCTTGTTGAGCCAGGCTACAGCCCCGGCGCCAGCTACCTGACCAGTGGCGAAACAGGCGGTCAACAGATACCCTCCGGTCGGCGCCTCCCAATCCAACATTTCCCCCGCACAAAACAGGCCCGGAAGCGCGCGAACCATCAACCGTCCGTCAAGCGCATTCAACGGAACGCCACCCGCCGTGCTGATCGCTTCCTCCAGTGGGCGCGGCGCAACGAGTCTTAGCGGCAACGCCTTAATCGCAGCGGCCAATCGAGCCGGATCTGAGAAATCCTCTTTCGAAACTACTTCACGAAGCAGTCCAGCCTTCACACCTTCAATATGTGCCTGACGCTGAAGATGTGTCGCCATCGTACGTTTTCCACGTGGCCTCGACAGATCGTGAGTCAGGCGCGGCATATCCCGATCAGGTGTCAGATCGAGCCGCAATGTCGCCACCCCATTCGCCAGGATCTCGTCACGAAAAGAGGCGGACACCGCGTAAATCACGCCGCCTTCCACACCAGTTTCCGTGATCACGAATTCCCCCGGATGCCAGGATTCAGCACCGGCATCATTTCTCACAATAATCGCCACCGACTTGACTGGGTGCCCGGAAAACTTTGTCCGGAAATGCTCGCTCCAGCCCACGTCGAAACCACAGTTCGCCGGCTGCAATGGCGCAATGTGAAGACCGCGTCCTGCCAGCAACGGCACCCACGTGGCATCGGAGCCGAGCTTCGGCCAACTTCCTCCGCCAAGCGCAAGTACTACCGCATCAGCGTGGATAGAACGGTTTCCCTCAGCCGTGGTAAAACGCAGCGCCTGCTGCTCGTCCCAGCCAATCCACCGATGTTTGATATGAAATTGAACGCCGGCCTTGCGTAACCGTCGCAGCCACGCACGCAGCAACGGCGCAGCCTTGAGATCGGTGGGGAATACGCGCCCTGAAGAGCCGACAAATGTCTCGATGCCGAGTCCACGGGCCCAGGCTCTGACAGCATCGGGCCCAAACGACGCGAGTAGCGGTGCGATCTGCGGGCGCCGAGCTCCATAGCGCGAGAGAAATTTCTCAGACGGTTCCGAATGCGTAAGATTCAGGCCGCCTTTCCCGGCCAGGAGAAACTTGCGACCGACCGAGGCCATGGCGTCATAGAGCTCAACTTGACCACCGGCAGCACTCGCTGCTTCCGCAGCCATGAGCCCGGCCGGTCCTCCGCCGATAATGACGATCTTCATCTGTATCCTGGTGTTTTGCATTTCTCGCTTGTCCTTCAACCACAAGATTTCACAGCCCTAAACAGGCTATACTCTCCCGTATCGATGGACGAGAATGAGCCCATACAGGTGGTTGAACTTCGGATCAGCTACCGCTATGCCACCGCGCACCCCTGGGTAGTGCAGGCCATCGGAGGATTCTTATCCGCTTACTTCATGGAGTATCCAGGGTTTCGCGTACAACGCCACATCGAAGAACTAGAGTCCGGCGCCCATCTATGGGTATGCGAAGCGCCGTCCAACATGAAAGTCCCAAGACTCCTGAAACGGCTGAAGGAAGATATCCCCCCCTGCCACACCCAACAGATTGCTACCGAACCGCCCGCGCGACCTCGCTATCTCATCGATTGCCCTGAATAAAATAAAAGATAGGCGCGCGCGACTGGCGGGACAAGCGAGACTTGCGAGAAAAGCAGGACTGGTGGGCTGGACGACGGTTCAAAGTCAGAACTTCGAGGTTTTCTGAACTTCGAACCTAGAACTTTGAACGTCCTGTCGCGCTTTTTCCGCCAGTCTCGCCCGTCTCGCTTGAGTCAAACACCGGCGATTGCAGCAGAAATAATCATGAATGATGCGGGCCATACCCGTTTGGATTACCGCTTTGCCAGCGCCAAGTATCGGCACACATCGCACTGAGTCCACGCTCTGCACGCCAACCCAATAACTCAAATGCCCGTTGCGGATCAGCATAGCAAGAGGCAATGTCGCCGGGACGACGGAGCGCAATTTTGTACGGCACCGACCGCCCACTTGCTTGCTCAAACGCTCGCACGATATCCAGTACGCTGTACCCTGTGCCGGTGCCCAGATTCACGGTCAAACACTCGGCCTTCTCCTCTAGCCGTTTCAGCGCTTTGAGGTGGCCCAGAGCCAAATCGACAACATGGATATAATCCCGTACCCCCGTCCCATCTGGAGTGGAGTAGTCATTGCCCCACACATTGAGACAGGCACGTCGTCCCACGGCCACCTGGGCGACGACGGGCAGCAAATTATTAGGAATACCTTGAGGGTCTTCCCCAATCAAGCCGCCGACATGGGCGCCCGCCGGGTTGAAATAGCGTAGAATGCCGATCTTCCAAGACCCATCGCTGCGGTGCAGATCGCGCAACATCTCTTCAATCATCAGCTTCGTCTGGCCATAGGGATTGGTGGCGGAGAGCGGGTGATCTTCAGTGAGCGGCAGCCGCTGCGGATCACCATATACGGTGGCGGAGGAGCTGAACACCAGCGTTTTCACCCCACACTCCCCCATCGCCTCCAGCAGGCGCAAGCTGCCGACCACATTGTTATCGTAATACGCCAATGGCCGACTGACCGACTCCCCCACAGCCTTGAGACCAGCGAAATGTATCACCGCACTCGCCCCACTCTCACGCAACGCCGCCGACAAAGCCGCACGGTCGCGGATGTCGCCTCTCACCAGGTGTAGCTTTTTTCCCGTAATACGCTCAACCCGCGCCAATGACTCAGGATGGCTATTGCAGAAGTTGTCGAACACCGTGACGTCACAGCCCGCGTCGAGCAGTTCCACGCAGGTATGGGACCCGATATAGCCGGCACCGCCGGTGACAAAAATCATAGGCACCTACCCGTTTGAGAGAGAACTGCAGCCTATCCAGGCGATCGTGTGAGGTCAAGAATAGCATCGTGTTAAGAGACCCTGGTCTATTTGGTTGCTTAGTTATCGAGTGAATGTTGTTCAACCAAAAAGAGACAAACCCAGATAACAGTCGTCTTGCTAGCCCTCAGGCTTCTCCGATGCCGGAGGTGTGGTCTCGCCAGAGAATTTCTTCTGGAGAAGTTTTCGACCAAGGATCGTAATCCCCAATGCGGAACCGATCGAGACCGGAACGAACAATGCGGCGGCAATATCCGCACTACGGAGCCACCCCATCTCCTGAAGCCCTTTGAAGATATAGGTCATCAGCCCGCTGAGATAGTAGGCGATGACGATAACCGACAATCCTTCGACCGTGTACTGGAGGATAGCCTGGCTCTTTGTCGTCTTGTCGACGCTGATCAAAAGCGATAGGTTCTGGGATTGCAGCATGAGATCGACGCGCGCGCGAATAATAGAGATCGTCCCTTCAAAGCCGCTGCGAAGAGTGTCCATTCGTTTCAGGAGCTGTTGATAGCCCTCCGCCACCCCAGTGATTCCGCTGAGGACATATTCTGACATCGGGCGATACGGGGAGAACGTACGTTCCCCGAGTGACTCGAGCGACCGGTGCACGATCTTATCGTAGGGAACAGAGGCGGACAGCTCGAAATGTAACTTACTGGACAACCTCGTGGTTTTTAACAAGTCTTGCGTCAGTCCAGTGAGCCAACGCTGTAGGGTCAGGGAGTCGGCGTGGCCGATATGCCCGCTAATGATCTCCCGCTGCTTCAAGTGCACCTGTTCGAACTTGTAGGCCTGATCGACCGCGGCAGAAAACAACGGCTTTTGCATGAGCAACATGTGGTAGTAGGTTTCGATCCTGACAATGGCATCCACGATGTCTTTTAAATGAGAACTGCTGGACCGGCCTGATCCGACGCTGACCCAATACCGTTCGCGCCCATGCTCGTCGGGTGTGAAGCTGGTGACCAGCGTGGTCTCCTCATCGAGAATCCTGCTGCCGTACAGTACAGGGCCTGGAAGCTGAGAACGCAACGTATCACCGCCCGGCAACGGTTTGATCATGAGTAGAATATCCAAACGGCACACCTCCGCACCGACTGGAGTGACCGGTGAGCGGTATTGCGGGAAGGTCATCGGACCAAAGGTCACCTCTCCAGCGTGGTCGGAAGGAATATGCCAGGTTTGATAACTGTAGTACTCCGTGTGTGCTTCCCAAATCAGAATCAGCCGATCGCCGGTCGCTTCCACCTTTACGCCATAGCCAAACGTCTCATGGATGGCCATCATGTCAGCGGATACCTTGAAGACCTCCAGAAGAGACCTGAATTCGTCACGGCTCGCCGGCCGCTGCACCGGTGGATCAACCATGCGAAACGCTTTGTAGTGCACGTGCGCAGGGGCTCGCAGCCACTCGACCAAAGGGATCTGTGGCCGCTCGTGTATCTTCCTGATAAGGTCGCCGGTATCCGGCTTGGTAGTCTTAGAATCACTCATGCAACCACCCTCATCGGTGAACAGTCCTGCAGGAAACAGCGCCAGGCTACTGATTTGCCAGCAACCCTGTCAACTCATCGTCGGTCGAATATGCCTTGCGAGGAACATTGTGCGACGTGACGATCACGTAACAAGCGTCTCGATCGCGGCAGGGAGCCTCCTTTTTAACTCCAGGCCTGTATCTTTTACTTCTCTTTCGTATCTGTACTGATACGCCTACACCGATTGCGAAATCTCACTTCAGTCAAAACTCTCCGCTTATCTGCATCCCAACACGCGACATACTTCCGGCATGAGGGTTGCTGATACTTTCGCGCTCAAACGTTAGGTCGAACAGAGGAGGGTTGTTCATGGAAAATGTGTTTCCCGTTGTCTTTGAACCCCATTGTTGCACGCCGAAAAAAGACCCACGGCGGCATGATCGAAAGTCTGTCAGTCTCCGTATTACGGTGGCAGATAAGTCGGGAATGGCCGAGGGCCAGACCCTCAACCTCTCTCTTGGTGGATGTGGGCTGCACCTGAGAAAACGCCTCCTTCAAGGACAATATCTCTTGCTTAAATTCTACCCCGAGCACGGGAACACTACCCCGGTCTGGGATCTGGTGCATGTGAAGTGGGTAGAAGATGACCGGTTAGGAGTCGAATTCTTGTGCATCGCGCTGAAGAGTCTGCGACGACTCCACGAGATCTTTGGCAATAAAATCGCCCTCGTACTGGAGGACTAAATGTGCACGTATTGTTCCCCCTACGTGTCCATCGAGAACATGGGGACAGAAATCCCCTCTAGTTCGGCCATTGGAATCGATCTCACGAATGTCTTGCTCGAAACATGGTGTGCCCATGAACTCCAATGGGCCGTGTATGAGCGCAATACGCCTCTCGTCTGGGCGCAAATCGTCCAACACCTGCGCGGCTACCTCAACAGTTTATGGGTGTCAGAGGCCCTGCAAGGGAAGAACGCACGCGAGGCCTTTGTTATAACCTGCGACCAGTCCACCATGACCACTGAGGACATCCTCCATGGTCATGTGATCTGCCTTGTCGGAGTCGCGCTAGTCACGCCTGGAGAGTTTACCTATTACCGTATCCACATCCAGCAAAAAAGAGTTGGTAGCGGCTCTTCGTAGAATCCTGTGAAGCTTGCGGGCATCGGCCCTTCAGCGTCTTTACCCACAGCACCCGCCTGCAAAGACCTGCCGCTGCTGAGAGGCACTCCAACAGCGTTCACACAGTTCGACAGTTGAATGGGTCATCCCATCAACGCAGGCAATTCTTCGCTGGACCAGCGTTCCACAGTCAGAACACACGCCGGCGAGTCGCATGTCTGTCCTACGCTCTTGGGTCAGCATGGGACACCATCTTTGTATTTGGACGAGCGCGCCGATTGCAAACGGCTGACATAAATTCCTGCCTGCTCTTGAGACTCACCAGATTCCTCCACAATCGAGCCGGAAGCGGCTCCGCCTTGGCCCGATACAAATCCCATTGAATCTTGCGCAACTCTCCGTTCAAGGAGTCCACCGTTTGTTCCAAGTCAAAGAGCCGGTCTGTCCCAATAGATCTTCCTGTTGTGGGCATCATGTCCTCCCTCTTTCATTAACCCGTACAATGCCGAATCACGCCGATGAGAATCCCTTCGATATGAAACGTATCTGAAGGTCGTACGATGATCGGCTGCATCGCCGAATTCGCGGGATGTAGCTCAATGTGTGAGTCCTTCTTGAAGTAGGTTTTGATCGTCGCGTCATGATTGACCAGTGCCACGACAATCTGCCCGTTCCTGGCCGTTTCTTGTTTCCTCACCACCACAAGATCGCCGGGAAGAATGCCATCATCCTTCATGGACTCCCCTTTGACGCGGAGTGCAAACGTATTTCCACCACGTAACATGCTGGGCGGGACATCGATAAGTTCAGACTGTGGGACCGTCTCTATCGGTGAGCCGGCCGCCACCATCCCCGCCATGGGAATCTCAGATGATCGACCCAACTGATCCAACGTGACTTGGACCATTCCAGGAATACGCCGCATCCCGGCTTCATAACGGGCCACCGACACGCGAGTAGTTCGCAACGCATCAGCCAATTGCTGTTGCGTCAGCCCCAATTTTTCTCGCACTTGCTTAAGATCCGTCGACTTCATAGTGTAACCAATGGTTACATATCTGCGAATCCCCTGTCAAGTCCCCAATTCTTGACTCCTTATTATGGTGCAGAAACCCCTGTCTGGCGTAGAGTCTGTGTATAACCAAGTGAGAGACACCGCAGTAGGATGGGCAATCTTTCGTACCGATCCAGCAATGACAATAGACATCTAGTATTTGTTGTTTTTTTTAGGTTTAACCCTTAGGACCCCCATATATTGTGGCCTTATCCTCAATGAAACCAATGCCTAAATTCTAGGCAAAGACGTAACGTGAATAGCAAAATGGGAGGAAAAGTCATCGGGAGAGGTGCTTATAAACAAGGTTATCCACAGAAGCTGGGGAGATGAGAACCGGGCACCAACATCGTAGACTCAGCAAGAGATAAAAATGGGGATAACTAGCGGTTGGAATGACGTGGCAGACCCTAAAATCATCCGTGAAGCATTAATAGGTGCAACCGCAGCGATTCCATGCGCTCGCCATTGGGCAATCTGGGGATGGCGGCGAAAGACGGCGAGAAGAGGAAGTATGAGTTTCCGGTTCCTCCAGCGAAAACGCTGATCGAGATCAAGGTGGTCACCGGCGAAGGCGATCCGTCCGATCAACCGACCCCGCCGCCCGCGCCGAATCCTCCTGAGCCGAGCACGCCTCCACCAGTCGTCATCCCAAAGGGATCAGTGCCGCCCGGCGGCATGGAACTGGGGCCAACTGACGAGAAGAAATATATGAAGTAATAGCCAGCGTGGGCGATAACTTAGCTCCGCCGCCGAAGAAGCCGTAAGCGCTTATTGAACGCTGTACGGAGAGGAAACACCAGCTTCTCGCTGGCGACGGTCCCTCCCCGACGCTCAGAAGCCTTCCTGGCAATCCTGGACGCGATCTATCTCGGCTGGGATGCGCCTGAACCATCCCCTTCTTTCAGTGTGAAGGTCGCCACTTCCTGGTCACATATCCCGCCGCAGGTACTTCTGAGCGCCTTGGTCGCCACCACACCGTTTTGACCCACATACGTCCAATCCTTCACACGAAACATTTGCATGGGATCGCCGCTCATCTCTTCGCGTCCGCTAATGTAGTGGCTAGACCAAAAGGAATAAGACTTGGGCTTATTGGGGACACATTGGTAGTTGATGTAAGCCGGTCCGCCCGTGGTGGTTTCTTGCGAGCCCCCGACGATGCCATAGAGCAATTCGATCTTCGCGGAACCTCCCTGGGAGGCGTTTGCCCCACTCTGCGGCGGGTCTACGCGAATGAAGGCCTGGAACACGCGCATGGGAATCGTGCCTTGCCCCCGAACGAGCGCCGTACATGGTTCCCAATTCGGCAACGGACTGGTTTGATAGGTGATCATCCCTTGCCCGATGTATTTCGTGTCACCGCTTGGGCTCACTTCTCCACTGGCCACAAGCGGAATGACGGCGAACGCTTGCGATTGTCCTGGGTCACCGTCTGGATCCGAGGACACGATCATCGAGCGAAATTCCAAGACATACGATCCCTCCGCCAATTCCCATTCCCCATCCTTGGCTTCCGCCACACCCGCGCGGGAAACCGCCGTCACCCAGAAGCCGCTGTGCCTCACGCGTGTGGGCGGAGCCTGGTAGGTGAACGTCGCCGGGGTATTGGGCTGCGACTCTTTCTCCCTTGGCGACACACGACCATTGCCTTCTCTTGGCCGCTCCTGCGCTTCCTTGAACTTTGCGGGAACGAGCGCTTGCTCCTTTTTGGTCCGCAGTTCCGTCTTCACCGGAGTCGATTCGCTGGGAACAAACTTTTTTGTCTTGGTAGCCGGCGTGAAGGTAATCTCCACGCAAGTGTTGGGCTTGTTCCACTCTCTTTCCGCATCCAAGTAGTTTTGACCTCCCCAAAGCATGACCGCTGCAACGGCATCACTCACGAAGCTATTTTCTTGTGGAGTGGCACCTTCAATATCCCATCCAGTCGCTGAAACAGCTATATTGGTGGGAAACCCGGGCCACAATTCATCACGATTCGGAACGAATCGAAATTGACTACGCTGTCGCCTGAGTGAAGTTGGCACATCCGTTGCGTTCCGCTCAGCTACAGTAGAAATATCCCCTTCGACATATTGCACCTTGGCATCGTCACCCAGCTGCCCCTTCAGCGTAGCTGACGCGCGGAGGCCGATGTGAACCATTCGCGTGACGCCTGATTCCACGATTGTCTGATCAAGAACAACAGCAAACTCAAAATCTCCTGGGACCACCCCATCGGGTGTCGGACACTTGAGCACCTTGCCGCCAAGAATTGTCACCATGCTCCTTCTATTCCCTGCCGTCTCCGGCCAGATCGATCGAGCCATGGTTTTCCATCCGACCCAGCCCGGAGGCGCCTCTTGTCTCGATTCGCTCCTTGTTGCGGGAACTGCCAGCGCTTGTGCGAGTTGGAAGGATCCGTTCGACAGTCCGTTTGTACGGACCACGCGAGCTGGAGAGAAGAGCTGTTCGAGACCGCTATTTTGGCGCGCAGGCACTGGCGAGGGACAATCGGCGACATTCGGGCCGAGTTGTGCCTTGAAGTTGTCAAACAACTGCTGGTCTAAGGATCGCGCAACCGACTCGGCCTGTGGGCCGAGCGATTGCTTGAGCGACTGTCCTTCCTTTCCGGCAAACAGCTGCGCACTGCCGAGGCCCTGGACGATGTTCGACAAGGTTTCACACGGGCTTTTTCTGCCTTTGAATAATTGCAGCGCCTCCGGCTTGACCGGTACCTTCTTCCACTCGCCCTTTTCATTCGGCCCTGGTTCGAGCGGAGGCAACTGGATGGGAGGTGGGGCTGATTCAGCCGGTTTCGCAACCGACGCAGCCGGCACACTGGGTGGCGTCGCTGGTGTCGTGTAAGTTTTCTTCGGGTCGTACTCGGGCGGATTCGACGATGGCAGGTGCTTGTCCCCGCCGCCGCAACTAGTGGTCAGGAGAGCGACAAGAGCGATGAAAAGAAAACGGGTTGGCATCTGGTGTCTCCCCTAGAAGAAGAACCTGAACGGCTGGAATGGCCGCCATGCTAGCCGAAGCCATCTGCCACTTCAACCACGCTATAAAGTATGCAGTTGCGGCGTTCAGGAATGGTGGCGTACAATCCACCCCACTGAACAGGAAAACAGGCTTATGCGACACCTCGTCCTACCGATGCTCCTCAGCCTTCCTCTCGCCGCCTACGCAGGGAACATCAAAGACACGGACCTGATCACCAGCAATACATTTTTTCTCCCGCCGACGACCGCAAATACCGTCTATATTCAAGCGCGCAATTCGTCAGACAACCAAGAAGTCTCGCTGCACGATCTTGGCGCGCGGCTCACTGCAAAAGGGTATCAGGTCGTCCTGGATCACACTGCCGCGCACTACATCTTGTTGGCCAACATCGTCTATTGCAATATCACCAAACCGGAAATGCCTGTGGAAGCGATAGTGGCAAGCGGGTATGGATCGGGCATCGGTTCCTCGATTATGGGTGGCCTGCAGGGTTTGACAAGCATGGCCAGCATGGCGGGACCTCAGGGTGCCCTCGTCGGCTCCGCAGCGTCGATCGGATTGAGCGCCATTGAAGGCGTCGGCAGTGCTATTGGCAGCATGTTCAATGGACCTTCTAAACCCAAGATGCCGGACGACGTAAATTACGCCTGCGTCGCAGATCTACAGATTACGGCCCAGAGCGCCCCGACTTCCGAGTACCCTGCTGCGAAATCCGGCAGCGGCATGCAACCAGGCGTCTACCAGATGCGTCTCGCCGCCGATGTCCATCAGAAGAAACTCAATGAAGACGAAGCGACGCCTTTGTTGCAGCAACGCTTGAGCGCGGCAGTTGCAGGAAACCTCTGATCATGTCTTTGCATCTCAGCATTCTCCATCGCCTCCCGCTGATGCTGCTCCTTCTCGTGATCTCGACTGGCTGTTCCAACATCATCCGTTCCGGCTTGATGAACAGCAACACGGTGTTTCTTGATCCCAGCATGAATCGCACGGCCTATCTGCAACTGAGAAACACGTCGGAGAATCAGAACGTCACGCTCAGCGAAATCCAGACCAAGCTCACAATGAAGGGCTATCATCTCACGAAGGATCCAGAGCAGGCGAACTATTGGATTCAAGCCAAGGTGGTCTATTGTCACAAGGCCGCCGAAGGCGTTACGCCGGAATCCGTTGCCACGGCGAATTTTGGCGCCGGCATCAGCAGCGGCGGTACCGCCATGGTTTCAACCAAGGTAACTGGCGACGATCAAATAGGGAGAATGATGCAAGGTGGCAGGATGGGCATGGGCGCCATGCCCATGCCGGACATGAACGCGATGATGGCGCAGGTCATGGCCATGAGCGGCGGGCGAGGAGGCTTTCCCGGCATGGAGATGCCACAGGCACCCAAAGAAGATGGCGTCACCTACCTCTGTGTGACCGACGTGCAGATTACCGATCGAAAGATGGGTAAACCGCTGGGTCAACCGACGGCAGGACAGGCGACGACCGGACCAAAAGTCCAACAGATGCGCATGGTCGGCCACGTGCGTCAAAAAGCTTTAGACATTCCCGAAGCCACGCCGATTATTCAGGAAAAAATCTCGATGGGAATTGCAGGCCTCTTTTAAGCGGATCTCGGCACGAGATGCACTGCTCCTGCTTTGATCGCCGCCGCAACTACTGAACCTGTTTCAAGACCAAGCTCTTCTCTGGCCCCCCTCGTAATCACGGCCCGCAAAGGAAAACCGCAATCGATTGTGACCATTACCAACACACCTTGCGACAACATCTCCGTTACACGTCCAGACAAGTGATTTCGCGCACTGGTAATACCGCTCCCCGCCTGCTCGAGCAAGACATCTTCCGCGCGAATGCAGACGTACACTGCCGAGCCGCTCACGTCCGTTCCTAAACCCTTCAACGTCACACCGTTTACCGACACGGTCGCCAGCCCATTATCATTCGCGACTACTTGCCCCTGCACGACGGTTTCAATACCGACGATCTGCGCAACCTCCGCATTGGCCGGTCTGGAGAATACGTCCTGCGGCGGACCGACTTGCAGCACCTGACCAGCGCTCATTACGGCAATGATGTCACCCAGGGTGAGGGCTTCGGCCCAGTCGTGCGTGACGACCACCGCTGGAATTGCGAGCTGCTTGAGCAGCATGCGCAATTCACCGCAGAGCTTCGCGCGTGTCGGCGCATCCAAGGCCGACAGTGGTTCATCGAGCAATAAGAGCTGCGGTCGTCTGGCGATCGCACGCGCGAGTGCGACACGTTGCTGTTGGCCACCCGACAACTGCGCCGGCTTGGCCTGTTCGAACCCCTGAAGTTGCAACAAGGCGATGAGCTCACGGACACGCTCCCTCCGCGCCTCACTCGGCAGATCGCTCAATCCATATTCAATGTTGCCTGCCACCGTATGCATGGGAAAGAGCGCGTAGTCCTGCGGCATGTAGCCGATCCTCCGGGCTTGTGGCGAGAGCCGAATCTTAGACGCCGCATCTACCCAGGTCGTCGAACCGAACCGAATTCGTCCCTCTTCCGGCCATTCCAATCCGGCAAGACAACGCATCAGGGTCGTTTTCCCCGACCCTGATGGTCCGAAGAGAATCATCACGCGCGGAGGGTCGAGCGGCAACGTGAGCTGTGCTGCTACGGCAAATCGACTGGGAAAGGCCTTACGGCAATTAACCGTCAGCGCTGCGGCCATACGACCCAGACCTTTCGGTTCATCGCATAGACCAGCAACAGCACGCCATAGGAGACAGCAAGTAACAACAGCGCTGTCTTGGCGGCTCCGGCATAGTTGAGCGCTTGCACCTCATCGTAAATATCGATCGAGACGGTGCGTGTTTCGCCTTCGATGTTGCCGCCGACCATGAGCACCACGCCGAACTCCCCGAGTGTATGGGCAAAGCTCAGCACGGCGCCCGTGATGAGGCCTGCTGTCGACAGCGGAACAATTAAATGAAAAAAGGTCTTGAGCTTCGATACCCCGAGCGTCCAGGAGGTTTCGATCAGGCGGCGATCAACTTGCTCAAAGGCCGCGGTGAAGGGTTGCACGGCAAACGGCAGACTGTAGAGAATCGACGCAAGGAGCAGACCTTCAAACGTAAAAGGGAGCGGATGCCCGACCACATCGCTGTAGAATCGACCGACCGGGCTGTGCGGACCGATTGCGACCAGAATATAAAAACCCAGCACCGTCGGAGGCAGAACGAGCGGGAGCGCGACCACCGACTCGACAATGAACTTCCATCGCCGTTTCGAAAACGTGAGCCAGTAGGCAATCGGCAGTCCAACGATGAGCAACACAGCCGCTGTGAGCAGCGCGAGCTTGAAGGTGACGGCAATCGCAATCCAATTCATCGATTACCCGGCCGATGGAACGGTGAATCCATAACGTTTCATGATCTCCTGTCCTCGCTCACCTTTGATAAATGCAAGAAACTGTATCGCAGACTCCTGCTGCTTCGACGACTTCAAGATCACAGCGCCCTGATCGAGAGGCGGATGGGCCTCAACGGGAATCTCCCAATACGTCCCCTTCGATTTCATGGCAGGAGCTACCGCCAGGGACAACGCGATGATCCCGATGTCACACGCCCCGGATTCAATAAACTGCGCTGCTTGCGAAATATTCTCTCCCAGGACGAGTTTGTCTTTGACCTGGTCGTAGACCTTTGAATATTCCATTGCAGCCACAGCCGCCCTGCCATAGGGCGCATGTTTAGGGTTGGCAATGGCGATTTTTTTTACTGTCGGCTCACGCAACGATTCGAACCCTTTCGTCACATCAATACGCGATTCATGGGTCGCCCACATCACAATCCGCCCGATAGCATACTGATAGAGCGAGCCTGGGACGGTCAGACCAGCTTCTTCCAATTTCCTGGGATAGGCGATGTCGGCTGAAAAGTAGAGGTCGAATGGCGCGCCATTTTGAATTTGCGCATAGACATTTCCGGAGGATCCGAGCGACAGCCTCACGTGATTGCCAGTCGTTTTCTCATACTCAGCCACGATTTCTCTGAAGGCGAAATTCAAATCCGACGCCGCGGCAATCGTAATCTCTTCGGCAACGGCAAGGTTTGCGCCTGTCATGACGAACAGGCATAACGCGAGAACGATTCGAAGCATTGGCCACCTCCTCTACAATCTGACTCTCACCGAAGCATAAAAATAATCCGAGTCTTTGTTTCCACCGGTGGGCATTTGGGCGAGGATAGCGGGACTGTCAAAATAGGATCCCTTAAACCAATGCACGTACCCAAAGTCAAAATCCAAGTTTTGTCTCATAGCCCATAGCGGCGCCCATTGCGCACGCAGTTCCAGATCGTGACCCAGATTGTTTCCTGACCCCCCTGTGGAATCTTGTAAACCGTTACCCACAAACACTGCGGTCGATTCTGCCAGATACCAGAATCGTTGCTTGACTGTTAGTATCAAGTTGTCGGTAGGGTTGAGGATCAGCCTCCAACCGGGACTACTGATGTTGGACCGGAAAAACGGTCCGAAATTTCCCGTAGGCATCAAATCAAATCGACGGGCGCCGAACAGGGGATCAAAGTTTCCATCCTGGCCTCCTCCTGGTGTGCGGGTGCCACTAGCGTATGCGTACTGCGCCAAAAACCGAGGGGTCCAAGGCAGATTCAACGTATACCCGGCTTCAACGTTTGGGTTGTAGGCAAAATGATCGACGTTACCCAAATGCCCGGTTTGAACGGCCCCCTCGAATTCATAATCGAACTCGTTGATCCCAGGAGCCTTGAATAGGCGAAGGCCGTATGTACTGTATGTACGGTGAAGATTTTTATTTTGAAGCTCTTGACCGTTTAGCCCAAAATAAAACACATTCACGTTGAACCAGGGGAAATGCTGGCTCTCCGCGTAGGTTCCCCAGAACACACTTTTGGCGGTCTGCTCGTCCAGTTGCGCCTGTTCTCGAATGACGGGCTCCACCAAAAATGCCCTGAACCGCCAGGTTTGGTCTTTGCCGATTTGCCAATGGACCCCATCGAAGGCATTCGTGGTATTTCGGAAATCGTTTCGGGCAACGTACCGACGCATTCCGAAATCCATGGTCATACGACCGAAATGCACGTCGGTTCGCAATCCGCTCCCCCCAACATTGTTTATGGTCAACGACCCGAATAGCTGCAAAATGTCAAATTGGTTGACCGTCGTGTTATTCCTGAAATCCCCCGGCTCATCGCTCGACAAGGCCCGCGCATCTTGCCCTTCAAAGAGAAACCGGAAGGGGCCATTGCCCCCCAATCCTACGCGCGCTCTCGATCGGAGGAGCAGCTGGGCATCGGTTCCCCCACCTCCAATAGCTTGATTAGCTCGCCATGGATGGTCATACGATTCAAATCGGGTTCGGTTTTCGAGGCCCAGGTCAATCCAATCGGGTAAGTGTGTCGCGGTTTTCACATATCGGGTCCACTCGAGTTCTCTCCGTAGATTGAGGACCGCATCGGCCGGTTCAATCCAATTTTTTCCCTTTTGTGCTGAAACTTCTAAGTATCTCTCGTTCGTGATCACACCCTTGTCGCGCATGAGTTTGACCACAGGGTCTTCTGTACTCCGAAACACCCACTCTCCATTTTTCTGCACCATCTCTCCATACTCGACCGCCCTCACCGAGCCCGCTCCCACAATGGAGACCAAGACGCTCAGGACGGTAAACCACCAGCTGCTCTTGGCCATAGTCCTCCCTTTATCCGCCACCGCAATCATCAGCTATTTAGACAGTTGCAGGTTGTCAGCCGACACGCAACGCATGGACCTTTCCTGTATCGCTGGTGTCATACCCACCCAGCGCTTCAATCTCATTTCGAAACGCGCGGCTGACAAGCGTCTCGAACAAATGGGCGAGCGTCGGATGAAGCTTTAGATAGGCTTTGGGTAAGACAAGGTCGTAGCGCGCGGCTTGAAGGGGGACAAAGTCGAGTTCAAAGAGTTGCGCCGCAGATCGAATGCCGATCCCGACATCAGCCTGGCTGCTTGCAATCGCACGTGCAACTTCGAAGTGTGAGGCGACGATCGTGTCATAACCCCTTACTTGAT
This sequence comes from Nitrospiraceae bacterium, assembly GCA_041748925.1. Lineage (GTDB taxonomy): Bacteria > Nitrospirota > Nitrospiria > Nitrospirales > Nitrospiraceae > Palsa-1315. The sequence goes on along the minus strand of JBGTCI010000045.1, from coordinate 74,912 downwards.
GACAATTGATTCCCGCCACGCGCAACCGCTGATCCAGCAACAGCCTGGCCCCTGCTCCTTCTTCTCGGTTCACGAGTGTCACGTGGGGATCGACGACGTCGCTGATCGTACGGATCGATTTGGGGTTACCGGCTCGAACGATCAGGCCCTCTTCCCAAGTCGCAAATGTCATGACCTCATAGTTCGAGCCTTTCAACGCTCTCCGGAGGAAGGGAAGATTTGATTCCCCTGTCGTCGGGTCAAAGAGATGCAGCCCTGCGACATGGACCTCGCCTTGTTGCAACGCCCGAAGCGCCGCCATACTTCCCATCGTCCAGCCAACCAGTGAAGACTGGTCCTTATGCCGTCGCATGTGCTCACCCGCAAGGAAGATCGCCGGGTCACAGCCAGCCACTGTGATAGTTTGTTCAATTGCCCGACGATCGCGCGAGAGTTTCACACGCACCGTCGCACCCGAGGTCTGACCGCGCGCCTCGACAACGTACCCATCGGCAGGAACGGTGAAGGAAAGGACTTCACCCAATCCGGTTACCGGGCGCACAACTGTCTTTGAACCAACCGTCGACACTTTGACTCGAATGGGAGAAGCCTTCACGTCGTTATGCGGGAGATGGCCGATTAACTTACCCTCGACGATGTCCTCGGTTGTCCCGATGCTGAAAAGATCTTCAACGCGACAAGCCAGCACCGAAGCCAAATGAAGGGCAACGGCTGTAGTCGGTAAATACAGATTCGACTCAATTGATGACACCGCCTGCCGCGTGATGCCTGCGCGAGCAGCCAATTCGCCCTGCGAGAAACCTTTCTGAACACGGAGCAATTTGAGATGATTGGAAAACTTGGAGGTCGCTTGTTTCTGTTTTCTTGGCATTTTCATGGCCAGTGAATAGCAAGCTATATTGCTAGATGTCAAGTATTATGTCTCACTATAGTTCATTTATATGATGAAAATGAGATCATGATCTTTAGAATACATATTTTATATGCATACGCTTATTTATTTATATTATTGACAAAGTAACTGCACTTATTTTATAAAGATACATCATAATCATGATCGGAACAGTCGTATATAGAGTCTGCGTCCTGACTCGGCAAGAGAATAAGAAATGAATACTCCCCTTCAACAGGCCAACGGGTTCGCAGACGAGACGCTCCGTCAAATGACGCAGCAGATCATTCGTGCCCTTCAAGACATCCGTTACGGCTCAGTAGAAATCATCATCCACGATTCAAAAGTTGTTCAGATCGAACGCAAAGAGAAGATCCGCATCGACAAGGACTCTTCACGGAGCACCACATGAACGAAATGAATGTGACCGCACCATACTGTTGTCGGAACTAACGGAGGACATACCGCCATCCAGATAACTGGAGGCAAACGCCCCACATATTAATCACTCAATTTAATTGGTCACTGACCGGACAACCGGAGGTTCCATGCAAAGAAAGAAGGTCGCGCATGAGACATCTCCGGTTTATTCTCGTCAGCATGGTATTGACAGGCTTGGTCTTCGGGTTCACCTCAAACGGATGGGCGGTGGAAGAAGGCCAGCTTCAGAAGAAGGACGGCCGATGGGAGTATATGGCCACTGAAGATCCAGGCCTCAAGTATCTACTTGTCAGGGGCATCATTACCCAAGACGAATACGACAAGGGCTTCAAGGTGATCGAAACCAAAGAACGCGCCTCAAAACCGAACTTCAGTATTGACGTGAATAACGGGTTGAACATCCGCGTTGGCTCGAAGTTCCTGCTCAAAATGCGCTTGCTCACCCAAGTACGATATACGTTTAGTACCTATAACGAAGCATGGGGGACTGTTGGAGATTCGAGGAATCCAGAAATCCTTGGCGGGCAGGTAGAGTTTCGGGCCATCAGGAATCAGAGTGATGCAAGCAACTTTACGGTTCCCCAGGCCCAGTTGCAATTCATGGGACACGCCTTCGACCCTGATCTTCGCTACAATTTTTCGCTACAGCTGAATCAGAACCCCTTCAATCAAGAGGGTGGCAGCGGCAGGGCCGGTCTCCTCGATGCCTACGTAGCCTCCTGGCATATCCCTTTTGCGACCGTCCAGGTTGGACAACAGAAAGTCTGGTTCAATCGGGCCCTCATCAGCTCGAACGCCACGTCTTCCTTTGCAGATAATCTGCTTGTCCAGAGAACGTTTGCCGCCAACCTGGTCAACAGTCGAGACATCGGAATCGTCGTGTTGAGCGACGAAGAAAAATACAAATTCAACTATGCCTTTGGAATTTGGGGTGGAGTCGGACCCAACCTCACGAATGCGGGCACGTCGGTCAGCCAAGCCCTTCCCACTAATGCCAGCCTCCCCGTCAGCCAGCAACGGACATTTAACTACGACACGCGCTTCAACAACGGGGAAATGATGTACACAGCCAGGCTGCTGTATAAGGTGTCAGGCAATCCTGGATATGGCCAGGGGGATATCCTCTATTCTCGGGTGCCACAAGTCGCGATTGGAGCAGGATATGCCTATAACCCGGCCCAGAACTATTTAAGTTCAATCCGATCAGACATTGTCAGTCGCGCATACCGTCAGTCCGTCACAAATAGCAACAACGGCCGGTTACTCGGTGGGGGAATCTACGATTTCCAGACGTATGAGGTAGACCTCATCGCGAAATACCTGGGATGGTCGTTACAGGCAGAAGGCTATTACCGTCATCAGCACGTGCGGAGTGCGGACGATGGATCCATTCCCTTCACCCCGGCGACCGCAGTGGTGTTGGGACCTCCGGTGGATCTCGGCCAAGCCTGGGGCTGGTACGTGCAAGTCGGCAAGTACATCATTCCGAGGAAGCTCGAGCTCGCACTTCGGTATGGGGTGCTGGATCCGTCCACGAAACAGAAGGACGATATAACCAAAGAGTTCGGCGCGGCTTTGAGCTACAGCTTCGACGGCACATACAACAATCGGCTCATCATCGACTACTCCAACCTTACACTGGGAAGCGGCGGGCGCGCTCCGGACCGGTTCCCCTTTGAGAGCCTACCGGGGTTCGGTAGCGATCTGGTCGAAAACCGCATCAATGTGCAGTATCAATTCTATTTCTAAACGCATGATGAACTTCATCACGATGATCAGGAGGTACGCCATGACACGCCGAAGTGCCCTATTGAGAAATCTATTGTTCCTCGGTGTTTTGACCTCGACCGTTTGGATTGCGCCGTCCGTGCAGGCAGCGCCTGAGACCGTGACCATTGCGGCAGCCAACAGCCTGAAAGATGCATTTCGAAAGATACTCCCGCTCTTCGAAGCGCACAATAAAGACATCAACGTGAGAGTCATCTACGGGCCATCTCAAACCCTCAGCAAGCAAATCGAAGAGGGCGCCCCGATCGATGTGTTCCTGCCCTCACAGGTTGAGGAAATTGACCAACTCGAAAAGAAAGGGCTTGTGATCCAAGGCACCAGACGCGTCTATGCCGGCACCTCGTTGGTCTTGATCGCGGGCACGGAGCTCCCGGCGCCGATCGCTTCGGTCCAGGATCTCCGCACAAGCCTCATTCGGTATATCGCCATCGGCGATCCGAACACCTCGTCGGTAGGAAAAGTGGCAGCGCAGTATCTTAAGTACAGCAAGCTCGATTCCCAACTGAAGTCGCAAGTGGTCTATGCCGAGCACTCGAAAGCCGTCCTAGACTTGGTCGCCAAGGGCGAGGCCGATCTCGGCGTCGTCTACCGGACCGACGCCGTCGGGAATAAGAAGATCCGTATTCTTGATGATGCCCCAGAGGACTCGCATTCGCCGATCCACTATGGAGTCGCCGCCGTCTGGACCGCCAAGAACATCGCGGGCGCAGGGGACTTCATCAATTTTTTGGAAAGACCCCAGATCCAAACCCTCTTGCAAGACCACGGGTTCGATCGCATAGCCGCGCGGAACCGCGTCGCTCAACGACAGGAGGGACAATAATGAATCGCTACCAGAACAATTTGACGCAGTGGTCGGCCTGGCTCATGCGCGCGCTGTTGCTCACCGCCGTCGTAACCATCGTCGCTGGTTGCGCGAGCCAGCCTGTCTCGTCGGGAAGGACAATCCTTGACGCAGGGTTGAATACGGTTCGGTTGGAACAGGACCCCGACTCGGTATCCAATGCGCATCCCGCCACGTTGACGGCGGCGGAGGTCGGTACGTTACTCCGGGGAGTCCGCGCATCGGAACGACGGAACATCGTTCACCGCCTGATTTTCGGTCAAGCCGATCATACAAGGGCCTTTCGGAAAGAAGAGATCTCTGTGTTGGCGGCTCCTCTGGCAACAGCACTGTCTCTGGCCGACCCGACAGAACGTGTGTACTTCAACTTGAGTCATGCCACGGATCAGGGAGACCAGGAAACCACCACGGGCTGGATCTCCATCCATGGATCGATTCTGCACCTGATCATCAGCGCCGTACACGCCCGGCATAACCCTGGCCCCGATATCAGCAAATATGAACGGCAACTGCCGAACATCCCGGAAGCTTCGGCATTGTATGACGTGACATTCGAGCCCGAGGAGTTTCTGGCCAAGGCCAGTTCAAAGGCCCGTTTCTGGACACCGGATCAGCGGGAAGAGTTGCAGATTCGGTATCAGGATGCGCTTGCCGCATTGACCGTTCAACCAAGCCCGGAACGCGAAGGAAAGAAACCTCCGTCACAGCCGTGAGTGGGACGCACCGAACGAAGGGCAGCAAGACACTCCTGCTGCCCTTCATCGGGCGGCAAAGGAGTCCATGCGTATTCTTATTGTCGGTGGCGATTCAGCCGAGATATTCCGGCATCGGACGGGTGGCAGGCACGGGTATGTCGAACATTGGAGCGGCCGGAAGAACCCCGACATGACCAAATCCATTCCGAAAGATACGGAAGCCGTGGTCGTCGTGCTGGATCGGGTGAGCCACGGGCTGGCTCGAAAGGTCCGAACCGAAGCAACTCGTCGCGGTCTCCCCGTCTTCTTTCAAAAGCGAGCGCGACTCGCGGGTCCTACAGATCATGATCCCTTAGATTTGGTCCAATGGTTGAGCAGACATCGGGATTGAGGATTTGCCTCTGTCCAGGAATCCATCGGTAGCATAGTCGATGATTGTATGACAACGTTTGATTGTAGCATTCCATCACGAATAGAAAGGGCCATCCCATGATTATCAAGCCGTTCGTTCTGACTCTCGCGCTCCTGACTGGAGCTTTGGGATTCACCTCGTCAATCCAGGCGGCGGAATCCGTCTCACTCCTGAACGTTTCCTACGATCCAACGCGCGAACTCTATCAGGAGTTCAATGCGGCCTTCGCCAAACACTGGCAGGCCAAGACGGGCCAGACCGTCAAAGTCTTGCAATCCCATGGAGGATCGAGCAAGCAGGCACGAGCCGTCATCGACGGCTTGGAAGCCGACGTCGTGACACTGGCGCTGGCATACGATATCGACGCCATCTCCGAAAAGGCCGGGCTGCTTCCCGCAAACTGGCAGAGTCGTCTCCCCAACAACAGCGCGCCCTACAGCTCGACGATCGCGTTTCTGGTCCGCAAGGGCAATCCCAAGGGCATTAAGGATTGGAGCGATCTGGTTAAGCCTGGAGTCTCCGTCATTACTCCGAACCCCAAAACCTCCGGTGTCGCCCGCTGGAACTACCTGGCTGCCTGGGGCTATGCCCTGAAACAGTCCGGCGGCGATGAAACCAAAGCGCAGGAATTTGTCCGGCGACTCTTTAAGAACGTGCCGGTGCTCGACTCGGGCGCCCGCGGCGCCACAACCACCTTCGTGGAACGGGGCATCGGCGACGTTCTGATTAACTGGGAAAATGAAATTCTGCTGAGCACCAAAGGCTCGGGCAAAGACAAGTTCGATGTCGTCGTACCGCCGCTCAGCATCCTGGCGGAACCGACGGTCAGCGTCGTCGATAAAATCGTGGACAAGCGAGGCATTAGGCCAGTCGCCCAAGCCTATCTGGAATATCTCTACTCTGAAGAAGGCCAGGACATTGCCGGCAAAAACTACTACCGCCCGCAGCTTCCATCGGTCGCCGCCAAATATGCTGCGAATTTCCCGGTGGTGGAGTTGTTCACGCTACAAGAATTCTTCGGCAATTGGCAAAAGGCGCACAAGGCGCACTTCGCCGATGGCGGCAGCTTCGATCAAATCTATTTGCAAGCCGCGAAGTAGCGGCGATGAGACCCATGACCTTGGTGTTGAAACAGCCCAGCGTCCTTCCAGGATTTGGCCTGACGCTGGGATTTGCGCTGTTCTATTTCAGCCTCATCGTATTGATCCCCCTCAGCGGTCTCGTCATCAAAACAACCACGCTGACCGGGGAACAATTCTGGCACACGGTGACGGAACCGCGTGCGCTCGCCTCCTACCAGCTGACATTCGGCGCGTCATTTTTGGGGGCCTTGATCAACGGCTTCTTCGGATCAGTGGTGGCCTGGGTCCTGGTGCGATACCGCTTTCCCGGACGCTCAATCGTGGACGCGCTCGTGGATCTGCCCTTTGCCCTGCCGACCGCCGTCGCCGGAATCGCCTTGACGGCCATCTATTCGTCGAATGGATGGATCGGACATTATCTCGAACCGCTGGGGATCAAGGTCGCGTTTACCCCTCTGGGTGTCCTCGTCGCATTGACCTTCATCGGACTGCCGTTCGTCGTGCGAACTGTTCAACCGGTACTCCAAGATTTGGACATGGAGGTGGAGGAAGCCGCTACCACGCTGGGAGCCAATCGATGGCAAACATTCAGGGCGGTGATCGTGCCTGAACTATGGCCTGCCCTGCTGACCGGCATGGCGATGGCATTCGCGCGCTCCGTCGGGGAATACGGCTCGGTCATCTTCATCGCGGGCAATATGCCGCTCAAATCGGAGATCACTCCCCTGCTGATCATGACCAAGCTGGAGCAGTACGACTATGCCGGAGCCACGGCGCTGGGAGTCGTCATGCTCGTAGCGTCGTTTGTGCTCGCGCTGATGATCAATCTCATACAATGGTGGAGCGGCAGGCGCCACACCGCTCGTTAGAAAGAGCAGAACATGTCGACCGAGACCGTTGCCAGAGTAAGAAACGAGGAGTGGAAGGCTTCTTTGACCAGCGAACGCGCCTTGGTTCGGTGGGCACTGATTGTCGCGGCCCTCGGATACTTGACGCTCTTCCTATTTATCCCCCTCGCGGCGGTGTTTACCGAAGCGCTGAAGAACGGTCTTGCGAGCTACTTCGCCTCATTTACGGACCCGGATGCTCTGGCGGCAATTCGCCTGACCTTCATTGCCGCATCCCTGGCCGTGCCGCTCAACCTCATGTTCGGAATCTCCGCAGCCTGGGCCATCGCCAAATTCGAATTTGTCGGCAAGCAGATTCTCATCACGCTCATCGACATCCCGTTGGCCGTATCCCCCGTCATCTCGGGATTGATATACGTGCTGCTCTTCGGAGCGCAGGGCTGGGTCGGCCCCTGGCTGGCCGAACACGACATTAAGATCATTTTTGCCCTGCCGGGCATCGTGCTCGCCACCACCTTTGTCACCGTGCCGTTTATCGCGCGCGAACTCATTCCGCTGATGCAATCGCAGGGACGAGAGGAAGAAGAGGCGGCACTCACGTTGGGCGCGTCCGGATGGCAAACGTTTACCCGCGTCACCCTCCCGAACATCAAGTGGAGCCTGCTCTATGGCGTGATCCTCTGCAATGCGCGGGCAATGGGAGAATTTGGAGCAGTGTCTGTCGTCTCAGGCCATATACGAGGGCTCACCAATACGCTGCCGCTGCACGTCGAGATCCTGTACAACGAATACAACGCCGTCGGGGCGTTCGCAGTGGCCTCACTCCTCACCTTATTAGCCATTGTGACGCTCATCGCGAAATCGATGATCGAACGGAAAACTGCTTCATCACGAACGGCGCATGACCCGGTGTGGAGCACGCAACCAGGGAGCCCGTCATGAGTATTCAAGTCGATCATGTCACCAAACGATTCGGCTCGTTTACCGTTCTGAATGACGTGAGCCTGCATGCACAGGCAGGAGAACTCATCGCGCTCCTCGGCCCCTCCGGTTGCGGCAAGACCACCCTGCTGAGAATCCTGGCTGGACTGGAAAGGCCCGATCAAGGACGAATTCTCCTGCATGGCGTCGAGGTGACGGATCAACGTATCACCGACCGCCGCGTAGGATTCGTGTTTCAGCATTATGCGTTATTCCGGCATATGACCGTCGCGGAGAATGTGGCGTTCGGGCTGAGCGTGCTTCCTCAAGCGCAACGGCCTTCTCCTGACAAGATTCAGAAGAAGGTGGATGAGTTGCTCTCATTGGTCCAGATGCGGGCGATGGCCGACCGCTATCCGAACCAGCTTTCCGGAGGGCAACGTCAACGCGTGGCCTTGGCTAGAGCGCTGGCCGTAGAGCCGAAATTGCTCCTGCTCGATGAACCGTTTGGCGCATTGGATGCCAAAGTGCGAAAGGAATTGAGACGCTGGCTTCGGCGATTGCATGACGAATTGCACATTACGAGCATCCTGGTGACGCATGACCAGGAAGAAGCCTTGGAGGCCGCAGACCGTATCGTGGTGATGCACCAAGGGCATATCGAGCAGATCGGTACACCGGAGGAGGTCTATGAGAATCCGGCCACATCGTTCGTCTACCAGTTTCTCGGCGATGTCAACGTGTTTCATGGCCGCATGGCTCAAGACCGACCCTCGCATGAAGGAGCGAGCGAACATGTAATCGACGCCTCGGGCGAACACGAAGTCACATTTGTCCGCCCCCATGACCTGGAGCTCAGCCGAAGCCGGACCACACCGACACAGCTCGAAGCAACTGTGAGATTTGTCATCACCGCCGGATCGCGAGTGCGGATCGAACTGGCATCGAAAGACGCGCCTCAGATCATTTCGGTAGAACTCACCAAAGACCGCTATCGCGAGCTGAAGCTTCAGCAAGACGATGTAGTCTTCGTGCACCCGAAACAACTGCACGTATTCAAAATGCCCGGCCCTTAGTCTGTGTATCGAGGAGCTGCGTGAAGGCCAAAAACAGATTCGCCTCGTATGTTGAAGGAGAAAAGCGCGAGACTATCTGTCACGGAAGATTATCCGCGACCGCAGAGGAAACATTGTGAGTATAGCCAGCTAATTCAATGGCTTCTGCGGATCAGCCGGACAGATTCCCGTGATGCGACCTACCCCGGTCACACGCAAGCGATGGATCTATAAGCAGCACTTTCGTCACGTGCCCACCGACCCGCCCCACTTTACTTCCCAGTAAACTAGGCATACACTTTTGCCTCCGTTCCATCATCCGGCCCGTACAAACTGGGGGCTGCTCCGATGGAAATCAAACCTGCCGGCGCCAAGACAGAGATCGAAAACTTCCCCATCCAACGAGTTCTCGCCGCCCACAGTACGAGAACTCATCTGCTGGCACAGCCGTCGCATGGACACAATTGTCAATTTCCTTGGCTGTCTTCATTGGGTTCACTATGATGCCTGGAGGACAGATCGGAATCCTATATGAACAAACCTCCTCCACAAACACGGCGAATTATCGAGCGCCGCAAGCACCCTAGGATATTCACTCCCTCGGGCACGCTCTTTTCCTTCAAACGTCTCATCGAGCCGGTCGAAATCGAAGAACATACAGAGGGTGAAGGGAAACTCATCGACCTTTCCCTCGGAGGATGCCGGCTACAGAGCGATATTCCTCTAGAAATCAGTGGACGGTACCATCTGATCCTGCAAGTTTCCAAGAAACCCCGTCCCATCATTGTTGAAGCAGCCGTCGTCCGATGGACACAGGAGAATACCTACGGGCTCAAGTTTACCTCCCTGCAATCGACCCATGAATCGCACCTGCGAGAACTACTCCTCGATATACGCCGTCCTGCGCATTGAAAACACCTCACGCATATCTCGATACGACTGAGAATCTTTAGCAAGACAAGAACGACAAGGACCGGGCTCGGTGGGATGCCGGTGTGGCTGAGATGTCAGAGACAATAGCATCCAACCTGTTTCTCGCACGGCGTAAACGGGTTTGGCTTCTTGTAACGACTACGCTAAACTGATGCCGTGAAAGTTGGCGATATCCTAGACAAATTGCGAGAAGATGGCTGGGGTCCCTCGTCGCAACCAAAGGTAGCCACAGACAATTCAAGCACCAGATGAAGCCGGGTCGTGTAACTGTTGCGGGCAAAACCAGCGATGACTTGCCTCCCGGAACGCTGAATAGTATCTTTAAGCAAGCTGGTTGGAAAAAGGGAGCGAACTAAGATGCGTTACGCCATTGTGATTGAGAAAGCCCTTGGAAACTACGCGGCCTATGTTCCCGATTTGCCTGGTTGCATTGCCACCGGCGCCACCGTGGCAGAAACCGAATCCCTTATCCGTGAAGCCATTGAGTTTCATCTGGAAGGTCTCAAGGAAGATGGCCTTTCTATCCCTCCACCCAGCAGTCAAGTTGAATACGTTGACGTTCCTGCCTAAGGTCGCGGCACCACGGGTCACTCACGAGTATCTTTCCTCAAACGGCTCTCGTGAAACATTTCGGCCTTCAGCGAGAAAGGACCGAACATGGTGGGCGGCCGCGTGGGGGCTGTTCAGGATGAATTGGTTCCTAGCGCGTTCTTACTCTGGTTACACCCATTTGGGCGATGCCACCTCACAAAAATCTTTCCATTTAGTGGGTCCAGATCTTTACGGGAGTCGATTCGAACGGATACACATGAATCATCCACCCACCGGCTTGCGGAACGAATCTCCCGCCTACTTGCTGACACTCTGATTCCGTGGCAATCTTCCCCTTGCCCCCGAGTTGCTTCCTGGTCATGCGGCGTCTACTGCCGTCCGGCTGGAAGCAGAGGTTGACGTGGGCATGCCACTGCGCCACGCTCAACGGAACGCGCTCGTTCAACTGGTCCTCGGTCATATCTTTCGGCGCGGTGTACATTGCCCCCTCGAGCTCATAACCATCCCTGGCTTTCTTGTAGAGGAGCGCGGTCGGTTCAGCCGGATCAAAATGAACTTTCGCCTGGAGTCGGCGCTGCTTATTGGCAAAATGATAATGCTTTGGCTTTCGCTCGGGATGAAGCGGGGCATAGCCATCGTCCATGGCCACTCGATAATCCTTGTACTTGGCAAGTGCCTGCCGAAGAGTCTGCACAGTCTGATCGGCACGCCCAGCATCGTCCGCATTCGCCGCTCGCAACACCGTCCATTTCATGTGGGGCCCGCGATGTTTCTGATGGGGAACCATCATGTCGACAGTCCCCTCCGCATGATCATGACGATCCATGGCCGTACCCTCTTCCTGTGCCGATTCACCGGCCTGAGCTGCGAACCCACCGCCCAGTAGAGCGGCCAGGCCCCCTGACAACGCCAGCACACAGCCTAGAAACAATCTGAGGCAGCGCGTGGCATATCGAATACTTTGGCAAGTCATCGTGGCACTCATGGTCATAAGAATTGCCCTCTCGGCATGGCGCATCCCACCTCTGGTTTAATCGCATACCTTAAGCTTCGACTGCTGACAGCGCCGCGCCATCTCCTGCGCCTTCACAATCTGCGCGGCCGTCATCTGTGAGGCCGCAAGGTCTCGATTCTTCTCCGCTTCCTTTCCATCAACGCCGCCCAACGCCTCAGAGGCAACGCTATACCACATGTACGAGCGAACGAAGTCCTGCGGGACGCCCCGCCCCTTGGCATACATCAAACCCAGATTGCTCTGTGCATTGGCTTGCCCCTGCTCGGCAGCCCGACGAATCCACTTGAACGCTTCCCGATCGTTCTGCGGCACAGCATGCCCCGCGTAATACATGACGCCCAGATTGCCCTGCGCATGCGCGTGTCCCTGCTCAGCCGCCAGACGGTACCACTTCGCAGCTTCCTGAGCGTCCAGCGGCACGCCCTGGCCCTTGCCGTACATCAGCCCCAGATTGAACTGCGCCGATGCATAGCCCTGTTCCGCCGCCTTGCGGTACCAATAGACGGCCTCTCGAACGTCCTGCAGAACACCCTGGCCCTTGGCATACATCACACCCAGGCTGAACTGCACGGATGCCTCCCCCTGCTTCGCCGCAAGTCGAAACCACTTCTCGGCTTCCCGAGCGTCCTGCGGGACACCCTGGCCGGCGGAATACAGCATACCCAGATTGAACTGCGCCGATGCCAGTCCTTGTTCTGCCGCCTTGCGGTACCACTGTGCGGCTTCCGTGTCGAACGGAGGAACACCCTGCCCTTTTTCATACATCATACCCAACGTGAACTGGGCCCTTGCATTGCCCTGATCAGCGAGGGGACGTAAGAGCCGCGCCGCCCGTGTATAGTCGCCACGGTTGTACGCCGCCTCCGCGTCCTCAATGGCATCCGCCGCCGCGACTGTCGCGCAAGCCAGGACCACGTACACTGCAAAGAAAAACCGCCGCATCGGTCACCTATCTTTCCACTGAGAGACAAGAATCGATTATCGGCTCCCACCTTTGACGCGACGAGGGCGAAATGAGGAACTGACTGTCCAGCGGTTTCGCTTCCAGAGTAAGAGCGCAAGCGCGAGGGTCAACGCGGTTCGAGCCGGAAGCGTCGGTTCGAATGTCATTTCAAACCCTTCTTCGATCCTGCTGTTCTGAACCTCATTGCCTACACCGTCAGAATCGGGGGGGATCGTCGGAACAGGACTCGTCTCGGCTTCGACGTAGCGGAGGCAGACATAGATTCGCTTTCTAGAAGGTGGCACCGCACAGGTCATCACGTCACGCACACAGATCTCGTTGCCGGTGGGATCGATCGCAAGACCAGGACTGAGCACCACCCGCCGGCCGCTCCCGTCCTTCCCGACAGCCACGGACAAACCCGACACAATCCCATCACCAAAGACGAGCTGATTTCTCAGCCGCTGTTTTTCCAAGAAGTAGTTGTGCTCCGCCGTAAGATCGTCACCGCTCAATATCTTCCCAAAGAAATAGCGAGGCCGAGAAAACACCATTCGACGAACCATGCGATACCTTCTTATTAATGGAGAAATAGGGACAGGCTACTTTGCAGAAAGCAGCGTGTCAACGGATGGATTGGTAACATGCATGCTTTTCAGAAAGCAGGCAGTATCGGCTCGAACACGACTCAGACACGGCGGGCGACTGGCGGGGCTGAAGCCTTCCGAATAAGTAGCCTATCCCCTTTTCCTACCTATGAAGCTGGGGCATTCCTGCATCGTTAAGCGTATTCTGCCATTGCTCCTCGAATGCATCCCACTGTTCTTCAGTGGCCACATAGCCAGCTACAGTGAAAAAGCGACATTTAGGATCAACAACTGAGCCACTGGCATCGAGATATGCTGAGACAATAGTCATAACTGGAGAATACCGGGGTCAATTATGGCCGGCAGATTTGCAATATGTATCCGCCGGGTAAACTTACTGAAAAGGTATTAGTAATATGTGCAAGACCCGCCTCTCATTTTCGCTCTTAGCACTAGAGCTACGCGATAATCGACCTGGAGACTCCCAGTTCGGTCTCGATCAAATGTTCCGCGATCGCCTTTATAATGTGTACGTCCTCTGATAATCGGCGCAGGTCAGAAACGTCATCTGGATCGACGATGGGGTCAGCATAGGCATGAGCAACCGCGCAACGTCCGGACTCATACAGATATTTCGGTATATCTATTTTAGACGCGCCGAGAGCTTTTAGTCGTCTCACCGCGAGTTCATCTTTCATAAAGGACAGCGTGCACCTGATGCCTTCGATCACTGGGTTTTGGCGCTGACCATTGACAGTCAACCATTTGTCTTTCCAGAAGATGTTCAGGATCTTGAAATAGCTCAGAAACTCAAATGGCCCGCTGTTAACCGTTCGCCCCTCACGAAAGAGCGCCAACGCTAATCGAACCTTCGGATTGACATCTAAGGTTCTATAAAAAGGGAATGCGATCCCTGACCCGAGTTGTCGTGACTCCCTTGGCACGGCCACGGGCACAGGATTTCCAGACCAACCATATCGATTCTCCATTGGCTGGTCGTCACACCAAGAAATAATACTCAGAAAACGGTTGATCAAGGTCAGCGCATCTATATCCGAGATCCATCGCAAGTTGATATGAACAGATTGCTCAGTCTCCCGAGTAGCAGGCTTAAGTACCAACTTGTGTCCACCAAACTCGACAACTGTTTCAGCAGTGGGCCAGATCGCGCTTCCTCGAACTCCAACGTTTAGCCAATGATCCATAGAGACTTCCAACAAGTCTATCTGTTACGGTCCGCCTATCCACATGGCTAGGCAGACTTAGCAATCTATCATGGGCAAGTCTACTGCAAAGCCCAGCTGTATCCAATACGTCGTCCGACCTCGCCATCCAATATAGACTGCGAATCCAACCGTCAAAAATTGTCTCTTGGACCTTCCTATCGTGCGCGAGTCAAACGAACACTATAATGCTCCCTCCAAGCTCGCTCGTTTCTCCCCCGCCTCTAAGGCGAGATAGTGTTTCTTGCGGATGGCGTTGACCTGGGAGCCAATCGTCTTCCATTGTTCCCACCACGCTTGCTGATGTCTCCATATAAGGGGTGGCCCGATTGGTCTCCAACTGCGCGCAATACTCCTCCCACCCAGCCCTCAGCGCGCCAAGACGCGCTTTTTCCCGAGCGAGGATCTTCCAATTCTTTCTACCTCTCTTTAGGGGAGTGGCCAAGGCTGCCCTCGACTGCACGCATCGGACGAGCACATTCTTATCGTGCGCGTTCTGCGAGCAGGAGGGCTCCTGGCCACCCCCCTCATCCTCCTACACCGCGCGGGGTGCGAAGCCGGCTGGGCTGGTCAGCGACAGGACCCGCTCTTTTTCCTCTCTGGAATTTCTCCCTACTTCTCTATCCTCTGATACCTCACGAACCACATTACATTTTTCGATCTAACTAGCTGCTATTAATCATTATTCAATTATTAACCTCTTCATCTTCGAGCCCGTCACATTCCCTGCTGATATCCCCATCTATAATGGTGACACACTCCTCCATCCTCTTGATCGAAGACAGCCCAGACGAGTCGAACTCTCTCGCCTCGCGCTAACCTAACCCAGTATCACCAATGGTCCCTCCAAGCTCGCTCGTATCCTCTCCAGGAGGGCGGCCTGAATTGGTCTCCTACTGCGCGCGTCCAGCGAATGCTGGTTCATCTGGTCTATCTCGTCTATCTGGTTTGTCTGGTTGATCGGACTGGAAATTCATCCAGAAGAACCAGACAGACCAGAAAGACCGACCAACCAGACAGACGAGCCCGAGCGCGTTCCGCGAGCAGGAGGACGACCAGGCTACCCTCCTCACCCACTTTACTTCTTTTTGGGTAAGGGATAATCTTTCGTGCCTGTTCCATCTTCCGACCCGACAAGCTAGGAGTTGTGCCAGGATCGGAGTCATGCCAATCAACATCAACCTGTTACATATCTCGGGAGGGGGTCTGCTATGGCACAACGTCTGTGCACAGTGATCGTGCTCGCCGGTGTATTCGGTACAATACCGGCTGGAGCGGCTCAACTCAGCCGACCGCAAGTCGAGTATTCAGCGGATTCGACGATCCAAAGTGAAGAAGGCACCATCCAGCAGCATGTTTATGCGACTCCAACCAAGGAGCGCAAGGAGATGCTGACTGGTGAAGGCGATGGAGGGATTCAGATTTTCCGATACGACACGAAAGTCATGTGGATCCTCATGCCGTCCGAGAAAATGTACATGGAAAATTCGATGATAACGGGAAAAAGCAAGGGCACCGATACTTCGCAGTGGACGTATGAAGACACGGTGATGGGCGAAGAGACGCTAAACGGCATGAAAGTAACGAAGTACAAGACCATCGCGACCAGTACAGATGGGAAAAAGTATGGTGGCTTCTCGTGGCGAACGAAAGAGGGAATTTCCATCAAGCAAGATCTGCTGTACAAAGAAGGCAATGAGAAGAAGCGGATGCTGACCGAACTCAAGAACGTGATGATCGGCAGACAGGACCCCGCACTGTTCGAAATCCCAGAGGGATTCACGAAATTCGACATGGCAGGAATGATGAGCGGCGCGATGGGCAGGCCTGACATGAGCGGGATGCCTCCGCCCAGTACGCGAAAATCGGGCACGAGGCCCCAGGTCGTCACACCGCAAGAGACTCCACCGGTCCAGGAAACGGAACCGCCCGCCGACGATAAGTCCGATATAGAGAAGGCCGGCGGTATGCTGAAAAAACTGTTTGGAAACTAGGCCATTACATGAGCCGAAGCGGGTGCGGGAGATCGCTTCTCGTCGGCATGGCCATGACCGCCATGCTGTGCGCTGTCGACATTCGTGCCGAGGAACTTCCGGCCAAGCCATCGATCAAGGCCTCGGCGCTGTATATGGTCGAATTGAAGTCCTGGCGCGTCCTGCTAGAAAAGGATCCGGCCCGCCGACTTCCTCCTGCCAGCCTCACAAAAATCATGACGGCGCTGATTGCCTTGGAATCAGCGCCGCTTCAAGAGGTCGTGAAGATCGACCGCCGCGCGCTCGTTCATCCGTCGTCTCTCAAATTCCAGGCCGGAGAAGAGTTTCTCCTGCGCGATCTATTGACAGCCATGCTCGTCTCCAGCGCGAATGACGCCTGCGAAGCCGTCGCCTGGCATGTGGGAGGCAATGCCAACCAGTTTGTCGTGATGATGAACGAACGGGCTCGTACGTTGGGATTGAAGAACACACATTTTGCCAATGCCTGTGGATTCGACGCCCCTGGTCACTATTCGACAGCGGCGGATCTAGCCAAGTTGACCGAGCAAGCGCTGCAAGAGCCGGTGTTTTCCATGATGGTGAGAACACTGATCCGCGACATCTCGACGGTGGATGGCGCCAGGCAGATGTCGCTGCATACGACGAACGAACTCCTGGTCGATCCGGACGTGAACGGCGTGAAAACCGGCTATACGAGTAAAGCTGGGCGCTGCTTGATCGCCAGCATGTTCAAGGACGGTCATCGTTTGCTGCTGGTGGGCTTAAATATCAGGGATCAATGGGAACAGGCATCGAGGCTGCTGCGCTATGGCCAGGCGATTTTGCAAGAAGCGAGCGGTTGAAATCGGATGATGACCGACTGCTATTGCCGCCCAACGCGATGAAGATACGCGTCGCGGAGGTTCTGTTGAGCGAGTATAAAGTCGGGATCAAGCCTGGCAGCCGTGCGGAACTCTTCAATGGCCCGGTCCCAGTCGTCGTGCAAGGCATAGGCGTACCCGAGGTTATTGTGCGGTCTGGCTTTGTTCGGGGATTTTCTGACGGCGTCGGACCAGAGGAATAGCCGATCCTGGTAAAGCAGATTTCGCTGATACGTGAAGGTGCCCAGTACGATAACTAACAAAACCGCAATGCCGGTGAATGTGGAGCGGACAAATCCGGGACGCGCGAGGGGTGTCGTGACCAATTGGATGAAACATGAGCCAAGCGCGACGATCGCCAGGAACAGTCCTATAGATGGAAGGTACAGGTTCCGTTCGCTCAACAGATCGTTTCGGGGGATAAGGCTGATCGGCAGGAGTTGAAGGAAAAACCAACCAAGGCCGAACGCGACCAGTGGGTACCGTCGCCACGACAACAGTCCTATGGCCACCGTCCCTGAGAGCAGCAACAGATCGAGCGGGAGCGGCCATTGGAACGGTGAATGGAACTCCGTGAGATCGTGGTCGAAGTTCTGTTTCCAGGGACGAAAGAACAAAAGCAGCGCGTAGGCCATGGCATGCAGCTCGCTCAGCGCATTGTCCCAGAAGGGGCGTAGGGTGAAACTGAACTGTGCGAGAGCGGTATACCGAGGATGCACCGATGCCCATGTGGCGGCGAGGAGCAGAACAATCCAGAACGGCAGATACCCTGATAGGATCGCGGAGCGGAGGGAAGGCCCTTTCAGCCGGCGCATCAACAGATCCCAGAGTAATAGCGCAAGTGGAAACGTCACGGCCGTTTCTTTCGAGCCGAGCGACAAGATGAGCATCAAGACCGACCCGGACAGATACAGTCGGCGAAGCTTCGTGGAGTCCTGGTGCTCCGAGACCTTGATATACAAGAAGAACGCAAAGAGGTAAAAGAACGCCATCAGGCCCGATGCGCGCCCGGAGATGTACGTCACCGTTTCGGTCGTAATCGGGTGGATGAGAAACAGGAGCGCGGTCAGGAATGGAACGAGCCGAATTTCTTCCGTCACGGCACGAGAGAGAATCCGATAGATCAGGAGTCCGGACCCAAGATGGAGCAGCAGATTCAGCAGATGGTAGCCAGCGGGGTTCGTGCCGTACAGTGAGCGATCAAACAGGAACGTCGCATACAAGACAGGCCTGACCATGTGATCGAGATGGCCGACGAAGGTCCACCAGTGTTCGAGATGGGTATTTCCCAGGATGGTTATGGAATCGTCGTAATGAAAGCCGCCGCGTAAGGCTCCAAAATAGATTGTTAGAGTGGCGGCGCAGAGCGTAATTAGCGGCAGAAAAGTGCGGGGGGTTGTATGCACGGATACGGTTATACTTCATTGCGTTCACAGGGTATAGGAGGGACTATGGCAATGTTACGGATGTCGCTATGTGGGCTGTCGCTATGCGCCGTCATTCTGTTGTGGCCTCCACCGAGCCTCGCAGACCAGGAAAAAGAGGATATGTGCAGGAAAGACATGGGAAAAATCTACGAGAGTATTAAAACCCTCTACACCCTCGAGATCCTAAAGCAACAAACGAATCCCGACTCGCCTGCTCGCAAGTTCATGAATAAGTCCCTGCCGCAATTCAAAGAAAAGTGTGGCCCATTGGAAGCCAGCAGCGTGAGAGATCTGGAGAATGGCAAATACTTTCGTGGCTTGGTTGCGTATCATGAAAGACTTAAGAAGTCACATCGCCATATTAAGGACACGGGGGCGACAATCTCTGATTCTGAGTTGCTTGAAGATCTCAGTGTGCCGCAATAAATGTTTTACTGAGGAACTTGAATCGACTCATTACGTGGAATAGCGAACTCCTTGTGAGGAGATTTTTATGAAGCCATCCGAATCCCATTCAGCCCTAGTGACAGGCGTACTCTTACTCGCATTCTTTTTTGCGCCTCCTCTTCTGTGGGCAGCATCTCCTGAGGTACGGGCCTCGCAATCCACACAAGTTGCCCCTCCCTCGCCAGAGGATGAGATTGTGGCGAAGTTTCTTCGCGATTGCGGCGGTAAAGCCCCGAAGAATACGAATTGTGACAAATTAAGAAGCGATTTCGTCGAAATCTTGAAAGAAGATTTGTTGATGTTGGGATCGACGGCCGACCGCCAGTATTTACCCGACATTGCGCGAATCTTACGCAAAAGGGAGGTCGAATTGCGCATCGCAGCAGCCGATGCAATCGGCATGATCGGACCGCAGGATACCGATGTGGAAATGTTAATACCGGCAACCAACGATCCGGTGCCGGATGTCAGGCAAGCCGTCTCGCAGATGATCGGTCGTGGAAAGGGAACTGCGCTGGCCTTGTTGAAACAACGCAGTATACCGATGCGAATGGGGAGCACGCCGGAAAAGCCGGCCGATACGACCAAACTGAATCTTCCCTTCGCACCGAACAGCACCTACCTGTTCGATTCGAGTGATGTCTCCGTCGGTCGCTTGTCATATGTCACCAAAAACATGAACGAGGTCACGGCCTTCTATAAGGGGAAGGCGAAGAAGGGACCGTTCCCGCTGCAAGAATTCAAAGACAAGTATCGGTATCAATTCCAGGACGAAGACGAGGCGACGCGGCAAGTGCAGGAGGCGGAAGGGAAACAAGTGACAGCCATGCAGCCGCCCGATCCCAGGAATATGCAGGCCTATAAGGAGTACATGGAGAAGATTCAATCCATGGGAGCCCGGCAAGGCAGCAGGATCTATCTCGATTCCTATGAGCCGAATCTCTTCGGCTCCCCGACCGTCTATGTCCTGGAGGAACGGCAGATCGGTCAACGGAGCTATCCCACCCGCTACGTCGTGGTCTATCAGGAACAGGCCTTCAAAAGGCCCGGATACCGACTCTCCTGGATGACAGTGCCTGACGACACGATCAAAACCGTGCAAGCCGCCTCGATTGCGGAGGAAAAGGAGGAATTGGCTCGCAGCAAAGAGAACGAGGTTCTGAAAAAGCGTGGAGAGGCACTGGAGGACTTGGTAAAGAAAAAAGACGAACAGGAGAAAAAGAATTTTAAAAAGGGTCAGGCGGATCTCGAGAAGGAACTGGGGTTCTAAGGATTTGTCCGCTCTCGGCA
The DNA here is from genome assembly GCA_041748925.1 of Nitrospiraceae bacterium. Classification (GTDB taxonomy): domain Bacteria; phylum Nitrospirota; class Nitrospiria; order Nitrospirales; family Nitrospiraceae; genus Palsa-1315. The sequence goes on along the minus strand of JBGTCI010000045.1, from coordinate 54,663 downwards.
CAGGACAAAAGGACTGAAAAGACAAACCACGTGGTTTGCTACTTGTTCTGTTTGGCGCGCGCGAGCGCCAGCGCCATGGCCATCATGCCAGTTGCTTGCGGGTGGCGCTCTGGAGCACGATGTGGAGTTGAAGGACGGCGATCACGCGGCTCGCGTGCCGCCCCCGCAGAAACTGCAATCGGCGCGCGGTCCGGAGAGGAAGCACTGCCGGCTGCATCGTCGAGGCGCATGGTCAGAGAAATGCGCTGGCGCTTCACATCGACGTCCAACACCTTTACCTTCACGATCTGGCCTGGCTTGACGACCTCATGGGGGTCCTTGATGAATTTATTGGCCAGCGCCGACACGTGCACGAGACCGTCCTGATGCACGCCGACATCGACGAAGGCGCCGAACGCCGCGACATTCGTCACCACGCCTTCGAGAATCATGCCTGGGTGCAGATCTGTTAGAGACTCGATGCCCTCTTGGAATGTGGCCGTCTTGAATTCCGGGCGTGGATCGCGTCCAGGTTTTTCCAACTCAGCCAGAATGTCGCGCACTGTCGGCACGCCGAACTTCTCATCGGTAAAATCAGCGGGGGATAATCCTTTTAATACCGCCGGCTGGCCCATGACGTCCACGATGCCTTTGCTGATGCGCGCGAGAATGCGCTCAACCACCGGATAGGCTTCCGGGTGAACCGAAGAGCGGTCCAGCGGATTATCGCCATCGTTGATGCGTAGAAATCCGGCGGCCTGCTCGAACGTCTTGTCGCCGAGGCGCGGCACCTTGCGTATCGTGGTGCGATTCGGAAAGGGGCCATTCGCATCACGGTACTCGACGATGTTCTTTGCGAGCGCCTTATTCAGACCCGACACCCGTTCCAGAAGCGGCGCCGATGCTCTGTTGACGTCCACTCCCACGGCATTGACGCAGTCCTCGACGGTCGCATCGAGCGAACGCGCCAGCGCCTTTTGGTTGACATCGTGCTGATATTGGCCGACGCCGATCGCCTTGGGATCGATCTTCACCAGCTCAGCCAGCGGATCTTGCAAACGCCGGGCGATAGAGACGGCGCCGCGCAGGCTGACATCCAGATTGGGAAACTCAGCCGCGGCAAAGGCCGACGCCGAATAGACCGAGGCGCCGGCTTCGCTGACCACGATCTTGGCCACCGTGTGTTCCGGCTTCTGAGCCGCAACCAATTTGATTACTTCAATGGCCAGCTTGTCGGTCTCACGGCTTCCTGTCCCATTTCCGATCGAGATCAACTCGACTCCATGCTGCACAACCAACCTGGTAAGCGTTGTCAGCGATCCCTCTCGATCATTGCGCGGCTGGAGCGGATATATGGTCGTGGTCTCCAGCAGCTTCCCGGTTGCATCGACCACCGCCACCTTGCAGCCGGTGCGGATGCCGGGGTCGAGACCGAGTACGGCCTTCGGACCGGCAGGCGCCGCCAGCAACAGCTCATGCAGGTTGCGGCCAAAAATTTTGATCGCCTCGGCTTCCGCTGCTTCGCGCAACTGCACCAGCAGTTCCACCGTAAGATGCAGATGCACCTTGCCGCGCCAAGTCCAATCGCAGACGCCCATGAGCCATGTGTCCGCACAGCGGCCCCGATCTTCGATACCGACGTGCGCCGCAATCGTTGCAACACAGGGATGCGGCACGACAGCTTCAAGGGCCTCACCCAAACCCAAATCAATCTTCAATACACCCAGCGTGCGGCCACGAAACAATGCCAGCGCGCGATGCGACGGGATCGTGCGGATGGTTTCCGAATAGGCATAGTAATCCCGAAACTTTTCTTCCTCAGTTGTCTCCTTGCCTTTCATCACGGTGGACGTGACAACACCCTGGTCCCAGAGGCGGGTGCGCAATTTTGCGAGCAGTTCAGCAGTTTCAGCGAAGCGCTCGGCCAGGATATCCCGCGCACCCTCAAGCGCAGACTTTGCGTCCGGCACGTTGATAGCCTCAACGCCCTCTGCGGCAGGCTTCACGTTCAGATATTTCACAGCCTCCTGATCGGGGTCGAGCGTCGGATCGGCAAAGAGGGCATCGGCCAGCGGCTCCAGCCCTGCTTCACGCGCAATCTGCGCACGTGTACGGCGCTTGGGCTTGTAGGGCAAATAGAGGTCTTCCACCGTTTGCTTGGTCTCAGCCGCTTCAATTGCGCCACGCAAGGCGTCGGTGAGTTTCCCCTGTTCTTCGATCGAAGCCAGAATTGCCGCGCGGCGTATTTCCAATTCCCGCAGATATAGAAGACGCTCTTCCAGCGTGCGTAAGTGTGTGTCGTCCAGATTGCCGGTGGCCTCCTTTCTATAGCGCGCGATAAACGGCACGGTCGAACCTTCATCGAGCAGAGCGACCGCAGCTACAACCTGATCGAGTCCCACACCGAGTTCCTTGGCGATGAGTGGAATAATCTTCAGCTGTGCCGCGTCTGAAACTGTCTGATTCGTTGGAGAAACCATCTGTGTTCGTTACCGATCTTTCCGAAAGCGGAGCTGCGCCATGTGGCCGCCACTCGGAATCACGCGCGCTTTCTTGTTGTTAAGGTACGTTGGAGGTCTTACCTCGTGGGGCTAGGTCACACTCTGCCGGGATCGAGAAGTTGAGAGAGAGCCAGGAGATGAAACGGAAGCGGGACCAGCCCTCGGCATCCTGGCGTTCACTAGTTGGGTTTCTTCCGAACCTCTGCGGTCATATTCCGCGACCACTCCCCCAGACTCTTACCCTGTGCCGCCACATCAGGCAAGCCGGTCATATCGTGCACCCATGCGCCGAGGATTTGTTCACTGCCGTCTGAGACACCCTTCTTGATCGCCTCAAGCTCTTGATCAAACCGTTCAGGAGTTTGCTCAAGGATGCGCCGGATCTTCCACTTCGTCGTTGGTTTGCCGTCCGCATCCAAATTACACGCGTAGTGGACGAGATCCAGCTGTCCGGTGCTGAGCACCTTGGCTAACATGCGATAGGTTACGCCTGAATTCGACAGAATCAGCGCGGCTTTATAGAGACGCTCGCCTTTGCCTGGATCCACCTCCAATGCCGTGAGATCTTCGATAACCTTGGTGGCACCTTCTGGGGTTGTATCGACCTCGCCCATAGTAGTCTTCCTCTCTGCAGGGGTTGAGCCTCAAGGCAACACTAGCGAGGACCCTATCAGACTATTCTTGTAGAGAGCAAGGCGACCGCAGCCTGCAGGTACACGCGTGCGCGTCCAAGCGACTTCACAGAGATTCCTTCCGCTGGAGTCGGGCTGATGAGAAGACCAAACCTTTCAACGCCCTGCTAGATCTCCCCCCTGAAACTCCGCTACACTCGATTTCGTTTGCTAGCAGTTTACCGAAATGTTCGGTTTTTATACGACTCGCTGCTGCGATAATACGCAGGGTGATACTGCCTGAATGTCGGCAGGATGCTCAAAAAGACCGTCCGGCAAGGCCGCAGCCGAAGAAAGCACCGGAGGCGTAGCCTCTGGGCTACGTTGAGGATGTTTTCGAGACGAGAACGAAGCTGCCGGACTTTTTCAGCATCCTGTTAGGAGAGAACAATGCGGGACGACAAGACCACCAACTACTATACGCTGCTCGAACTCTTACCCACCGCAACGGAGACTGACATCAAACAAGCCTGGCATGAACAAATCCAGGTCTGGCATCCGGATCGCTTCAATCATTCACCGACATTGCACCGGAAAGCGGAAGCCCGCACACAACTGATCAACCAGGCCTATCAAACCCTCAGTGACCCCATTGCACGCGCACGGTACGATGCTACAACACAGCCATCAACCTCCCACAGGCCGCCCCCACGCCCCTCCCCTGCATCAAGCCCGTCATCCGAGTCGTACGCCTCCACTCCGCCACGCGCTCAACAGGCCACACCATCCCGCCAAGGCCCTCGCGGGCCGCAGTCGCTCATCATGCTCTCCCGGCAGGGCCAGCCAAAAACCATGGTACCGGCCATTACGATGCTCGTCGACAGCCATGAGCATCTCCCCTATACGTTTGAGAGTCTCGTCCGCATTGCCGGAACTATTCGACAGACGTTGCCGGCGGGAGATTACGCCATTGCAGAAGCGCCTGAGATTTTCTGTGTCGAACGCCGGCGCGTGGAAGAGTTCAACACGATCTTCTCGAATCCATCCGACAACCGCTCGCCATTTCTGCAAGAGATCGAACTGCTCCTGGACTACCCACATCGGTTTCTCGTCATCGAAGGAACACTTCAGTCCACCAAAGGCGGCGGGCGGCTCGGCCAATATCACAAGAACGGCATGATGGACTTCCTGGATGCACTAACGGCGCGATTTGGGATCACGATCATTTATTCGGATAGCCGGGAAGAAGCAGAAGAACGAGTCGCCAATCTCGCAGCCCTACACTATGCCTACCACTTTGCCGAACAACTTGGATTCGGGCGCTGTCTCACGGAGAACGATGTGTAAGACTTGGTGGCGAGTGGCACAAGAATCGTGAGCAGTGAACGGTACCCGTGAAGCAGTGCACGTGCTGGAAGAATGGGCCGTCTGAACATCCCGGACAGTGGTTCTTGTAATCGACGGCGAGAAGGGCGTACCCTGAATCTATATGTATCAACTGCGACATAACTGTTTCGAGGAACGCCGCATTCGAATCGCCTGCATGGCGCTAGCCATGCTGCTCTGCCTCTTTGTGCTGGTACAAATGCTCGGTGTCCCCGTCACACTTCTCGACCCTCTTGAACCCGCAGACACTCAAAGTGTGTCAGTTCTTGAAGGATTTTCAGTTCCTTCTTCCCTCCCCCAGCTGACGTCTTCATTCAAAACGGATACTGCGGCTGATGCTCAGCCGTCTGTTCACCTGCCGATTCTCACCTCTGTGCTGTTTCATCCTCCTGTCCTCTAGTTCCACTTCATTGTTTCCGCCATAGCACCCCTTCTTCACGAGAGATCGGCCACATGAGCCTTTTCTGTGCTTGACTGGAGGCCGATCAACAGAAAGGAGCCGGCAAATGCGCTTTAGAATATTTCTACTGACGACCCCTATTGCCGCAGCCGACCTTCTCTCACGTAGCGATGAGGGGGACGTCGAAGAAACAGGAACTTACCGAAGAGGGTCAAGAATCAATTTTCTGATCGAGGTAACGTGACGATCCGGCGTGGCAACGACCTCGGCCTGCTCACCGAGCTTGAGCGACGCATCCACGATCGAGTCTTTTCCAAGTGGGATTAATATGCTTGTGCCATCCGTAGATTTCACAACCACCAGTTCATTCGTCAGCATGACTACTTCGCCGCGGACCCGCAATAGAGGTGTCGCCGGGTCCGATTGTGAGAGTGCCGGAGGCGACAGGAGCAAGACACCTATCACAGCGAGCACCAGCCGGAAGGATTGTGACACTATGAGAGATCGAACTATAGCAGCGTCTGAGGCAATTGGCAGCATAATGGAATATCCCACGAACAAGAGACAGGGGCACGGCTGTCAGCCGCACCCCTGCGGACCGGCTTACTTGCCGTCCTTGTCCTTCTTATCATCTTTCTTATCATCATCTCCAAACACCACGACCTTGCCACCCTTGTCCTTATTCTCGTCTTTCTTATCATCATCTCCAAACACCACGACATGGCCGCCCTTATCCTTGTTCTCGTCCTTCTTGTCGTCCCCTGCGAACGCCAGGGTGGACATCGTGCCGAAGCTGAGGAATGCAACCAAGGCCATTAATCCGCTTAACCGCTTCATGGGAACCTCCATAAAAGATTTGAGGATAGTCTCTCAGCCATGCCCTATTGCACGACCTATGCTGGCTTGTACAATGACACCGCAATCGACACAACGGACAAAAACGCCGGATGAACGGCCGGATTTGTCCAATGCAGTCTTCGCCCGTACGGAGGCACAATGATTCTGACTGGGATGCAACCGATTCTCACTAGAGATCCAGTGATGCCAGAAAGCGAGACCACGCTGGGTCGGCTTGAGAAAGTGGTATCAACGCCTGAGGAGTTTGATCGGGTCGTCTCGCAGGCTCTACCGATTCTTCTGGATCGTGCCACCGGCTACACGAAAAAATTTCTGCGAGATACCGGCCAATGGAACGACGATATCGCACATGAGAAATTTGTCTTGCGGTGGGGCGCGGAATACCTCGAGCGGTTTCTCGTCTGCGGGCCCAGTGAAATCCCCTGCCGGCCGCTGTTTCTCCTGGATTCGCTGGTGGCCAAGCAACACAGCCGGCCCGAACCTTTTTGTTATCACCCGGATCTGCTCACGCCGCTCGGACGATTTCTCGACGGGCTCCTGGCGAGGGCCGCGATCAGCCGAGACGCGCTGGTCGCCTTGTATCACCACTGCTACGGATTGGGTCCAAGAGAGATCATTGCCGCCACAGGCTTAAACGGATCGGAAAGCCAGCGCATCTACAAAAACCTCAGTCGCTGGCGGGACTCTGGCTGGCAGCGCACGATGGATGAAGCAGGCATCAGTGAAGTCGAGTTGAAGGACCTCCTCGGCCAGCAGCAACGTTCTTGGCAGCGACTCGACAGCGAGGCCGAGCGTATCATCCGGTTCGCGCAGGCCCACTATCGAAAGAGTGAACCGGACCATTATCCCTGCCTGTCCCGGAGCCAGTGGGAAGAGATGTTCTCGCAGGGTTATGGCTGCGACTACCGAATCTGGCATCTGGCCCTATGCGTGGACTGCATGCAGACAGCCTGGGGACTGGGCACTAACGGATCAACGACCGTCGAAAAACCAGAAGTAAAACTACATGTGCAGCCCTGAATCAGTCTCGTGGTATCTGAATTGAGCCCCCATAATGAGGAGTGACGGAGAGATCATGGCACAAGAACACAACCTGTCGGATTATCGAGCGCGCCTGTTACACGCCTTACAAGTCGGCGGTCGCCGATCTGCGGGTGGCGCATCGGATCCGGTTCAGGTCTTTATCAATGACCGTCGTGTCGGGCTGCTGAACGGAGGCGGGACCGAAACAAGGTTTCAGCTCATAAGCCTCGCCCACATCGACAGTGTCTACCTCCGGTCGGAGGACGGCGTCATGCTCGGTGGCCTCTCCGCCCCAGAATGTGGATACAGAAGCTGCCGCATTCCCCTCTCGGGAGATATGATCGAACTACGTGTCCAGAACAACTCGCAAGGCGGATCGGTCAGCGCCAGCTTCATCACCGCACCGGATCTCTGGGGCCGCGCATGGCAGACGTTGACTAGCATGGTCTCCGTCATGGCCCTGCGTCCGACAAACGCGATTGTCCCCGGCATGAGAGCCGTTGCCTTCACGCAGGTGCTGCTGGCCGTCGCCGTCATAGGACTGGCCTCCGACCGGATGACCGGCTGGCTGACACCCGAACGCGCAGCGCCATCCGTCACACCGAAGGAAGCTCCCTGGGCTGCCCCGCTTGCCGACGTCACCAAACTCGAACAACAACTGGGCAACCTCACACGCATGCAGGCGAAGGTCATGGAGACAATTCAGACTCAACAGCAGGGAATGACTCAAATCCAACAGACGATGACCAAGCTGTCATCGACCCAGGAGACGGTCGTTTCCAGCGTCCTGACCGTCAAACAGGAGATGGAGCAACGACGCAAAGGCTCGGGACGCGACATGGATCGTGTGAAACGCTTACTTATGACCAAAGCACAGACCGAACAGGAGCAACTCGAAGCCGAGATCCACAGCCTCACCGTCGCGAACGACAGACTCTCCAAGGAGATGGAAAATCTAGAACAGAACAATCTGGACCTGAAGAAAAAGTTGAAATCTGCGGGGCTTGATGTGTCGAGATCCACCGTATCGGACCCTGAACAATCGATGATGGCTCGGTGGGCCGAAGTTGACCCGCCGACTCAATCGCCACAGGCAATCGAAGCCAAGCCAGGCTTGGCCAGGTCCTCACCAACCACCTTTCTTGTTTCGGACGATTTTGAGTGAAAGAGCGAGCGAGAACAAGATCGGTCGTATGGGCATGAACGGCTGGCTAAATCAAGAGAGTCTGAGGTGCGACAACGGTCGTTATGCCTTCTTGCCAAAACCGGTCTGCCGCCAAGCTTCGTAGATCACCACTGCCACTGCGTTTGAGAGATTGAGACTCCGGTTTCCAGGGACCATGGGAACGCGGATACGCTGTTGGGTGGCAACGCTTCCCAGAATCTCAGCCGGTAGCCCACGGCTTTCCGGACCGAACACAAAAACATCGTCAGCGGTATAACCAACCTGATCGTACCGTTGCGTGCCTTTGGTCGAGACCGCAAACAGGCGGCGGCCCTTGAAACGTTCCTCGCACTCAGCCCAGCCTTCGTGGACCGTGATCGTGGCAAATTCGTGATAGTCCAATCCGGCACGTACCAATTGCTTGTCGTCCAGAGAGAATCCCAGCGGCTTTATGAGGTGAAGCCTTGCGCCGGTATTGGCGCAGAGGCGGATAATGTTGCCGGTGTTCGGAGGAATTTCCGGTTGATAAAGAATCACGTCGAACATAAGGATGGAAAGTGTATCACGGCAAAGTCGGTTTTCACGATGCAGCTCAGCGAAAGGAGAGAACCGAACAAGAAAGCGGCATACTTCACCGTCAGATGGCTTCTTGGTATAGTGAGCGTCGATCAACAAGGGTCCATACGTTCATGAATAGATCCGCGCCACCTCCTTTGCAAGACCCTGTCGTCCAGCCAGGATATTGCCTTATCGCCATACTCCTTGGTGTGCCGCTTGTTATCACTGTGCTAGTGAATCCCTTTGCGCACGCGGAGGATCTATCATTGCGTTCGGAGGAGCAAGTCGCCGACCGCGCAAAGGCGGTGTGGGAGAGTGGCGAGATCAACCCTGCAATCGAGATTCTTGACCAGGGCATCCAAGAATATCCTTACGCACTCACGCTCCAGAAACTACGCGCCGATATTCTCACCACATCCCGAGGGCCCCGAGAGGCACTTGAGGCCTATGAGACGGTCCTTGCCAGAGCACCAGCCGCGTTGGATGTCCGATGGGCCAAATGGAGCGTGTTGACTCGGTCGGGACAGGGAGAGGAATCCATCGGCGAGCTCGGACGAATTGCAAGGATCGATGTTCAGAATCCCTTGGTTCATCTACGGCTGGCACAAGAACTCCGAAAACTCGATCGGCTTGAGGAATCGCTCGAATCGTATAAGAAGGCCGTGGAACTCGCTCCGGAATTGCTCGGCTGGCGATTAGCGATGGCTCGGGCGAGGTTTGACGTCTTGGATTATGAAGGCGCGGAGAGTGCCGTGCGATACGTGTTGAACAACGTATCTCCTGGTTCTCCGCTGGAACTCCCTGCCAAGAATCTGCTCGCGCAAGTGAATGGGAACTCCATCGATCGAGGCCGGCGCTTCGATCCCGTTCTGACCAAAGACATGACAGGGGCACAGCGCAAGGAATGGGCTTCCATTCGCGCAGAGGCATGGGAACTCTTCTCCACGGGTCGATTTCGGGAGGCCGAGCCGATCTATCAACGAATGCTGGCCCTCAACCCCAATGATGCACTGGCCAATTATCAATTAGGGCTGACCCTCATGCAGCTTGGCCGGTGCAAAGACGCCCTGGCCGTGTTTGGAAAGATGTCCAATCTTGACCCCAACGACGAAGACTATGCCGACACCGTGTTCCGGATGGGCCAATGTCTCGTGGAGTTGGAACAGTGGGAAGACGCGTTCGTTCATTTTCAAACCCTCTATGACGCCGCTGTCGAATTTGAAGAAACCAACAAGAACGTTGCACTTCCACCCGGAACGCGTGTGCTCGATAAACATAAAATCGCCCGATGGCTCGAGAAGGTGCGGCCCCATGTTCACGAACTGGCAAAGCTGAAAGCCAATGAGGCCTCGGACCCCGTCCCCTCAGGCGATTCATCTCCTGCCGAAACCCTTTCTGAGGAAGATCTGTACACAAGAGCGGTCGAACGGTTTACACCGGAGAACCCTCTGGACCAGCGGGCGTCTCTCATGGGCAGAGACGCCGACTTCAGTTGGTTCAGGTTTGTCATCCCGGCAAGCAAGGTCGTCCGCGACGATTTTCCCACCGGCGCCCATGAATTTATTCCCTTGAATCCCGGAGATAGTTTTCCCACCACACAGACAGAGATCTACTTGGTCTTTGGACTTGTATCTGCCTCATTTGATGCAGTGCCCCTTGCAGCACGTTGTTTCTTGGAAACATCCGAAATAACCAGCGAGCAGCGCGCCATCGCGCAGGATCACGTCCTGACGACCATGAATGATCAGTCTGGCTACTTTATGTTGACCCCTCCAAAAACCGGATGGCCCGCAGGCCTCTACCACTGTGGGTTGTTCGCGGGAGAGCGTGCATCTGCAGATACTCTGGTGGACGAAGTCAGACTCCGTATCCTTGCGCCTCACAAGGATGGAGGCTGATTGATCTCCTCTTCCACGTGTCCAACGAGAGGAGTCCGGTCCGCGCGTTGCGCGAACACAGGAGATCGATCCGGCCCCATCCCACCCACCTCAGGCCTATTGGTCATTCAGTTTCGATCTGAACAGCTCATCCTCCGACCGTGCCAGCCACGCCATCAATTCGTCAAATCCCTGATCAGTGATGCCTTCAACCCTACCGTGAGAATGCCTTCTATGGGAATACGTGTCCGCAGCCATCACGAGGGTCTCAATGAATATCAGGTCTTCCCAGGAAACTGGCATTTTGAACCCATAACATTCTTTGACTCCTTCTGGTTCGAACTGGTCACCTTCAAAGCACCACTCAAACTCCTCAAGCGTTTTCAAGGAGATCCGGTACATATCCGGATCGATAAAATAGTGAATCTCTTTGACATAGGAAATAATGTTCTGAAGTTGCTTGCGCCGCTCGGCACTGATGACCATCTCAACCAAATAAGACGGGCGTGGCTTCTTGTTCTCGATCACAGACCCTCAAAAAGTTTTTCGTACGGCCCGATTCGCGTACTTTCTATCAGTTCAGGCTGATTGTATCCGGGCTCGGAATTACTCCGCAGTTTTAGGTTTGGCGCACAGTTCGATATGGCTAAGAAGAAGTTCCCACTGACTTGATTGCCCAAAGGCGCTGGACTGTGCGAAGCACCACAACCGCCACGCAGGACGGGAGCCAGATCCATATCGCTTCGCTGGCCAAAATCCGAACACCGTATTCGCTAAAAAATTCGCTGACGCCGATTGGAGATACAAGGACCGGTCGCACGGGGAAGAAATATCTCGTCGTATCGAATGGGGAGAAGAACGCCACACCCAACCCTCCATTCGTCATCGCATCGAGCACGCCATGTGAAGCGGTACAGAGAAAGAAGTACAAAAACAGTCCCGTCATAGCTACCGCCGACTTGCGTCGGTACCACAACGCCACAAGACTCCCGGCCAACAGCACCGCAAACATAATCGAATGCGTCATCCCACGATGGCCCCACACATCACCGTACTGAATGCCAAAGTAAAACCCGATCACATCCAGATCCGGCAAGGCCGAGCATAGTGCGCCTAAGAACAACTCACGCCAACTCAGTTCCTTGCTCTGAAAGGACTTTCCCATCGCCAGAGCGACAATAGCATGGGAGAATGCGGACGCCATCAATACCTCTCACTGCAATTCGCACATTGCAAAACCCTACGCTGGGAAAGCTGGGGCGTCAAGAATGGCAGACCTCGTGAAACGTGAAAGATTAAATCTGAAATGTTTCGGACTTGGGTGGCAGAGTTACGCAGCAACGGGTGGCTGGCGTGCTAAAATGCCATGTATGAACATACGACCTAACGCTTAGCTTCCCCGATTGAGTAATTCTGGCGATTTACTTCTATCAGAACGGGTCTTCAACAATTCAATGAGTTCAATTCGTAGAGTGCTGTTGAGACGTTGCCGTGCTTCAAATGGCAGGCGAAGAAACTCCACTCCGAACTCATAGCCTTGGACCCATTTAATCGTACCAAGCTCAATTGAGAGCGCCGGCCTCTGATTTGGGAGCAACACACTCACGCGCACGTCACTGCCGCAAAGGACCTCTCGATCGCTCATGACGGAGCACCCCATCAGCGACAGATTGGTCAGAATACCCTCGCCGACAAATGGAGCCCCACCGAAGATGACAGGATAGAAGAGCGGGAATCGATGATAGGTCCGAGAATAAGGACGAGGCGCCATCACAACCTCCGTGACGGCGGATTGTATCGAGGCAGACAATGTAAACGGTACCCTACCTTAGGAGGGGGCCCCTTGACTCGTGAGACGTAAAAGGTAACACGCGAAAAACGTTTCGAATCTTTTGGAGAAAGTTAAGCAGGATGCGGTGAGCGGCTGGCTGGGCTGAGGCGGCTGTTCAGACCGAAATGGTTCCTGACATCTTTTGATCTTCGGATCTCTATTTCAGTTCGAAGGGGACTTCAGCTTTACTACCACCTTGCGTCCTTTCAATTTTGCACTCACCGTTCGAGCAAGTCTTCGTTCGTGTTTCCTGCTTCTCTAGACAAGACTTCTTATCCTCTTGGCTAATGGCCGAATCGAGGCACTTTTTCACCTCATCCTGAGCGGCACTAATACATTGCGCACAAAGGCTCGGGGCATCAGGTTGCACTTTCACCGAGTTGGCTGGTTCCTCTACATCATCTTTCGCCTTCTTTACTGGATCGAGTGGAGCGACCAATTCAGAATGTTTTTTCCGAGCCTCATCGCGTGCAGTCTCCGCTTCTATAGCCGCCTTCTCTGCTTCCGCGATCGTTTTTCTTTTCTGCAAGTCCACAAGACTGTCTTCTGCCTGCGCCATAGTCACTCCAAAAAACATGAAAGCCAGTACAATCAGATTCGTTCTCCTAAGTATGCCATTCCGAATGCGTGGCATGCCTTTATTCGAGGTGGACATAGATTCAGCATGGCGACTTATTATCCAATTCAACATGACATTCCTCTCTTCAAGGTTTCCAAGATGCTTTTCACGATCCAGACACAATTCCAAAAAGCCATTGGACCGTTGAGGTCGTCATCATAGATTCGGTTCAAGAGTCTTGAGCCAGGACCGGCACCGGTTTGGCTCACCGCACAACATCACACCCTTGCGAAGCTTCACGAGTATGGCATGACCAATTGATCACCACAAGAATGACTGCCAGACCATTCATTTGGTCAGGACAGTACACGGAACACCGGCGATACGGAGGCATAACTCTCTGAAAATACAAACCACGGAAGAAGACTCAAAGGCACGAGCCTTGCGTTTCCTTTGAAAGAGTGGAGGAAACGATATGGCGCTAAACGAAAAAACCGCTTCGCAGTCACTGTGCTCCTATGCGCCGTCCTGCTCGGAATGACTGGCTTCCCCACCCTCATATGGGCAGCACCAATTCGAACATTTTATGTCGCGACCAACGGAGACGATGCTGCGGATGGGACCACCACCCGCCCATGGCGGACGTTGCAACGCGCTGCCCAAGATGTGCTACCCGGCGATCTCATCGTTGCCAGGCCCGGTCGCTATGTCGGTTTCGTGCTCGGATGGGATACCCCGCAGAACGGCACAGCAGCCAATCCCATTACCTTCCGAGGTGAATCCGGGGCCATCATCGACACTCGCAATAGCCGCACGGCAGACGGCATCAATCTCGAAGGAGCCAGCTTCATCGTCATCGAAGGATTTGCGGTTATGAATGGAGGAACCATCACCAGGGCCGGCATTCGTTCCGTGACCAATCGAGGTGTCATCATTCGCGGCAATCAGGTGGATAACGCCGGGCGCTGGGGCATCCTCACCGGCTTCAGCAACGACCTCCTTATCGAGAACAACCTGACCAGCCGATCGCAACTCGAACATGGCATCTATGTTTCGAATGCCTGCGTGAATCCCATTGTGCGGAACAACCAGGTCTGGGGCAACGCAGGAAACGGCATTCACATGAACGGAGATTTGAGCCAAGGAGGCAATGGCCTGATCGTCAATGCGGTCGTGGAAAAGAATGTAATCTACGACAATGGCCGGCAAGGCGGGTCCGGCATCAACGCAGACGGGGTCCAGAACTCACGGTTTCTTAATAACCTGCTCTACAATAACCATGCAAGCGGGATCTCGCTGTACCGGATCGATGGAGCCGCTGGGTCTACAAACAACCTCGTGGCGCATAACACCATCACCATGGCCTCCGACGGCCGCTGGGCGTTGAACATACAAAACGGCAGCGCCGGCACTTCCGTCGTGAATAACATTCTGCACAACAATCATTCGTCCCGGGGCAGCATCGACATCTCAGCCGACAGCCTTCCCGGCTTCACCAGCAACCATAACATCGTGATGGAGCGGTTCACGATAGACGACGGCTCGGTGCGGAACTTGGCCCAGTGGCAACAACAAACCAGCCAGGATCGAGACTCTGTGGTGGCTACACCAGCCGCCCTCTTCGTCAACCCAACCAGTAACGACTATCAGCTTTTGTCCAACTCCCCCGCCCGCGACACCGGCATGACCAGAAGCGATGTGCGAGAAGACCGAGCAGATACCTTGCGCCCGATTGGACCAACCTCAGATATCGGCGCTTACGAATTCAGAAGTACGACCGACATCACCCCACCCCTCGCGCCAGCCAATTTACGTATCGTATCGAACTAGCTCTTTTCCTTCTTCCACGTGAGCTACGGACATGCAACCAGACCTGAGTCCGTACTAGAATGTCGTGATGTACAAGATGGTCATCTTTCTCGTTATTGTGGGAGCGGCATGGCCAGACATGTTGCTTGCACTTGACGAACTACGAATTCAAGCGCCAGGTTTTAATCAGCGTTTAAAGCAAGCGCTGGGTTCAGAGGGTGGCGCATATGTGTACAAGGATCACGCAGGAAATGTCGAATCCGTTCTTGATCCACCGGGTGGCCAGCCCCACGTTACCGTACAGCCGCCGCCTAGTCCGTCAATGAACCTTGGCCCTCCTCTTCAACTACACAACCCTCCATTTCAACTCCCTCAGGCTGTGACTCCTGCTCATCCATCGCCTCCTGAATTTCCACAGAAGGCTCGTTAATCCGCATCATGATGGTTCGTTTAGGTAATCGCTGAACAACATCGTGAGATGGGGCGCGGAGCTGTAATCAACAGACACACTCATAAAAATGCGGGCTAAGGCAACGGTCCGCTCCGCGAGGATTCGACGAGGTCTGTATTTTGCGTAGCAACGAGTTCGGGTACATGCTCCCGTTGAACTCATGCTTCAAACAGTATTTCTCTTTGGGCGAGGCCGGCCAGGTCTTACACTGGCCATACAAGAACCATATCTTGTCGTCAGAGGAACTCACATGACGCGCCGAACCACACAATCCGGTGTTGTGAGCGTTATCGCAGGTTGCGCTGTCAGCCTATGGCTTTTCATGCCTGCGGAGCCCACTGGCGCCTCACAGACGATTTCGGGAAGCAACGAACCTCCGACATTTGTGACGTGGCCAGAGAAGGGCCTGGGACTTTCGATCGACTTATCCGGTTTCAAGAAGGAGATAGACCAGGTAAAACCCGACGGTCGCCGCTATCTTATGGCCACCCATCCCAAGACAGGACTCGACGTGTCTATCACACTTGAAAAAGTCCCGACGAAGGCTTCTGCAAAAGGATGCCTGGAACAGCTCAGACTGATACAGAATGACTCGTCTGTCGCCCGTGGGCAGGACGTCGCACTCAACACCACCGGTGAGATACCGACTCTTGAGTATACAATTCAGAAATTCCGTGGAGTCCGGGTGGATCAAAAGAATGTGTATGCGTGCATCGCGCAAGACAACGTGTATGCCGACATCCATCTTTCGAAGGCACAATACACCACGGCCGATGCACGGTTCTTTCAATCTATTCTTAAGACCCTTCGCTTACAGCCACCCCCCTCAGAGATAGTGCCTCCCCCAGCTCCAGCTCCGCCCAAAGAGATGGTCCGCCTCCCAGCTCCGGCTCCACTTAAAGAGTTCGTACGGCTTCCGCCGCCTGCCCCACCCAGCAGCATGCAATTACTCAGTAGAGGAAACGCTCTCTACCAGCAGAGCAAATACGCCGAAGCCATTCCACTACTTCAGGAAGCTTTCGAACTTGAAAAAGCAGAGCCGCAACTGGACAGGACTCTTTGGCGCGGTCTTATAGACAGTTTAGGTATCGCCTATGGGAGGACCGGTCATCTCAAGAAAGCAAAGGCCACGCTTGAGCAGGGAATACAGGCCGACCCCACCTACCCGATGTTCCACTACAATTTGGCCTGCACGTTTGCGGAAATGAACGACCGCGATCATGCGATGCAGTCGCTTACGACAGCGTTTCGCCATCGCAAGAATCAGAATCCTGGCGAAGAGAAGATGCCCGATCCACGCAAGAACTCGTCCTTTCAGCGCTTCATGAAGAACGATACCTTCCGTAACTTGGTCAACGACCTGGCCGCGACAAAGAGCTAGACGGACTTCCAATTCCCCCACCCAGCAGTCAAGTCGAATACGTCGATATCCTCGCTTGAAGTCGCTGTAACTCTTCACCCTCGGTAGACACCATCGGCTCTGCTTCTTCGCCGCTTAATGTGTCCAGATCTTTACGGGAGTCGCTTCGAAAGGATAGACATGAATCATCCATCCACCAGCTTGTGGAACGAATCGTCCGCCGGCTTGCTGACACTCTGATTCCGTGGCAATCGTGCCCTTGAACCCGAGTTGTTTCCGGTCATGCGGCGTCTACTGCCGTCCGGCTGGAAACAAAGATTGACGTGGGCATGCCACTGCGCAACGCTCAACGGAACGCGCTCGTTCAACTGATCCTCGCTCATGTCCCTCGGCGCGGTGTACATCGCCCCTTCTAGCTCATAACCATCCCCAGTTTTCTTGTATAAGAGCGCCGTTGGTTCAGCCGGCTCAAAGCGGACCTTCGCCAGGAATCGGCGCTGCTTATTGGCGAAATGGTAATGCTTCGGCTTTCGCTCTGGATGAAGCGGGGCATAGCCGTCGTCCATGGCCACTCGGTAATCCTTGTACTTGGCAAGCGCCTGTCGCAGAGTCTGAACGATTTGATCGGCACGTCCGGCATCGTCCGCATTCGCCGTTCGCAATGCCGTCCACTTCATATGTGGCCCGCGATGTTTCTGATGGGGAACCATCATATCGACAGTCCCCTCGGCATGATCATGTCGATCCATATCCATGCTCTGGGTCTCAGACTTTCCTTGCAGTAGCTCACCTGCCCGAGCCAGACAGGCACCACCCATGAAAAAGAAGAGGCCCCCGAGAAGACCGCAACAACGCCCAGAGAGAACCAGAAATCGCGCGATGACTTTCGAATGCCGTGACCGGCCATGGTTGCCCTCCACTAGAATCAGAAGGTCACGTAACCTTCATGTCGAATATCTTATCTCGCGTGCTGACTCAAAACCAGGTATACACCACAGAGAGGCATTGCAAAGTTAAAGATGTTCACATGAATCGTGAGGAGCGCTGAGAACCGAACGACGAGATGTGAGAGGCCGCTCATACGCGACGGGCGGGGTGAAGCCTTCCGAATATATCGCCTGAGCTAGCCCACGGCTGCTTGGCAGCCGTTCACACGAGACTGGCTTTTTCCTGAGCAAGAGTCTTCCAATTCTCGCTACCTCTCCTTTGGGGAGTGGCCAAGGTTGTTCTCGACTGCGCGCACCGGATGAGCAGCGTTTCATCGCGCGCGTTCTGCGAGCATAGCAGACCGATCAGGCCTCCTTCTCTTATCTAGTGACACAAGTCGGGAGTCTGTATAATCCGACACCGGCATCCCAATGAACAGCCTGCACGACTCAACCTTGTGAACACACTGACGACTCGCCCTTCACGGATTCGTTGGCTCATCCTCGCCCTGCTGTTTCTCATCAGCGTTGTCACCTATATCGACCGGGTCAATATCTCAGTGACCGCGCGGCAGATGATGCCGGCCTATGGGATGACCGATCAAGAGATGGGCTGGGTCTTCTCGGCTTTCGTCGTCGGCTATGCCATGTTTCAAATTCCCGGTGGATGGCTGGCCGATCGCTGGGGAGTTCGGGTGGTTCTCACTGCCGCGCTTCTCTGGTGGTCGATCTGTACGGCATTGACCGCCATCGTCGCCGCAACTCCCCTCGCAAACCTCGTCGGAATTATCGGCGCGTTGATGCTTGTGCGGTTCTGCCTGGGGGTAGGAGAAGCCGTGGCGCTGCCTGCCTTCAATCGCGCCGTCACCAACTGGTTCCCGGCTGACGCGAGAGGCTTCGGCATCGGGATCGCGATCGGAGGCATCGGGTTAGGTTCCGCGATGACCCCGCCCATTGCCGCCTGGGTGATGGTCAACTGGAAATGGCAGACGGTGTTCTATCTCGCGAGCCTGCTCGGAATCGGGATGGGACTCCTCTGGTGGCTCTTCTCGCGCAACCATCCGCACGAACACCCCTGGGTGAATGCAGGCGAACAGGCCCTGCTCAAGCGTGAGCCGACTGCCGCTGCCACCGCCACAGCTGTGCCCTGGCGAACATTCAGCCGGACGCCCACCATCTGGTGGTTGGTGATCAGCTATAGTTGCCTTGGCTATGTCGCCTACGTCTATTTGTCCTGGTTCTACCTCTATCTCGTGAATGTCCGAGAGTTTGACGTGCTTCGTGGCGGATTCTACGCTTCGGCTCCCTTTCTGGCCATGCTGGTGTTTTGTCCGCTGGGCGGCTGGGTAACCGATCGACTTGCGGCCCGCTACGGGCTGACCACCGGACGGGCTGTGGCCGGTATGACCGGCATGGTCCTGGCCGGGTGCGCAATTGCCCTGGGTGGCGTCGTCGATTCTCCCTTTCTGGCGATCACCAGTCTGTCATTCGGCGCAGGCTGGCTCTATTTCTCGGTCGGCGCTTACTGGGCCTCTACAACCGACCTGTCCAAAGCCCATGCTGGGACGTTGTCTGGGCTCATGAACACCGGTGCCAATATCGGCGGGGCCATCTCACCGACCCTGACGCCGTGGCTGGCCCATCAGTGGGGCTGGCCGGTCTCGTTAGGCGTCGCCGCAGCCGTAGCCATCGTGGGTGGAGTCTTGTGGATCAAAATCGATCCAGGGAAAGGGCTTCATCGTGAGGCGTGAAACGTAAGGCGTTAGGCGAATCTCGATCGACCCCTCACGCCTTACGTTCCCCATTGCCTCTTGAACGTTATCCTTGCTAGTTTGGTCGCATGACTATGCAATTTCAAAAAATCGATCCGCGCGTGACCATTACCACGCCGTTCGGTGAGATCAAGATTCGGTTCTACCCCGACGACGCTCCGCGTCACGTCGAGAACTTCATCAAGCTCGTCAAGATGGGATTCTATGATGGAACTACTTTCCACCGCGTCGTTCCTGGTTTCATCATTCAGGGTGGCGATCCGCTGAGCAAGAATCCAGACCGTTCCCTACACGGGTCTGGCAGTCCTGGTTACTGGCTGAATCCGGAAACCAGTGATCGGCCGCATAAACGGGGCGCTGTCGCGATGGCCAAAGTGCCACGCGAGAGCAACAGCACGCGGGATCCCAACGATAACGGCTCTCAGTTCTATATCTGTGTGGCCGACGCCAGTGGATTGGACCGAACTTATACCGTCTTCGGCGAGGTCTTTCGGGGTATGGAGGTGGTGGACAAAATCGTCGCCGCTGCGCGCGACGAATTCGATAATCCTCTGAATCCGGTTGCGATGAAGATGACGGTCAAAGAATGAGGCGTGTGACGCGGCAGGCAAGGTCGTTTTACACCTCCCACAAAATTTCTATCTCTATTTTTAGGGGAGGAGGTATCAATGCGTGGGCAGAGGTCTATTTCTTCTGTTGGAGCACGTGAAGCAGTGCCCCTGCCGCGGTGGCTCGCACCGCATCATTCGTATCGTGAAGGGCTTCCTTCAGGAGTGGAACAATCTCACGATCCCCAATATGCCCGAGGGATCGAAGCGCCACAATTTTCGGACCAGGAAGCGGATCAGCCGTCAAACTGGCTAACAGGGAAACCGCGCCGAGGACGTTAGCCTTAGTCGCCTTCCCAAGGGCATAGGCGACAGACGCACGCATGGCCATATCGTTCTGTTGGGCCATGGATTGTGCTGTGAAAGACACCGTTGAGTAGGGCTGGCCAAGTTGGAGCAACGAGGCAATCGCTGAGGCACGCACGGTAAAGTTGCCGTCACTGAGCGCTCGATTGAGTGCCGGCACCGACTCCGGTCCTCCCAATTCTGCCAGGCCCCCCGCGGCAGATTCGCGCACCGCAGGCACAGGATCTCTCAATAGCTCCTCAATCTGTCCCCTAGCCTCTTTGTGCCCGAGATGCCCCAGCCCCCTGGCTGCAGCTCCACGAACTGAGGGCTGCTTGTATGTCAACGCCTCTATCATGATAGGGACACCACGCTGGTCTTTCAGCTCGGCTATCGTACGAATCGCATCGGCTCGATCCTCAGGATTCGGCGACGCTGCGGCCTGTTGCAATTCAGCCCAGAACTCTTTCTTGCCGAGCCTGATCAGCGCGCCATACGCCGCGATACGAACCGGAGCGAGTTCGTCCTTGGAAGCCGCTTCGACTAACGACAGCACTCCTGGATCTCCCGATCGACCGAGCACTTTCACCACGCGCGCCTTCACCAATCCGGCTTGATCCTCGATCGCTGCGCGCAATTTTGGCGATCTCCGCCCCGCCTCGGATCGACCGAGCCCCTCGACGGCTAGAGCACGGACTGGTCCAGACCCATCGCTCAAGCCATCTTCAAAATAGGGGACCACTTCGTCCGAGTCCACCTCCTTAAGCGCCGTGTAGGCTGCCCCGCGCATTTGTTCACGCATGTCCTTCACCAGGATGACGATGAACCCCATCGAGACCTCACGAAGAAGAGAGACCTCATCTTGCTTAAGCGAGACTTCCAGCTTGTCGTACTCGTCGAGTGCGTTCTTTGGATTACCAAGTTTGAGATAGGAGCGGACCTTAAGCCGATACATGTCCGGAGCAGCGCCCTGTTCTTTCTCCAGATTGGCCAACCGCTCAACCACCTGTTCGTACTGTTGCTTGTCGAAGGCCTCTTGCACTTCTTTCTGAACAGATGAGGCCCCGGCAGCCAGCGGCAACTGGCTCGCTCCAGTCCACAGATAGAACCCGGCAACCGTAACTGCGGCCAGCCGATTCCAACGACACGAACGCCTGCGCCTAAATTGGTCACTCAGCATCTTCCTGCCCCTGTCTCCTCGGCACAGCCGTCGTTGTGCGTTTTCTATATCCCTGCGGCTCCTCAAAATAATAGTCCGGCTGAAGCGACAATCTGAACCGTTCATACTCAAAAGACCATTCTCGATCCCGGCTGACGAGTTTCAACACCACACCTGTTTCCATATCCACCCACTCGTAGAACCGCTCGACTCGACCTTGATAGTCTGTCTGGACTTCGAAGAGTTGGGCAGTGCGACCAGCCACCGTCGCGTCACCAACCAGGATTCGATCCCGCTCCCCCGGTAAGATGGAGTGAATCAGAAGCAGATCATCGGCGTCCAGCGTGGTCACCAACAGTTCCTTCTGTTGCGCCAGCAAATACCAGGTCTCGGATCTATCCAACCGGATGATTTTGATTGCCGCATACCCATACTCAGTTCGAATGGCATACTTGTATTCAAGCCGCAGCCGATATTGTTTCGCAAATACCTGCGCATGGTATTGCCGACCTTTCACTGTCTTCAGCAGCGAAGCAGTGAACTCCGCAGAGGAAGTGGCTCCGTCGTCACCCGTCGCATCGCACGGCAGCCCTTCCTGCCCCACCCACAGGATAAGCCCGAGGCAGAACACCCACCTGAAGGCCTTACACCTGCGATAACGGAAATGGAGGTTCAGTGCTGATGCTCTACGAGTGGCTGGATGTCGACTGAGTATCCCAGCGTGTCTGGGCCGAAGCGGGGATTATCCATCACCTTGAAGGCAGAACGGTTCCCTTTCGGCGCAAGGAGTGAGAGATGTTCGATCAGCTTTCCGTCCGGCTGAATTGTCACCATCTTGGTGACACCAGGACCGGTCTGAGGATGCCACACTACCAACTGATAGGTGCCTGGTGGGATGTTCTCGATGGTGAAAGCGCCATTCTCGCCGGTCAGCGTGTAGTAGGGATTATTGACGGCCATCGCCCAACTTTCCATATAGGCGTGGAAGCCGCATTGCATATAGAACGTCCGCCGCCCTTTGTTCAAATAAAGTGGCCCAACCAACGACTTTCCCGGTGCATGATTGTGCATCGCATGGATGTCGCCACGGTGGTGTTGATGATTCATGACTAAGGGCGTATTGAACAACACGCGCGCACCGGCTTCGATCGAGGTCTCGTAACCCTGGATATCGTGCATGACCGGATCCATGTTGACAACTTCCACCGCATGGCCATTCCGAACGACGGTCATGAAGGGAGCAAACTGGCAATCCCGCGCTTCGATCAGAGGGACGGATAGTTCAAATGATTTTCCCGCCTCAATCCCCTCCAACAAGACGATGGCATCCTTCAATCCACCACGTTCATTCACGACGAAATCACGAAGAAGTCGCCAGCCTCGCCCATTGGAAATACGCCCACAGTAAGCCGGATCGGGAAACGTGATGAGGTTGAAGCCTTTGGGTTCCGGTACGGCACCATTGAGTGTGATCGTACCCTCAACTGTCCCGCCATGCTGCACCTCGATCACATCGTAGGCAAGTGTGGGAACAGCACAGGCCAGCATGAATGCCACGGCCACCGTCACCCCACTCCCGCTGCGTCTTATCATTTTTTCCCCTTGTTCTTTACGCCTACCCTAAAGCAATACCGAAGGGTTCACGTTTGACGCCTCACGGCTTCTGTAGTTCCAGTGTCGGCCTGATATCTATGGATTTACCCAAGGCGCTCAATCCGAAGTGGGGGTTCTCTACGATCTCCTGAGCAGAACGTCGTCCCTTGGGGGACTGGAAAACAAAGTCGGATTCGACGGTCTGTTTAGCCGAAACCGTCACGTTCTTTTCCGTCATTGTCCCCACGCCAGGATGCCATGCCGCCAAGGTGTAGTCTCCGGGAGGCACGTCACGAAGCGAAAATGTCCCATCTGCCTGCGTGATGGCATAATATGGATTGTCGACAGCCATCCCCCAGCTTTCCATATAGGCATGGAATCCACATTGCATGACAAAAATACGGCGGTCTTTCGTCATACGAATGATTTCCTTCATCGGCTGGCCCGCTAGGTGTTCGTGGCTGTCAGCCCCGATATTGCGCTTATGATGAGGGTTCATGGGCAACGGTGTGTTAAACAGCACTCTGGGACCGAGATGAGAGGTTTCATAGGCTTGAATATCGTGAAACACGGGATCCAGGTTCACGACATTCACCTCCGATCGATCCTTGACTACGCTGACAAACGGAAGAAACCGGCAGTCTCGTGCTTCAATCGTCGGCGGCTCGAACGTGAAGGGCTTCCCCTTCGCCACATTCAGCAACACGACGACTGTATCTTTGAGTCCACCGTCGGCCGCAACAGAAAACTCTTGAAGAATGCGCCAGCCCGTTCCGGTGGAAATCCGACCGCAGTAGACCGGATCAGGAAACGTGATCAGGTTGAACCCTTTGGGAATCGGTACCCCTTCCGTGATTGTCACTTTGCCTGTGATTGTGCCTCCGTCCTTGACCTGAGTCTCTTCATACGCCCAAGCGGCAGAAAGGCCCAGCACCAACCATCCGCACAACACGACCGATAACATCCTCATGATTCCTCCACGATTCCTGCATATGAGTGAGCCGGACACTCTCTCATCGTATCAAACTGTCGCACCAAAGAAAAAGGGGGACGCCGTTGGCCTCCCCCTTCTCCTAAATACGCCACATCCTGCGCACCGCAGAATGTGAGATCTTACTTCGCAGAGACCGGAATAATCTGCCCCGATTGCTCAACCGATGCGCTCTTCATCCCTACACCGGCGCCGACAAGAGGCAGCAACCGTGTGTCACCGGACGGCAACACACGCACATAGCCCCATTGTCCAGACTGGGAATACGGCAACCGCTGGTTGCTATATACATAGTCACCAGGAAGGCGGTACGGCCCGCCTGCCGAGGGTAGGAACGCATCGAGAACTTCCGAACCGGCAAACTCGACCACGCTGATCAAATCCGCCCCGCGCATGAAGGGTTCAATCGGCCATTCATGCTTTTCGACACTGAACATTCCGTTCTGCTCATTGCTCGCCCCGATCACATGGATACGCACCGGGTCGCCCGTATGCGCTTCAATGAGCGGAGTGGCAGGATCCTCCGGCTTGTCCGCCTTGCAAGGCTGGAACATCTTGCCCAGCGAGCAACCCTGCTCTTCACGATACTTATATGGTTCCGACCGATAGTTGACACCGGTCAGACCCGCCACGTTCTGTACGTAGGGCATGAAGCTCGTGCCGATGATGTTATCTTCGTCTTGGAAAAACAACGCCACGTCGCGATAATTCGCCCGCATCTCATTCCCCGGCACCGAGCGATCGATAATCACGTCGGCGGCCCAGGCATTCTTATTCGAGAGATCGGCGCCGGTCTTTGGGTCACGATACTTGGACCCCTTCGGGCCGACCACCACCGCACCGAACAGCCCATTGCGTGGATTCGTCATCACGTTGCCCCAATCCCACACCAACGACGTGGTCTCACCATTAAACGGATCTGCATAGTAGGTATAGATTCGCTCGGCTCCAGGAGCGATCGTCTGATCGCCCGGGTTATTACCGACATTGGCGCCCATGGAATCCTTCGGATCGAACGCCAACCCGATCGCGGAGAAGGAGGCCTTGCTGCCCTTCATCTTGTTCTTCAGGTTGACCTTGACGCAATCGCCGACATTCACACGAAGCGTAAGCGGCATCGGATGCATACCGCTCGCCACCTTTGCGGTGTCCTCTTCCAAGGCATAGATCTTTGCCTCGGGGTTACTGATTTGGATCGTCCGCTCAAAGTCCACCTCAATGGACTCCGGCGCCTTGGCGTTGAACTTCATGGCCGGATAGTCCAAAGCCACGACGTTGAAATTCTTCACCGGCGCGTCAGCCGGACAGACCGGCAACGCCTTGGGAATATCGCCCTTGATCGAGAAACCGGCCGGGAGTTTCTTCAGGTCAGTCTGCTCCTTGTCATAGACACGCAGAAGGCCCCAAGCCCCTTCGGAGAACTTTGAGGACCGGCCATTGAAATGGATGTAGTCACCCGCTTGCAACCGCGGTCCACCAGCTTGCGGCACCACAAGGTCGTAGCGCTCCGCAATTCCTATATGCATCGAATTCTTCCGATTCGCATCGCCTGCATACCGTTCGCTGAGGAAGGTATGGCCGGCGAGAGTCCAGGTCATCGTCTCATTCATCAACGTATGTAACAATCGAAACACCATCGTATCTCCAACGTACGCCCTCAGAAGCGGCGTGTAAGGATCACCATGGATCTGGCTGTTGAACGCCTGCGATACGTCAGGATTGGTGGCCAACCGCTGGGCGATCGGACCGGCCCTGAAGTTCAAGCCGCTTCCGGTAGTATGAGTCCCGCCGTTCAGGAACGGCATCGGGGTCATATAAATTTTCTCCGGCATCATGAACGACACGGTCTTACCTGCCTCAAGCGCCACTTCGATCGGCTGCCCAGGCGGATTGCCGGCAGTTACAATGTTGACGGTGTGCGGCACAGTATCATGCACTTGCACCATCAATTCACGGAAGCTGTTGTTCACCCCGTAGCCGACTGGCTCAACCGTGCGAATGTCCGCAACCGGACCGCTTCTGATCGCCTTCCCGGTCTTCGGATCGTGATAAGTTGATCCTACCGGTTCAGCAATAAAGGTTCCGAACCCGCCGTGCGGCCAGGTGGTTGCACCGAATGCATGGTCGTGCCAGAAGACCGTTCCCACATCCGCATCGACCCAGAACCGCTGCCGAACAAACTCCACCGTCACGATGTCGTTCGCCGGATGATCGTGCTTGAGACCCTTCGTCAAGACGATCGTATTGCCCTTGATTGCCTTGATCCGAGCGATTTCATTGCCCTTCACATTATCGGCGCCGACGAGGATCAGCGTGCCGACGTGATACTGGCCTGCATTCTTCACGGACAGCGAGGTCGCGCCCGTTTTCGCCGGCGCAGTCATCAGCGTGTTCATCGGGAGCGGCAATCCCTTCTTGTTCTTTTTTTCCAGCATCGTGAACGGGCGGACCGACTGTTCGTAGGAGAAGCCGGTGATCACACCATCCGACGCTTGGTTGTCGAACTGGAGAAAATGCCAGTGGGTGTTAATCTTCGACGACTGGAAGTTTGTGTAATCGTCGTCGTCCCACTCACTGGTCAAAGTCCAATCGACACAGTCGTAGATGTTGCCACGTACGACCAAGGGATACTTTAGGTCGTCGTTGGCACGAATCGCCTGTTCTTCTTCATGGAGCACGTAGATCAATCCGTTCGGATCGATCACCGGCGGCTCCTTGCCCTGGCCCTTGGCGATCATGATCGGCAGCTTGATGAAGTGGACATTGAATTCCTTCCGCCCAGCATTCTCTGGACAGAGGCTCCACACGCCGTTCTCACCCGGCTTCGCCTGGTCATTGCTTTCTCCCCCATTCGCATCTCGGCGGATCATCTCCAGCCAAGGCGCACCGGAGTGATTCGGGGAAAACATCACCCGCTTGCCAAAATGCGGCGTCAGGTGAGGCCAGGCCACCTTGCCGGTCAACGGCTCGAACATGATCGGATGGCGCTTGCCCGGATGGGCCGACTTGTACTTGGGATTGTCCGTCGTGCTCTCCTTCTCACTCATTGCACGATTGCCGTCCCAGGCCCAGTCCAACACCGTGGCATCATAGGACACAAGCTGACCCTTCTCATCATCTTTGTGGCCAGGCTTACCCATCGTCGGCAGCTGCATCGTGACCCAATCTTTCACCGTGATGGTAGCCGGGTTCGTCGTCCAGTTGCTTTTGCCCTTGTCGGTGATGGTAAAGGCTTTGCCGAACCAATCGACCGTCTGGCCGACGAGCTTATCCGAGGAGATCGGAGTCCTGATCCGGCCCTTGCGGTCCGGCAACTCACGCAGATCCGGCATCACGTCGTTCCGCAGGTCTCCCTGCTGGATGGTGTTATACACGCGCCAGTAGCCCCACATGCCCGACACATAATGGTGGGCAACGTGGCAATGAAAGAGGAAATCACCCGCCAACTGCTGGCAGAGACCGGAGCCACACTCCGTCTCGAGATCGAGGGCTTCTGACGGACCGATAACTTCGACGTCTACCCGGTCTGTCTTCGCACGAATCACAGGATATTTCACCGGCCCGTTCACTGCGGTCGCCCAGAGGTTCATGTCATCGATCGCCCGAGGGCTGCGTGGCCACCGAATGGTTCCACCATGCGGATGGTGCGAGTGGAAGACTTCCGATCCACCGTGCACCAAGCGGAACTTGGCCGGATCGCCAATATAGGAACGGGGAATCGTCGGAGAGGGATCGCCGAACGTGTAGGAACTGTAGCCCATCGACTCGTCTTCGAACCCAAAGTACTCGTGCTGTAGGTGCATATTGTTGATACCGAACGGCTCGCTGCGATAGTTGATCGCGCGGCCACCCGGACGATAGGTATCGGTCAGCGGATCGCGCTGCGGCAGGAAGTCACCCTTCCTATTGAGCGGGCGGAAGGCTTCGTCACCGATTTCATGATAGATCAGCACAAACTCGCGAAAGTCCGGACCGGTCCCGTTTTTAATGATTGTTTGCCAGCCGCTGGAGGCGGGCGTGGGATCGCCTGCGCCAAGCGGCTCCAGATAGCTCGACCCGCGCGGCTCGACGACAAACGCGCCGAACAAGCCCATCACCGTCAACTCACGATCTTGAGCGTAGGTATGGAATTGGCGGACACCTTCCTGAAGATTTGGATGGAGATACCACTCGAACTCGCCGGTTTTCTTCTCGTCAACGATAGAGTCGGGGTTGGTCGTCGTCGCCGCAGCGCCGGTGGCACTCACCACCATGCTCGACCCGTGAATATGCAGGCTGACCGGTCCGCCGCCTTCTTCCAGCTTGTTTGAAAGCTTGATCTTGATGCAGTCGCCCTGGTTCCCGCGGAATACGAGCGGCTGAATCCACTGGGCCTGTACACCTGGAATCACGGCGCCTGGATCGAACCCTTCCTTGTCGCGGGCTTCCTTGTTCTTGGTTTCTTCGGCGCGCACCTTATCCAGATCCTCATCCAGCACGTACATGTAGCCGGGATAGAAATCGAGCCACTGGTTGAGCGTAATCTCGACGTTGATCGTAGAGATGTTGTACTGCTTTACCGGGGCCGTCGCCGGACACTTTCCACCGCCGGTCATTGCCACCGGTTCCACGCGAGGATCGGACACGAGAAGTAGGTCCTGGCCACCGGCTCCGTACTGATGCATCATGGAGGAGGTGTTGTACATCCCGGTGTTGACACCCTGCATCTGGGGATCCTGGGCCATATGCTCCATGATCCGCTGATGCTGCTGTTCAACCATCGCAGCACGCTCGGGCTTGCCGCTCATTGCATCCTCGACGATCGTCTGACCTTTGAGTTTCTCCGCCCAACCAGGCAGCTGATGATTCATCCCGACATGTTGCAACGACGTCTGCCCAGGCTGTGAGGAATTCTCAGCCGATGCGAGCGGAACCCCAATCAGGGCAATCGCCGCCATCGCGCCCAGCATGCGGGTAGATACAGAACCCCGTAGCTTGTGCCTAAACATGGAACAGCCTCCTTGAAATGGTGAGTAACACAGCCAGCAATACTTAAAACTTATTATGTCGAAAAAGTAATTTGCGATCGCGCTCCCCTTCACGACACGACCGAGTGGTCAGCTTCGTCAAGTTAAGCGACCGAACGATACTGAACTTCCCATAAGCTGTCAACCCCTAGGCCGCATTATACATGAACGATGGTCAGAGGATCAGTGGGCGCCAATCGGCATAGCTGGCGACTCTTATACTTTCTGTCACTATCGCCGCCGGCGGCGATACGCACACTCTTCTGTTGAGAGTGGTCGGCCTCTCCCCTTGAACCCAGACCCATGGCGCCAGGCTGAGCTGCTGCTTGTTCGATACCCCAGTCGCAAATCTTCATACTCGTAACACGTGTGAGTTCTGGTTTACTGGCGGTCGGTTCGTACGACCTTTGGAAGACCGTCCCGTCGGGATCGAAAAAGTATAAGGAATCGCTGCCGTCACAATGCAGTTTCGGCGAGTTCGCAACCCGCCCGCCCAGCTCCGTAAAGGTGGGTCGACCTTCTGATACATCTGGTCGACGGCTCCAAGCCTCTCAAGAATTACGCCGATGTGATCCAACAATTGCCCCCTCCTAAGAACTGATACATGGCAAGCTCGGACGGTGGGATCTGGTGAAAAGCGTCCCTACCCGATCCGGAGATGAAATACAGTCCAGCTCCAATACCACCTTGATTTCCAACAATTGTTCATAGAACGCACGGGTTTCGTAACATGCAGCGTTACATGGCGTAACCCTCAATGGAGCGGAGACTTCATAGCCCTCCTCAATCGTGTCCGTCTGTGGTAGGGAGACATCTAGGCTCCGTCAATTGGGAATCCCTATGGCCCAGCCCGTCTCAATCTGGCCGGTGGCTGCACCTCCTCTCTCAGCTATGGTACGATCCTTTCGGTTTCTCTCTTGAACTAAGGAGTGCGCCACGATGTCTATCCGACCATTGCTTGCTTCGACGATACTCTGTGTCCTGTTCAACGTGGCCCCGCTCCTCGCAGCCGAGCAGCCATCTCAGGCCCTGCTCGCGTCACCGACGGGCAAAGACGGTGCGCCGATGGTTGAGGTTCTAGCCGGCTCGTTTCCGATGGGTGTTCCACTTGGCGACCGGGACGGTGGACGCGATGAATATCCGCGCCATGACGTGTTTGTGGACACCTTCTTTATCGATAAATTTGAGGTGACGAACGGCCGCTATCTGGAGTTCGTCAAAGCCACAGACCATCGTGTCCCACAGAACTCCAAGAACCCCACGAGGAATCTCTGGCAAGGCAACACCATCCCTGACTCACTGGCCGATCGGCCCGTCATCAATGTGGATTGGTTTGACGCCGAAGCCTACTGCACATGGGTGGGCAAACGGCTCCCGACCGAAGCGGAATGGGAGAAAACGGCAAAAGGCACCACCGATCGACGATTCCCTTGGGGCAATGTTGAGCCAACCATGAAACATCTCAATTTCAATCAACCGTGGATCGGCGAGAAGACCCTCATGCCCGTTGGAAGCTACGAGGCAGGCAAGAGCCCGTTCGGCGCTTACGACATGGCCGGCAATGTATGGGAATGGGTTAACGACTGGTACGACGATCGCTACTATGAGAAGAGCCCTGCGAAAAATCCCGTAGGCCCGGACACGGGCACAAAGAAAATCATTCGAGGAGCAGGATGGCAGAACGAAACCCCCACGGTTCGCATCTTCACCCGCGTAGAAAGCGATCCGAAGATTCGGAATGAATCGACGGGCTTTAGATGCGCGATGGACGCCGGGAAGTAGAAAGGCGGGTGGAAAAGTCCGAGACATTAGGAAGAACGCACCCTTTAATTTACCTTCAACATCGCTCAACCCTTAGTTAGGCCGTGAAATGGAAAGCGGACACCTTGTCCCCTACCCTTTCGGAAACATCCCTGTCTGATGATGATCGTATTGTGTCGATACGTGAACTTCGCTTGAAAGGATCATCCATGCACAACCGTCGTTTCTTCTCTTCACCTTCTTCACACCTATTGACGGTCGTGGTTTTTGCCGGCGTCACGATGTTCACTGCTCCGCTTAGCGCAGAGCCGACGTCGCTCGGCCAGGACACATTTCTGCGCGCTAAACAAGCCACTGTTGGCATTCTTGAGGATACCCAAGATCAACGCACGCCGGAGAAACCAGGAAAGATCGTGGTCCGAGGAACCGGCTTTCACCTGCAAGATGGCTATGTCGTTACCGCCAGACACGCTGCGGAGAAACACGACCCCTCGACTGGCACTATTATTCAGAAGCATGTGCGCATCCTCACCAACGATCTCCATGAACTCCCTGCCGACCTCGTCGGAGACAGCGCGTTCATGGATGTCGTGATCTATCGTGTCTCCGAACCGCATCGATCCAAACTGCAGACAGGGGCAGCCTTCGCCACTGGAGATGTCGCCCCCGGAATGGAAGTCTTCACCGTCGGCTATCCACTCGGCTGGGGCCCCACCATGGCCTTCGGCCGGCTTGGAAATACGAACACCTTCCTCCAAACGGTCGAGACACGTTTGATCCAAGCCGACCTCTCCGCCTGCAACGGCAACTCAGGAGGGGGACTATTCAATGCCCAAGGGAACATCGTCGGAATCATGCACGCCATTATCCAAACAGAAAAAGAAGAGACGCAGGCCCATTGCAGCCGCATGACCTTCGCCATTCCAGGGACGCTCGCCGAGCGGATTGTGAACGCAGCCCTCACAGGCAAACCGCTTACATTCTCAAAAATGGGGATTCACATGACCTCCGTGAAGGATGGAACCAAGTGGCGCATGGCCGTAAAGGATGTGGCAAATCCGGCGAAAGAAGCCGGCATTCAAAAGCACGATATCTTGCTAGCGATCGAAGACCAGGAGATTCTCGATGCGGCCCAGCTGAAGAATTATCTGATCGAGCAGACAACTCCCGG
Source organism: Nitrospiraceae bacterium (assembly GCA_041748925.1). GTDB lineage: Bacteria > Nitrospirota > Nitrospiria > Nitrospirales > Nitrospiraceae > Palsa-1315. Next base: position 23,023 of record JBGTCI010000045.1, on the reverse strand, counting down.
ACAACGCGTTTCAGTCAAGGTTCGACGCGTCGATGCAGATCTGACGTTCACAGTCGCACTGGGGGGAGGATAGAATTCGTCACAGAAAGCCCGACATACCGGAGCATTTTTGCAGACAAAAACTTTGGCGACACCTTCATAATCCGGCCTTCTCGTTTTTCATTCATCGTGCGTGACGTTTTATTCGTGAGGCGTCACTCGCGAGAACTCGTATGGTCTCGTACCGCTGCTTGCGCTTCGCGCAACGAGTCATGTTCACTTCGCGCACAACGCAGTCCCGTCAAGTAACTTTTTCGATCCGGCGCGCCAGCGTTACGGCCGGCGGATCGTGCGACCTCAGGGTCTTCATTCCAGGATCCGCCACGAAACACTTTCAGTTCCCCGGCAGCCGGCCCGGTCGGATTGTCAGGCAGGTTCCGCTGGTAATACTCCGGGTCGAACCAATCCGCCACCCATTCACTGACGTTACCCGCCATCTGATAAACGCCGTAGGGGCTGACGCCCTTGTCGTACCGATTCACATTGGCCAGCGGCGGATATTTGAACCCGCGTTTCGAGCCTGCATGCGCGATATTGCTTTTTAGCCACCCGGCTGGTTCGTTGCCCCAGGGGAAGACCCGCCCGTCCTCCCCTCGCGCAGCCTTTTCCCATTCCGCTTCAGTCGGAAGACGTTTCCCCACCCACCGGCAATAGGCATTGGCTTCTTCCCAGCTTACCCCGATGACCGGATGCGAGGCCATCTTCTCGAGAAATGGATCCTGCATCCAAAACGGCGGCCAGGCCGTCCCTGTGGCCAACACGAAGCGGAGATAGTGGACGTTGGTGACCTCATACCGGTCGATCTCAAAGGCACCGAGAGAAACAGGCCGCTGCGGTAGTTCTTGAGGACCGGCCGCGCGGTCCACCTTGGGGTCGCTGCCCATCAGGAACGGTCCTCCCGGCACAGGGACCATACCCTCGGGAACATCCAGCAACGCCAACCGTTCCAACTCCCAGGGCTGCGCCCAGGGTTCGTGCTTGGGACTCAAATGATCGGCCTGCACCGCGGTACTGGACAGAAAACCCCACGTAACCAGACCGGTTGCCAAGGCCATCCCAATTCGTCGCGCCGCGATGCCGCCATGCCGTGCCATTCGTGATCCGCCGTTTCTCAGCCACAGACCGTGGCGCGTGAACCACGAGGTATGCGCGTACGGCGCGATCGTAGTTCGGGTCTCGATCCCTTGTGTCTCGCTCGTTTCACCACTCCCACCAATTTCACGCGGCTACCCTGCAAGAATGCGTTCCTATTGTGCCGCACGTATAGGCCCTCGAAGGTCTCCCATGCCAACGTAGTTTTCCATAGTCTACTCATAAAACGGGGGAGCCACGCATTACACGCAGCTCCCCCCTCTTGACCGATCTTCCGCCCTTGATTACTTCATCGCCGTCGGAATAGCCTGAGGTATGGGCTGCACATCCGCACGCTTGGCTCCCATTCCCTGAATCCCCAGCGGTTGGATCCGTGAGTCACCGACCGGCAGCACACGGAGATAGCCCCATTGTCCTGACTGCGTGTAGGGTAGCCGTGCATTGGACCACACGAAGTCTCCGACCTGACGATAGGGGCCGCCCGCACCGCCACGAATAAAGACATCGAGGATCTCGGACCCGGCATACTCCACCACACTGATCATGTCGGCACCGGGCATGTAGGGCTCGATCGGCCACTCATGGCCTTCGACCCCGAACATCCCGTTCTGTTCGCTGTTCGCACCGATCACATGGATGCGAATCGCGTCACCGGCATGCGCTTCGATCAGAGGCGTGACCGGATCTTCAGGCTTATCCACGACGCAGGGCTGGAAAATCTTGCCCAGCGAGCAGCCTTGCTCCTCACGAAACTTGTACGGTTCCGCGCGGTAGTTGACCGACGTCAACCCTGCCACATTTTGCACGTAAGGCATGAACGCGGTCCCGATGATGTTGTCCTCATCTTGGAAAAAGAGGGCCACATCCCGGTAGTTCCGCTTCCCGACGTTCTCCGGCAAGCTGGCATCGACGATCACGTCAGCTCGCCATGAGTTCTTCTGCGAGATATCGGCCCCCGTGACAGGGTCCCGATACTGGGAGCCCTTCGGGCCGATGATTACCGCTCCGTACAATCCATTCCGCGGATTGACGACCACGTTCCCGCCGTCCCACACCAGCGACGTCGTCTCCTTGTTCGCCGGATGCGCGTAGTAGGTGTAGGTACGGCTCTCGCCCGGAGCAATCGTCTGATCGCCGGGGTTATTCCCGACGTTCAGGCCCTGACTATCTTTCGGATCGAAAGCCAGACCCGGTGCAAAGAAGGACGCCCGGCTGGCCTTCATCTTATTCTTGAGATTGACCTTGATGCAGTCGCCCAGATTGGCGCGCAACGTGAGCGGATTCGGCATCACCGTGCTCGCCACCGTGGTCGCTTCCTCTCCAAGCGCGAAGATCTTGCCTTCGGGCATCGTCATTTCGATCTTGCGCTCGAAGTCCACCTCGATCACGTCCGGCGCCTTCGGATGGAGCTTCATCGGACGGTCCAACGACACGACGTTGAAGTTCTTTACCGGAGCATCTGACGGACAGAGGGAATTAGGCGTCGCAGGAATCCCCAGAGGATTGGTTCCCTTGGGCAGCGGCTTCAGGTCCGCTGTTTCCTTGTCGAGCACGCGCACGATACCCCATCCCCCTTCGGCGAAGTGCGACGTTCGGCCATTGAAGTGGATATAGTCGCCCGGCATGCCCTGGAATCCTCCTGCCTTACTCACAAGATCATACCGTTCGGCGATCCCGACGTGAATCGAGTTCTTCCGATTGGCGTCTGCCGCATACCGTTCCGTCAAGAAGGTATGGCCTGAAATGGTCCAGACATGGGATTCGTTCATCAGCTGGTGCAACAGACGGAACACCATGGTGTCCCCTGTGTAAGCACGGAGCAACGGCGTACCCGGATCTCCATGAATCGCGCTGCTAAACAGCTTCGACGTATCCGGATTGTTGGACAACCGTTGCGCAAACGGCGCCGCGCGGAAATTGAAGCCGCTACCGGTCGTGTGCGTTCCACCGTTGATGTACTTGTTCGGCGCCGCCATGATCTTTTCCGGCATTTGGAAGGACACGGTCTTACCGGCTTCCAACGCCACTTCGATAGGCTGCCCTGGTGGGTTGCCCGCCTCAATGGTGTTCACCGTATGTGGAACGGTGTCGTGGATCGACACCATCAATTCACGGAAGCTCCCGCTCACGCCGGCCCCGATTGGCTCGTTGCTGTGAATATCGGCAATGGGACCGCTGTACACCAACTTGCCGTTCTTTGGATCGTGATACGTGGACCCGAACGGTTCCACGATCGTCACGCCGAACCCGCCATGCGGCCAGGTCGTCGCGCCGAATGCATGGTCGTGCCAGAACACCGTCCCCATGTCCACATCCACCCACCACCGATAGCGCACGAACTCCGGTGACACCAGATCACCTGCCGGGTGGTTGTTTTTCAGCGGTTTGAAGAAAATGACCTGTTCACCCTTGATCTCCTTGATACGAGCCACTTCCTGGCAGCTTTTGTCCCGCGGCAATGAGGCCGTCGGGTCGTTGCCTTTTTCCAAACAATCCATGCCCACCATCACTTCAGTGTTGACATGGAACGGCGTGGCACCCGGCGCCATCTGAATTTTGATAGACGAAGCGCCCGCCTTCGCCCCACCCATGATCTTCGCGACCATCGGCGCCGGCAACCCATGCTTGGTCTTCTTCCCCCACATGGTGAATGGCCGAACTGACATTTCATATTCAAACCCGGAAATCACGCCATCCGAATTCCCCGTGTCGAACTGGAAGAAGTGGGGATGGATGTTGATCTTGGACGACTGGAAATTCGTGTAATCGTCGTCGTCCCATTCGCTGGTCAACAACAGGTCCACGCAGTCGTAGACATTGGCGCGGATGACCGCGGGCAGCTTGAGATCGTCGTTCCCCCTGGTCAACCGTTCTTCTTCATGGAGCACGTAGATCAAGCCATCCTTGTCCACCATGGCCGGCTCTTTCCCCTGCGCCTTTGCCAGGGTAATCGGCATGCGGACGAAGTGAATGTTGTAATGCTTCCGATTGGCATTATCGGGGCAGAGGCTCCATCGCCCCTGCTCGCCGGGCATGGCTGGTTCGGAAGTCCGTTCACCATTTGCGTCTTGGTGAATCGGCTCCAGCCAGGGAGCGCCATTGTGGTTGGCCGAGAATGGCACCCGTTTACCGAAGTGCGGTTTGAAGAGGGGCCAAGCCATCTTGGCCGTTGTCGGATCGAACAGGATAGCCGGCCTAGTACTATCATCCCACTTAGCCGCCCATGTGTACTTCGGATTCTGCGCGGTACTTTCCCGCTCTCCCTTGGCAATATTGCCATCCCACTTCCAGTCCCAGACGGTCGAATCGTACGCCAGAATCTGCCCCTTCTCATCGTTCGTGTGACCGGGCTGACCCTGCGCCGGAACAAACATCTCGACCCATTCCTTGATGTTCACAATGACCGGATCAGACTTCCAATTGGTCTTCTGACTCTTGTCGACAATTTTAAAGACCTTCCCAAACCAGTCCACCGTCGTCCCGATCAGCTTATCGGAGGAGACTCCCTGCTTCATCCGTCCCTGACGATCCGGCAACTCCCGGAGGTCAGGCATGCTATCGGTGTGTGCGGCACCCACTTGGAGCGTATTGTAGAACCGGCCATAGCCCCACATCCCTGCCACATAGTGGTGTGCAACATGGCAGTGATACAGGAATTCCCCTGCCAAATGTTGGCAACCACCGCCGCCGCATTCCGGCTCGAGGTCCAAGGCTTCTGACGGACCGATGACTTCCACGTCCACCCGATCGGACTTCGTGCGGACGACCGGATACTTGACCGGCCCATCCTGCCCCTTATACCAATGTTCTTCCTGATCGGCACGCGGGCTCCGTTGCCAACGTATCGTACCGCTATGAGGGTGGTGGGAGTGGAACACTTCGGACCCGCCATGAACCAGCCGCCACTTGACAGGATCACCCAGATAGCCACGGGCAATCGTGGTCGGAGTATCGCCGAATGTATAGGCGCTATAGGCCATCGATTCGTCTTCAAACCCGAAATACTCGTGCTGCAGATGCATCTGATCGATGCCGAATGGCTCGCTGCGGTAGTTGATCGCCCGGCCACCGGGGCGATAGGCATCTGTCAACGGATCGCGCTGGGGCAAGAAGTCGCCCTTCTTGTTCAGCGGACGGAACGCCTCGTCGCCGATCTCATGATAGAAGAGCACGAACTCGCGGAAGTCCGGGCCGGACCCGTTATCGATGTTCACCTCCCAACCGCTTCTGGCCTCCGGTGCTGGACCACCACTTCCAAGGGCATCGAGATACTTCGAGCCCTTTGGCTCCACGATGAATGCGCCGAAGAGACCCAACACCGTCAATTCGCGATCATGGCTGTAAGAGTGAAACTGCCGGACACCCTCCTGCATCTGCGGGTGGATGTACCACTCGAACTCCTGCGCCATGCCCGGAGCCACAATGGACTCGGGGTTCGTCGTCGTAGCCGGCTTGCCGGTGGCACTCACGATCATGCTGGAGGCGCTAATGAATAGGCTGCCGTCCTCGCTCTCCATCTGGTTGCGGAGCGTCATTTTGACGCAATCGCCCTGATTGGCGCGCAGCACCAATGGTTGAATCATGTCGCCCTGCAACCCGGTGGTCACGGCGCCTGGATCGAAGCCGTCATTGTCGCGAGCCTCTTTGTTCTTGGCTTCTTCACTGCGGATCTTGTCGAGATCCTGGGTCAATGCATACATATAGCCCGGATAGAAATCGAGCCAGCGATTGAGCGTGATCTCGATGTTGATCATCGAGACATCGTATTGCTTGACCGGCACACCGGCCGGGCATTTCCCGCCCGATGTCATCACCGGCTCGCCTTTGGACCCATCGGACATGAGTAGGAAGCTGCTGCCGTCCTGGCCCATGTACTGGTGCATCATCGACATTTCGTTGAACGCTCCGGACGTCTGTTGGGCCTTGGCATCTTTCTGCGCCTGCTGTTCAAGCTTCTCCATGAGACGATGGTGCTGCATCTCCATCTTCCCCGAACGGTCAGGTCTCCCCTCAATCGTATCCTCCAAGATTGTCTGCCCCTTCAATTGCTGGGTCCAGCCCGGCAACGCGACCGGAGTCGCATGGCCTTCATGCAACGACTCCTCTGCACTTGCGGCCAACAGCCATGGCGTCGCCACCAAGCTGCCTGCCAACAGGACACTATGCAGCACGAGCGACAGGCTGCTGCGCCGCCGCTGATGCTGTGATCGAACTAGAAAACACCTCATCTTTCGGCCTCCTTTTTTAAGGATTGAATGAACCATTTTTTCATAAGCGAGGTTGGCGCCGCTCACCTGACCGGCCTTCTTCCAATGGAACAGCCATTAAGGACCCACATCGGCAATGTTGGATTAGAGCTGATGAAGGCTTCCTCCTTGCGGAGAAGAGGGTCATTCGGAGGCCGGTCCTAATCACCCAGACCTTCACCAGCGGTGATATGTGTCCGCAACTTACATGCCCCGGGACACGTATCGGGACAATAAGCCGCTTACTCCGCACCAGTCCTCGCAATTCGCAATCGACGATCTGGTGAAACCAATATGTGTGCGTCGGTCAAGTTTCCATAAATCTAGACAGTCATCAGCAGGCTGAGATCACCAGTGCTGCAATTTCAATCGGATGGATTGTCCAATTTCTTGGACGGGAATTATGCGGATATGGGGAGAAAACGGACAGATCCAAGGACCATGAGCAAGGAAATGAAGCATGTGCAGGTGCAAGAAAATCGCGAGGAAGAGTTTTTCCCTAGGATGTTCAAGAGGTCTCTCAACCAGGCAGCCGGTAAATCAAAACCGGAGGAGCACCCTCTGGGGTACATGGAGGATCTGAACAATGTGACAACGACCAGGTGGAAAGGCGCCACTCGACGGGACTGGGCAGGTGAAACACCGACTTTTCAGGATGCTATTAGGGTCCGGTTTGAGACGAGGTTCGATTGGCAGTGCCCTGCAAATCCATATCGAGGAGAACGGTGCTGCCCGGTTCTTTGGAATTGAGTCGGATCGGCATCCGATCGACAAGCAGTTTGACCAAGGGTACAGCAACAATATGTGGAGCTTTATCCGAGGGATTGGAATAGAGTCCGAGTCTGACATTCTTCGGCCGCTCATTAGCCGTCAACTGAGGCTTCAGGCTGGCTTCCACGAATCCCACCAGCATTCCACTTCCGTCAGTGAGCTTATGAATCTCAAACGCATTGGAAACAGGCGGTACCTGTTCGATCGAGAGATCAGGACTCCGCGTGATCAAGGCCATTCCCAGGAGTTTGGGGGCAATAAATCCAAAGCTCCCTGTTGGTGCGACCGAGAAACGGATCACCGAGGTAGAGGAACTGAGTTCAGACACCCCGTTTTTAGCCCGCAATTGACGCCGTAAATCGGTTTCGCTTCCCGGCGCCTCGATAAAGACTGTTGCCGGCGCGGCTTTCTGCACAGGGAACACCTCCGTCTTGGCTCCTTGTGCCACAGCGAGTGGGGCCGTGATGAGGCTCATGAGAGTCAGGACAAGCAGGGGGCCGGTGATGCGGTAAGGAATAGGCTGGGTTCGAGCCGATTGCAAGACGCGGCCACGCATGGATGTGAGTCCTCCTGTACGGCGAAAAAGAATGAGTCTCTCAGACATCAGAATATCACTTCTCTTTATCAAGATTGCCGTATGCGGTGCAAGCGAGCAAGCTGCGGGGTATCTTGCGAAACTCACCGAAGCTACTACCCTCCTTCGTCAAGGCCTCGGAGGGTGCCCAGGAGAACGCTCGGTTACTGCCGTGCATTCATCAGCTGCCGACCAGGACGGTGTCGTCGGCGGCCCCCGCATCCGGGGGAGGTCTGCGCCGGAAATCATCTACATTCGGACGGCCCGCGCATCGGTTGTACCTCTATGTCACACAGAGGATGTGTATTCGGGGCGCGTCGGGGGCTAGCCGATGAGTCCAGGGCCGATATCTTTGACTCTATCAAGCGGTGTCACAACCCGCGTCAGAAGCGGAGACTCAACATGCAGCAATAGGTGGAACGACTCTTAGCTCAATCGTCCGTGATAACGGGGTTGAACCCGACTTGGGTACAGGGGGGTTGGCAATTCATCGACACCTACACCTTCGGATGACCCAACGTCATAAACTGTTTTTGACAAGAGTGTATGCAGGTAAAAATACAAGCTGTTCCCCTCCCAAGTTGTGGTGCTTTCTCAGAGGGAACAGCGTATTCTGCTGCCGAAAAGCTGAGCGGAATCTAACCTTTCTTGGGTTGTCTTGGACGAAACAAGCAGGGAAGTTTACGATCTCTGGATGAATGTATGATCGCAGGGCCTAACCTCTGACTTTTATCGCTTCGGCATAGTGTATGAATCATAATGGACACTGTCTTTACCATTCAGGCGCCCGAGTTTCTTTTGACGAACCGCGCTCAAAAGCCAAAGGCATTGTCGAAGTCACAAGAATATTCTCTGCTGATCCCGGTCTCGCTTGAAATCGCCGGCTCACAGAATCATTACGTGCTGTCGCTTCACGCCCTCCCCTCGAACGTCATCACGCTCAACGTCAAGGCCGACTTCAAAAAACTGGCTCAGGGTGGACACATCCTCAGCGTGAGCGCGGAGGAAGTCTCGGAAATTGGACGGGGTCTCTTTCGGGAAATGAACAAGGCCCTGGCCTCACCTAGGAAGATCTAATGTGGCACAAGTTCATATGGCCTGCAACCGCTCTCTCCCTCCTTATCATAATGGGAAGCCTACAAGACGCGAGGGCTGGATCGAAGCCCACACCGGAACTGGCCCGCCATTTGACTGGGATCGCGGGGTTGGCCAAGTCGTCACCGATGGTGACAATCCCAGCCGGCCCGTTCTTGCTCGGCAGCAAGCGAGTGGACGACGATCCCTATGGAAACTGGACACAGTTCGACGACACGGAACTCCCCCAACATCGAGTCTGGCTGGACACCTACGAGATGGATCGCGATGAGGTGAGCCTTGGAGAATACCTGGCATTCTTACAAAAGCGAAAGCTCCATCCATCGGACGAACTGCAGAAACTGATCTGGCATGTCATCACAATCCACTCTATCGCAGATCAGACCCTCAGCCGGTGGCCCGCGCTCTATATCACGTGGGCCGAGGCGAAAGATCTGTGCGTGGCAAAGAGTGCAAGACTTCCGACTGAAGCGGAATGGGAAAAAGCAGCGCGGGGGTCCGAAGGCGGCCTATTCCCCTGGGGTGCAAACGTTCCCAACCCCACCGTCTCCATGTTCGGCCAGCACCACGTCCATGAGATCCCCATTCTGGCGGCAGTGGATTCGCATGAGGCCGGCAAGAGCCCCTATGGTCTCCACCACATGGCGGGAAATGTCGCCGAATGGGTGCAAGACTGGTTCGGGCCCGACTACTACGCTTACATGCCCGCGCGCAATCCCCCGGGCCCGACCAGCGGGCGATACAAGAGTGTTCGCGGCGGCTCATGGAAAAGTCACCGGGTCATGCTCCGAACGGCAACCCGTGGTGGCTCAGCGCCCGATCAACGATCGGCCACAATCGGCTTCCGCTGCGCGAAATCACCTGTCCCTGACGACCCTTCAGCGCAAAGTAGCCCTTCCCTTGGTAAGACGCGAGCCCCGTGATCTTGGTTCCCGAATTTCAAGATGCGGTTTACCGAAGTGCGGTTTTGGACTGGGATGGCAACCCATTCCCCACCATGACTTGCCATACAACTTGCGAAATACTTTCGTTATTGTTTTCACTGTTCCTCACCTAACCATATGCACTAACACGACTTGTGATAATCCGGCGTGGCTCCTACTCACTGTCTCATCAAACATTCAATCGGGTGTGCAAAGCTCGACGCGAACATTGCCTGAGCAGCGAGGCAACATTTGAGGTTTCGGCGAAAAGAAAAACGGAAACTGACCGACGCCCCGAGGGAGTTTCCGAGAGCTTCAGCCCGTCGGAACCCGAAAGGGTCGCTCCGGGATGCATAAGCACGTCAGCCCTCCACACCCGCTGCTTCCTTCCCATCCCGCGCGCAGCGGAAACCCATCCAGTTCATCTTAGTACTGGGATCAGTCCCGTTCCGTTGAGCAGTCCGCACACTCGGCGTGCTGTCGATCCAACCACCGCCACGGAAGCTCCGCTGCGTTCCTTGCTCAGGCCCCTTGGGATTCTTATCCGGCGCGGTCGCATAGTACTTGGGGTCATACCAGTCGGCCACCCATTCGGCCACATTACCCGCCATCTGGAACAAGCCGTATGGACTCACCGCGTTGTCGTATTTATCCACAGAAATGATCGGTGGATAGAGCAGGAGCCGTTCGGGACGATCGCGTACCGGACCCGACAAACCGGTCCGGCCGAAGTTCGAACGCGACAGGCCGGCCGGCTGATTGCCCCAGGGATAAATCCGTCCATCTTCCCCACGTGCCGCCTTCTCCCACTCAGCTTCGGTCGGAAGCCGTTTGCCCGCCCACGTGCAGAAGGCATCGGCATCGGCCCACGACACGTGCATCACAGGATGATTGACCATGGTCTCCTGGAAATTACCACCGTCATACTGCCAGTCGATGAGCGGTGGCAGGTCCTTGGCGAGGATGAACTTCAGAAATTGCACGGTGGTCACTTCGAACTTGTCGATCTCGTAGGCGTCGAGATAGATCTTCCGTTGGGGAAACTCTGCGGGATAGGCATTGCGGTCTATCTTCCTGTCACTCCCCATGATGAACGAACCGGCCGGAATAAGGACCATCTCATCGTGAGCCGGCAGCTTCACCCGTTCGGCGGCAAGTTTCTTTCCTTCGGGGGTCCATTCCCGAACGACGTCAGCCACGTCCAATGCGTGAACCGAGCCGCCGATGACCATCAATCCTGTTACCACAACGCCGGCGATGATTCCGAGCACTTTCACAATCCAGCCTCCTTATTAATTACGTTACATGCCAGGCCCGACGGACTCCGGCTCTTCTTGTTTTTTGAAATCCTCTAACGGCTGAAAGTTGACCGGCAGGTTGAAGAGGTAGTCTGAAACCGACCGCAGCTTCACATGCTGGTACTCCACGATCCAGCTCCCATCTTTCCTCGCCAACTTCATCGGGAAATGAATATCCGTCGCGATCCACTGATAGTACACCTCGACCTGCACCCCCTGCTTCGTCGTCACCTCGTAGAGAACCGTCGGATGTCCCTCGCGCACTTCTGTCCCAATCTCCTGCCTCGACACTTCCCCATCCAGCTTTTCACTCACCCTGAGATCTTGCTCCGGACTATAGGGCATCGTTTTGAAGTGCTTCATCCGCGAGAGCAACAACCAAACAACCTGCTTGTCCTTGCGCACGATACTGACGTTGACTGGGCCCGTTGAATGATGCTCGATACGCCACATCTGATCGCGATAATAAATGTTGGCTTTGTGGATGCGACCATTGATCTTCGTCACTTGATCGGCAGTAAACTCCAATGCCCAGGCAGGCAAGCCAACGAGCGACAGGCAGCACCCAATCCAGAAAGCGAAACCGGTCTGTCGCATGGCGGAAAATCCTACCATAGGCCCAGGCTTGCTTTCATCTGACCGGTTACGCTCGGAATCCCGAGATAGAAACTCCGGCATGTTCGTTAAGTTGTGGCAGTAGTCCTCAGCCAAAGAACAGGACTGATGAACACCCCCTCGGATACGTTGAGGACCGTTTTGAGGTGCGAACGCGGCTGAGAGTCAGTTTCAGCAGCCTCCTGTCAGGACGGTTAAATCAACTATCCGCTAGATCGCTGCGATCGACTCGCCAAGCTACTCAAAATAGGGAGGCCGAAACAAGGCCGCGGGCGAGTCACAATCGGAACAACTGTCTTGCCTGTCAAGCCGGTCGAACAAACAGCCGCCACGTTGATCGATGTCTCACCATCGCATTCAACATGGTGAGCAGTGTATGCATACGGGCGGCCATGTACAGCGCGGTTCAGACAACATCCCGCCATAGACGACATGGTCCCGCGACCATGACTGACCGATACCCCCATAGCAAGACGTCTTCCAGAGAATCGCGTCGGTCCCCCTTTCCAGTTCACCGCATTCTTCATGAACATATCTGCTGCAACGCCGATGTCTGACTCAATCGCGACAGCCAGGGACAGAACTCACACGTGACGCGAGTCCCTCTCCTCGTGCTTGCATGCGCCACTCCGCGATTTCGCACTGAACTCTTATGGACGACGCCCTCAGTAGCACACTACAGGGTATTTGTCGAAAGAGAAGAATACGGACAACGGAGATGCAACCAGATGCGAGGCCGCGGGCCAGGAAAAACTGAAGGTGTAGTCGCTAGAATATGTTGCGGGATTTTTCAGGTCAATCACGGCGCAGATGATTGCGGATCGTTCGCCGCAGTAAAACGGTCAGTGAAGAATGAGCTTAGAGCGGATGGGGAGAAGGAATGTCTTCCCTCTCGTATCGTGTCCTGTTGCCTTTGCCAGGCTTCTCTGTGATATCGAGACAAACCGCCATGAATACTGCCGACTAGTTGACTAAGAGCCACAGACTACGGATTCTTCGCGCACCGGAACCCGGGAACATATTGGCTTCGGAACGACGGTGGATCGAAGTACCGATCCGCGGCTCGCAGGTTTCGCGCACTGGTGTTCCAAGAACCGCCACGGATCACTTTGAACCCCCCCGTTGGCGGTCCTGTCGGGTTCTGAGACGGGCTGCTCTTGTAATAGTCATTGTCATACCAGTCGCTGACCCATTCCCACACATTCCCGGCCATGTCATAGATGCCATAGGGACTTTTTCCATCCTCCAATTTCCCCACCGGCGCCAATGCCTCATGGTTGTTCCATTCCTTTTTCCCATGGTTCGCATGGAGCGATGTCGGAGGATCGTTGCCCCAGGGATAGAGGCGGCCATCCGTCCCCCGAGCCGCCTTCTCCCACTCCGCCTCCGTCGGGAGGCGCTTGCCTGCCCACTTGCAATACCTTGCCGCCTCTCCCCAATCCACTCCCATGACCGGGCGGCTCTGGTTCACGGTTTTGTTCATCGTATTCCACTCCGCAGGCCGATCGCCCCCTGACTCTTGCAGAAAAACTGCATACTGTTTCACTGTCACTTCGTATTTATCCATATAGAAAGCGTCTATAAGGACCTTGTGCGCCGGTTTTTCGTCTGGATCTCCCTCCGGGCTCCCCATCGTAAATTCTCCCGCCGGCACGAGCACCATATCATCGGGGACAGCGGCCATCGCCGGGTGAGCAGCGAGTCCTAGCAACGCGACCAATACCAGTATCATTCTCATGAACCGCCTCCGAATGTATGCTGAAAATTCCACGGCACCCTCTGCTCACATCGCCCAATGGGCGGGCACTATAAAGCCTCGCGCCTCAGAAAAACAACCAGCAGAATCATGGATCTACTCCGTCTGCCCGTTGTGTTTGATTGCACGGGATTCACCAGATGACCAGACGAATCGGACTGATTCCAGATGTGCAGGCCATCGAAAACTTGTCGTGATGAACTGGGTGTCCCACGGGCTCTTTGACTCTCTATATAGGAATTGATTGCGCGTTGTATGGACTACGGAGTCTTTGCGCACCGGAACCCGGTGAGTCCCTGGTCCGTCGGCGAAATGAGGCTCCGGTTTGCGGAGCGCAGAGCCCGCGCATTTCCGTTCCATGCTCCACCGCGAATTACTTTGGTCCCACCAGTTGACGGTCCTGTCGGGTTCTTCGATGGCGCGCTCTTGTAGTACCGAAAGTCATACCAGTCGCTGACCCATTCCCACACATTTCCTGCCATATCGTAGAGACCATAGGGACTCTTGCCCTGTTCGAACGATCCCACCGGCGCCAAGGTCTCATGGTTGTTCCAATCGGTCTTTCCAAAGTTCGCATGGAGAGGCGTCGGCGCGTCGTTGCCCCACGGGTACATGCGCCCATCCGTTCCCCGCGCCGCCTTCTCCCACTCCGCCTCCGTCGGTAGGCGTTTGCCGACCCATTTGCAGTATAGAGCCGCATCCACCGAATCCATATTCGCGGCCGGACGCTTCTGATGCGCGGTCTGGTTCATGATCTTCCAGTCCGCAGGCGGCTCGATCCCTTTCGCCTGCAAAAATGCCGCATACTGCTCGACCGTCACTTCATACACATCCATGGAAAACGCATCCACATGGACCTTGTGCTCCGGTTGTTCGTCTGAATCTCCCGCCGCACTCCCCATCATAAACTCTCCCGCCGGCACCACCACCATCGCCCCCTCTGGCGGTTTGGCCGCCGCAGGCTTCTCCTGACTCTGCTTCTGCCCCGTCGCCGACTCCTTGCCCCCCTTCGCAACGGGTGTGGCAGCCATCGCCGGGTGAGCAATGAGCCCTAACATTGCGACCAACACGAACATCATTCTCATGAACCGCCTCCGCATTCTATTGAACAAGCCATGATACCTAGCCCAATGGGCCGGAACTATAAAGCTTCACGCCTCAGGAAGGCAACCGCTAGAAGCCTTGAGACGTGATCTTTCAGTCTGGAGTTCCAAAGAGGTTGAGTCCCCTTCAAGGGAATTCTACGAGGCCAGGTTTCAGAGCCGAGATTGCGAGGAAGAAAACGGGAACGGCATGCTGCCTGCGGAGCGGAGAGCACGTTCGCGTTCAGGTGCGCCGCCACCGCGCTTGCGAGGTCGAGCGCCATTTGTTTGATCCTGGCGCGAAGAAAGAATACCGCAACGAGTTCTGATTTTCATATCGGCGGTTGCAGTGGAAGGCTTCGTGAGTCATGCGGGCTAGCTTTGAAATGCCACGCGGGTTCAGCGAGTGATCAAAATGGATTCCATATTGTTCTCCAGGTCGTTCACCACTACCCACTCGGTGGCACCGGCCTTCCGCACGCTTGCCTGCCAGCGGGCCAGGCGGTCGAGATATCGCCGGGGATCAGCGTTGTCCGTGCCCAGCTTGGTGACGTTCAAGGCAACGATGCGGATACCATCAAGCTTGATCGGGAAATCGCGTATCGTTCCTTTGCCCAGTTCTTCCTGCATATCCGAGAACACTACGATGGTCTTGATGCCGGCCTTGGTCTCGTTCAGGTATTCCGCGCCCTGGATCAGGCCGCCGGTGATATCGGTATAGGCACTGCCCTTGACTCCCTTGGCAAACGCCGCAATATCGGTTTTGAATGCGCGCTTTTGCGAGGTCGCCTTCGAAGGTCGCGTGTCAAACGTGACCTTGGCGATGATATCCTTTTCGGTGAAGCTACGCGTCTCCACCTTGGCCACAGCAAGCGAATCTCCCGGGTTCAGTGTTGCCAGCAGATAATTGATAATCTTGGATGCTTTATGCATCTCCTGATCATAGGTGCCGGAGGTATCCACCAGCATATACACGCCATGGCTGTGTATGCGGCTGTCACCACACGCGCTCGCGAGTATCATTCCGAACGACAGGATCAAGAGGATCAGATATTTACTCATGCCGCTCTCCTGAGTTTGGAAAGTTCCTTATCTTCTGGATGATCTGTATTGCTCGTATTTCCCGTCGAACCTGCACGCATCCCCATCACCCAGCGTTCTATCATCAGCGGAATGACAATCAGTACGTCATAGGCCGGTTCAAGCACTTTGGGGAACCGTTTGAACAGCATGCCGGCAAACCTAAGCGCAAAACCAAGGCCACGCATAGCCTGCACCAGAAACACGCCGATGACGGTACGCAGCGAATGCATCGCATGTTCCAGCGGGATCGCCACGAACGCCAATGCGAACGGAAGCACGAAGCCCATGATCATTTGTCCGATCATCGGGATGCTTGTCAGCAAACCGTTCGACACGGGTGGAGCGGCAGAGGCAAGGTCGCGCATCAGCGACGCTTTGTCGGCGACCAGCATATCGCGCATCAGCGCGAGGGAGGACTCGATCGCGGCCAGGATGATCAAAAAAGTCAGCGACGCTACCATCAACCGATGACGCATACGATCATCCATACTGGCGATCCTGGGAAACAGTTGCGTGATGCGCAGCGATTCGAGCAGGAACAGGCCCATCGACGCTTCCATCAGAATGATCACCAACGCCGCGACATCCGATGTTTTCAGGTTGTTGGTGATGTAATCGCTGGCGCCGACCATCTCCGACATCGGCAGCGCGATCAGCTTGTAGTTGATGAACGCACCGCCCAAGGCAATCACCAAGACCAGCGCGGAGATCGCCAACTGAACGAAACCGGATACAGTCAGAGCATGTTCGATCTTGTTGTCCTTGGCCCTGATGGCCTCTAATTTTTCCATATGGCCATCGATCTGCTTCACGTTGGTCTGGAGCGTGAGCATCTTCTTTTCCATTTCACCTGTCAGTTTTTCCACAGAGCGCCAGGATGGCTGCATCGCTTTCAAAATCTTGTGCCGTTCTTCATAGGAGCGTCGGAATTCCGAGAGAGTCTGGTCATGGATCTTCTGGATGGATTTGTTGATGTCCTCCAGAAGCTTGCGTGGAATATCGCCTCCCGATTTAATCTGTGCGACTGATTTCAGCGCGCCTACCCACTCTGGAGGGGGCGGCGGAACCTCTCCACATTTGTGGTAATCATCTTCGATACGTGTCGCTTCCTCCATCATTTTTCGCTGCAAGGCAGGGAACTCCTGCATATCCTTGCGGATGATATTGCCCACTCGCTCGAACTCTCGGTCGATCACGACCGCTTCGCTTTCCTGTCCATGCGCCAACAGCACCGACTGATTACGCACCCGCAAGTGATCCGCACACAGAAACAACCAGCGGGCCATGAATCGTGTTGACTGGGACAGCAGCTCACAGACCGAGCGGATGATCCCATGCATGGGCTTGCGCGCTGCATATAGAAACAGCATCGCCAGTAGAGCTAACGCCAATACGGAAAAGGCCACGTGATTGGGCCAAAACAACCATGAATTCCAGGTCGTCATTACCGGTTCCTCCCGTTACTAATACGGCTACTTTTCTCATGCCATTACAGGGCACTAAGATGAGGTTAGGGCTTGCTATCACACCTGTGCCAGGCTAGAAGCCTCTCGGACATTGATGATTCGCTGCAGCATGATATCCTCGACCAATTGCACCGTGCTCGGTCCAAAAATCTCCTTACTGTATGTCTACAAATACACCTGGGGTTTTTCCTGATCTGCAGCCTCTCATCCAACCGCACCTCCTTCGCCTTGTCCACGGACAATGAGAAACAGGCCCCTAGCCGCTCTCTCTGCCCATATCTGAAAGTGTTCGCGCGAAAGGCTGCGAGTCACGGCATTCCCGATCCTACAAGGAGCATTATTCATGCCGTTTAGTCGCGAAATCGCCGGGAAGTCAGGCGCGTGGCGAGGAGAAAGAGAGTCCTCCGAGTCAGTCCACTGATCACACTATCGTCTGCTCACAGGGCAATTGCGGCCCAGAGCTTCATCACGATCCACAAAACTGCAGTAATGGCGAGCAGCAGAAGCACGACAGTCCCGCCGATGATGACGGCCACATACAGCCAATCTCGATGGTTGCCTCTATCGGATTTCGTCGCAGCCTCTCGTAGCAATACCGCGTTTCTCGCGTGACTTCGAAACCAAATCGAAAACAGATCGCCGAGGATGGGAATCGCACCGATGGTTCCGTTGATCAGTAGGTTCAGACTCATCCGTGCTACGACGATTCGCGGCACTTGAAGCCGCGCGGCCAATATCAGGATGACGGTCCCGATAAGATTGGCCAGCATGTCACCGATGCCTGGTATCAGTCCAAGTAACGGATCGAGCCCCAAATAGATGCGTGTGCCAGGAATTCTGACGGTCGTATCCAGAATCTTGGCCAAGAATTCGGCCGTTGCCAGCAGGGCTTCTCGTTGAGAATCGGGAGATGGAGACTCCGGGGGACGACGTGGAACTGGGTCAGCCACGATGTGACCGAGCGGTATGTTCTTTGAGCCAACAGCGATCCATGACGACCAGTAGCCCGGATTCTCTCGCACGAACGGCGGCCTGTTCGTTGATGACCCCTTCTTGCATCCAAACAGCCTTGACGCCACGGGCAATCGCTTCTTCAATGATGGGGAAAACGTCTTGCGACTTCCTGAAGATATTCACGAGATCGATCGTGCCGGGCACGGCAGCGAGTGATGGATAGGCCGGCTCGCCAAGAACATTCGTCTCATTCGGATTCACAGGGATGACCCGATAACCCTGCGCCTTCATATAGCTCGCCACCCCATAGGATGGACGCGCGGGATTCGACGACAATCCCACCACGGCTATCGTGCGGCAATCTCGCAAAACCTCATCGATGGTCACAGCCGACTGATACTGATTTAACATCCCTCACCTCCATTGACAGGCAATGTAGACCGTACCATGAGTCAAATGGCTTGAACAATTCTAGCCCAGGCCTGAAAGGATTCCACTCCAGGCGACATGACAAGGGTAAGTCATATCACCGTGGCCGCCCCGGCCAGGTATCACACCATAGGATGGAGGCCGCTATGCGCGCACGCTCGAATCGTTCCGGTCACGCCCTTGTAAGGCGGTTGATTCTCGCTTCATTCCTGCTATGCCCCTGGCCTGTTCTGGCGGAAGAAGGGGCGGCACTCCCCCTCTCCAAGATCGTGCTCTATTCCAGCGGCGTGGGGTATTTTCAACATGACGGCACGGTGAACAACCGAACGCAACTCGACCTCCGCATGCATGCGAACCAGATCAACGACATACTAAAGAGTTTGGTTGTGCAGGACTTCGGCAGCGGCAGAATCTCGACCGTCACCTACGGCTCGTACGATCCCGTCACCAAGACGCTGGGTAGCTTCGGTATCAATCTGAACGGCAACCCGACCCTGGGGCAGATCCTGACACAAGTCCGGGGGGAGCCGGTTGAAATTACTGCGCCAAATCCCATCACCGGCACGTTGCTAGGCGTCGAGAAGAAAACGGAGTCCATCGGCGAGGGCTCGCAGCGCCGCGTCATCGAGCAGGAATATGTCACGCTCCTGACAGAAGACGGGTTCCGCTCGCTTTCGCTGGCAATCGTGCAGCGCATCAAATTAACCAATCCTGCGTTGAATGCTGAACTGCACCAGGCGCTGGCCGCACTCGCGACGAATCACGATGCGCAGAAAAAGACAGTCTCGATTACGTTCGACGGCGCCGGGAACCGCCAAGCTCGCGTCGCCTACCTGACGGAAACCCCGGTCTGGAAAACCACCTATCGACTCGTCTTAGACGACGACAAGGCGCCGTATCTGCAAGGCTGGGCTATTGTGGAAAATCAGACCCAGCAAGATTGGCGCAACGTGAAACTCTCGCTTGTCTCGGGACGGCCTATTTCCTTCACGATGGATCTCTATCAACCGCTCTACAACCCACGTCCCGTTATCCAGCCTGAACTCTATGCCAATCTCAGACCTCAGACGTACGGCGATGCCATGGATGAACTCAAAGCGGTAGCCTCCCCTTCCGCCGCCCGTAGCGACATGAAGAAAGAACGCTTACTCGGCAAGTTAGCCCAAGGTTTCGCCAGCGACCGGGCTAATGCCCCGGCAGCCGCCGCCGCTCACGAGATGGAGATGGGACGCTTGGAAGAAGGCGTGGTCTCCATGGCGATGGCCGAAGACAAGGGCGAACTATTCGAATATCGCATCGACCAGCCCGTCACCCTCGCCAAGCACACGAGCGCGTTGCTGCCCATCATCGGCCAGACGCTCCAGGGGCAGAAAGTGTCGCTCTATAATCAGAGCGTGAATACGAAACATCCGCTGAATGGATATCGGCTCAAGAACACGTCGTCACTGCACCTTATGCAAGGACCGATCACGCTGTTCGACAGCGGGACCTATGCGGGCGATGCGCGCATCGAGGATCTCGCTCCCGGACAAGACCGGCTGATCAGCTACGCCCTCGATCTCAAGGCCGAAGTGGAACCCAAGCTCGAAGGCGGCACACAAGAACTTGCGACCGTCTCGCTGAAGAAAGGCACAATGCTCATCTCACGCCGTTTGGTCGAAGACCGGACGTATCTCGTACGGAACCGCGATGCAAAGACCAAGACTGTGCTGATCGAGCAACCCTATCGTGCAGACTGGAAACTTGCCGAACCGAAAGAACCGACAGAACGGACGCGCGACATGTATCGATTCAGCGTCTCAGTCGATCCAGGGAAAAGCGCGACGCTCCGCGTCAAGGAAACACTGCCTATTCAGGAATCGATCCTCTTGATGGATAGTGGTCTCGACCTGATCGTCCATTACCAACGAGCGAAGGAAGTGAGCCCACAAGTGAAAGACGCGTTGCAACGCGTGGCGCAGGTACGCAGTGGGCTGGACGATATCCGTGGGCAACGGACACGCCTGGACCAACGCACCGCCGAGATCACCGCTGAGCATGCTCGAATTCGCGAGAACATGCAGCGGCTCCCGCAGAATTCCGACCTCTATAATCGGTATGTCAAGAAATTGGACCAGCAAGAGACCGAACTGGAGAAACTGCGCAAAGATATCGAGAGCCTCAAGAGCAGGGAAGATGAGCAACGACGGGAGTTGCAGATCTACGTGATGAATCTGGACGTGGCATAGTCATCTCAAGCAAAGAACCGCTGGATATTTTCTATGGGTGCGCAGCCGACAAGGAGATATCCCTCCGACGAGACCATCAGGGGAACCCCGGCCTGGCCTGTTGAGTGCCAGGCCGCTTCCCATTCTTGAGCCGTTCGGCGATCCTCGCCATTGATTGTTCCCACCTCCTCCGGTGAGCCTCCTACCTGCTCGATCAGCTGCCTGAGCACTGCCGGATCTGAGATGTCTTTGCCTTCACACCAAAAGGCCCGATAGGTTTCACGCACAAACGCCATCCCGAGTGCTTGATCATGCCGGAGGAGTGCCACAGCTTGTTCGATCGCCGGCTTCGTATTGGGCTTGCCGGGAGGGAGCGCAATGGGCAGACCTGGCGCCAGACGCTGTACGACCGCCACTTCGTGGCGCAGTTCAGCACCCAACGAACCCTGCCAAGGTTTCATGGGGCGAGGTAGATGCGAGGCATGCTGCACACCTCGCCATTCACAGCGCGCGAGTAGGTTCATCTCATGCAGCCGTTCGTGCATTGCATAACAGAACGGACAGTTGAAGTCGCTATAGAGGGTGTAGTTGACCGTCATGCTCTAAGGATCACCAAAATTCTCACCATACAATAGCGCATGGAGCAACAAGAATACCAATGGTCAGCCACTATTATGGTCATACCCTGCGAACCTGGCATTCGTTCAAAGAGGTATGGTATGTGAGCGCATGCCGACCCCCTCTGTCTTGCTCCTGATCCCTCCACTCACTCAACTGAATACGCCCTACCCCTCCACTGCCTATCTCACAGGATTTCTCCGTGGCCGCGGAATTGATGCCTCTCAAGCCGACCTCGGAATCGATATGGTGCTGCGACTCTTTTGCCGATCGGGGATCCAAGCCTTGTTTGAGCAGGTGCGCGAGCGCGAACATGAATTGCCCGGAGAGGCTAGGCAGATGCTGGCGGTCGAGCCGGCCTACCTGAATGTCATCGACCCGGTCATTGAGTTCCTCCAGGGACGCAATCCCTCCTTAGCCTTGCTCCTTGCCCGCCCAGGATTTCTTCCGCAAGGCCCCCGGTTTTCCGGCCAGAGTGGGAACGCTGCGTCATTGCGTGCCTTACCGGAGCAGGATCGCGCCAAACGGTTCGCGACGTTATATCTCGAAGACCTGGCTGATCTGATCCAAGCAACCGTCTCTCCCCATTTTGCCCTGAGCCGCTATGCCGAACATATCGCACGATCCGCCTCATCATTTGAAACGATTATCGACGCTGTAGGTGTACCACCGACGCTGACGGATCAATTCATGCTCGAATCTTTATGGGAGCATCTCGAACGCTGCAATCCTTCACTCGTCTGCCTGACGGTTCCCTTTCCCGGAAACCTCTATGGCGCGTTTCGCATAGCCCACTCACTCAAGAGTCAACGACCCGACATCGCCATTGCCCTTGGCGGAGGATATGCCAATACCGAGCTTCGACGTCTGTCGGACCCCCGCGTGTTCGACTACGTCGATTACATCACCCTCGACGACGGGGAACGGCCGCTACTTTCATTGATTGAACACCTGGAAGGGGCCAGACCGCGCGCGCGACTCTGCCGAACATTTTATCGGGATAAGGATCGAGTGGTCTTTGCGAATGATACGTCTGATCGAGAATTCAGCATGGATGAGGTCGGCTGTCCGACGTATAGCGGCCTGACATTGGACCGCTATCTCACGATCTTAGACAGCACGAACCCGATGCATCGCCTCTGGTCGGAAGGCCATTGGAACAAGCTCACGGTTGCTCACGGCTGTTATTGGAAGCAGTGTACGTTTTGCGACGTTGGGCTCAACTACATCAGTCGCTATGAAATGACACCGACCGAACGGCTCATCCAACACATCGAGCAATTGATTGCCGAAACAGGCTGTCGAGGGTTCCACTTTGTCGATGAGGCCGCCCCTCCCGCTGCCTTGAAATCACTCGCCTTGGGGTTGTTGGAAAAAGGCATCACGATTTCATGGTGGGGAAATATCCGTTTTGAAGAAGCCTTCTTGCCGGACCTCTGTCGCCTCCTGGCAGCCTCAGGCTGCATCGCCGTGACGGCAGGACTCGAAGCAGCATCAGACCGTCTGCTGGAGAAGATCAAGAAAGGGATTACCGTCGACCAAACCGCGCTCGTGGCAGCGGCCTTCAAAAACGCAGGCATTCTCATCCATGCGTATCTCATGTACGGATGCCCCTCTGAAACGGTGCAAGAAACGGTCGATTCATTAGAACGGGTGCGGCAATTGTTCGCGGCAGACCTCATTCAATCTGCCTTTTGGCATCGCTTCACCGCCACGGCCCATAGTCCGATCGGGCTCAAGCCGGCTGCCCATGGATTGCGCATCCTTGGATCTGA
>JBGTCI010000044.1:0-14597 GCA_041748925.1 Nitrospiraceae bacterium | reverse complement strand
AGTCTCGCTCTCGAGCACAAGACTGCCTCCATGGGCCAGGACCGTTTCGCGGCTCAAGAATAGCCCTAATCCGGTGCCCTTGCCAACCGCTTTGGTCGTGAAAAATGGTTCAAAGGCTTTCTGTACATCGGCTTCCGGCATGCCGCATCCTGTATCCCGCACCGCGACCGTGACCACCAGCGGTGACATGGCGTCAGCCGTCAGGCGCCCGCGGTCGAGTTCCTCGGACGATGCCGCATGGGCTTCTACCGATACGCTCACCGTTCCCTGCGGCGGGGTGGCGGCTAAGGCATTGGCAAATACGTTCACCAATACTTGATGCATCTTTTCCGCATCGGCCCAGATGAGCGGGAGATTGTCGGGAATCTCAACCGTCAGGGCAATCTCTTTCGCGTGGAAGGCCGGTTCCATGAGTATGGTCGCCGGGCTGATCACCTTTTCTACCGGCAACCATGTCGGTTCCGGCTGGCGCTGTCTGGTTGAGGACAGCAAATCTTGAATGATTCGAACCACCCGTGTGAGTTGTTCATCGATCACGGTCACCCGCTTTTTCATTTCGGGTGTGACGCCAGGTTCTTCAGCCAGCGCCTGCACATGCCAGGCAATCGAGTGCAGCGGTGTTCCGATCTCATGCGCGACGGACGCCACCAGTTGCCCCACCGCAGCCAAGCGTTCCGAACGATTCAACTGGTCTTTGGCATCGACCAGTTGCGTATTGGCCTTCAGGAGATTTTCCGTCTCCCGGGCGAGAGCGGCACGTGCCGCCGCCTCTCTCGTTTTGCGCTCTTCCCACGTCATGCCGATATAGGCCACGATCAGAAGTATTCCTGCCACCACACTGCGATTGATCACCGCCGATTGCAACCGCCCCGGCTTGGTCGGTTGCATCAGCCCCATATAGGTCGCCACGATGCAGGCCAAGACCGTCACAATCATCAGGCTGCGGCTGCGCACGGTTGCGACCAATAGAATCGGCAACACAAACCCATACGCGGCGACCACGTTCGCCGGGGCGGCCATTTCAAGCGCGACGATTGCGAGGAACACCGCCCCTGCGATCGCCAGCACAATGCGATTTTGCTTCAACATGGAAATGGGCGATGCCTAGACTGCCGATGAGCCATGATCCACTCTCAAGCAGGCTGTGGGAGAACTATTTCAACGTAGTAGACATTCGCGGGGCTGCTCCTCGTGGATAAGAAAGGAACATCGCCGAAGGATGCTCAAAAAGGCCGTCCAGCAAGGCCGCAGCGAGTGAAGGCCCGAGGCGTACTCTCTGCGGTACGTTGAGGGTCTGAACGATGCGAGAACGCCGCTGGCGGTCTTTTTCAGCATCCTGAGAGAGGGTATTACCCTAGCGGACGGGTCAAACGCAAGGCAGCCCCAAGTTGCCGGAGCCGTTCATCACAGAACATCTCATCCACACGAACGGCATACTTGCGGGTCCAGTTCGGATGACTGTCGATTGTCCCGGGAAGATTGGTTTGCGAAAGTTCTCCCAAGCCGTCTTCAAGATTTGCCAGCACGATACAGGACGGCGTGCGAGCCAGGTAGAGATGAATCGCTTGACAGAGTTCCGTCGTCATGGCGGGGACAGTGGCCAGTTCTTCAGTCACGCCGGGCGGCAAGAGGTTTTCCCTTTTAAGCGCATTCAGGATGTGTACCTTGTCGCGATGTCGCTCCTCCCAGGCCTGATGGCGCGCTGCGTCATCAGGAAAGGCGCCCAACCCCGACCGTACATGCAAGTCTTCGCCGGACCAAAATCCAGCGAGGGTCGGTAAGTCGTGCGTCGTGGCCACAGCCAATGATTGCACCGGGTAGTCGCCAGGCGGCTTCATGGCGCCGTCGGCGCCACGCTCGAAGTAGAACACACGATAGGACAGCACTCTTGCCTGTGCCAACTGCTCCCTGATCCAATCGGGGACCGTGCCGAGGTCTTCTCCGATCACCAAGGTTTTAGACCGGGTACTCTCCAGCGCCACGATCGCCAACAAGTCTTCAAAAGGGTATCGCACATACGTGCCCTCGGACGCGGGTCTTCCGCGCGGAATCCAAAAGAGACGGAAGAATGCCATGACATGATCCAGTCGGATGGCCCCGCCGGATCGGAAATTATTGCGCAACAGCCGGATCATCAACTCATAGCCGCTGGCGCGCAACGCGTGAGGGTTGATCGGAGGCAACCCCCAATTCTGTCCCTCCGGCGCAAACGCGTCGGGCGGGGCGCCGCAGTCGGCTCCGAGCGCCAGTACCGATTGATAGATCCAGGCCTCGGCCCCATTCCGATCGGCGCCAAGAGCCACGTCGTGATACAGCCCGATCGGCATGGCCAGGTGTTTGGCTGCCCGTCGGATCTCGTTCAGTTGTCCGCTCGCCACCCACTGAATATATTGAAAGAAGCGAACGCGCTTCGAGTGTCGTTTCGCATATTCACGAACCGGTTGGCCGGGCGTCTGAAATTGTTTGGGCCAATCGTGCCAGGTGGCGGACTTGGATTGGATCAGCCAGCGTTCTTCCTCCAATGTCTGGAAGGTGGCATACACCTCGAGCGGGGAGCCTTCAGCCTGGATAAACTGTTCGAAGAGCCAGGCGCGCGCCGTCTTTGGTTGGAGATTCGGTTCCTCTCCGCTGTAGGCCTCTGCGAGGAATGTGCGGTAGGTCAAATCGAGCATGGTGCGCTTAGCGGTTGCAATGGCGTCGTAGTCCACCTGCCGGCTTACTCGCAGTGCCTTGAGCTTGGCTTGAAATTCGGGGGCATGAAACAGTTGCTGCGCCTTCTCCGACGAATAAAGCTCGGGCAGCCGCTCGAGATCGATATAGAGTTCATTGAGATAGAGTCGGCTGTACGGCGCATAGGGGCTGATGTGATACGGCGCGGTATTTCGCAGTGCGTGCAGCGGATTGAGCCCGATGACTCCGGCGCCGAGTTCCTTCCCGGCCCACTCTACAATCCTGCCGAGATCGGTAAAGTCGCCGCATCCCCAATTACGATTGGAGGACAACGAATAGAGCTGCAAAGCCAATCCCCACAGCCGTTGGTGTGCCTCGAGCACCGGTGGGACATAGCACTGGTTTGGCGCCACGATGACACGCATCGACCCCACACTCCCCCCAACCAAGCCCTTCGCCTGTACGGTCAAATTGTAGTACCCGAGCGAAAGACCCTGCGGAGCCGGAATTTCGATACGCACATGCCGTTGACCCTTGAGAAATCGAACCTCCACGGCAGAGAGCCCAGGTCCTGCCTGCCCCTCCTGCGCCACGGCGTTCGCCTCATCGTGGATCTGCCACGCCATTTCGATAGACTTTTCTTGTCCCTCATCGAGCTTCAGGTAACAGGACAGAGGCGTTCTTGTTTCACCGTCACGCAGAACTCGCACGGGGTCGCAAGGGCGTAGCCACGGCGCCTCCTCCCATTCTTGCAATGCTTGTGTCAGCGATGCGGCCGAATCGGCTGCAAAGCCCATGGCCGTCAAAATGGCACGTCGAGTGTCGTCGGAAGTGAGATGAATGGTACCCGCGATATCGTAATAGTCAGCCGCGATACCGGCACGCTCAGCGAGTTCGGCAAGAAGAGTGTGTTCTGTCTGATCGTGCATGAACGGCAGTCTGCGTGAAGACCATTGGCATGTCAAGCTATCCCATTGTTCTTAAAGATGAATTCTGTATAATTCCCTTACTCATGTCCACCGACCTTCGCGACGTTCGATTTGGCACGAGCTCCTGGGCCTATGAAGGTTGGCGGGGGTTGATCTACCACCGGAGCTATTCGAAGAACCGATTCAGCCAAGATACGCTGGCCGAATACGCCGCCTTTGAGAATGCCAGTGTTCCGCTTTTCCGCACTGTCGGCATTGACCATTCCTTCTACCGTCCGGCCAGTGCCGCACAAATCGCGCACTATGCGAGTCAAGTCCCGGAAGGTTTCCGCTTCTGTTCCAAGGTCTGGGAAGACATCACCATCCCAACCTTTGCAAATCTCCCCCGGTACGGAGCCAAAGCAGGGAAGCCCAACCCACGATTTCTTGATACCGGCGCGTTTCGGGACTTGGTCTGGGCACCGGCACAAGAGAGCTTGGGATCAAAACTTGGTCCGTTCATTTTTGAGTTTCAGCGCTGGGGCATGGAGCCTGCCGCCTTTCTTGAAGCACTGGATCGATTCCTCGGCACATTGCCTCCAGGACCACAGTACGCAACAGAAGTCCGCAATCCTGCGATTCTTGGATCGCGTTACCTGAACATCCTTCGCATACACCATGTCTCCCACGTGTACAACCATTGGACGGCCATGCCGCCGCTCTCCGAGCAGCATCGCCTACTCGATCAGGCATTTCCTGCTCCTCATGTCGTGATCCGGCTCCTCACGCCGCTGGGACTCGCCCATGAAAAAGCGGTTGAACGATACGCACCCTACAATGGGATCATTGCCGCACAGTCGCGCATGAGAGAGGACACCACGGCGTTGGTTCAGCAGGCCGTGGTCCAGGGAAAAAGCGCGTACGTGCTCGTGAATAATCGAGCCGAGGGTTGTTCGCCGCTGACAATCCAAGCCTTGGTGGCTGGACTCTAGTAGGGTGTGGGAAAACCATGTCGGTTCAGCGAAATTTCATGTGCTTACACAGACTGAACAGGGACGCACCCGGTTGATCCACCGGCTTCGTGACCCCATACGTTGGCGCCGTGTGGCAGGCGGACTGCGTATGTGGGTTCATTGACTCCCTCATTCCATTTTGTTAGCCTCAAATTCCACCGCGATGCTGCCGATAGAGAAGGCGAGAAGACTCCAGCAGCATCATTTGTATCCAAATCCCGAAGGGAGTTCTGATGGCTAGCTCAACCACCCAGCCTGAATTGCTTACTGAATTACAGAACAAAGCCACGCAGCTCCGGATCGAGAGTGTTCGTGCAACGAGTGAAGCCGGGAGCGGGCATCCCTCCAGCTGCTGCTCCGCTGCGGACATCGTCGCAGCCCTGTTCTTTTCCGTCATGCGCTATGACCCCAACAATCCGAAAGCTCCCAATAGCGATCGGTTTGTACTGTCAAAAGGCCATGCGGCCCCACTGCTGTATGCCGCCTGGGCGGAAGCAGGTCTCTTCCCGAAAAGTGACCTCTTGAAGTTACGCACGTTGACATCAGATCTGGAGGGGCACCCGACCCCTCGTTTGTCGTTTGTCGATATGGCAACGGGTTCATTGGGGCAAGGCCTTCCAGTCGGCATCGGTATCGCCCTGAATGCAAAATTCGTCGACAAACTGGATCACCGAACCTACGTCTTGATGGGGGATGGAGAATCAGTCGAGGGGTCGGTATGGGAAGCAGCTGAAGTCGCGCGCCATCATGGTTTGGATAACCTCTGTGCCATTGTCGATGTTAATAGACTGGGTCAAAGCGATCCCACCATGCTGCAACACGACATGGAGGGGTATCGCTCCCGGTGGGCTGGTTTTGGCTGGCAGGCTTTGGTGGTTGACGGGCACGATCTTTCAGCCGTGCTCGCGGCATTCGATACCGCTGCCGCTACCAAAGGCAAACCGACGGTTCTCCTCGCCAAAACGTTCAAGGGTAAGGGCATCTCGTTCATGGAGAACCATCCTGGCTGGCATGGGAAGCCGGTTGCCAAAGGTGAGGAAACCCAGAAGGCGATCGATGAGTTGAGCAAGCAGTTGAAGCCGACCAGCACCGCCATTTCAGTGAAAAAACCATCCAAGTCGGCTCAGGGGTCCTTGTCTATCAGTCCTCTCCCACCGTCGCCCTACAAAGTAGGCGATGCTGTCGCGACGCGCGAAGCGTTTGGCTATGCACTTGAAGCACTGGGTGCAGTCAATCCGCTCGTCGTCGGATTGGATGCCGATGTGAAAAACTCGACCTATACGGATAAGTTCGGCAAGAAGTTTCCCAATCGATTCTTTGAAAATTTTATCGCTGAGCAAAATATGCTCGGGGCTGCTGCAGGACTGGCGGCCTGTGGGAAAACTCCGTTTGTCGCGACATTCGCGGCATTTTTTACCCGCGCCTACGATTTCATCCGCATGGCCGCGATCAGCGGTTCGAATATCAAGCTTGTCGGGACACACGTCGGCGTCAGCATCGGGGAAGACGGTCCCTCGCAAATGGGCTTGGAAGATATCGCGATGATGGGCGCGCAGCCGGGCGTGACCGTGTTGTATCCGTCTGATGCGACCTGTACGTATCGGCTGGTCGAAACGGCTGCCGTACACAAGGGAATGGTCTATATTCGTGCCGGTCGTCCGAAGTCTCCGGTGTTGTATGGGCCGAATGAAATATTCCAGATCGGCGGGTCGAAGGTCATTCGACAAAGCGCGTCGGATGTCCTCACGATCGTCGCAGCAGGCGTCACGCTCTTCGAAGCTTTAAAAGCCTACGAGACTTTGAAAGCTGCCGGCGTCTCTGTGCGAATCGTCGATCTCTACAGCATCGTCCCCATCGACCGCACGACGTTGCTGGACAGCGCCAGGGCCACGCAAGGGCGGCTCCTTACCGTCGAAGATCATTATGCGCACGGTGGTCTAGGTGACGCAGTGCTCAGCGCGGTTGGACCAGAAGGGATCAAAGTGCACAAGCTTGCAGTTCGCACGATTCCACACAGCGGGAAACCGGACGAACTCGTCGATCACTTCGGCATCGGCGCTCGGTCGATTGTCGAAGCGGCCAAACGAATCACGAAATAAGCCCTCCTGTATCGCTCTTCCTCGTGAGTGTGATGGGATTGCTTTCCTGAGCATCCTGTCAGGATCGGTCCGCCAACGTCTGCGTTAGGAACCGACCGAAGCCAACTACGGCAGTGGCTGTTCGTGGAGAAACATCCATCCGGCGATGATCCCGCATCGCCTGCGAAACTGGTGTGATTTCACTCGCCCACTTATGGTGCGTGTATTCGAGTATGGGGGGCCGGGTCTGCCGTGATGCAGGACTGCATAATTTCAGCGCGGCATTGCCATGACGTGGCCGCCGTATTGAGATGGTGAACCAGTTCTTCCGGCGTGATCATGCCCACGGTGATATCCACCAAGACGTGATCGGCTATGCGATGAAAATGCACGGCGTTCACACCCTGCAAGGCGAGCAACGCCTGGCTTAGCTCGTTCTCATGGGCGTCGCAGCCAGATCCTATCAGCGCGACGGGAACTCTCTCCATGGCAGCGTGGGTGGCTTCGACCGGCTGAAATACGGCAAGACCCACGGTGAGCGCCATTGCAAGCATCAGACAGTTGTGCCTGAGCGTGGACTTGCCGTCTTCATGAGGGTGTGGGCAGGTTGCGGGTACGCTCTTCGCGAAGGGCGTCTGCGTCCGGTTTGCGTATCTGCGATGAGCTGTTCGCGTCATCGAAATACCTGTCTGCAGGGAGACGATCTGAAGCCCTTGGGTAGGTTCATCGAGTTGTCGGAGCATGCGAAGCTCCGGTGTGGGCAGGCGGCAAGGATAGCACCGCCTGCCCGTCGCCCTCTACGGTACTTCGACGATGTCGGACTTCATAGGACCAAGCACGGCAAGGAGTTCGCCCTTTTCCCTGGCTGGCACGTTGAATGTATCCAATGCCTTGACGAGGTCTTCAACCAGGGCATTGAAGGCAGCCGTCGTGATTTTCATGCCGGCATGCGTTGTTTTCATGTCTTTCCCCTCATAGGTGCAGGGGCCGCCGCTGGCTTGGCAGACCTGGTCGACCAGTTGTTTTTTCAGTTTCGGCAGATCGGCGTTGGCAAAATACCCGTTGATGCGCTTGTCTTCGCCCACGATGCTGACGAACTTGCCGACGACGGCCGTGATAGGGCCTGTTCCGCCGAGCCGTTCATAGAGTGAGGGCAACGGAGCATCGGCTGCCCACACCGGCGCTGAGATCAACAGCAAGGCGACGGTCAGCATAGTCTTGATGGCGCAAGAAAGTTGTTTCATGAAAGGCGCTCCTTTTTTGAGAGGTAAATGAGGGATTCCTTCGAGTACACACCTCTATCATATTTCTGGTCGTTTAGGGGTTCCAGGGCGTCAGTGGCATCAGCGGAGCATTCTTGGCTACCGGTGTAATCGTCAGCGCGGCAATGGCTCCACGAAGGGCAGAAGTAAGCGAATGCGTCACAATCGGATAGACCCCGGGTGATTCGGAGACCAAGTCGAATGTAGCGGCGCTTCCGGGCCCCACAACATAGGTTTGCACCCCTGTGAGTTTATTGGAAGGGTTCCCGCTCTCGTAGACGTTGTCCCAAATCTCGCCGATCGGGTGGAGCGAGGAAAACTCGTTGGGGCCCGCGTTCACAAAATAGATCCGGACCCGCTCATTCGGTTTCGCCTCCAGCGCTTCCGCGCCGATGAAGAAGGGATGATACTTCCAGATCCCTCCGTTGAAGATCGTATAGTCGAACTTCCGGGCAAACATGGCCTCGACATCGTCGGGGTTCTTCCAGAGCTCTGATTGGACCAACAAAAACTCGCGGTCCGCTTTCGGCCAGACCTTCGGATTCTTGGGGTCGACGATAATCGCGCCGAACATGCCGCGCGCGATGTGCTGGATCATGGGCGCTGCTCCGCAATGATAGAAAAACACGCCGGGCTTCTTCGCCACAAAGGTGTAGGATATGGTTTCTCCCGGTTTGATGGCCCGGTAGTTCTTCAGGAAATCGATTTCCGCCGCATGGAAGTCCATGGAGTGTTGATAAACATTGGTCTTGGGATTCTCCAGCGTGAAGTTGACAGTGTCACCTTCCGTGACCCGCACGGCCGGCCCCGGCATCTGGCCGTTGAACGTCCAGGCCCTATATTTCTCTCCCGTTCCTTCCGTCACGATTTCCACTTCGAGGGCAGTCATCTTGACGTCATGGGTCTTCGCAGATGTCTCGGAGGGCAATCCCATCAATCCGGCCATCGCAAGGACGGCCCCGGCGATGGCCATCAGTTGAGGTGATTGTCTTTTCATCATGGTTGAACTCCTCTCTGAAATGGTTGAGCGAACCTCTCCAGCCAAATGTACAACTGGTCTTTTCTATGTGAGGGGTCTCACTGGCATTTCGTCTGTGTGTGAGGAAAAGAATAGCAGAGCCAAATTTTGCAATATGTATCGTAGTGTCCGGTTAAGAGTCAAGCCCTTTGACCCAAAACCAGAAAAGTAGGCCAGCGGACTCTTGGCCCGCGGCCTACGTGCGGTGTTGGGTCCGCACTGTCAGCCCTTCGTCCGTATACAGCCGATAAATCCGTTTGGCGTTCACCTGCCACCCTTCCCGTCTCAGCAACACCGTGAGTCGCCGATACCCGAAGCGTACTCGGCTCGCCGCCAACTCTCGCAACCGCATGCGCAACGCCTCCTGCGGATCACGGCGCCTCCGATACTGTAGGAGGCTCGCGCCATCGGCAACAGCCTCGAGACCCGGCGCTCACTGCCCTGATAGGTCGTCTGCACCCAGCGTGCCAGCATACGCCGGTCCCGAGGCCGTACAGCTTTTTTCGCACGATCTCCTGCAGCATATGGCGATCGAGCGAGAGATCCGCCACCAAGCGTTTCAACTAGGCAACGGAGCTGCCGAAGTTCGCGCCGTTCACTGAGGCCCAGCCCCGCATACTTGGCTCCGGGAGGGAACGACAAGGGCTAGAAATCATTCGATGATGAAGAATTCTTCACGATCCGTTCACGATCTGTTCATCTGAGGCTGTTACATGGTAGGCAAACGACAGGCCCCGAATTTTATCTCGGGAATATAATATTGAGCAACAGGATGTCAGAACGTCGACTTGGAACAAGCTTTGATGAACACGGGTCTGTACAGCTGGTTCCATTTTGCCAGCAATCAGACGAATGCGGCGAGTAACGTTGACATGATCGGGGCGCTGCGAAATTACAGGGCGTCTTATTCACGATTCCAACCCAACCATGCGTACACGTTATGATTGTCGTACGGACCGAGTCGTCTCCAGGGTTACACTCCCCTCCTAGCCTCAAGAATTTCCATTGTGCTATAAAAAGGGGACACGATATATGCTGTCTGCAGGGGGCAAAGGCTGGCATTGACAGATTTTTCTGAGGCCTGTATAAGGGCGTCGATCGGATAGGGGAACAACGGCGTTTCCCATCACCCTCAAGTCATGAATTGATGCGTGGACAATGGCGTCCTCCAGCCCAAGCGGGCTAGAGGACTTTTTTTTGCTCGCATTCGAATCGGCTGAATCACAATGGCGCAGATGCACCGAGCGATGGGAAAGCCTTAGAATAGCCAGACGTGGGCGTGGGCGTGGGCGTGGGCGTGGACGGGGAGGGGATTCAGATTGTTATACTGGCGTTGGTTCGACGATGTTGTTGTGGCGAGAGGCTTGCCGGGGGATGCAAGTAGACAAGTAGGCTGAGCTCCGTCTTTCGGTATATGACAGAGGCAACCTCTGGAATTGTTTAAGGAGGTGTGACGTGAAGAAGCTGATTGGAAGCATGGTCGTATTGACGACGGCGATGATCCTGAGTTCTCTGGCTTGGGCACAAGACGGGAAACCACCGGCCCCGGAAGTCACAACGCGTTCCGTGGTACCCCCTGCCGACACAACTGACTGGACTTACGAAGGCGAAAAAGGTCCTCGGTTCTGGGGCAAGCTCGATCCGGTCTTTTCGGTCTGCGATAAGGGCCATAACCAGTCGCCTATCGATATCGCAAAAACTTCTCCAGCGTCGCTGCCGAAAATCCGAGTCGATTTCGGTCCGGCAAAACTGCAGATCGTGCATCACGAGCACATCGCCGATGAGATCAATGACGGGCACACGATCCAGGTCAACTTATCAGATGGCGATACCCTCACCATCGGGAACACCAATTACGAGCTGATCCAGTTCCACTTCCATGCTCCGAGTGAGCACACTGTCCATGGCAAGCATTATCCGATGGAAATGCATTTTGTGCACAAATCCCCGTCAGGCGCCCTGGCAGTTGTCGCCGTGTTCATCGAGAAAGGCACACACAATGCAGCCTTCGACCCTATCTGGGCGAACCTTCCGAAGCAAAAGGGTATAGTGTCACACTACGAGCATGTCCAGGTAAATGTGGACGATCTCTTGCCGCACAATACCAAGAGCTACCGTTACGACGGTTCACTGACCACCCCACCTTGTTCGGAAGTGGTGAAATGGATCGTGATGCAGTCGCCCATCCAGCTCTCGGCAGCGCAGATATGGAGGTTCTCGACGATCATTGAGGGAAACAATCGACCTGTGCAGCCCTTACATAACCGTGTGACCGTGACCGACGTGGTTACAGAAGAAGTGATGGCCAGATGACGGCCTGAAGGGTGGCCACTAGACGAGGTAGCTGGAATAATGTGTCAGCAATCGCGGTGTCCGTTTGACAGGGGCCTGTGCAACTTACCACTTGTTTGACATGTGCGCACAACACACATGTCAAACAAGACTAGAGCGATGAGCTCAGAAATGCGCTGCCGGCCTCTCTGCCTTTCAGCACAGCTCTATTTATAACAAACAGGCTATAGAATCCCGGTGTTTTGACGGGGCGTGATCCTCCACCCCATCATCTGGAAGTGAGTAGGACGATTGCCTAAGCGGGGGGAATCCCCATCGAGTGTTACACGCGAAGGTGGGGACACGCTGTTGGGGATGAAGTTGAATCCGACTACGAGCTTAGCAGGAGCGACTCCAGGTTGTTTCCCATCAGATAGACTTGGCGCTCGGGCGACATATCAAAGTACGTCCGATCTCTATTCGTGC
Organism: Nitrospiraceae bacterium; assembly: GCA_041748925.1. Lineage (GTDB taxonomy): Bacteria > Nitrospirota > Nitrospiria > Nitrospirales > Nitrospiraceae > Palsa-1315. The sequence continues at coordinate 2,891 of JBGTCI010000044.1, read as the reverse complement.
CTGAACACGTTATGATTCTCGACTGACGACTGATCTTGCCGGACAATTGCCTCTTGTCCCGGTTCCCGCTCGCCTTCTTTGATTGCAAACACATCGATTCCGCCAAAACTTCGGTGAATGGTCGTCTCTATCGCGTCGATCATGCGAAACTCCCCCCTGTGGCCAACTGATACTGTCCTATCATGTGCTTGTGGAGTGGCTCTGGGGTAGCGTAAACCCCCTGGATAGAGCGGGTGGAGAGTAAGTATTATGAGCAAACTTTAGCGAAGGGATAAAACATCGCTCAAATAGAACTAAACGAAATATCTTGCAGTGGTGTTCCATTCCGTGCGAACGGTAATTTCTTAGCCGTGGATTCTTAGTATTCGATCGATAGGTCCACTCCATCTATCTTCTCGTTGCATAAAAAAAGCCGATCCGCCATCCCGTCTCGCGACGGGGGCGGATCGGCGTCACGCTTGGACGTGCTTAAACCCTTAGATTCCTGCGGCCCTCGTAAAGACTGGGATGATGTTACCGGCTATACTGTTGATATGCCGATTTCCGGCTTCGTCCCAAGCCATTATGAGCCCTCCGAAGCGCTGGTCAGGATCGTGGACCAGATCCATCAACCTCTGCACTTCCCATAGCGAGTCCCGCGAGTCGAGCTTGACTTCTCTGCTTTCGCCTGGGTTGATGGGAGACTCATCTTCGATATGCAAGCCGTCTTGCGCCATGATCTCCGGTGGATAGGTCGGGTCCATATTGTTGTCCACCCCCACCTTGTTAAGGAACCTGATGCCCGCCGTCGTGAATTCTCCGATCCTAAGAGGCTGCTCTCCGCTGTTGGTGACCTGTAAGGTCATGCGAAGGGCACGACCAGGAACGTCGTAATCTGCGGCGAGAACCTTGACCGTGAGGTCTGACTTCAAATGAGTCGCCTTGATCTTTGGTTCACCTGCTTGGAGCGGGATCGTATAAGGGTACTGAGAATCTGTCACGAAGAAACCAATTGCGATTAAGACAAAGCACACTCCTAACATGCCAAAGGCCACTACACGGTCGACTGGGTCATTCAGGAGTGCATCGCCCCCCTCTTGCGCCAAACAACGGGCGCGAATGAGGAACATCGGTCTGATTGAGAACCAGGCTATCCAGAGAAATCCGAGAGTGCCCCATAAGGCATGCCAGAAGAGACCGACTGCCAGGCCTGCGGTCTCCGTATCGATGGTTCCACCAACCAGCAACTTCACCGGGTTGGTGAAGTCCTTATAGTTGCCTGTGATATCCATCCAGCCCCCAGGTCCGGCGATAGGGCCGGCCCCATTGACTGCCAACATCGGGTGGATGTGATGATGACCGGGTAACCGGCCTCTCAGCTTGATCACATACTCGTAGTCCCCACCGAGCTCCATTGGGCCAGAGGTGACCATCGGAACTCCGTTCACTTTCGAGCTGAGACGCGTGAACACCGAGCTTGGGCTCCCTACGTTTATGAACGTACGCTTGGGCGCAACAACGGCCCTTGGCCAGTCTTCGGATATGTGGATCTTGCCAGACAGCATCGCCTCATCGTTGACGGCAGTCTTCTGCGGATTCCATCTTGTGTCATACCATTGAGCGGTACGCATCCGCAGGAACGGTTCCTGAGAACGCTCCCCGTGGGCGGCGGCGGGAGAGGCAAGGAACATCAGGGGGAGCCCCAGTGTCGCCATCCCGAGGGAGCCGATCACGCACAATTTAATTATGTTTTTGGCGTTCATGATTTCCCTTCTGCTAATGTGGCTCCGGCCCCCATAGGTGCTCCTGGCAATCTAGGCGCAATCCCGTCCGGCGTACCATGCCTTTTTGCATACTCATCGCTGCCGATAACCATGACATCGTTCTTCCGTGACATTACGCCGCGTTTGCCCTTGACCCAAAAGAACGATTGACCGACGAAGTGGCCGATTTGCCACCAAATGGTGAAGACCAACATAGAAACGAAGGCCGAGAAGAACGCCGAGATCCAGACGGTGTGTCCACCGAACGTACGCAGCGATCCCACCTCAATGATTCGGATATACTCAGGCGTCCCAGTACGGACATAAGTGAATCCCATGTAATCGGCCAGCGACATGAGCTGACCATCCACAACCAACGGTTGGTGGCTGTATCCGAATAGAGCGTATTGTGTCGGATTAAACATCATTGCGAATGCCCAGACTCCGAATATTGCTGTGAGCATCCAGCTCCGGGTCAGTAACAGGGTGCAGTCGAGGATCAGCGCACTGGAAACCATAGTGGCTGGCATGACGAAGTTCATTGGGAAGTTCGCCCACCAGTACCAAGCAAATACAATCGTGATCCACTTCCCGACGAGGAGCCCCGTGATGCTCAATGTTGCACCAAACGGTTGCCGGTAGAACGTCCAGAAGTAGTACATGATTGCCCCAGGATACATAACCTCGACAATTGGTGTGACCGTTACCCAGAACTGCCGGTCCTTCCAATCGATCCAGAAATCCCAGTCTCCTGCAAGCAAGTCGAAGTGCATATGAAAGGTTGCGAATACCCCTAGATATGCAATCGGAAGGAAATACACCGCGTCTATCATTCTTGATAGCTTGACGCCTTCCGGCGGAAGCTTACTGGCTTTGATAATTTCAGCGGTTCTAAACAGTGCCATTTGTCCCCTCCTCGCTCGTTCTGAACATCAGTCTCCTCCCTATATTATTTCAACTGGCCGGTTGGCCAGCCCCGCACTCCGGTCTCCGGAGCGCGGGGCTAGTTCCCGACTTAGTACGGGATCACATGCAAGCAGTCCTTGCTTTCGTTGTTCCAGACCACATCGCACAGGTTGGACATGCGCGCCACGATCTGCGCCGCCACGCCCCCCGTGCCGCCGAACAACCCGCACCAGCCCAGGGTCA
>JBGTCI010000043.1:0-46177 GCA_041748925.1 Nitrospiraceae bacterium | reverse complement strand
CCGCCCACCGACCCTGCCGCGGCGCCGGCAAACGCGCCGAGGGACCCGGTGACCGATGAGGCGCTGAACGTCGCCTTTCCGATGATCGACCCTCCGAGAAGATTGAGCGCCTCCCCAGCCTCCAGATTGATTCTCCTCCCTCTGATGCCTGCCTGCGGCACGTCGATGTTCCTGGCTGCAATCAATGAAATATCTCCCAGCTGCAGCGGGCGGCTACCGGGACCGAAGGGCGCCTGAATAAATTCTTCAAATATTCTGTCGTACTCTACTTTGCGTAGTTCCGTAAGCCGATCAAACTCCGCAATCAGATCGCTGGCGTCCCGGCCCAAAAATCTGCGCTTGGTAATACGGGCAAAGAGCGCGTTCATCTGGGGGGTGTTGAACGAAGGGAACGGTAACGTCGAAAAATCAGGATCGTCCCGCTCCCAGGTAAAAATTCCGCTGCCAGGCACAGTGGCCAGTGTGGTCGTGCCATCGCCGTTATCGATCACGAAGCGCGCGCGCTCGTCCCTACTCCCGCTGCCTGCGTTGATCGTCCCTGATGTGGACTTGATCAGAATGTTGCCGCCATCGAACGTCCCGACACGAGATCTATTGACATCCACATTGCCGGTGGACAGGATCGTGATGCTGCCACCACGCAGCGTAACGATGCCGGTCTGTTCGGCATTGCCGCCCGCGACAGTCCCGCCGACATTCACCCTGCCACCAACCGGCGTCATGACAGACACCTCTTGCCCGCCGACTTGCAGCATGAGCCTGCCGTCCACCAGAGCGGGCCTGCCATCCGTCAATATCACTGTGCCGTTCGCGTTGCGAACCGGGTTGAGATCGACGAGTACGACCTTTTGATTAAAGACGATCTGGTCTCCCTGATGGACTCGCTGGCCGCCGATCAAGAACAGTTGACCGGTTTGTTCGACAAAAAGCGGTTTCCAGACCAACTCCACCTGACCGTTCGTGACGTCCTGCGCGGTGAACAGGGTCTGCAATGTAGACTGATCCACAGTCAGGGTCGTCCTATAGGCCTGAATCGGCACCGCGGTTCCATTTGAATCCGGTAACGCCAAAACTGTCGTGCCGGATTGATTGATCAACCGGGCCCTGGTCTCCACCGCGCCTGGGATGGGTCTGCCGGTCGCGTCGACGATCCGGACTCCATCCGCCCCATGGATCAAGATGCTTCCGCCGTTCAAGGTGGCCATCTGCGATTGAGTCATCTCGACATTTCCGCCGGCCCCAATGTCGAGTAATCCGCCTTGCTGACGTTGATTGATGGTCGCCTGCGTCAGGCCGAGCCTATGGACGATCCCGATGCTGTCGCCGAGGTCGATGTTGTGGTTGGCTCGGACTTCGGCTCTTCCATTGCCGACGAAGGTGATACCTGACGTGGTAAACCCCGGTGCTCTCCTCAGTTCGATCGACCCCGCGGCGTGAATACGCGCAGCGGCTTCTCCGTTGGCCAGTTGCGGCACGGAGATACCGGTGACCAAAATCCCTCTGATATCCCGCCCGGCACTGATTGTCGTCTGTCTCAAGAAGGGACTCAGGAAGCGCAGCTGCAATCCTGAAATATCCCCTAACTGGGTCGCCAAGCTGATCGTGGCGGCAGGAGAACCTGTTAAGGAGAATGGGTTCCTCAGAGCCTGATCAATCTCGAACTGTTGCACATCCTGACCCAAGAAAGATTCTACGCTTCCCGGGTTAAGACTCAGAACTGCCGGGATACTGGCCCGCCCCAGCACCGTGGGCTTCACCCGGATCCCTACCGGAGGGAGTCCTGTCAGGTCAAAGCGAAATCCATTGGGCACATCGTTCGGCCCGGTGAAACTCAGATCTCCATACCGTTGCAGCCAAGGTCTCAGAGTCGGATCCGCCAGGGCTATTGCCTCATTCACCCTCACCCATCGAGCAGTGGGATCGCTAGGGATGCCGGTGAAGATCAATACAGAGTCTTGAATGGTCAGTTGTTCCAGCGGCCCCTGTCCTTTAATCTCATGTCTTGCGGAGAGGGTGATTGCACCAGTCGGTGATGGCCAGAAAGACAAGCCGCTGGTGCCCGTGACAAGAATGATGCTGCCTTCATCGGCTGTGGCGGAGAAGTTGGCCGGAAAGAGTCTTCGCGCGGCGGCAAAATTTCCGGTCGGTCTGCCCGGCTCGATCAGGATGTCGCCGGTCCGCGCCGTCAGATTGAGGCTACTATTGACTGAGAGAAATCCGAATTCCCTTAAGCCGAAATCCTCCGCAAGGCTGAAAAATATCGATCGGCCCGCGTTCAGGTTGGCGGTGGTGCGAGTAACGGTATACGTGCCGTCGCCATTGTCGATTCGGCCGCCGAGGATCAGATTGACCGGCGCCAATTCTGTGCCGATATCACGCCCGGCTGCCACATCCGCAGTGCCCCCCTGAAGGGTGAAGCCGGGCCCTCTGTGGTTGCTCGTCGTGATGTGTCCACGAATATCATTACCCGCCCTGACCGTGAGGTTTCCCGGCAGCCCCACATGGACACCAGGAAGACCGGGAAGGGAAGGACGGCTGTTGCTATAGCGTTCAAACGGACTGGGTATCACCACATCGTTCACCGCCGAGAGGCTGATGTTTCCCCCGACCGATGCCGTATTCACACTGGCAAACTCATTGGGCCCATCGACCAATGCCAGATTGTTCCCGGCATGCAGATGGATGCTGCCGCCCCCTGCCGTGCTGACTTGGCCGGCCGTGATCGTGAGATCTCTCCCGGCCCGACCGAGGATATTCCATCGCGCTCCCACTGACTGAAACTCGCTATTGGTGAACGTCAGATTTCGGCGCGCATTCAGATGAAACGTCGCAGCTTGGCCGAATAGGGGTCCCAGTGCGTCGAGGGACGTGGAGGTCGTCACATTGATGTCGTCCATTGCCAGGACGTTGATTTCGCCACGAGCGACGCCCGGCGCAAGCGACAAGAGTTCGGCGTCCGAGAGATCGAACCGATCGGGAATGAGCCGGTGGGTCGTGCCTTGGATGGTGCCGTTCTGGGTGACGGCCGATCCATTCAACCCGCCCAGCCAGACTTCACCGGCGACGCCTCCGCTCCCAGGAATCACATTGATCTCGGCACCCGATTCCACCAACACCGTTCCTCCGGTGCGGACACCGGACGCATCGCGCGTGGCGGCCGTCGCGATGACGGTTCCCCCGTGAGCGCCGGCTGGTCCACCGGCGCTGACAGTTCGACTGCCGGTCCGCAAGGTGACCTGCTCGCTGGCCACCAGCTCAATGCGGCCGTTCCGCTGCACGACGCTGTTGGCCTGAACCAGATTCTCCTGATTGACGACACGCCCCGCCATCGTCACCTGACCACCATCGGCGAACAACTGCCCGAGGTTCAGCGCTTCCCCGACCGGCGCCGTCACCTCGGAGAGAAATCCTCTGCCGTCCGGACGATTAGAGAGAAAGGCCGTCTGTCCCGCTCCTAGCGATACATGCCCGTCCGTACTGGTGATGACGCCGGTCGCCGCATTCTCCACGTTGGGCGCAAACAGATAGACCCCTTCTATGCCTGCATTGATGCTGCCCGCATTCCTGATGACGCCGTTCGCTCCGCTGTCCTGAAATAAATACATGCCGTTCAAGAAATTGCTGTTGCTCAAACCGAGGGTGGATGCGGCGAACATCCCGCCGACGCTCACCTGCCCGTTCGGACCGACAAATACCCCGTTGGAGTTGAGTAAGATCAATGAACCGGTGGCATTCAGCGTCCCGTCGATTTGCGTGGCAGAACCGAAGACGCGGGCGAGCATCCACCCACCGGAGGGTTGTGCAATGTTGACTATGTGATTCGGAGCGATGCTGAAATCGCTCGCATGGACGATGGCCCGGGCCGTCGATTGTGTGATTTCGGTCAGCACTCTGCCGTCGACTTGCGTGATCGGATCATGGACGACGACCCCGCCGTGGACGACATCGGTGATCGTGACCTGAGCCTGCACCGGCACCGCAAGACTCGCGGAGAGCACCCAGGCCAGCACTGCCGAAGAGACATGCCGGATATGTGATTTCACGCGCCGTGTCATTCTCATACTTCCTCCTCAGTCGCGCTAGAACCCGATGCTGATTAGGAAATGCGCGAAAGTATCGCCTTTCTTGGTGATGCCCGTGTCCCGCAAGGCAACAGCCTGATCGAACGAGAGCATCAGATTGATCGGTTCGATTCTCATGCGGAAACCTCCGCCCGTTCCTGCTAAGCGCAGAGAATCTGCCTGGCCCGACGGCGCCTGTTTCGTCCACAATTGCGCGTAGTCATAGAACCCGACGAGCTTGATGGTCAGTTTCAGGTCCGAGCTCCGGCGCCGCTGCCAGAAATAGTCGAGCGGAACGGACGGCAGGTCCGGGGTATAGAGCTCGGTACGCCACAGCACGGCGTTATCTCCGAGCGATGAGTTTTGAATGTATCCGCGGACTGTATCCATTCCGCCGGCGAAAAATGCCTCGGCTGGAATCAGGGGCTCACTGGCCCACTGCCCGTCAATGCGCGCCGACAGAAGGAAATTGTTCGGCAAGGGCTGCTGGCGGCTCACGCTCGGCTTTACCACTCCGAAGGTGCCGGTCGACCCGGCACGATTTCCAGGAAATTCGTCTGGATTGTTCGGATCTCCCTGAAAATCTTTCTTGCCGCCGCCAGGAATGAGCCCGGCGACGTAGCCGGTGAGGGTCGTGGTGAAAGTCGTCATCCCGTATGAATCGGGATAGGTTCCCGAATAGCCGACCGAGGCCGGTGTATACTGGATCGGGCTCAATACGATCGCCGTACCCAGATTGCCCGGGAAAGTGGCCTCTGTTTCCTCCAACCGTTTGTAATCGACGCCGATCGATAGCTGATGCCCCGCCTTGCCGCCCTTGAAAATCGGGAAGAGATATCGAAAGCCGCCCACCGTCGCGTTGCCGGCCACCGCGATGTTGCCGCCGCCACTGATCGGAAGCGACGTTCCGGCCAGCGTCGAATTGCTCATCACCTTCGAGGCATACACGGCCAGCAGATGGTCTGGCCAGGTGATCGGCGCGACATAACTGAAGCCGTAAGCCTGTACTGCTCCCCAATCCATCGGCGTCTGCGTCGTCTGCAACGTGAGTACATGATCCTGCCCCCACAGATTGGCGTATTGCGCTTCCCATGTGATGCGGTTCGGTGGAGTTGTGAACGGGCCCTTGTTATCCCCTGTTATCTTTGCATGCAGCGGCAGTCGCTCTTTTGCCCTCAGCTCTAAATCCACGGTTCCCTGTACGCTGCCGGGCTTGAGCACCGGCGCGATCTTGAGGTCGGGATTTGCGTTGACTGCATCCAGCTGCTTCACAAGATCGGGCTCGTACAGCAGCTCGCCTATCTTGACCGATGGCAGCTTCCCAAGAATGTTGAAGCGAGAGAAGTATCGGTTGCCTGTCACTTCAACACTCACGAGACGGCCTTCAACGACATCCAGCCGCACGGCGCCTTGCTCGACCGTCTGTTCCGGCACGATGACGAGGACCGTCGGATACCCCAACTGCTGATAGGCCTTCTCCAGTTCAACCCGTGCCCGCTCGATATCCTTGATCGTCTTCCCCGACCCCTTATGCTTGTTCAGGACCTCATCGATCTTGTCGCGGGAGAGAAGGGCGCTGCCTTCAACCACGAATTCCCGAATCGTAAACCCATTCGGCTCGGCTTGATTCTGTGGAGGGGTGGATGGCTCAGACGGACTCACGGTTTCGCCGACTTTGTCCTTTGAAGAGGACTCCGATCGTGACGGCGGCTTGGCCGAATCTGTCGGAAGCGGCCGATCCGGCATGACCGGTCGAACGGAGGATTCGGACACCGCCCATGTATCTGCGACTCCGATGCCCATGATGGCCCCCAACACTACTAGTACAGCTACGAGCCGTCTCGCCATGCCTCATCGCTTTCCTCTGGTAACCAGGCCCCGCTTGTCGGGCGGTCTGCTACTCTTCCGTGCGGGTCCCTAGCGGGACGCGAAAAGCTGAAGAGTCCCTTTGATGTGCCACTTCGTATGAAAAGGTATCGCTCAATTGTTACGCCGGCGTTACTGACAACTTGGGGCCCTGTTAACTTCTTGTAAACCGCGCTTTCCCCCATTGCCATTGAGCTTTACTGGGCTTACTCTCTTCTCGACTTTCGAATGAGAGAGGACACGCCACGCACATGAAATCGACTCACATCCGGCGTCTCATCATCGTGATGTATCTCCTCGCAGCCACACTGCTCGTTGCGCACTCAATCAACGCCTTTGTCGAATATGAACTTACCGTGATGCCCGAGTACGGCTCGAACCGGATGGTGATGACTGAACCAGATTCATCCCGCACAGAAACTGCCGCTCAGCTTGTCGAGCAGATCAGAACCAGCAGATTGTTCCCGCTTCCTGCACAACTGGCAGCCCTCTCGGCTAACGGCGCACCGGTCACGCCGCCGAAGCCTCCGCTTGACATTGCCAAGAAGCTCCGCTTGCTTGGCACTATCGTGAGCGACCGAGAGGGTGGAGCCGCGATCATCGAAGACATCGCATCGAAGCGACAGGGATTGTTCCATCTCCACGAAACAATCCCCGATATCGGTGAGATCCACGCGATCCGACGAGACGGTGTTGTGATTGGCCTTCATGACCAGGAAGAGCTGCTCCAACCGGCGGTGCTGCAAACCGAACAAGCCCAACCGACGCTCGCTGCCATGCCAGCTCCCCATCAGCAGGCCTTTACCCCACTGTTAAAACGAACGTTAGATCGACGGGAGGTCATGGAGGCCGTCAGCGACCCCACCAAGATGATGATGCAAGCTCACGCAGTGCCGTACATTACGAACGGGAACCTGAACGGGTTTCGACTCGACTTCGTGGCTCCAGCCAGTTTTTTCGAGAAGGCGGGATTTCAATACGGCGATGTCATTCAACGGATCAACGGGGTCGAGATTCGCGATCCTGGGCGCCTGCTCAGTTCGTTTCAGCAGGTCGTGAACGAACGTTCAGTAAAAGTCGACCTGGTCCGTGCCGCTCAGAACACGACTCTCACATATGATCTCCGCTAGCAGGCTGTTGAAACATCCCGCGAGCCTGTATCGCTCCACCATTTCATTGCGGCGACCATGAGGTGCGGCTGTTGTCACGCCCGAATGTAACCGGAAGTTAATCGAGGCGTAACTAGGCCGTCATGGTCTCCCTTCATCCTGCCTTCCTCATAACGATCCACGTAAAACAGGGCGAGAGGAGGGTGGCTTTGAGATCGGTTCAATGGCGCGCAATCTTCGGAGGGCTGCTGCTGGGTATCGCGATCACGGGCGCCCACTCCGGCGCACAAGCGGAATGGTATGCCGGAGGGTACGGGGGGCTCAGCACTTCCGGGTCGATCTCGGACGTCACCATGCCGCTCCTGGGGCAACGGCTTGCTGAACAGCAATTCCCGCAAGCCGACGAGCCGCGCGATGAAGACGGTCGTGGCACATTGACTCAGAACTTTAAAGCTTCGGATGTGTCACTCAAGAATTCTGCCATCATCGGAGGGAAGGTCGGATACTTTTTTACCCAGGAGAAACTCCCTTGGCTCGGAGTCGAGCTGGAGGCCTTCAGTACGAACCCGAAGATCAAGGCGCAGACGCTCGACACCGTGCACGATATCACCTACCAACCCAATACTCCAAACCCGCCAAGTGGACCTACTGGCTGCGATCAACCAGGTGCGGAGGCTGGTGCTTGCCCCCAGTACCGGCTGAATCAGTCGACACTTTCACTGCAGGAGTCGTCTCTTCGAGTGACAACGGTGGCCTTCAATCTCATCGCACGGTATCCCGGAACATTCCTTCAACCCTACGCCGGCGTCGGGGCTGGAGCCTTCTACTTTTCATCCTCAAATGGAAGCATCCAGGGCCGCCAGTTCTATCCCGGTCTCAATCTGCTCGCGGGAACCAAGGTTCTTGTCACCGAGACGTGGGGACTGTTCGCGGAAGGAAAGTATAATCTCGCCAACGTCAGCAACTTCGATCCGACCTTTGGCCTAAGCGGCATGTACAGCATCTTCCATTTTACTGCCGGGGTCTCATACCACTTCTAGCAGGACGCTAAAACAAACTGCCAACCTGTCTTGTTCATTCGGTCTGTTCGGTTTGTCTGGTTTGTTTGGTTTGCATGAGACCACCTGGACGGCCCAGACAGACCGGGTTCTCTCAGGCGTACAGAACGGTAAAATCCTGCAATCTATCTGCGAGGCTCAGCCTATCAATCGGGCTTCCCTTCCTAGGGTTCTGGCAAACATCTGAGTAAGATTAGAGTATCTCCTTAAAATTAATCTTTTCAATTGGCTGGTACCACTTTGTTTAGATCCATGGGCCTGAGCTGTTCGGTTAGGTCAAACGCTCACCTGACCATGCGTTCGCCAGAAAGTGTTTGAACAGTTAAGAGTGATTAGAACCCCCTAACCTCTGCCTGTTCTCTTTGAGACTTGATTCTAGTGACTCGCCAGGCGTTGAATATCGCCGCCAAGGGAAATACCAGCACGACTGCGAGAATATGGAGTCCGAGCTGCACATATTCGTTGGTAGGAAATCCAAAGGTGTAGCCGTAGAGCAAATCGACAACGAGTAATGCGATGATGAAGACCAGTACAGTTTTTCCAAAACGGCCAACGCGTCCCATCGACTATCCCTTCTTTTTTATCCGCTGAATCTTTTGCTTGATCTGTGCCAGCCAGGTGGGCGGCTCATAGTCGATGCTCCAGGTGCCTCCATCTGGTCCCTTCACTTCAATCGTGCTGGGTCGCTGGCCAAACTGTTCTTGCATTCTCGCATGAATCAGCGGCACCTGATCCCAGGTGAAGTCCGAGATCGTGACTACGGGTTGCCGCAGGAGATCGAATCCAACATTGACCGAGACCGTCGCCGTCAGGTGCGAAGGCGGGGCCGATGCAGGTTCCGGCAAGGGGGCCTGCGTCCCCTTCCGAATTGCCCACACATGGCTCGCCTTGTAGCGTTCAACGTCTTCCGTCAGAAACAGAAGCGTTTTGCCCGCTTTCCGATGCGGTCGGAGAGCCCCTTGTAGGACCAGCCGATACACCGAGTAGGGGTGGTAGCTCAGGCAGACGGCAGCTTCCTTCGTCGTCAAAAGCCGTGAGCCCGTGTCTGAATCATAAAACCGGTCTGGTGTTGGCGCTGCCATTGTGTTAAGATACTTTAACAGTAACAGGAGACTGAGTCAAGGCGCTGGTTGGAGCCGTTTCGTCCGTTCGACCAGAAAGAGTATGTCATGGGGGTCGTTGTCCGAGAACGCAAGGATAAGCCTGGCACATGGTGGGCGTTTATCCATGACCAAGGAAGGCGAACAAAACGATGTTTTCGAACTGAATCAGAAGCTCGGCGATTCGCAGAGGTCATGTCAGTCAGGCTTAAACTGGCCGATGTCAACGGAGAGTCGGTGTCCCTGTCACCATCGCATCACCCAACACCAACGGTCCGTGAATATGTGGAGGGGTGGTTAACGACTTACGCAGAGGTGCATTGCAAGTCCACCACGGCCAAGGGGTATCGGCAGTTACTGACCATGCATGTCTACCCGCTAATCGGAGAGCGTCGGCTTGATCAGGTGGCGCGGGCCGATATCAAACACCTGATCGGGGTGCTGCTGGGCAAGAAGCTGAAGAAATCATCGGTTCATAATATTCTGACCCCCCCTCAAAGAAGCCTATCACCATGCGATCGATGATGGGCGAGTGGCGAATAATCCTGTGATCCGCACCGGACGCTTCACGCGGACCGACGAGGATCGCCGTGCCACGATCCGACCGCTCACGCGGAGGGAGGTTGGGGTCCTGCTTGAGGCAGCGGAGGTTCACGCCAAATCCGTCGCCGCGCTCTTACTGTGTGCGGTCCGCACCGGACTGCGCCAGGGAGAACTCATTGGCCTGCAATGGGACGACGTGTATTTTCATGGGGGGTTCATTGAGGTGCGACGTGCGATTGTGCGAGGACAGCTCACTACGACGAAAACACGCAAGATCCGGCGGGTGGATGTCACGCCTCAACTCATGGTCCGCTTGAAGCAGCTCAAGGAGACGCGATTACTTGAAACGGCGATGTCGGGAAAGCTCTTACAAAACTGGGTGTTTCTCTCGCCTCTTGGGTGCCGGTGGGATGAACGCAATCTTCGACGTGCATTCTACAAAGTCCTTGAAGCAGCAAAACTGCGACGGGTTCGCTTTCATGATCTTCGGCACACCTATGCCTCGTTACTAATTCAGACAACCGCTCCTGGGAAATACATTCAAGAGCAACTCGGACATGCGTCCATTCAAGTCACGATGGATGTGTACGGGCACTTATATGGTGGGGAATACCGACATTTCGTGAGTCGTCTTGATGATGGGAAGGATGCGGTGGATCCCGCACCCCCACCGCACCCTGATCCGCTTGTGGTCTGAATAAGAAAGACAAGTGGTTGAAATATGGAGCCGGCGATCCGGATTGAACGGACGACCTGCGGTTTACGAAACCGCTGCTCTACCAACTGAGCTACGCCGGCGCGGGGTTTAATTTAGCGCACTTGCGTGAACCGTGTCTACCAACAGCAAGCGAATTGTGCCCGTGAAGCTTGCGAGCAGCCTCTCGAAGATCCGCATCGGACGTGATGTTGTAGCGATCAAAGACGCTGCAAAACAACTATTGTTCGTCTGGCGGTACAACAAAGGCTCGGCCCCTTTCGAGGTCGAGCCTTTACTTCAGATTCCGTCTTGTCGCACTGCGGTGGGTCTTACGCAGTGTTTCCGTGACGGTTTCTAAAAGCAATTTCATTCTACAGGATCATTGGCATAGGGGCCTCCGAGGAAAAAACCTAGTGGAGGAACCATGGCTGTAAACGGCGGCGTGAGTTGGGCTAGGGTCGATCGTGAAGGAAACAAGGCAAGTAACTAAGTCGGTATTTAGCGACCTCAATATATATTGCAGGGTATAGGGTCATCGTTTAGAGAAAGAGGTGGGGTATGCTCAGCATGAATGGGATTATCATCTGCGAACTGCTTCTTGGTGTGGTCTTGATGAGTCTGGTATTCACGTTGCTTGCGAATACCGACCTCATCGCTGATTCTTCGTCGAAGTCGAAACAGGAGACGCAGGCTGATGGATTCAGGAGCACAACGAGGCCAGGCCACGCGCTAGCTGAGATCTCTTGCCAGATGTACATGAGCGTTTTAGCGGGAGACTACTATTGGGCGAAAGCGACGGGGGCGGCTCCGGTCCCTTCTGGACAATAATACGGGCCTCGAAGCATTCAAGCGCTAGGAGAGAGGCTTCGAGCCTAGCGTAACAACGCTCTGGCAACCTAGTCAGCTGTTGTGACCATGAGTATTCATGAATGGTCCAAGCCGTTGCCAATGGCTGTGGCTATTATTTGAACTGTGCAACAGGCTGTAGCCTGACCAAAGCCCCCTGGCCTGGCCTGGGGAGGCAGAGGGGCTTCTGTTCGTTGCCATAATGCTCGCGAGCCATCTTGAGCACCTGCCACTTGGTATAGGTGCAGAGTTCGCCCGTAAAGATGGTGCCGTTCTTATCGAGGTCTGCGGCGCCGCCAAGGCCTTTGAGCAATTGATAAGTAAATAGCCCGTGCCGGCCCTGGTCATAACTATGGGCCTCCTGGACCGCCCGGTTGCCGATCATCCACATGATCTTCTCTTTTCCCCCGCTCTCCTGTTCCCACAGCGGGGTGATTCCGCCTGATGGCTCCTTGCCAGGCGCCAGTTCAAGCGAGAGATCGAGCATCACGACGGCACGCTGAATCGGTAATTTTGCCAAGGATTCCTGTAGCCGACGAAGCGAGTAGAGGCGCGCGCCGGACGTGGCCGAACTGTCGAATAACAGGATGGACACGGTACCGGTGGCAGGCTCAACCACTCCCCGCCCCGTGATCGACACATACACGACGGTGCTAGGGTTCGCCAGCTGAGGCAGCCACTCTTCAAACACTTCAGCCAGGTCGCTCTTGAGAGCGTGGGTATCAACGAGGGTGCGCACACGTTCGGAAGGAATTCCTCCGATCGATTTGAGGTACGTGGCCATGACCACGGCATCGCGTGAAGCATACTTGACCCTGGCTATGCTGTTCTCCCGAAAGCGCCCCACGCCGATGACAATGCCGACGGCCTTCGGCTGTTTGAGTATGCTGGTCCGATTCGCCGGCTGATCGACATCCACCGGCAGCGCCCCAGCCTCCACCGCTGACCCAGGCTTCATCGCTACCAGAAACTTCTTGGCGGACGGCAGCTGGACCGAGGGGGACCCGGCGCGCAATATCAGCGTCAACTCCTCTTGCACGGCCTCTTTGACCGTGCCGACTTTGCCGTCCAACGTCACGCGCTTCACTTCACCAGGAGCCAGATCACCGACGGATATCGCGCTGGGAATTCCCTCGATCAAGAGCGGCATGGTGATCACCGACAACTCGACAGCCCGTGCGGTTCCAGGCCCTTCATTTTTGACTTCAATTTCGATCGCGACCGCTTCACCGCTATGGAGCACCTGAATGCGGTTCTCGTTTCGGACGATTGCCCGGAAGATCACCGTAGCGGGTCCGTCCATTGGAACCGGCACAGGAACGGCGACCGCCGACTGCGATGGAGCCGTCTTGGTACCGCCGGCTTTGCGTGCCTGAGCGGCATCGATAATTCTACTGGACGTTCCGAGTTGTAGGGCCATTCCATCCGTCACCAAACCGATAGCGTCTTGGGCAATCGAGTCAAGCCCCTTGACCTCGCACGATGCCTCGGTGACATCCACCTCTCCACGGCCAATGCTTTGAATCTTCTTGCTGTAGAGGACAGCCCCATCGGCAGCCGTGTAGGCAAAGTCCAATCCCAGGCTCACCGTGGCTGGATAACGTTTTTTGCCCTTTCGTACTATAGCCAGATCGACATGGGCCAGGCCCAACGCGGCATCGACATAGCCATCCGGTGGCGACGAAGGTCTTGTGTCACCCGTCAAAACCTTTTCAAAGACGCGGCCGGTTTTTCGCTTGAGCGCGTCCTGTAATGCCGTGCCGATCGGCAAGGATTGACTCTGGCCACAGGCGTCCTGATAGGTGAGTTGCGCTCCGTCGATACTGGGGTTAGACCGAAGGTGGACCGTCAGGGGATGATAGTAGTCGAGAGTCGCGCCGTCTCGACTCGAGAAGAGCGAGCAGCTCGTCAACACTATCATGAACAGTCCCGCAACAACCCCTACGGCTGCGCGAAACAGGGAGAAATGACACGTTGATTGGGCAACCTGCACAATCAATCTTATACCGAAAAACATCCAACGAGCACAACCCGACGACAAGCCCGGTCTATCTGGTCTATTCAGTCTGTCTGGTCTCTCTGGTCTGTTCGGCCAGAGAGACCAGACAGACTGAATAGACCACGTCTCTCGGCGTTGACAGCCCAACACCCCTCGGCTAAGTTCATCCCCATGACCGAGTCTCTTTCGCCAGCGCCGGAATCGCCATCACCTCCGCGGCTCTCCTGGTCGGCCACCAGCCGGCTCATCCGCCTCCAGAACCAGACAGGGACCTGGCTGCTCATGTTTCCGACTTTGTGGTCCCTGGCCTTGGCCGCTCAAGGCGTGCCTCCGCTACGTTTGCTTGCCATCTTCATCACGGGATCCTTCATAATGCGCAGCGCGGGAGTCGTGTTGAATGATTTAGCAGATCGGTCCTTCGATCGACATGTGACGCGCACGCGGGTACGGCCACTCGCGTCGGGTGAACTGAGTAAAGCACATGCGCTGCTGATCGTCGGTACCCTCCTCTCCCTGGCCGGAATGCTCGTGCTGCTCCTTGACCCATTGACGATGCTCTTAAGTCCGGTCGCCGTCCTCTTGGCCGGACTCTATCCCTTTGCCAAACGTGTCATCCACATCCCTCAAGCGATGTTGGGTATCGCCTTCGGCTGGGGCACCATCATGGCTTGGACCGCCTCGCGAGGAGACATAGAAGCGCCGGCCTGGTGCCTATTCGCTGCGACGGTCTGCTGGGCGATCGGATACGATACGATTTACGCGCTTCAAGATCGGGAGGACGATCGTCGGATCGGCGTGAAATCTTCGGCGTTGTTGTTCGGTTCGTCGACGTGGATTGCGGTCGGAGCGGTGTACTGCGTGATGCTGCTGTTCCTGGGACTTGCGGGATGGTTCGCCCACATCGGCTGGATCTACTATGCAGCCCTCGCTGCCGTTGGAGTGTGGTGTCTGAAGCAAGCCCTGCGGCTCAGAGAGGATGTGCCGCCTCCTACCGCCTTCCGCATGTTTCAGCAACACGCCTGGGTAGGAGCCGCGGTCTTCGTTGGAATGATTGCAGGATTTCTGCTCTAACCGATGGTGAAACAGTCTATCGGGTTAGTTTCGTTCAACCAAATAAACAAAACAGACGAGATAGAACAGTCTAACCAGATAGACCGAGCTTATCTCAGGCCTGCTACTTCTACTTCTTTGCCTTCTCTTCCTTGGCCTTGGCCGCAGCCTTTTCTGCCTCAGCCTTTTCAGCCGCGGCCGCAGCTGCGGCCTTCTGGATGTCTTCCTCTGTCGTCATCGATTTCAATGTCGTCAGGTATAACGTCACGGCTTTGGCATCGGAATCGCTGAGCCCCAACGCCGGCATCCTGGTTTCTGCATTCATCGCCTGCGGGTTCTTCAACCATCGATAGACCCACGTCCCATTCAATCTGAATCCCGCCCGATCGAGCGCCGGCCCAACCTTGCCGCCATCGGGTCCGATGCTATGGCAACCGTTGCAGCCATACTTATTTTCATAGAGCCGTTGGCCATACGTCACCGTCTTTGCAAGCTGGTCCGGTTTGATCGTGAGATCAGGCCTGGGAACGCTCGTGCCTTTTCCTGGTCTCGTCACCAGATTCGTCATGGCGGCCTGCGCGACGTCGAGTTCTTTTTTCGCCTTGCTCATCGCTGCCAGTTCATCGGCGTAGGAGGACTCGTCTGGCTCGACGTCCTTCTTCAGCGCTTCGCTCTTCTTTTCCGCTTCCTCGCTAGCTTGCTTTTCGGCTGCCTCATAGGCTTTCGTCGCCTGCTCCAAATTGGTTTGGGCTGTTTGGAGCGCCGCTGCCAACTGCTTTTTCCGTTCCTCGACTTTAAATTCCATCTTCATGCCGTGAAGGCCGCGGACATACCCGACAATGGCCCACAATTCTTCTTCTGACAGGGTGTACTTGAAGGTCGGCATGGTCGGCACGGCAAAATCGTCGTCGCCGATCTCATCTCCACCCTCTTCGCTCGTATCCTTCATATCGCGAGAAATCGTATTGAAGATGTCTTCGTCCTTGAAGGTACTCATTTCCGACTTGTTCGTAAGATCTTTGGGTTTCGGATCAGGCATCGAAGACCAATTGAATCCTTCGTTCTGCTTTCCGCTCTCACCGTGACAAGACGAGCAGTAATGGCTGTAGAGTTCATGCCCCTTCGCCCCTTGCTCGTTGGCACAACCTGCTACGGTCACCATGGCCCAAACGTAGACCACTGCCCCGACTATTCCTAATGCGTGTAGGCGAGCCGCCTTCATGCTGAATCACCTTTCTTTAGCTTGCGGATCAGAACGAACTGAAATCCGAGAGCCAGGCCCACGGCAATGGCCGCATAGTAGTAACCGGTATAATCCGGTGGCGCCTCTGCGCGGAAATACCACCACGAGGAGACGGCTTTTTGGGACCCCTTCTCCTTCAGCTCGCCGCTGCTAGGATCTTTCTTACCGTCCCAGGCAGCGAAGCCGATATTGATGAACCCGGCTGTCGCGATTTGCGTGTCTTCATCCGGATGTTCTGTGGCAAGTGGCCGCGTAAAGACGACTTTCCATCTACCGTTCGCATAGGCCCCTTTGGCCTTCACATCTTGGTGCTCTTGGATTTTTAACGTCCCGAAACCCTTGGCGTTCATGTCGACGCCCTTGCCGTCTTTGTTCTTCCAATACCAAATATTGACCGGTCCGCCTTCGACCTGCGCCATCGGTTGGCCGTGCGCAAAGTGAGCCTTCTTGTCGCCCACCATGAACTGAATCGCTGCGGCATCGTCCGGATCTTCCGTCGGATCGGCATACTCCAAGAGAATGGCCACGTTGGTCCCGTCGTGCAACCCACGCACGATCATATCTTTGACCGTCGCTTCCAGATTGCGGGTCGGCCAATGGACTTGAGGCGACATTGGGAATGTGGCCGAGGGGGCGCTGCTCCACGCTGCCGCGTTTGGGTCATCGCCCGGCAGAGTCCCCTTCACCAGCGGAGCGCTGACCGACGAGCTTTGCACAGTTGGGTCGGCGGCCGGAGCGGTGGGGTTGGCCTTTTCCTCGGCTGAAACGGACTGCGCCATCAGGAATCCCATGGCAAGCCACACACCGACGACGACATTCGGAACGATTCGACTGAGTCCGCGTATCATAAGTTCCGTCCTCTCTCCTCACTAACTCCTATTCACTTTTCAGAGGGTGGGGCTATGCGCCTTCCACTGCGCGCGTCCAGCGAGGGTCTTCTGAGACCGCGCGTTGCGCGCGCACAGAAGGCATATAGGCCTACCCTCGTCTATTCCCAGGTTCTTGGCGATTGATGCGCGCCATCATACTCGCCCATGATG
This sequence comes from Nitrospiraceae bacterium, assembly GCA_041748925.1. Taxonomy (GTDB): domain Bacteria; phylum Nitrospirota; class Nitrospiria; order Nitrospirales; family Nitrospiraceae; genus Palsa-1315. Next base: position 29,565 of record JBGTCI010000043.1, on the reverse strand, counting down.
ATTTTCCAGATCCATTCGTCTGGAAGTTCAAGCTCCCAGCGAGGCATCGCAGATTTCCACGGCATCCCTTCGATCGGAAGGCCGACGCCGCCCTTCTTAATCCGCCAGAAGAGATAACTTTCCTGGAGCATCGCGATCGTCGTGGGATCGGCAAAGTTAGCCGGGGGAGGATTGAATCCCCTCGCTGCAGAGCCCTTGCCGTCGAAGTTTCCTCCGTGGCAGGGGGAGCAGAATGCCGCATAGAATCCCTTCCCCTGCTGGATCGTTTCAGGTGTCTTTGGAACCGGATTCGACAAGCCTGCATATTCGCCCGGCGGAGCCGGATGAATGGTCCTGTTTTCGCCAGGAGGCGCATCGCTGATCGCCGTACTATTGTAGGTTTGCCAGCCTACCAGCAAAGGGAACAAAATCAAGACGGCCCAACGCAATGCTTGCAGCCCGCCTATGCTCTCTCCTGTCAGGAAACGTTGAAGCGGTCCCCAAAATTCTTCTTTGGACTCTGCGCTTACTGTGGCAAGCATGAGAAACCCCGACGTCGTCAGCAATAGATACAGAAACATCAAGCTCGCCGGCAGCGGCGCCGAGCCGGGGATATTGGGCACCACAAATTTCAAAATCAAATAGGTGATGACATTCAACAGGATCAGCTTGATCAACGGCCCCATACGTTCCTCCTCAGTGCGCTTGCGCTACGGCCACTGCTGAACTGGACAGAGCTGCCTTCACCGGAGCGGCAGGCGCCTGTCCCGGCACGTCCAGTTCAGATGGATTGATAGAAATCGGTTCGCCGCTCATCTGCTGCAGGAATGCAATAACCGAGAGAATTTCGTTCCTGGACAGTCCGATCGGGTTCTTATTGATGGCGGGCATCTCGGCAGGATACATCTTCGGCAAGCCTTCATGGCGATAGTCCTGATAGATGTAGGCACCCGGCTGCGTCAGACTTTCGTAGAGAAACTCACGGGTCAGCTTAGCCCCGATCCCCTTCAAGTCCGGGCAACGGGCCGATTCGCTGGGGCCGATCGTGTGACACAGCGCGCATTGGCCCTTACTAAAGAAAATCTTCTGCCCAATAGCCGCCAGGTCCGTCGGCGTTTTGACCGTAGCAATGTCGAATTTCTCCTCAACCGGCGGTAGCGACGCCATCTGCGGAATCGACAACGACGTGAGCATGAAGATGCCGAGCACAATCGCGACGAATCCTATGACCCGCGGAAACACGGATCGAATAAAGAGGAGGATCAGGATCCCGCACCCGACCACCGAGAGACAGATCAATTGCAGTCTGGCTACTTCGCTCATATATCCCCTTCGGGTAATTAGAAGTTCTGCGGGCTGAGTCCTGAGTGATACTCAAAACTCAGTCTCATAGTTCAGAACTTGGTCGCGTTCGGTTTGTCGAGCGCACTCGATGCACCCGCCATTGCCGGCATGCCGTGCGGCAGCTCTGCTTTCTTCGATTCAGTAACCGCTTTCGCCTTATCACCCATCGTCGCCACCCAGAAAATGAAGGCGACAATCATGCAGAAAAAGAAGGTGCACAAGGACATGATCCCGGACGCATACCCGAGCGCCGGTGAAAACGCGTATTGCGACGTATCGCGGAGCACGCCATAGACATGCCAATGGACGCGAGAGGACGACCGTGCGTACCCCATCAGTGTCATCAGGAGAATGACCATGACCGCGTTGAGGACAAGGGAGTAGCCGGCACGGGGAGGCATCTTGCCCCAGACCATTTCCGTCGTGGTCTTGGCGCTCTTCAGCAGCAAGGCGGTCAGCGGTGTGATGGTCAACATGACCCCGATCACGATCAACACCTGCGACGTCGAGAAATAATTGATGCGAATGATCGCGGGAACGAAATACCCCCACACGCCAAGGATGATGACTGCGATGCTCGCAATGACAAGGATGGCACCCATGATCGCTTTGGCAATCCTTGCCCAGCCGGCCGTATCCTGCTTACCGGCCCGCCAATACATGATGAAACTCATGAACGTAACGAGAATCATCAAGTTCGAGACGGTCATTTTCGCCGACATGACGCCGAGGACTCCCAGAAGCGGATGGTGGGTTCCTCCCATCTTTGCCGCCTCTTCCAAACTCGCTACGAGCGAATGAGGGGTCATCCAGACAGCCAGGCACAGCAGAAGCACCACCAACATCGCAAACATCGGCTTCCGGTACTGCAACGCGGACCCGGGGATGCGATAAGTGATCCCGAGCCAGAAATAATAGTTCGATCCGAGAAAGAGAACCCCGATGAGCATGGCTTGCAAAATGAACAGCCACGACAGGAAGCCTCCCATCAGCGTGATGCCCATCTGCTGGTTGTACTGGTAAATCTCACGCATGAGCCAGTAGCCGGCGAACGGGAGCGCCAACAGACCGAAGACGCCGATGAAATTCCCGACATAGCCCATCCAGTCGTAGTGATCCTTCTCTTCCGGGGTTTTGGCGGACAGATAGCGAATCCCGGCATAGGCGCCGCAGATATAACCGCCCAGCACCACGTTGGCGATGATCCGGTGAATATTCACGGGCCACCAGGTCGGATTCCATGTCGCGGCCCAGGCCCGCGCCATATCGGTCCCCTCCGCAATCACGACAGGACTGGCCTGGAACGTGGCCCAGGAGTTCGGTATGATCATGATGAAGAAGGCAAAGAAGTTCAGCATGAAGCCGAGGAAAATATGGAATGTTTTCTTGCCGCCATCTTGCATCGCATCCCAGCCATACCAGTAGAGGTACAGCGTCGCGGTCTCGACCAGGAAAAGGATGCAATAGACAATAAACGACGGGAAGAAAATATCGGTCAGATAGTTCATCAGCTTGGGATAAAACGCGATCAGCAGGAACAATAAGATGCCGCCGAAGAGCGCGGTGGTGGAATACGCGGATGTCAGGAGCTTGGTGAATTCCTTGGCGAGTTTGTCGTAGCGCTTTTCGCCACCCCTCCAGGCCACGACTTCGCATACCCAGGCAAACATCGGCACACCCAGCACAAATCCCGCGAGCAGCAAATGGAGCTGTGCGATAACCCAGATGACGTTGCGGCTGCCGACGTAGGGAACGTCACGATATTCGGTCGGAGCTGCCGGTGCGACGTCTGCCCCAAACACTAGTGTGGGAAGACTGAAGAGCCCCGCTGCCACCGCAAACCCCAAGAGCGCCCCAGCATGGTCGCTGCCGCTCCGGAGAAGCCGCTGAATCCATCCACCCTGGTGTCCCATTGCCCTCACCTCATCATCTCCCATGTTACTGGTTCATGGCTGCAGGCTGAGCCGGTTCCGTCTCTTCCGGCGCTTCCACTATGCTTTCGCCCGCCTCCTTGCCTTTTTTCTTGCCCCGCTCTTTCTCCAGTTGGATTTTCGCCCGCTGTTCTACCAGCATTTCGACCTGCGCCGCAAGATGTGCGATCATTTTTTCGTCTTTATTCAATGTCTCGAGAGGTTTGAACGCGGGCGTGGCTTTGACTTCAGGCTGCTTGCAACAACTGTGTGGGTGGGGTGTAAACACCGGGAGATAAGACCAGAACAGGACCGACAACAGAACGGCCAGGCAGGATAATGTAGTCAGCATTAATCCCTGATCGCCCGGCACCCGCATCAAATCCCAACGAGTAATCAGCCCTTGATAATTCTCCGACGCATGGCCGGCCGACTCCACCGTGCCCCGGATCACCCGTCCCGCGAGCGAGAAACCAACGACGAGCAACGACAAAAGTACCACTGTGGACACCGTGCCCCAGAGGGTCAATTCGATGCTGATCCGTTCCGCCACAGGGATGCTCTCCAGCGGACCCGATGCAATGATCGAGTGGACCGCCGAGATTCCGCCTTTCGTGATCGCACTCTCAACCCCCCAGAGGATCGGCACAAAGATCGCGCCGACCAGCGCGCACTTCCACCACAGCGTCACTCCCAACCGATCCGGCGGTTCACGCCGCAACCGTTCGAGGAAAAATGTTCGTCCCGCGACTCCGAGCGCCCAAATATCGATCGGGACCGCCACGATGAACAGCACCGCAATGCCGACGCCTTCACCGATGTGCGAGTCCAATCCCATCGCGATTGTAGGAAGCGCAAGCACCGTGACCGGACTTGCCAGGAGCATTAAGAATGCGAACGCGATTCTGCTTTCAAAATCTATGATCCCGAATGCCAAAAAGAGTACGACGAGGGCAAGCTTGATTGGCAAGCCGGTCCAAAATGCGGGCCAGAGAATACCGAACCCGAGCTTCAAAGGGGACATATGATCGTTCATGCACGTACCCGACATTGAACACAAAACGAGTGATGAACGAGAGTGGGTCTGGATCTGTACACATCGTTCAGCATTGATTCACCTAATCTAAAAAATCTCGATTGATGATGGCCGAAACAGTGAAAAGGAGGATCGAAGCCGTCAGCACCACCCACCCGATCAGGGCAAGCGGGCGCTTGAAGATATTCCGCTCGGGGTCGCGGTCAAAGAAGGGCAACAACAACAGCATGACCCCAAGGGCGCCGGGCAACGCCATCGAACCGAGAAACTGTCCAAACTGTCCGGAAAACATCCTCAGACGCAGATGCTGGAAGATGAACAAGAAGTACCATTCCGGCTCAGGGTGATAATCGCCCGGGTCCGGCGTCGCCTCCTCCAGCAACACCACCGGCTCCCAGAACGCCAGCACACTGATACAGGCAAAAACCACCGCCATCCCAACCACGTCCTTCCAAATCTGCCGTGGGAAAAAGTAGTCGGTCTTGGCCTTCAACTCTGTCGGCGTACCCCGGAATGGACCGGCCGGCCCCGCGCATCGAAACAGGAAGAGATGCAAACCGGCCAGAGCGATCAGGGTCGCCGGAAGCACCATGACATGAATGACGAAGAACCGGCTCAAGGTCATCTGTCCGGGGGTCGGACCTCCCTTAAGGAAGCGTGCAAAGAAGTCACCCACCACCGGTATTTTATCGATAATCTCAACCCCGACCGTCGTGGCCCAATAGGCTCGCTGATCCCACGGAAGCAAATAGCCTGTGAAACCAAACCCCATGACGAGAGCGAAGAGTGCTAACCCGACCACCCAAATAAGTTCACGAGGTTTCTTATACGCGCCCCAGAGAAAAACTTGGGACATATGCGCAAACACACACACCACCATGGCTGAAGAGCCCCAGAAATGGTAACTCAGCAGGAACCAGCCGTAGTCGACGTCATGGAGAATATATTGGGTACTGGCGTAGGCGTGGTCGGCGGTAGGCACGTAGTAGAACATCAGCAGCACGCCCGTAATCGCCTGCATGATGAAGATAAATAACAGGATTGACCCGAAGACGTAGGCCCAGCGAGAGCCGCCAGGAACCGACTCATTGAGCATCTTGGCTGTCAGGAGCTTCAGCCCGACTCGCTCATCGACAAAGTCGAAAACTTTTTCAACGACGGTTGGCTGCGCGCCGGCAGAAGGAGTCTGGCTCATCTAAACAATCCGCGTTTGGGACTTCGTCCCGGCCTTGAATTCCATATCGATGATTTGCACTTCGCCGTTCGCGGACACCTGAATCGGCAGCAAGTCGAGAGGGCGGGGAGCGGGGCCATCCAGCACCTGACCGGAGGCATCGTAAATGCTCAAGTGGCAGGGACAGAGGAAGACCTGCCCAAGCACCTTGTGTTTCCGCCATTTATAGGCGCAACCGAGGTGGGGACATTTACCGGAAAATGCAAGGTAGGGCATATCCTTCTTATTGGTCCAAATCGCTTTCCCGGCCGCATCCCGGAATTCCATATCTTTGCCTTGATACACTTTTTCCAACACCGCAGGAGTTGCCTTGACGAGCCACACGTTCTTCTCGATCTCGGCTTCAGGCATATAGGCCTCTTTGACCGTGCGCTTGAATTGGAACTGGGTCCCGGCATCGTCCGCCTTCACCTTACCGATATTGCCGACCTTCAACCATCCGTTGTCCAGCGGCGCATACATCGGCTTCATCAAGAACTTCAGCACGGGAAAGACCAGTGGCAATCCGATAAACAGCCCCACCACATAGGTCAAGTTCGCGAAAAACGTTCTCCGCTTGACGTTCCGCTCTAACTCAGGGAACGGAACCAGGACTTCGCCCGGCGTGACGTGCAGATGCCTCTCCAGGCCAGGGATTTCCACTTCATGCAGCGTGACATAGTCGTCGCGCTTGAAGGGAGGCAAGCCCAGGACTTCGGACGAGGACGAACGCAGCTGTACCAGATCCTCCGTCACGGCCTGCACCGCAACCATCGGCACTTGCCGCTCTCCCGCGCCGTTCATCGACACGACGAGATGGCTGACCTCGTGGGAGAGCGGGTCCATGATGATCTTGGACACCTCTCCGACTTCTCGGTCCGCACAGCGGACTTTCGACTTCAGTTGAGGCTGCATGCTACTTCTTCTTGATCGGCTTCGGCGTGTTCACGGATGTATTTTTAAATGTATGCAACCAGGAAGCCAGTGCTGTAACGTCGCTGTCCTCCATGACGTCTTTAAACTTGTCCGGCATCTTACCCTTCTCCCACTCTTGCTCGAATCCTGTCGCCATAAAGCTCTTGGGATCGAGAATTTTCTGCTTAATCTCGGCGACCGTGAGATACGAGCCGATGTTGTCCAACTCCGGACCGCGCTTCTTCCCGCCCTCACCCTTCAACTTGTGACAGTTGTAACATTCCTGCAACTGCCACTGCTCTTCACCCAGCTTCATAAAATCCCCGGTCGGCACGCTGGCCGTGACCGGAGGAGGATCGCCGGTCGGCCCTTTCGTTACCTGATCTAGCGTCAGCGACTTGAGCCTGATTTCTAATGCTTTCACCTGCTCATCAAGCGCCTTCGCACGCGCAATCAACTCCTCGGCTTTTCCATGTTCAGTCGCGGCCCGCTTGGGCCCCAATATCTTGGCGATCTTCCCTTTTTCATCTTCAGGATCAAATTGCGGCCATATTGAAGCGCCGGAAATGTACACCGTGCACAGCACGATGTAGAACACCACAACGGCAATCACGGACTTCACCCCGCTCATGGTCTTGACCGACGGCGCGTCCAACAACATGAAGACGGCAGCCCCGAACATCGCGTTACTGAAAAACATGATCTGGAACACGAGGGGAAACTCGAGCGCTCTCGCAAGACCGAATAGCGCAGCACCCACCGCCAGACCGATCGCCAGTTTCTTAATCACATTCCCCATGCAGACTCTTTTCCCTTAGCAGAACGCTGAAACAGTCGCCCGGCCCATTTGCCCGATCCCGGCCGCTACTTCACCTGCTTGCCCTGAGGCTGGCAAAGACAATATCTTTGCTCAGGGACACACCCTTTCCCATGCCGCATTTATGGTTCTGAAGCTCATCATACCGAAGCGTGCGCCTCAACTTCTCGCCCGCTATGGCCTTGTCTACGGAACGGCGCGTCTTGACGCGCCGGGGGTCGGGCGGACAATGCTGCTCCCCAATTACTTAGCTCTGGCGGGAACAGGTCTGCCTTCGGGTACAGATACCTTCGAGTCGGGCACGGGCACCTTCAAGTCAGGCACGAGCACCTTCGAACCGGAAGGCCGAAGGGCCACGACAACGGCAAAACTGACAACTGTGAAAAAGATGACGGTAATCCCCGTAATCCACCAGGCAGAATACGACAGCGTCGGCGTGAAGGACTCTGCGCTGAAGTCTGGCATCAGATTGTAGGTGTGGAAGTATTTCCGCACCAGCGAGCGGACGGCGCCCATCAAGCCCATCGTCCAGATTGATGTGAAGGCGAGAAAGATCAAGACGAACTGAGCGGCGAAATCGATTTTTCCCCAGACAATGGTGCCTTGCTTGATAGCCCGGTTATAGATGACATAGTTGACGACCGTGACGAACACCAGCGTGAACACCGCAGAAAGTTTTCCCGGCATCCCCGCCAGGAAACCCCAAGCCTCCGGCAGCTCCACCTCCGCCACCATCTTGGCGCCGGTGGCCGCAAATCCGTGGGGGGTGAGCCAGATCGCATCGCTCACGACCGCCATCAAAAAGCCGATTTTAATCACGGTTCGCGCAGATACCGTATACGGAATGAACCGGCCCAGCGTGAACGGCGCCAGGACCAACGGAAGGAGGAACGCCAAGGACATCGGGTCGGGGATCCAGTAGTAATTCATCACCGTCATCATGACAAAAGGGAACACCACCATCACGATGGGCGCAAGAATCGTCATCCGGACCTTTTCAGCCCCCTCAATACGCTTCAGACTGAGCCAGACGTAATAGTTAATAGCCAGGAACATGAGCCCGATCGTCGCTCCTTGCATTTCAAAAAACATCGAGAGCTGGTCGGCCATCATGTACGGACAGAACGAAAAATCGTAATCGCACATCTCGTACGCCAAGAGCAATCCCGTGAAGGGCTGAAACAGCGTCGCGCCCACAGCGATCAGATTCCCGACAAAACCCATCCAATCGTAGTAGGCCCGTTCTTCTTGATTTTTCGCCCCCATATACATATAGGCGGCGATCATGCCCGTCACAAATCCTCCGAACGCCACGTTACCGTCGATCCGGTGAAGATTGAGCGGCATCCAGCTTTGGTTGAAAATTTTGTCCAACAAGGTCGCGCTTTCGAGGAAGTCTTGTGGCGAGACCCCCTCAGCCTTCGGCGGCGTATTCATGAACGAGGTCGGACCATCAATCACGAACATCGTGATCATACAAATGAGATTTAAGAGCACGCCAAGGGCGATATGCCGCCCCTTCTTCTCACCCTTCCAGGCGTCCCACATGTAGAAATACGTGTACAACACGATGGTCCCGCTGATGAACAACAGCGGGTAGATGACCGCGAACACGAGATAGAATTGATTGATGAACCAGGTGGTAAACTGCGGATACGTCGCGAGGAGCACGAAAATAAACAGGCCACCGGTGAGGGCGGTCATGCTGAAGAGGATGACCGTCACCTTCGTCACTTCTTTGGCTAAACGATCGTACCGAAGATCTTGCTTCCGATACCCCAGCCATTCTGAGATGACAACAAAGATTGGAGCGCCGAGAATGAATGCCCCGAACAGCGTATGAAGCTGGGCGATAATCCATACCGCGGTCCGATTCCCCGTATAGGGAAATTCCACCGCAGACATGCCAGGAGTTTGGGCATAAGCCACTCCTCCGAACAAGACCAGAAGAGCACATACCGCCACCAGACCGCGCTGCCACGTTTTCATGATATTTCGAAGTGCCTCTTCGCTCGGAGCCCTACCGACGTTGAGAGACCTGCTTCATACGTGCTCTACTTTATGGCCAGCTCACCGCGATAGGACCGACTTGCCCTTTTCTTCGATTCTGAAATACCCGCTTGTCACTCCACTCATACCCTGTAGCTAGAGTCCTTGGGCGTCAAGAGATTGCGCGTCATACAGAATAGTGTCAGTCACCGTGAATCGCGCGATGACTCCGAGACAAGAACTGGCGGGGACAACACGAAGATCTGGTCATACATTTGTCCAGGCCTTGCATGGGACCCTAGGCCATCATGATGCGAACCCACCGATAGGCAACCAGGAAGCTCAGCACAAGAGGGCTTGGAGTGCTATCGCACAGGCTCCTGGATTAAGACCGCTTACTTACCCTCCGGTGCTGGAGCAGCTGAGACGCTCGCTGTATCGATCCACGACTTCTTTTCAGCGTCCCATCCCTTCCCAGCCAATCCGAAACTCCGCGTAAACAACACGAGCTTCCAGATATCTTCGTCCGACAGCTTACTCTTCCACGCCTTCATCTTCGTATTAGGAACCCCGTCGGCAATCCGCCACGCCCACACGGAATCGGAATAGAGCTTCATCCGCTCACTGACCCGGAAGTCTCGGGCGCCCGCCTTAGCTGGCTTGCCGTCCTTGCCATGGCAACTACCACAATTCACGTCAGGGTTTGTTTCGCCGACGTAGAGCTTCCGCCCTTCTTCCAATTTGGCCGCATCGGCCCACCAACCAGCCGGCATATGCTTATCAGCCCACTCAGCAGGGGCCGGAGGCGGTGCAACGATCGGCCCCTCTCCTCCCCCTTCTCCTCCACATGCCACTATGAAGAGCCCTAACCCCAACACCACCACCAGTTGCGGAACTTTCATCTGCTTCATGACCTTCAGATACTCCCTTTTTCTCGACCAGATCCACGACGATTGACTTTCATACTCAAACGAAAAGCGCTTTCACCAGGGGATTATCCCCCCTGGTGAAAGCGCCTAATCTTAAGAAAGCTCCGTGACGCCCCACGCACTCCCCCGCCACTTCGAGTAATCGATCCAGCGAGGTACACCCCAGCCCCACGGACCGCTCCAGTCATTTCTTCCGCTTACCCTGAGACTTGCCTTGTTTCTGTTCCTGCTTCCGCCACGAACGAATCAGTTTGAACCCGATAAACCCACCGACTGCTGCCGCAACAGCCCCAGACCCTAGATACACCCACAGAGGAGGACTACTCCTGTTCTGTATACAACCGGTGCCAAAATTGACCTGAATGACTCGCTCTGATTCCAAATCCTTCGGGTCAAACGAAACTTTCTGTTGCTGCTGCTGCCCATTGACTTCAATCAGCAGCGGATCGCCAAGATTATCGTTATGAAGATGAAACGCGGCCTTGTAGTATCCGTCTCCATCAGTCTTGACAATCTGCCCGTAGGAGATCTTTGTGTCCTTGACGAGCACATCTATGTCCGCGCTGCTTTTCCCATCTGCTCCGCAAACAAACCCTTCCACCGTAAACCGATGGTCGGCTTCATGCGTTGCAGACACGACCGAGGGGAAACCGCCCAATATTACAATTGCTAGGATCCATGCCCGCCATCGTGACTGACTCTGTGCGATCTTTCCGGGCCTCACGTGCTCAGGACTGACCTCTTTCCGTTGTCGAGCGCTTGCGTCCGCCTCATATCAACGGAACGTGTGATCACCGACAATCCCGGCCAATTTTAAGGCTGCAATTTTTAACATAGCCCCTACCCGTTGTCAACGAACTGACGGCCCCACCTGGCAGAGAGACAGGCCCATTTTCAAGCACTTGGAGCGAGCCATTCTCGATACACCCATGTAGAGGGAAGTGCGTAAATAAGATACGAGCGGCTGGGAGAAAACTTACAGGATTCCTCTGGTTCTTGCGTCGGCTGCGATACGTTCTACTTCGGCTCGCCGCTCCGAATCCTTCTTGGCGATCCAGGTCTCCCAGGATTTCCCCGTGGCCGTGTCTTCACCGGTGAAGGCGATCGCGGCAATCTGGTCATAGCGAATGTGTCGCACGTCAGAACTCTCGGAAGGGAACATCTCAAGATAGGAGTCGGAACCGCTGACCAGACGATTGAAGAGATACCCACTGAGGAATTCGCCGGACTTCAATGACACCGTGACATCACCACGATAATCGAACGCCAGCTCCACCGCTTCTGCGAGCTCACCGAATGAAGCCGGCTGAAATACACGGCCTTCGGGCGATCCTGTTGTACCGCCATGACTATGATTCTTGGTATCGGTCATTGAGAATTCGTGAAACGTGAAGCGCATCTCGTGAAGCGTGTGTCTTTCGTGCGAACAACGAGAAACGAACGACGCTTCACGCAGCCCGTCATCGTGAGGTAGGGAGCATCGTCAGCTTGACGGTCCGACCAAACCCAGACAGTGTGCCGAAAGTATCCTCGACAGCAGACGGTTCATAGCCGCAATGCACCATGCAATCGGCACACTTCTCATTCCGCCCTGTTCCGTAGCGATCCCACTCCGTGCTGTCCATCAGCTCACGGAACGTGTTCGCATAGCCTTCTTGGAGCAAATAGCACGGCTTCTGCCACCCGAACACGTTATAGGTCGGATTGCCCCAGGGCGTGCATTCGTATTCCCGCCTCCCCATCAAGAAATCCAAGAACAGCGGAGACTGATTGAACTGCCATCCCTTCTTCGGATTGCCCAAAATGCGTGAAAACAATTCCCTCGTACGCTCACGCTTCAAAAAATGCTGTTGGTCTGGCGCCTTCTGATAACTGTACCCCGGCGAAATCATCATGCCTTCGACACCGAGTTCCATCATCGCATCGAAGAACTTCCGCACGCGCTCAGGATTCGCATCGTCGAAGAGGGTCGTATTGGTCGTAACCCGGTGCCCTCGCTTGAGCGCCGCCTTGATCGCCTTCACCGCCACGTCATAGACACCATCTCGGCAGACCGCCAAATCGTGCTCGTCTTTCAGGCCGTCCATGTGGACACTAAACGTCAGAAACTTCGAGGGCTGATACTCGTCGAGTTTTCGCTCCATCAAGATTGCATTGGTGCAGAGATAGATATATCGCTCCTGCTCAACAAGGCCACGGACAATCTTCGGCATCTCGGGATGGATCATCGGTTCGCCACCGGGAATGCTGACGATCGGAGCCCCACATTCCTCCGCCGCAGCCCAACACTGCTCCGGCGTGAGCCGCTTATCCAGCACATGATCTGGGTATTGAATCTTTCCGCAGCCGGCGCAGGCCAAATTGCAGCGGAAGAGAGGCTCTAACATCAGCACGAGGGGATACCGCTTTACCCCGCTCAACTTCTGGGAAAGCACATACTTCGTGACAGTAGCCATCTGGGAAAGTGGAACGGCCATTCCTCTCTCTCCTTCTTTTCGATCTATGTCGGTAACGGCGGCGAGCGGCCACCGGACTAGTGGGTTGTAAACGCTGGCGATTCTAACACTCAGTCCTCTGCTCGTCAATTCTCTCCCATTTTTATGTTATGCCCGCTCACGAAAAGCATCGATTCGTTATCAGACCTTGCCTCAGACAGCACAGTCGGCTACTGAAGGAGAGATGTTGTAGTTTTCTTGCGTAATGCCCCTCCAAAATGCGAGCACCCCAAAGGGACTGCGGCCACTTAACGCCTCATGCTCATCAACCAGGATAGTCAGCGAATAAAACTGCTCCTGAGAAGTACCACCATCCCCATTCGGCCCTTGCACCTGAATTCTCATCCCTCCTACAATACGTCGCCCTGCGGTGAGGCCCCTATGCCCTTCACGACCGTACCTCAGGACTCAGGCAAAACCTGAAGAGAGGTGCAAGGCTCGATCGATCAACTGCCGATAAGGATGTGCCAAACCCTGAGAACAATCGAACCCGCCTTTTCTGTTGCAGCAGCGCATTTGCAGTTGCAACAGAAATCTTCATGAAGTGCTTGGGCTAAGGCAGGGTTCCACCTAATATCTTTTGATACCACCCGGAGTTGAGGGCATATAATTAGGATTAACATGCTCCCAGACCCCAAGAGGAGCCGAGCTTAATCCCCAGCCTCGCACGTAAAGAAGCGACAGCACTGGCTCGTGTTGGTGCACTCCCGTTACTCGTCCGACCACCGTCATTCGTGCCCATTCCCGATACTGGCGGGGGAATTGTTGCTTTGTCACCACCACCCAGTAGGAACCACCTTCGGGGCCATTCTTGTCGGCGGGAGTGTTTGGGATATAATCGTGGTCCAGCGGCCGGTTCGTGACATGCAACCAGAGGTCCTGCTCAGTCTCCGCTTCTTCAATGATCGTTCCCCCCAATATCACCACCTTCCCGCGGTACCTTTCCGGATCGGCGATCAGCGCAGTGAGCGTAGTGTCAGGCTCTGCCATCCACACATAATGGCGCGGCACGTTGACGAGCCGCACTTTGGCGAGCGGCTCGCTGGCGCATCCCCAGAGGATTACGACCATGGCGATGACCATTATAAAACATGCAGACCACCGTTGGAGCCGAGCGTACGGAGTCATCAAATGATGTCCTCGGTTGGGTTGTGTAGACAGTGTAATACCAGGCATGCGTTGGTCCTCACATCTCAATTGAAGTCTACGTGCTCGAAGACAGCTCCGACCCTGACAACCGTTCTAATCGACTCTCAAGGATCTTCTTTAACTCGATCAATTCATTCGGCCCTTCGGGGCACACGCGAATGCAGTTCTCCGCAGCCAGTCCTAGGAACTCCAGCCTGCTTGGACTGGCAATGTGATCGTCGATCCACAACCAAGGCCGACCATTCAACTTCTTCACCTCCACAGCGAGCCACGGCTCTTTGTCGGCGTAGCTGTTCCACTGGGCGACGCGTACCGTCCCAAATTTCTCGACGCAGAGACTTTGCATCAGTTCACGCACGTGCGTTTCCCTCCGAACACTGAACCAAAATGACGGTGAGACTACGTCGAAGTTTCATGCGCCCATTTGAGCCAGGGCTTGATTCCCGGCCGCAACTGAAATTCCTCGTCATAGACCCCGTACAACACGCCGTCGATATCGTGAAAGAGTGTCGGCTTGTTCATGGTCGTGCCTTCCTCAATGCCTCAAGGACATCAGGGTACGCCAGCCGCTCCGATCCCTCTTGCAGCATCTTCAGCGAGAGCGTTTTACACGATTGATGGGTTGAATGCCAAGAGCTCAGGGGGACGAGAGGCTTCTTCTTCCGCGACTAACGTAGGAATCATCCGATCACTTCATTTGGCCGGGGGATATGAAGAAAGAATGCTCGCAGCTCTTCAACGGTTTGGCAGGCGGTAGAGAATATGCTGAGTCTTCAACCGGGAGTAAAACCGGGAGTAGGCCGTTCCTCAAAGAAAAAGAGGTCGCCCCGCATGGGGCAACCTCTTGATTCTTATTGGTGAGCCGGCTGGGACTCGAACCCAGGGCCCTCGCCTTAAAAGGGCGTCTCTCGCCTTGTGCGCTTAAGCGATATTGAGCGAGACAGAGCGCCTAAAACCCTCTCCAGCACAGGCTGCGATCGACTTCCCACTAGCTACTAAGTGGGATTAGCGCACATTGCATTCTGGGACTAAAACCGGGAGTAAACTGGGAGTGGACTTCCCAGGCTTTAACGGACACCTTTGGGGTGATCGTTGAAACTTGGGAGGGTCTATGGGGAATCAGCGCCGATCGCAGCCTGTCCGACTGAAGTACATCTTCATCAAAGCCCATCGCCGAGAGTTCGATACGGCCGTCATGTGCCGTCTCCTCGGCGTGTCGCGCAGCGGGTTCTATCAATGGTTACGGAACCCCCTCTCCGATCGAGCGTTGGAGGATCAGCGGTTACTTGGCCTGATCCGCGCAGCCTATACGGCGAGCCATGGAGTCTACGGTGCTCCGCGGATCTTTCTTGACTTGCGCGAAGCAGGCGAGACCTGTAGCAAGCATCGTGTGGCTCGGATTATGCGGGCCAATAACCTGAAGGCCCGGCACGGCTACCGAACTCCCCGGTACGTCAGAGGCCACA
Source organism: Nitrospiraceae bacterium (assembly GCA_041748925.1). Classification (GTDB taxonomy): domain Bacteria; phylum Nitrospirota; class Nitrospiria; order Nitrospirales; family Nitrospiraceae; genus Palsa-1315. The sequence continues at coordinate 14,323 of JBGTCI010000043.1, read as the reverse complement.
CCACCTCACTCCTGACGCCCAATACGCTGCAACGCGGCTTTACCGTCCCACGACCGAACACCGCCTGGGTCACGGACATCACGTATGTGCGCACATGGGAAGGCTGGCTCTATCTGGCCGTCGTGATGGACTTGTCCTCCCGCCGCATTATCGGCTGGTCCACCAAGCCCACGCTCGCTCAAGATCTCGTGCTGGACGCGCTCCTTATGGCCGTGCGGCGACGCAAGCCCAAACACACCCTGATTCATTCCGATCAAGGGTCACAGTTCGGTAGTGATGCGTGGCGGCGCTTCTGCCAAGCGCATCACCTGGAGCCCAGCATGAGCCGACGTGGCAATTGCTGGGATAACGCGGTGGCCGAATCCTTTTTTAGCAGCTTGAAGAAGGAGCGGATCAAGAAGCGCATCTACACGACGCGTGAGATCGCCAAGACCGAGATATCGGATTACATCGACATGTTCTATAATCGCACCCGTCGACACAGCCATCTGAGCGGGGTCAGTCCGGAGGCCTTTGAAGCAATTTCGAATCGGGCTTACTGAGGTGTCCGCAAAAGCCTGGGAAGTCCAGAGTAAAACCGGGAGTGGATTGCTAGCCCCCTCCGTAGGTTCTGTGGCTCGATATACGCCCCATTACTTTTTGCTGGGCCTCGCGAGCCCCAGCATAGACACGCTACCCATACCGTTCATTGCCGTGCGGGTAGAGGGACGAATAGGTGGTACCCCGCGGCAGCGCGAAGGACCGAGCGCCCATCCTGGAGCCCGATCGCATACCCTCGAATACACTGGGGGGGCCCTACTCATACTGGGTCGTGTGATCGCTATCAAGAAGAGCGTCCCGTAGCCCCTCCGCTTCTGCGCGCCATCCGGCAATCTCCAGCGACGCACATGTCTCCGTGCTCTGCCGTCGACACCATTCAATGCGCGATGTGATGGATGTGTTCGTATAGGCCATGGCACTCCTCCTTTGCTAGACCGTTCCAAAGCTGAGGTGCGGCCCGTCTGCCTCATGTGGCTGAATCAAAGGTATGTCGGAGAGGGCTGCCGACAACCGCACGTCGCCCTCCTCACGAGAGAGAAGGAATTTCTTTTCGACCTCTTGGGCAAAGGAGACAATGGCTTCACGTTCTGCCAGAGTCAGGGCACCCTCTTCGTACGCCAATCCAAACAACTTGGTGCTCGCGCGCATATATTCCTGCACTTCTCGTCGCATCATAAGCAACCTCCTTTGCTAGGCCGGCTGTCGTTGGAGTTGTACCAGTCACGTGTCAGGCTAAAACGCAAAGGGGGTGCCAAGAGGTCAACGGATCGGCTCCAGTGGCAGGTACTCTAAATGTTACAAGCAGTTGCAGGGCTTCGGGGATAGAGTCCCGCAGCGACGAATGCCCCCTTAAAGAAGACGATGTGGGAGGAACCTGGAGGAATAAGCCTCCAGCCAAGACAGCATTCATTTCCAGAGGAGATTCCCCGACTACCACGCCAGAGAGTCGCGAGAGTGCGCAGAATACACGATAAGAATGTGCTGAAGGAAATCGCTCAAAACGCGATCTACGCGCGGGATGGAGCAGAGAACAGGTACTTGCCCACGTGGAGCAACTACCAAGGACTCGACCGATATCGCAGGGTGAGGAATGGCCGTGAGTGTATTGCTTAAAATATGAAGGGGCCCAACTGCTGCTTACGCGAGAAATCTCAGAGCGACTTCCTCGGCATATAATCTGAGGATACCCAGCTCCTCGGAGCTCAAGGTTTCCCGCGTGAGGTGGTCGGACATGAGATGCTCACAAGCGCGCATGAACATCACGATGCTGGCATCGAGGGGTGGTGGGGACATATCGACCTCCATTCTCGCTTGAACAGCGAGCCTGAGTGGGTAGGCCAGAGGAGGGGACACGATACGTCCTGCTAGGGAAGGAAGCAACTAATTATTCCGTGATAGGAACCGGGCCGTTGTTTTATAGTGCAGCACGAGGAGTGGGAGGGATAGAGGAGTTGATGAAAATGACTATTCATGTTTTCAGTGAAGGATGGCGACATCAGTATCACTGCATGAAACGCTCTCGCGATCGGTTTAACGCTCCGCATCAGATCGCCGACGAGTACGACGACGACTTCTATCATGCGGTTCAAGACACCTGGCACCTCAAAGACTGGATCGCTAATGATGCCGCCCTCGGTCCGCTTGGTTCCAGGATTGCTCAGGAGGCGTCGACAATCCCATTGCTTGATATCATTGCCGATCTCGCGAACTGCACGAAGCACCTCGTGCTCACAAAGACGATTCGCACAGGTGCAGAGCTGAAGAGCACGAGTTCGACGATCAGCTTGCATGATGGGGCCATGGACAGAACCATCACGATAGGCCTGGAGGATGGGTCCGAATATACGGGTGTGGTGCTGCTCGATGATGCCCACGAGGTCTGGGAGAACCTATTAGCCGGGCATGGCTTACTATGAACTCTCCGGCGAGCAGCCCGCTAGAGCCCCCACACCCTTTGTCGTTGGTCAGGAGACCAGAATTGCAGCGACAAGCAGAGTTTACACAGACAGTCTGGAGAGGACTCACGGATCGGACGCCAGGCTGGGATGGTCTTGCACCAGCGTTCCGCTGACGGAGCCGCGCAGTCAACCGGCAAGGAACAATTGATGCATCCGTTTTTTCATGGGATGAGGGTACGCTGCCATGGGTTGGCGAAAGAAGAGGAGTATCCGGGATGAGCTAGGGATGTTCCTGATGGGGCACGATTGGAGTGTGAGATAGAGTGGTCTCATGCTGTAGACTACGCGATGGAAAACTGCGGGTGCATATTGGAACCTCATGCACCAGCAGTACCAGCATCGCGAAGAAGGCTCGGCTCCAAGGGGGGTCGGGCCTTTGTTTTGTGTGGAGCGGGAGGAGTGGCCGGGGTGGCTAGGGATGTTCCTGGTGGGCACCAGTCCGGAACTCAGGTAGGGTGAAATTACTTCAGATATACGAGATGGAAATACTGTACAAGCACAATGGAAACATTGTGAAAGAACAGTGGAAGCATCACGAAATCTGAAGCACTAGGCTCGACTCCGAAAGGGGCCGGGCCTTTGTTTTATAGTTCAGCGCAAGGAATAACCGGATTGAAATGCTGGGAGCGACATAGCCTATCAAGCACAGTGCTGTAAGAAAATTTGAACAGAATTGAGGCGGGCATATAGCCATGATCATTCTCGTAGCAATCGTGTATTTTGCCCTCGCTGCGTGTGTGGAGTCTCAGCCGATACCTTTGGCCCCGCTATCTAAGCCGACTGTGTACGAATGGATCGGCCCTGGCCCGCAACCCTCCCTGAAAAGCATGGCCCAGGACAAAGCAGCCTGCGTGCACGAGGCCGAACAGAAGGTATCTAGGAGTGCCGGCGATGCGTGGCAAACCCACGTGAATCTCTGCATGCGGACGAAGGATTGGGGACAGAAAGCCATTGACTAGTTCACGGGCGGCAACGGTCATCCCTCTCGTCGCTCACCAGCGCACCTCCACAGGCCGGTGGATGGAAGAGTCCGGCCATATTGAACCGCTATTGTCATCTCAGCCCATCAAGCGTTTGGCAGGTTGTAGAACAATTAGCTGGAACTGGGAGTAAAACTGGGAGTACGCCAGAAATGAACAACAAGAGATCGCCCCACATGAGGCAACCTCTTGATTGTAAATGGTGAGCCGGCTGGGACTCGAACCAAGGGCCCTCGCCTTAAAAGTTCAAATCAGTGCTCAAGCTAGCATGATGCCGAACGCCTCTGAAATAATGAAGGAGGTCCTACTCGCATTGATCCACCGATACTCCAACCTGTCGCCAGGCCGATCTTACTTTGCATTTATAATCGGAAATGTTGTCACCATAGTATCTGGGTGCCACTATGGAAACCGCAGTAACCATTTCAGCAGCAAATTGTTCAAATGTTGGCTTGTACGAAATACGACCTTGGCGACGAAGTTGTTTTAAAGTCTCAAAATATACTTCCGCCCAGAAGTCCCTCTCATCTTCTCTGATTAATTTTGTCGCCACTAGATTGGGGATGCTACTATTTATATGAGCGATATTTATACCGTTCCAGGTCTCTTCACCGTTAGGAGTATTCTGTTTCTCCATACATGCTCTATTTACTTTGCTGCTCGCATCCGACGGTTGAGGATAATGTTTGGTTTTAAATATGCTGGGAGGATCGATTTGATTGTAACCTGACTTTCCAGGATTCCTAAGATCGCGCGCTTCTACTCCAAGGGCGAGTTCCCCAATTTTCCATGCTTCTCCACTACTACCGATGCCGTGAGGCCCCGGAACTGACATACGCATTAAGACTGAAAAGATGTCAGCGAGGGACTCTTCTATGGCTCCAGGTATCTCGCCATTTTCCCCGGTGCAGGAATTCACGCCTCGACCGTTTCGGACGATTTGGCTAATTACAAAGTGACTGTATTCATGCATCAATATGCTTAAATCGTTAGCGATGGAAGAATTGCCTATGGCGAAATAACCGCCCATCCAAGCAGCATTTTCCTGCAGATTTAAATTTTTTGGCTCGTACAAAATTTTCAACGGATCACTAAAATAGTCGGTCTTTGATCCTGTAACACTATCTTTCTTATGCCAGCCTAAATTATTTCTAAAATATCTATACGACCTTCTCAAATTAGCGATTGCTGCAAGTCCATCAGGAATATTATGACTCCAACGTCCATTTCGTTGCGTTATTCGCTCGGCACTTAATGGAAGATCCGATGCATACGAGCCTGCGACACTGGAAGTTGATAAGGCGGCGCTATCAAAAAACAGATGGATTTCGGCTTCGCGAGGTTCTCCCTTGTCACCCATGGACCATTCATCTGGAGCCTCTGCCGGCAACAGCTGGATTTCTACTCCTTGCGCCACTACAGATCCGTTTGCAAATGAAGGAGAAGGACCTTCTAGCGGATGATTAAGTGTTTCGTGAGTAAGGGCATCAGTGTAGAAATCAAAGTTCGTATTAGCATTGTTTGATTTTATGACCTCAGCTTCAGCTACCAGGCCCCAAGCGGGTCGCCACATCATTGTATTTGTCCTAACAAATACCGGCCACTGCACATATACCGGCCACAATACCGGCAACCGCTTTTTGTATGGTGATAAAGAACTATTTTCGTATTTTGCACTAAAAGGAGAAACTCCGGAGCGGTAGAGTGCACGTATTGCAGCCAGATCGGATGTCAAAAGCGGTTTCCCTACTATGTCAACTATTACATTGTCCTTGGAGATGTGAACGCTGATGCACGGACCATCAATTCGGGCTCCATCAAAAAAATACTCGTAAAACAGATAACGATCATCGTTGAACGTGTCGCTATTAGTCCATTTAATTACCAGATCTTCCTTGGTATCAAGTATGACATCTTGCGTGTCTTCAATAAGTGTCGTATTGAGTATGTCCAACGCCGCCTCATTTAAACCTGACTCTACATAATCTTGGATAAAATCTCTGTACTGAGCATCTAATATAGCCCGGTTGATTCGCGCACGCCCTTCCTTTGGAGGCAGACCCGCTAGTATGTCCAAAATGTTTGTTGGCAGCTTCCCTCTGTTCGGGAGATCAAGATGTGCTATCGCCTCATTCAAGACTGCGATTAGACGCTCACCTTCCTTTAAATCACGGAGGAGGTCCTGTTTCCCTAAATAGAGCCCCTTCAAAACCGACGACAGAGGATCATCAGCCGTCATTACGGTGGCTAATAGTTTGCTAGCATCCCTCACGTCAGTACTGTCGAGAAAAGGAGAGGCCTTCACACCTTGGTCAAGGCCAAGGATGACAAATTGCGAACCTCCAAACATCACTTCCAGCTTAAGCTGAGGATATAATTTTGCCAGTTCCGCTGTTAAACGATTTTCGTCTTCTGACCGTGATGTTCCTTTTAACGAAGAGGATTTCGCAGACCCCAAAATAGTTCTTCCATATTCCCTTATAAGCTTCTGTTTCGTAGCTTTTCCATAAAGAGTGGTTAGCGGGATAGAGGAAGTTATAATGGTAAGCGGTCGTCGGAGTTCTAGGTGCCTTTCCTGACCGAAGCCACCGATTATATTGATTCGTTCTGCCTCTCCAATATGCGACTCTAAAATCAATTCCAGGTTGTCTTTGAAAAGATCAAGGCAAGGTTGTTGAAGATCAAGAAGATTATCAACGCTCCATTCAAGCACCTTTTGAGTTCTGAACCTGGTGATCGTATAATTTTTGAACTCGATCCTGGAGGTCACCAATCTGCTGCCGTCAGGCGATGTGCCGATTTCTAGAAAGCGTTTGTCCCCTAAAGCGCGGGCCTCGGCGAGTACCTTCGAAGTGTCAAGATCACTAAGCGTTTTGGCAGCATATCCAATTTCTGTACTATAGACTATTGGGAGTTTATAACCTTCTTTTGGATTTCCACTGCCATCTGGATAATGTGGATGGTTGCAAGCCTGAAAATGAAGATCATAGAGAGGAGTAACTTCTCCATTTGGCATCTTCATTATTATAGTGCCGGGGGGAAATATCCCTGAAAGTGGCGCTCCTTTGTAATTAATTCTTTCAAGTGCTTCATCTTCACGGAATGCGATTTCCCCGATCAATGGATTATTGGGCCGGCTCTTGATTCCCACTTCAAGGGAAATCTTGATTATTTTTGGCAATTCTTTTTTTCGAGGAAAACCTTCGAAAAAGTCGTTGTAAATGTTACGAGAATACCCTTCCCACTGATCTTTATTTTGGAAAGTGAACGGGTGAGTTTCACCTAACGTATATATCAAGGTGTCCTCGAAGAATGGTACACCTGAGTCAAAGGTCAGAATAACCCGTAGCGCAAGAGGCTCCGAGGTTTTATCCCTTAAGTCGAGTTCAAGAATAGGAAAGTTTTGAGGATCAATATTGATAGATTTAGAAATTCTCAATACTTCCCCATCTGGGACCATCTTTAGAAATTTCGAATCGCCTTGCCTTATAATTCCGGTGCCATTGTTGAATTTTCCCTCCTCTACTTTCCAGCCGCTAGGTAGCAATCCACTCCCCGAGTGGTTCCAATCTTCAATGATGACTGTTCGGCTTGTACTAGAAGCGACGGCGTGAGAGGTCGCTAATGGCAGGACACCGATTAGTAGAAGAGCAAAAATGGAGTGCAGAGACAAATGCTTTCGCCGAATCCACCAGGCGTAAATTTTAAGCATCGTCATTAGTTCGTGGGCCAAATGATACGCGAATAAAAAATGACCATCCGGGAGTTGTTGTACCACCTACCATGTTACTCTTCAGCTCGCAAGCTGGATGGTTTCGGGAACGGGTGGCTGGCCTCCTAGACTGCCGTGCGGACGGACCGTGTTGTAGTGTCTCCGCCAGCGTTCCGTCATGATCTGCGCTTCCTTGAGTGTATAGAAGAGTTCCCCGTCGAGAAACTGCGCCCTCATTTTCCTATTGAACGATTCGATATAGCCGTTTTCCCATGGCGAGCCCGGCTCGATGTAGAGCGTCTACAGGTTCGGTTCGCATGCCATTTCACGGATCCGCCAGCAATGCCTTGTGTGGGTAGTCGCTGTGGTCCTCATCGAGCCGTGTTTGCGCCAATTCAACAGCACCGCCATCTGCCGCTGTTGCTCGCGGCTTTGCAGACTGAACCAGGAAAGTTATGAAACATCACCACGGAGAGCGAACGACAGTGGTTCTACAATGACTTTTGATAGTAAAAAGCAAGATGCAGTGTGAAAGATCAAGATTAAGATGGATGGTGAACCGTGAGTAAAACCGTGAGGGCTAAATGGATGTTTTCTAGGGGGGGGGGGGATAATTTGCTGACAGCCACATCCTATTTACGTCTCGAACAAGTCAAAGCCTGAAGCCTTTAAAAGGAATTGATCCTGATGCTATGGTCGACGGCCATTCAAGTATTGGGGATTAGCTGTCTTTCGGATCTGCCACCTTTCCCCTATACCTGGAATTCATTGGCCAACAGCCCGCTGACTCGATCGACCGTGTTGTATCCGTTCCTGATGAGAATTTCGGCAATGTCCTTGCCTGAAATGAAAATGATCGGGTGGTGAATCTTCGCGGACTTCTTCGTAAGCTTGCCGAGCGATCACAGAAGTCGTCACCAGCACACCGAACTGCCGATGGCGAATGCGTGATATCAGTCGAGAGACCTCCTTCACGCCTACCGGGTTTGGCGGATCACCACTGATCGCACACTCTGAGGCAATACTTTTGCTAGTCGGGCGGTCATGGCAGGCGTTGATATCCGTACCGTCCAGGAACTGATGGGTCATTCGACCGTCACGATGACCATGAGGTATGCCCATCTCTCTCCGCGCCATCTGCGGGAGGCGGTCAACAAAGTTTAGCCTCTCCTTGCTGGTCGAAACCGTGAGTGCGAAAAAAGAGGGTGGCGACTATCTAGATGGAGATAATGCGAAAAGCGGTGAAATCCTTCCACAATGTATTGGAGGCGCCGAGCGGGGTCGAACCGCTGCATCGCAGTTTTGCAGTGCGCCAGACGACTCGACGATCACTGACGATCCAGAGCGACAGACTACGAAGCCATAGGAGTCAAATCAAGAGGTTCGCATATTTTAATAGCGATCAGCTGCTACTGAGTTCGACCCTGAACCGGGACCAAAATCGGGAGTGGGACCGGGAGTAAAACCGGGATGAGGGTTTCTTGGTAGATAGATCGGCAGCTTTGGTTCCGGTTCCAGTCTGACCGCGTCCCCGTCCATCACGAATCTGGGCTTTGGCACTGCACGATCCCGATAGCGAGCGAGTGAGATCGAAACCAACTGAACATTTGCGGCGCAATAAATTCCATGATCGTTATCTTACGTGTTCACAATTTCATTCGGCTAGACAGCTAACAAACTTGTTTGGACGGATACGGCTCAGGCCAGGCGCTTATAGTCTATGTGGCCTAGACCGTCCATCTCGCAGCAGTAAGGGACCTTCATACCCTCGGATTAGAAATACTGTGTAATGCCGAACTGAATCAGAGAATTGGAGCTCGGCGAGAATAGATGGGCCACGTCAACTCGCAAGAGCGTATTGGACAGGAATGTTGGTATGATGCGAATCCCGGCCCCTATATTCACAGTTCCGCGCCAGTCTCGAACATTCCCTTCCTCGGTGAAGGATTGAAACGCACCGAAATCGGAGAACAGGACCCCTTGCGCTGCCCAGCGGGGTGCCACCTGAATGCCATGCCTGATTTCCATGTTGGTATAGGCCTGCGCACGATTGCGATAGAGATTATCGGAAAGCCCCCGCACCCCGGCGATACTCCCAATCAAAAGACTGTGATTCGGATTACCAGAGGAATTGACCGTCTCCGCAAGGCTGTTAATCATCAACACGGTGGTGGAGCTCAGGGGGATGCCCTGGAGGTAACTCAACTCAACTTCATGGCGCTGCTGATTCGCACCGAAAAAGAATCCAGGCTTGAGCGCAAGCCCGATCCGATACCCGCTCGGCACTAAATCGTGCCAGTGATATTTATCCCACATCACCTCTGGAATCACGCCCACGTAATACCCATCAGGCGAGCGTTGACCGGCTTTCTCGTCGTATATCAGCTCGTGATAGACCTTCACAACCACCTCATACCGTAAGGGTGAGCCATAGTGGTAGGGCCCCTTGAGTTCCACCTCCCCCCCGATACGATTACGGGTCCAGGTTGACGCCGAGTCGGCGAATCGGATTCCATTCACATTGTAAGCTCCCTTGATCTCTTTAGCCCACCGGTCCGGCTCATAGCTATGTTGCGAGAGCCACACCTCCACGTTCGGTCCACGTTGACTGTAGTTGAACTGTCCTCCGAGATGTGTGCCCGTACCAAACAGGTTGTATTGCACCAGCCCGACGGTCGCATTCAGATCCTTCACGCTGCTCCCGCTCGTGAAGTTGAGAATCGGCGCAAGGGTGATTTTTTCCTCTACGTCGATCGTCACAGTCCGACCTGAACGGGTCACCTGCACGCGATCGAAGAGGCTCAGATTCCGCACCCGCCGCTCAAACTCCTCCACTTCAGCTCGCGTGAACTCGTCCGGCACAGACCGCGGCAGCAATCGAAGGAGTGTCTCCGGCTTCGTATGGATGAGGCCCTCAATGTGGACGGTTTCTATCGAGACAGTCTCACCGTCCAGTAGGCCGCTTGCTGCCAGCGCTGACGCAGCCCCTGTGGAGTGACTGAGCATGAGTACTAGGCAGCACGCGAGGGAAAACCGACAGAAACTAGGCACACGGATTGAACAGATATAGACGTGTCGCATCGCAGGCCTCCATAGAGAAATGAGGCGCCCGCCGATTAGCCGGACGAGCGCAGAGCGTGGAGACGCTGGACGGGTTCAAATGCGAAGCGGTACGGAAAAGGCAATGGGGGCGTGACGGGGAGGCGGATGACGTGATGGAGTGGTCTTCAACGCCGTGTGGCCAGTCAACGGTCTCACAACGGACAATATCTCGAGATCAAGCACGACCGTGACCGCGTCCGTGGCTGAACTGTCCGCTCGCGGCGAGGGCATGAGCACATGTTCGGCAGCATTGTCCGGCTCTTCAACGGTTGCCTGGTCCTCGGTCGCCACGTTCGGCTCTTCAAACACCAGGTCGTGTACCAGGTCTCCCGTGGTTCCCAGACAAATCAGGAGCGTGAGCCACCCGAAAACTCGCATGTGAGACACCATTCGAAATAACATCCCGCGGAGTATAGCATAACAAAGGAGGACTGCTGGCAACTTGCGTGCTTCCCCTCGTTTGCAGGGGCCAACGGGCTTCAAATCGTTACGGTATCATGGATAATCCGAACCCACGCGTTCATGTCATCGGCTAGACGTAGGCTGCCGATACGGTATTGGTGGGGCTGACGGACAAGCCCCACTTGCCGTACAACAGAGGCCTGCTGATTTTCCAAGGCTGTGCTTAATGATCTGATTTGTGGACTGTCAGAGGCTCGGTTTGTGAGTCCGAACTTTCGAGAGGTTGAGAATCGAAATTCTCCAAGTTTTGGGGACATGTGAAGTATTTTGGTCCTCGAAGTCAGGGGGGAGTCGTACGACACCCCCCTTCACCCCCCACGATGGTGCGCCCGCGATGCCGCCGGCGGATCCGGATATATAATCAAATCTTGGTCCAATCCGTTCATGGTGCTTTCAAAAGATACGGGCGTTTGGGTTTTGATTTCTTCATCCACTGATAATGCTGTGGCTTCCAACGGCTTGATCCAGATTGAATCACGTTGGTGATCCATTCGGGTCCCACCGCACAATACAGGGCCGCGAGCGTAGGGCCCATGGCTTGTGAGAACCACGCCAGCACCTCTTCCAGCGTGCGATCTGTCGTCTCCACGTGGAACCGGCACCGCGTGAACCCTTCGGTCAGCGCCTTCCACCAGGGGAGTTCAGGCGACCGACACCGTTCCCAGGCTGGAGCATCCGCAGTCGTATCTCTGAATGAAATACACGATTTCAGGAGTCCCACCGTGAACTCACGCCACTCGTTAACGGGCAGATGCGCAAACAAGTCCACGCACAACTGCGCCCGATCTTTCTTAAACTCCAACTCCCAGCGTACCCAAGGGCCTTCAACGGTATTGCCCTTCCCTGCTGCCTCCATCCGCTTGTCATAGACGCGCAGATATGTTTCGCTCTGTCGGCTGCCAAAGGTCACCATCTGCCCCTGAACGTCATCTTGGCCCTTGTAGGAGCATCGTCGCTTGGCATCATAGGTTCTCCACCGCATGACCGCTTGTCCTGCATCAGCAGCGGCAATTACATGACTGACCGTGGCATGCCCTGTTCTGTCATCCAGTGCGACATCGACGCGGGTCCCATGTCCTTTCAGTTCATTGATCCAGCGACAGATCGTTTGCACTTTGTCCGGCTCCCAGGCCGAAACAATCTCACCGGAGAGGGAGACGTGTACCTCTCGTGTTCGATGGCGCATCCCTGTTCCCATGCGACCACTGCCTCCTCCCGCACTGACGTTGATCCAGGCACGGGGATACCCGTTAAATCCTTTCTTCAGCTCCATCCATTCACCACCTACGCGCTGTTGGACCTCTTCCACGGTTGACGAGGGGACTGTAAAGGCCAGCCAATCGACGCTGAACAGGAACCCATCGAGATAAGGCTTGTTCTGTGGGTGTGCCGTTTCTGCCCCCGTTATACTAGTTCGGGGGCTTGGCGGCTGCGCCGCCGGTGTGGTGTCCACACTCGGCGTCGCGACCCCTCCGTCGTCCTCAGGCTGCGTCTCGCTTACTCCCATTGATGATCCTGTGGCTGAGCCCTTCGATTCGTGCAGGTTAGGTGTTCGCATGAGGACTCACCACGGGTCGAAAGCCAGCAGTAAGGATGCGTTCGAGTTCCTCAATGGGAATCCGCACGGCCCGAAGACTGGGCTTTACATAAGCAATCTGTCGTTGCAGGATGCGTTTCCGAATCGTGCTTTCCTTCAGCCCGAGTCGATCGGCGACTTCTCGCACGGTAAGTAGCTTGGCACTGGGTCGCATACAGGCACCTCCTCTGATGTAATGTGATGATTGACAGCATCATGCCTATATTGTTATAGACATGACTTATATGAAAGCCATTATCACATTGATGAGAAGCGCACCAAGAGATTTGTGGTACAGGGCAGGCAACTTTGTGGGAATTTGTTTTGCGAGTATGGGATGAGGATTCGAAAGCGGCTCCGGCATGATGAAGGAGAAACAACACAACCATGACACTCAATCGGCAGGCCATCCGGCAACAATTTGACCGTGAGATGAAAAAAGCGCGGGAGCGCATCACGACCACCCCGAATGGGGAGATCGGTTGGCTCCTACAGTTCATCCAACGTGACCTTGACGCGTTGACACCCAGTGAATGGATGGTCCTCGCCTACGAGGTGGCGAGTTTTGCCGAGGCCCCCGGTCCAGACCGACACGCGCTGCCCATCGCCATAGCAAGTGGGTGGACGGTGCAGGCGATCCCGGGCGAGACGCTGGAATACACGTTGCCGAGTCGCAAGGAGGCGATGCACCTTCAAGTCACCATTCGAGGCCATTTGGAACAGATGTGGCAGCACGGGGTCGCGCCCATCGCCTTTTCGGATCTCACCTTAATGGTCATCATGCCCGGCGCATTCCATCCTCGCCACGGGAGCATCCTGGTGTCGACCACACCCAAGACGAAAGAGTTTGAATACCGCGTCGCCGTGTCAGTGGCGTACCATGCGGGGCGCATCCGTCGCTGCAAGGAGTGCCAACGGATCTTTCTAGCAGCGCGACGTGATCAACTCTTTTGTGACCCGCGCTGCCAAATGCGCGTCGCCTCACGGAAGTGGCGAAAGGGGCGTCCAACACGGAAGATGGATCAACCGAAGGTTGGCAAACCTGTTTTGAGGGTGGTAAAGATCCAGAGCCAAGCGCATGGAGGACAATCACATGTCAAGAAGACACGGTAAGGATCGGGGGATCGTATTTAAAAACGGGCTGTGGTGGGTCCGCTTGTACATCAATGGGAGAGAGAAGTGGTATCGGGCAGATTCTAAGACACAAGCGAAGACCCTCTATGGCCGTCTGAAGGCCGACGTTCGGGAAGGCCGCTACTTCCCGGAAAAGTACGACGCCTCAAAAGCCTTGACGCTTCAGGCTTGGATCACACGCTATCTTGAGGGCATCACATCTCGTGGCCTTCGCAACATGCACCAGTATGGACGTTTCTGGAAGAAACTCTTGGGGAGAAAGCTCTTGACCGATCTCTCGGCTGATGAATTGCGGCATATTCAGGCCAAGATGAAAGCCAAGGCCAACAGAGGTCCCCACACCATCAACCGATACTTTGCCGCTCTGAGACATATTTTGAACCTTGCTATTGCGGAGAGTTATTTGGTGACCAATCCCGTCAAAGGGGTTCGATTCTTTCCTGAGCCGACAGGCCGCCTGAGGTTCCTGACCGAGGCTGAAATTGCGAGGCTTCGCGAATATCTCTCCCCCGAACACTGGGCAGTGGTGGCCTTTTCTCTGGAAACTGGATTGCGACTAAGTGAGCAATTTCATGCCCGCTGGGACTGTTTGAACACGGAGCAGTGCATTCTGACGATTCCCCTTAGCAAATCCGGCAAGACCCGGCATGTCATCCTGAGTGAATCGGCCCTCGCAATTGTTGCAGGGTTATCCTCATGGGCCCATAGCCCTTTTCTTTTTCCGAGCCCCTTGATTCCAGGACAACCCATGCAAGGAAGAAACTTTGTCGTAAAGATCTACGAACCTGCCCTGAAACAAGCCGGAATTTTGGGAGCAACATGGCACACACTCAGGCATACCTTCGCCTCACGAGCAGTC
>JBGTCI010000042.1:0-118901 GCA_041748925.1 Nitrospiraceae bacterium | reverse complement strand
TGTCGCTCTGCGTCACCCGGTCCACGGCCATTTGCCGAAAAGCCTTTGGAAACTTTCCCACGCGTTTCTTGGCCACCTGTCCCCCCCTTCGTGTGCCAAGTGTGCCAATTCGCCGTGTCTCAATCTAGGGGGTCAGTCCACTTTCTAAACCGTTATAGGAGCTCACCGCAAAGTAATAGAGGGTATCAGGCTCAAGGTTGGTGATCGTGGCCGAGAGGGAGTCAACGAATAGGGAACCTTTATATTCGCAGCTGCCCGATTGATTTGGTGATTGCCGGCCATAATGAACGAAATAGGCAAAGACTGACGCGTCTAGAGTTGGATACCATGCGAGACGTGCGGTGGAACCTATGCCATTACTGGGATTCACCATGATGGTCGGTTGGTCGCCGGCCTCTCCTCCTCCGCATCCCGTCAGAAAAAGCATCATCGTAAGAAAGCCTGCAGCAATGGCGAGCAGTCGTAGCGGCATGCGAGCGGTATCGGTGGCGTTGGTCCGCGATGGGAAGCTCAACTCGCACATGGGTCACTCAAAGGAGGGGAGTTGCGTTGTATTGATTTAGAACCTCGCGGCCTGAGACAAGAAAAACCATACATCACCCTGAACTGTGGTCCGAGGCTCATCTGAACAACCCATCAATCCTGGGTATAGCGCCGACAACGTCTTGGGCTTTCCTAGTACCCACGATTCCGGAGATGCGGTAGGCGCGCGCGGCTTCAGAAACGGTGATGGAAAAACTGTGAACGCACATTCGCCGGGTGTACATACGCAGTGAGACCGTGGCGGAATCTGAAGTACAAGGCCCGACTCTCACAAGGAACCGGGCCGCTTCTTCAGTTTCATCTCTGCCCCGCCTAGGTGTGGACCCTTGAAGAGGAGCATGGATATTTGTTAAAAGGAGGCATGAGCGGACGCCAATGAAAATACGCTTTAGGGTGACCCAGCCGGTCTGCCCCCATCAGGTCCTGACATTGAAGGGGCGATATCTGACATTAAAAGGGCGGCACCTGAGGCGTTCTCGGGAACGCTATACCTGCAATGCGTGCGGTGCACGGGTTGTCCGCACACTCAACACGCCTAAATCCTACTTGGCTTCCGATCACCACGCCACTGAGACAAGTTCATCCGAGCCATCCGACAGCGCCCCTACTTCAAGCTGAGGGCTTGTTATCCATTGCGCCAGTCGCCCTCGCTCTAGCTGGCAGCCAAAGGCCAATGTGGAAGCACAGTAAATAGCGCTGCCGCGACCGCGTGATCCGGCATTTCCCCACGCACAACCTTAGCGTGGTGAGTCAAGTATAACTTGACGGTGTTCGCAATGGTGCGTAGCATCCTCCTCAAGACGTTCTAAGCCACGCTGACTTTCTTACTTCCACACGTTCTTTGATTCCTTCCTGCGCGGCTGACTCCCCTGTCTCCGCCCCCTGAGAGGAGAGGCATTCACATGGCTACACAGTGCAACGATCTTCGGCAAAGAAGCTCGATGATGAACACATGTTGTTTGCTATACGCATCAATCGTATTGGCAATGGGTATGGGGCTCGCGTCGTGCACGAACAAGCAGAAAGATCAGGGCATGACCCAGCCGACACCGATCAGTCAGTCCTTGACTCCCTGCCAGCCGGCAGGCGTGTCCTTCACCGGGACACCGGAGTTATGTGTGAGTGTGACGGAGGTACACCTGCTCAGCCATGAGACACAAGCTGATATCGGTTTGTCGCTCATGAACCGAACCGGGCACAAACTCTTCATCACGTTGATCGGGTTCACTTCTCTGACAGACAGCAGCGGAAGAAAGTGGAATACGGGGGATAGCAAAGGCCTTGGCAGCCCCACTAATCCAGTGGCGATAGAGCCGGGAGGAAACGGACAGGGCGCGCTCTCCTTTTATCAGATCGGCCAATCCTCTACTGATCTGACCTTCTCCCTGCGTGGGGAAATCGGAATTATGAAGATGGACACTCACGGTCAAGTGGTCCCGAGCCAGATTGCAGTAAAACGCGGGATCAATCTCTCGGGAATTCGTGTCCAACAACAGCCACCTCATCCTCCTGGAGCAGGGGAGCTGAATAAGGAGCCTAAGCTCGCCCAATCGTCTCCGCGACGCTCGAACCCTATGGTGACTAACTCATCGGCTTCATCGAAATCGTCCGCGCCTGGGACAGTTGCGGGGGCAGCAGGCAGCGGGAAACCGAATACCCAGAAAGCGGCATCGTCCAACACAAGTCGGACACCCGATCAAAGATCGAGCGCCATCGATTCTCCGGCCGGTGATGTCGCCTCAAACACAGGCAGATCGAAACCCATCGGACGCAGCGGATCGGGCCCGGAGGTGCTTGGTTTGCGCATTGGCATGGCGCCGGATCAGGCCCGCGAGATGTTCAGGTCGCACGGTTTCGGATCATCGACTAAATCTCCGAATAGACCCCTTGACAGTTATGCTGAGGTCTCGAATACGCTGACAATGGGTCTTCCCGGGCAGGCGTCGCAGCCTGTGCGAAACACGAATTATCTAGCTCGGATATCCGGCGCGATGAATGACGTAAAATATCCTGCAACTGAGAGTTCTGGTGGTTTACTCACCGTATTTTTTGGACCGGTTCCTGGACAGGAGAGAATCGTGTTGCTCAATCAAACCGAGTATATTCCTGCCAGCAAGAAACCGACTGTTGACGCCTTCGCGAAGACATTGGTAGAGAAATACGGAACTCCCACCGAGTTGCCACCGAATTCCCTCGGTACCTATCGATGGCGTTACGACAGCAATGGAATGTTGCGTAAACCCACCTCCGCAACAAGCTTCGCCGGCTGCCCCAGACTGAAGCCTGGGAACGTTGAATTTCAGCCCCTCGGATCTCCTCTGATGATTCAGGAATATAAGCAGGCGACGCCTCAGTGTGGGGCTATCTTTCTTGAAGTAGTGGTGGGGTTCGAGGGTTTTACCTACGCTGGGCCCGGGACATTGATCAAAAATTACACCACTCACATGACGGGACTTGATGCGACCATCCATGCGTTGGAAACTGCCAAAGGGATCGTCGAGAAGGCTCAAGCGGAGCCGAGCGTGGCCATGACCAAGAAGTGACAGCAGCAACACGTGGGTCCATCACCGTATGCGCTGTACGGAGAAAAGGGCGAGTCGGGCAATGACCCTCCGGATGCAGAATACCGCGTGCTATGTTGAGAAGGCTTGAGACCGTGAGTTCTGCGAGATGAAATATCAAGACGTTTTCCTCTTCCATTCTTCGCTCACCCCCCTTACGATACAGCCAGCAGGATACTGAACATGTCCGTCAGCGTTGTTCTCGCATCGCGAAGAGGCTTTTCACATGTCAGACGTGCCGCTCGATCAACTCGAACAACTCGTCCAGGGTCACCACTGGGACCCGCGCGCAATTCTTGGTGCTCATTCGATAGCCCAGGATAGTTCCCCCGCTGTTGCGATTCGCTGTTTCCTGCCCGAGGCCAGCGACGTTGCCCTCCTCATCAGCGGACGAGGGCGACAACCCATTCCCATGACACGTCTCCATGAGGCCGGTCTATTCGAAGCCACCGTCGCAGGACTGCCAGAATCCGCCCCCTATCGTCTCCGCATAATCGACCACGCGGGGGATGTCTCGGAGCGGCATGATCCCTATGCCTTTCCACCTCTTCTCACCGACTTTGAGTTACACCTCTTCGCCGAGGGAACCTTCTTCAAGGCCTATGAGACGATGGGCGCTCATCTCAGAACGGTGCAAAGTATCGCAGGAGTCCATTTTGTCGTCTGGGCGCCGAATGCCGTTCGAGTGAGCGTGGTGGGAGACTTCAACCGTTGGGATGGCCGACGTCATCCCATGACGAACCGAGGAGCAACCGGCCTCTGGGAACTCTTCATTCCCGAACTCATCGACGGTACGCTCTACAAATATGAACTCCGCTCACACCATCTCGACTCACCACTCCTGAAAGCCGATCCCTATGCCTTCGCATCGGAACTGCGCCCCAAGACGGCCTCGATCGTCCGTGAACTTTCTTCCTACCCTTGGAAGGATCAGTCCTGGATGACCGCGCGGGCCAAGCAAGACCCCCTTGCTAGCCCCCTCTCAATTTACGAGGTCCACCTTGGATCCTGGATGCGTATTCCCGAGGAAGGGAATCGCTGGTTGACCTATTCCGAGCTTGCAGAAAAGCTCATCCCGTACGTGAAGAATATGGGCTATACCCATATGGAGCTGTTACCGATTACCGAGCACCCATTCGATGGATCCTGGGGTTATCAGACCACGGGCTACTTCGCTGCCACCAGCCGTCATGGATCTCCTGAAGACTTCATGGCCTTTGTGGATACGGCTCATCAGGCCGGAATCGGTGTGCTGATGGACTGGACCCCTGCGCATTTTCCTGACGATCCGCATGGACTCTCCCAGTTCGACGGCACGCATCTCTACGACCATGCTGACCCACGGCTTGGCTACCATCCGGACTGGCACAGCCGTATCTTCAATTACGATCGCGTCGAGGTCCGAAACTTCCTTCTGAACAGCGGGCTGTATTGGCTGGATCGCTACCATATCGACGGCTTGCGCGTGGATGCCGTTGCCTCAATGCTCTATCTCGATTATGGAAGGAAAGAAGGAGAATGGATTCCCAATCGATTCGGAGGGCATGAAAACATCGGAGCCGTTACGCTGCTGAAAGACTTGAATGTCCTGCTCCACCGTGACTTCCCTGGCGCCATCACCATCGCCGAGGAATCCACGTCCTGGTCGGGAGTCTCACGACCCACTTATGCCGGAGGGCTGGGCTTCACGTTCAAGTGGAACATGGGCTGGATGCACGACATGCTGAAATACTTCAGCCACGATCCCGTCCACCGCCGCTTCCACCAGAATCAGATTACGTTTGGGCTTCTCTATGCCTTCAATGAAAACTTTGTCCTCGTACTTTCGCACGATGAAGTGGTGCACGGGAAGCGGTCGCTGCTCGACAAAATGCCCGGCGACGAGTGGCAACGCTTTGCCAACCTCCGTTCCCTCTATGGCTTCATGTACGGACATCCCGGCAAGAAAATGCTGTTCATGGGTGGCGAGTTCGGACAGTGGTATGAGTGGAACCACGATACCAGCCTGCAATGGCATCTCTGCAATTTCGAACGGCACGCGGGACTTCAGCGGCTTGTTCGAGACCTTAACCGCCTCTACCGCCAGGAGCCGGCGCTGCACGAACTCGATCATGACTGGACTGGTTTCCAGTGGATCGACTTTTGTGATGCAGCCAATTCCGTGATCATCTTCCTTCGAAGAGCCAAGGACCAGAATAATCAGATCGTATGCTTGTGTAACCTCACCCCCGTTCCTCGCTACAACTATCGAGTCGGCGTGCCTGCCGAAGGCTATTATCGCGAACTCTTGAACAGTGATGCTTCGGTTTACGGGGGAAGCAACGTGGGGAATTCGGGAGGCCTTCACACCAACCCTATCCTTTCCCACGGGATGCCCTATTCGCTCGCAGTCACACTCCCACCTCTGTCAATATTGTTCCTGAAACGAATCTAATTAGCAGGATGCTGAAAAAGCCCGCCAGCTTCGTTCTCACCTTGAAAGCATCCTCAACGTAGCCCAGAGGCTACGCCTCCGGTGCTTCCATCGGCTGCGGCCTTGCTGACAGTCTTTTTGAGCATCCTGCAAGAAGATTCTTGCGCTGGGGCTTGATTGTCCAATCGGAACTGCGAGGAGGGAGTTACCAGGTTCGGAACGGACCGGAATCGAGATGGATGAACTTCCCGCGCGGATAAAATCCTACCCCACCATATTGCAACCTCAACGCGGCATGGCGAATCTCGCGAAGCTTGACACCGGGAACATAGAAGTCGAGCGCCTGACCCTGGACATGTAGGCTGTGCTGCGCGACTCGCCGGCTTCGCTTCACGAGCAGTGCATTGTACTCGGGCGACCGATAGCCGGAAATCACATGGATCTCGCCGGCACCATGAACCGCTTTGTGCACAAGATTGACATGCTCCAACAATTGCACATCCATGGCGGCAACTTCACCGGTGTGATGGCACCGCAGAACGTGATTCACCTCATCCAGCGCCGTCAGGTCATAGTTCCCTGCCTGATCACGATAGCGGACTCGCAGTCGTTCGTTCGTGTGCACGTTGAAAAACGTGAGTTCGGCGTCAGGAAGTTCTGTCGCGCGCGCGAGGGAAGGACACAGCAGCTTGCTGCCGAGCAACAGCAGCCCGACAACAGACGTGTTCAAGAAAGATCGACGCGTTAAAAACCAGGAATCTGGATGCTGCAAGAAGCTGCTCCGGAAGAAGGTGCGCTGCAGTCTGTAAGAAGAATGCGTGTGCTTGTATCAAAAGCGCCAGGGTCAGTCAACTCCCTCCTCTAGTTTTATGTGTGTGTGCTTCTCGACACTACCCCGACCCATAGGACTTGATCTCTATCGGCCTAAAAAAGTCCTATCAGGTAGTGAGCGAGGCCTCTTATCAGACGCGGAAAGAGGAGTTTCAACACAGCCGAGACCCTCGATATCATGTTTTCAGAGTTTGAACGGAGCATGATCGTAGAGCGCGTCAAAGCTGGTCTGAAGCGAGCGCGGGCAGAGGGCAAGGTCTTGGACGGTCCGCGTGTCGGTGCGGCTGTAGAGGCCAAGGTACTCGCGCTACGGCGCAAGGGGCAAGGTATGCGAGCGATTGCGCGGGAGTTGGGCATAGGAAACTGCACGGTACATCGGATCGTCAGCGCTACATAGTGGTGCGCGGTGGTTGCCGACTCCTTGACCCGCTCCACCCGCATTTCGCCCCCCTAGAGGGGGGATCGGCCTGACCGATGCCGTCTCGTATACCCAGAAATATTTTTTGTTTTTTTTATATTCTCCTCTCTAGCAGGCCCATATTAAAAGCTCGCTATATGGGTGTGATAGGTCCAGGATGAGTAATCATGAGAAGCCCCCTGTGCTCACGATGTCAGAGCCACAAGATTTATCTAAGCCTCGCACTCCAACAAGGCAGGGGGGTACAAAAATGACGAAAGTGCAGGCGGCTTACCTCCAAGCGGCATGGAACCAGCTGGGGTGCTCCACTCTGCGAACATCTCAAAGTCGATTTGGAACGTAGCGAGGACGGCTATGCGACGGGCAACTATCGCTGCCTTGCCTGCGGTTACGCGGTTGCCCACTAACGCTTTTGTCGCCCTTACCAGTGAGGTATTTGTATCATGGTACTTACCATCAAGAGAGCGGAACTCTTAATCATCGCCCAATGGCGGATTTGGTCTCAAGAATGCGACTCTTATAAAATCACCGATATGATGAAATTTCACTTTTCATGGTTGCCAAAGAACAGACCGGACCTGCTTGTATTCGAATCCAAAACCGACAAATGGCACATGGTGCACGGGTGGCTCCAGGGATATGAAGACATCCAAGCGCCACTTCGGAATCCCCCGGCCTAAGCGCGCAACCTCCCCACAAGCCCCTGCACGGTCATCGCCGCGAAAGGCTGGACGGAATGAGCAACGAAGACAACGCCCGCATCGAAGCGAACCTGGAAGTTATTCGAGAATACTTGGAAACCCAGTTCAAAGGGTTTGGGATTACCGATAGGCCAGATGCTCCACTCTCATACACGTTTACCGTGATGAAATCGGCAGACGAACGATACCACTTAAAGGTTTATTGGGCACAGTTGTCAGATCAGAGCCACACCCCTGAGAGCATTCAACAACGCCTTGTCGCGGACGATGTAGCCGGTAGGATGAAGGGCAAGTCTCAGGGGGAGTATTTCCCATGGGGCAAGCACTAAGACACTCTAGCGCACTAACTAGCTGGGAAGCCGGTACCGATCTTCCTTAGGCATCTGTCCTACCAGCGAGCTGGGGCGAGTCTGTCACCAAGAAGCTCTAGCCTCGCAACACTGGGGGCAAGTCCCCATCCTCCGGCCACAACTCGGCGAACAACGCCCGGTCGTACTGCAACGCCCACCACAAACGGTCTGGCGTGAATTGGCATGAATCGATCAAGATGTTTCCGTCAATTAAGAACGAGTGTGGCCACCATCGCCCGTCCACCACACTCCAGCCAAAGTACGGCACGGCTCCGCCTTCATCGAGCGCCACACCAAACAACTTCGGCTGTAGCGCGTTTGTGTGACAATCAAACTTTGTTCCTTCGGAGTAGAGCACAAAGGCTAGTCCCGCTACCCCGTTACTTCCCACCACACGCACCCCGCGACCCACCACACAGACCCCAAGCAGGACGAATTAGAAAGCCTTAGACATTAACTACTATCGCCGTTTCTCTTCTCGGTCTTTGCGCCTCACAACTCGCGCCGCATCTTGGATTATCCCGGCGCGAATCAGATACGCTGCGGGGCATTTTTCATATTACCCTCACGGCAAAGGCGCGTCTGTGCTATTGTCCTCGAATGACAAAAGCTCAAGCGAAGGTCTTGCGTGAGAAATGGAAGGTGCGAGCCGGTATCCTCACCTGCTCACATCACTACGTCTCCTTGGAACGGGCCAAGCCCAAGCGTGCCGCAAAGAATTACCTCTGCTTGGATTGTGGCGCAGATATTGTCCGCAAGGTCGTACCGTCCTCCCCACTCCCCTAGCATTCCGCAATAGAAGGAAGGGCGAAAGCCCGCTTGAGTCCCGCGTTGACACGTCTGACCGTCTACTGTATACGTCTACTGCCCGTCTACTGTTTCAACGCCTCCCCCCGCAATTGGCGCGGGAAAAAACGTGTGTGCGCGCTCGCCGGGTTTCTCTAGACAGGAGAACCCAACATAGGTAAGATCGGAAAATTGGAGGATGATCTCACGCGATGGCCACGATCCTTATTATCGACGACGAAGAATCGATCCGGAACCTCCTGAAAGAAGTCCTTGAACGGGCCAACCACCGTGTACTCGAAGCCTTTGATGGTCGGGAGGGCTTGAGGCTCTACCAACAAAACAAAGTGGACCTGGTCCTCATGGACATTCTGATGCCAGGGACCGACGGCCTCGAAGCCACATTACAACTGACGCGGGAGTATATCGACGCGAAGGTCATTGCCATGACCGGTGCGCAGGGCGACCGCAACTTTCTCGATGTCGCGAAACTCTTTGGCGCCCGTCGCGTCTTTGAAAAACCTTTCGACATCGACAAACTCGTCCAAGCCGTCAACGAAGAACTCGCCAAGTAACACACCCCCGCCGCAGTTCTGTCGATAGCCTGCCAGGCCCGTTGGCATCCGCACACGGCCCCGCTCCTCATCACGTTCTAGCACCAAGCTCTTTCCGTGCAAGGCCGCGCATCATGACCGGATCGTTGTAGGCAACTTCGCTAAGCGCATCCATCATGTGCAGGCCCTTGGTCGCCGCCAATTCCTTTGCCTTCAAGGAGTTCTTCGCGCTGAATCTCGCAACTGCAGGCTGACCGTTCACAATCTGACAAGCCAAAATCTCGCCGTTCACTTCCAGCATACCGCCCTGCTCGACCAGCATCTTGGCCTGCGCCAAGGTAATGCCATGGAGCTGCGCGAACTCCTCCACTCCTCCCGTCTCAACCAATCGTCCATCCGGCATGATGCAGAGTCGCTTGAAATGCGGAGACCAGTCATTGCGAAAGTCGATGTACTTGATGTCGCCACCCTTTGCCACGGCACGGTCCAGTGTGCGGTAATCGATGCCGAGGTTCTTCTGATCGAGCTTCGTCGTCAGTTCCACAGGCAGTGTCCGGTGAAACACCATGGCCGCCACCTCGTCGAGCGGAATCCCTCGCGCCTGGGACAATTGCTCCGCCTCGGCAAACTGCATGAGATCCAATGTCCAGGTCTGTTTAGGAACGGCTCCCGTTGGATCGATCCGGCAAACAAACAATCCCCGCGTCAGAATCCCCCCGACCTGGGGATACACATACACCCCGCCTTCGCTCAGCAGCTTGACCATCGTGTCGAGTGGAACCTCGTAGCTTTCCGACAAGACCTTGGCATGCGCAACGAGATCTTCCTTAAGCGTCATGGCACACGCTGTCACATTCCCAGGCGCATCGAACTCGGAGTAGTCCTCGATAATGTTGTACAGGATCGTGGGCTTCGGCTTCTCTGCTTTTTTCTTAATTTTGTACATGTCTCAGCTCATCCCTCGCATTTCGCGGTTCGTCTTTCATCCCAAACGCTTCACGTTCAGGAATCCCGCTTCAGGTGTTCATACGGAGGTAACGTCATCAATCGTCCATCCTCTACCGGTCCACCGATCGTGAAATGATACAGCGATTGGAGGGTCAGTCCCTTCATCGCGACGACCTCATGCACCGGGTCATCGAAGAAACATCCGATCCCGGTCGCTCGCACACCCGCGGCTTCCGCTTCCAGGTACAGCACCTGTCCAAGCAACCCCGACTCCCAGAACAGCCGTGGATACCACCAGGCTCCTCCTTCCCGCAAGCGGCCTTCAAACTCAGCCAGCATACCGAGCGAGAATGCGCTCTCGCCGGCAATTTCTTGATGGCAACTCACTTGCACAGCCAGTTTCTTCGCGTTGCCTTCAAGCAGCCAGTAGAGCGGCAGGTCCTCCGGACAATCCGGTGCTGGAGTCCAGGTCAGCTCCGGGTTCATCGATTGCTGGATGGACAACAGCTTCTTTGGATCGCGCACCAGAAAATAGAGACCTGGCTTAAGACCATCCACCCGATGCACGAATATTAAAAGATGAATCGACGGATCATAGGGCCAGAGATCCCAAGGCATCGGCCGCTCCAATTGCGGCCGATCCGAACGAGGCATCACCAACTGCATCATGCGGAAGAATGTTGCAGCAGAAATTGACGTCTTCCCATCGAAGGACACAGCGCTGCGCCGCTGACGAATGATCTGACCAGCACTCAGGACAGTGTCGTTCGTCTCTCGTGAAGCGTCGTTCGCCACGGAGGGACTACACGACAACAGATGTTGCTCACTTGACGCCTTCCAGGAGGCATGGGCGACCTCATCGATAATGTCCCAGTGCACCCCGTGGTCACGACTCAAGCAATTAGCCTTCCCATGCCAGGTGCATTCAGCGAGATCCTTCACCGTCGCTGAGTCAAGGAACAGGGGCATTTCCCCGTCATTGTGCTTCACGTTCTCAGAAGGCCATATCACTGCGAGACAATCCGGATGCTCCGGCTCAACCTCACTAAAGTCTTCCGTGCGATCAGTCCCCAGTAGCATCGCAGTGGTGTATTGCGAAAGGCCATCGAGCACCGCCATCTTCCAACCCAGCGTTGCCGCCGCAATCCGCGCCGTGCCGATCGCATGGCCGACATCGTGATTGGAGTAGCGAAAGGCCCGTTCGCCATACTTCCAGGCCTCCCGCCAATGGACCGACGTCAGGCCAAAAAGAAATGCACCGGGAGGGAACGGACTCAGCAGCTTAGCAATCTGTTCAGCGAGAAACTCAGCTCTCAGCTCCAACCCATGTTCTTTTGGCGCGTAATGATACAGCCCGGACTTTAGATCGAGTCCGTCGATCTGCGGTACAACCAGATAGCCTTCCGTTGGGTGGAGATTGCCGGACGACGGATTACTCCGAAGCGCCCACTCCGACTCCCCTGCCTTCTTCCATGCCGACAGGGCCAGAGCGAATTCAAAGAATCGGGAAAGCGTCCGCACGTTGACAGGCTGGCAGGCAACCACCCCAGGCTGGTAGATGGCATCATAGGCAGGCGATACCGGGTCTTCATCGAACGGCAGTAGCGGCAATGACACAAGCGGTGCGCCTGCAAACCGTCGAAATGGATCGGGCTGATTCGCCCAATCCAAATAACCAAGTGCACGAGCATAGCGGTTGAAATGATGCTTGGTCTGGATGTGATAGCGGATGACTCGATCGACGGGATCGGTCGGTAACGGCTCGGCTGGTGCAGCAGAAACTGGTTTTTCCGTACTCATTGCAAAGTCCAGCCAGTTTACAGAGCCGCAGGAATGAAAGTAAACGCGTGGCTAACAAGTCTCACGAAATGAAATTCGATGATTCGATGGTCCGGCGTGAAAGATTGCAGTAGACTTCCAAAATGAACTCAGCCATGTCCACATATACCCTTTCACATAACCCAGACTCTCTTGCAACATTCAGTAAGAAAGCGTGTAAATTTCAGTGCGCCATCGCCACTCCACTTCCGAACCTAGAACCATTTGTCGACGAAATAATCTCAGCTCTTGTGCCAATCAAAAGCGGAATCATCGTAATAGACGGCTATGTATTTGAACCCAAGAACCTAAGGAAATTGCTTTCCGCCCATCCACAATCCATGAATCTTACTCGCGACTGGTCCATTGAATCGATTGCCACCCACAACATTAAGGAACTACTTCTTGCGACCTTTCAAGACTGGATCGATTTTGCACTTGTCCCAACACCCCTACCGTTTGTCCTTTATGCAGATCATGACGAATACACTACGTTTTATGCGATGACGAAATCCAACTTGAATCGAGTTGTAAAGCCCTTATTGGTTCAGGGCTTTACTCAAATCAAAGACTTTGAGCGGTCTTTTTGACCCGCCCTATCTTGCACATCATTGACCTCTATTTCTCGTAACGCGTATCCTGCCTCAACAAGATGTAAGGTCGCCCATGCAATTCGACGCTGCCCTTGCCGCACAATAGCCATCAGTTTGGCGTTTGAATCCGTCCACCACTGCGGTATACTTTCTCCATGCCGTTCAACCTTCCACTCAAGGATATGAGTCTTCACGAGAAGCTCTCTGCGATGGAGTCGTTGTGGGAAGATCTCGCCCGCACCCCGGACGCCGTTGAATCCCCTGCCTGGCACAAAGACATCCTCGATGAGCGCCGCCAGCGTCTAGCTGATGGAACGTCTCGATTCCTCGATTGGGAGACCGCAAAGGCGGACATCCGCAACAAGCTCTCGTGAACATCGAAATCCTGGATGAGGCTCAGGAGGATTTGATTCAGGGTTTCCGCTTCTACGAAAGCCAGGAACCAGGACTGGGCTCCTATTTCTTGGATTGCTTGTTCTCGGACATCGATTCACTTCTTGTGTACGCAGGGGTTCACGCAGTGACCTATGCCTATCACCGCTGTCTGTCCAAGCGTTTCCCATTTGCAATTTACTACAGTCTGGAAGGGAAGCTGGTTCGCGTGCATGCTGTGTTAGATTGTCGCAGGAATCCGTCTTGGGTCAGGAAGCGTTTGAGGAAGAGCTGATGGCCTAACCATGCAATTTGACGCTGCACTTGCTGCACAGGAAACATTCCGACGAGCCGAATCTGAGCTTGGCTCCGACTGGAATACCGCCGTAGAACTGGAAGCGACGTTTTCTTCAAACGCCGGATCGACGGCGCGTGAGGCCTATAATGGTCTTCTTGCCATTGCGCAACGTT
The DNA here is from genome assembly GCA_041748925.1 of Nitrospiraceae bacterium. GTDB lineage: Bacteria > Nitrospirota > Nitrospiria > Nitrospirales > Nitrospiraceae > Palsa-1315. The sequence continues at coordinate 105,542 of JBGTCI010000042.1, read as the reverse complement.
ACCCCCTGGCCCATTCCTTCCAGGCCTTCTGTATTTTCATCACCTGGCAGCAAGTGACGGAAGAAACCATTGCGCATCATTTTCAGACCGGCCTCCGGCTCTGTGAAACATTTCTGTCCTCTCCTGATGGCAAGCATCAAACAGACTTCGAGCACATCACGGAACTCTATGGGTCATTTCGTGATGGATTGGGGCTTGATGAAGAGGACGAGATTCAAGTCGAGTTTCGGCGCGATACGCCCAAGGGAGGAGACTAGCAGGGACGCGTATTCTCGTGAAACGTCGTTCGTGTCTCGCTTCAGGGATATCTGTCTGATCCCGCGCTTCACACTTCACGGATAGCGCTTCACGAAAAGATGTCGGACGATCATAAACATCGCGGGCGCATTTTTCTCCATCGCGGCCAGCTCACGCAGGCCAGAGCGGCCTACGAACAGGCGGTTGAGGATGATCGCCTGGCTAACGATCACCGCGCCCTCTCCGATTCACTCGGCAATCTAGGAAACGTCTGCGCCCTGTCCGGCGACCTGGATCGCGCAGAAACCTGCTACAAGGAAGTGCTCACAATCCAACGCACGGAGCGGAATCAGCACGCCGTCGCCCACACGCTGGTGAACCTCGGCAATCTTCACATCGGCGCCGATCATCCTGAGAAAGCCCGCCCCTACTATCTCGAAGCGTTGGATCTGCTGCGCGAGCTACACGACGATCGCGCGCTCGGCATTCTCCATAACAATCTGGCGTTGCAAGAGGCTCGTGAAGGACAGTGGGAACAGGCGGTCACGTTGTTCAAACAGGCCCTCGACTATCACCGTGTTGTCGGAAATGAAGAAGGACTCGCCGTCACCTATAGTCAACTCGGCAAATGCTTTCTCGATCAGGGCGACCTGATCAGAGCTGAGCGTTGTCTCAACAACGCCTCGGAGCATTACATCAAACTCGGCAACGAACCAGCCGAAGCCGCAGTGCTCCGACTCCTTGCCACCCTGTACGACACCCGCCATGATCTCGTGTCTGCACGGCGATGTCTTGAACGAGTGGTCTCTCTCGACCAACGATATGCACTGTCTGAACTTCAGACCGATTCGGCCCATCTCACGAAGTTGAAGCAGTCGGATTAGCTGCTCTACGCGCCTACGAACCGTAGTAAATCTTTACACCCTATTTACCTCCCTCTTAGATCCGCCGATTGATTGAATGGCAACCCCCCGTTAGGATGCCGAGGACAGAACACATGGCAGAGAGACTCTGCCGGCACCTGAGAATTATCCGACGGTGCGGCGGCTGAGGCGAAACCTAGTCTGCCGTCAATCGACTGAGAACGCGACCATGCTCTGCGCCCAAAAAGTCCTACCTGCCTTCCGTGTCGTCACGGCCTTCGGACGCGAAGACTGTCCAGCATTCTTTCATTTTCCGCCAAACCGAATTGGATGCATTTCTGGACAGAACTCAATCCTCTGCTATCGTTGGAACGTCACCCTGTTGCTTCAAGTTTCACCATGACATAACCGACAGGATACTGACGTGGATATCGCATGCCATTGCTTGCTCGGATCCTCACAACATTGGCTCTCGGGTCGCTCATGACTACGACCGCTTTGCATGCCGCAGACATCTCGCCCAAGATCACCGTCGGCACTCAAGAAGTCGGACTCTCCGTCGGCTACATGCTCCCCCATCGTCTCACAGAAGACCACACCACGAAGCAGCAAGGCCCCGCCTTCATGCCCTACTGGATGATGACGCTGACCGATCCCATCGGCAACAGTTGGTATCGGGGTCAGATCTCACTCGGCGCCGAAATGGTCTATATCCAATTTCAGGAGCCGATTCTCACGCACGGCGTCGGCTTCGCCCCGAAAATCAAATACACCTTCGTCGCACTCGACCGGATTCGACCTTATGCGGAATTCTCCGGAGGCCCATTTTGGACCGATCTCGCCGGAAAAATCCCGGAAGAGTCCAGCGAGTTCAACTTCGTCTTAATGGCCGGATTCGGGGCCTCCTATTTCCTGACCGACCAAGTCGCACTCAACGTCGGCTACCGTTTTCAACATATTTCCAACGCCGGCACGAGCTACCCAAACATCGGACTCAATGCCAGCCTGCCCTATGGCGGGTTTTCATTCTATTTTTAAGGAGAAGGGCAGCATGACACGACATCTCATTCACCGGACAATCCTGGGACTCGTTGTTTTGACGACCACCACGACGGTTGGGTGCTCCACGCGATGGATCGATGTCACCCCCTCCACGGCCAACCGGGAACATCCAGCCACACAGTCCATCCTCAACGATGAGCGGGTCCCACTCGTCATGGATGGGTTCCGCATGACGCAGAACGGGGCGCCCCAGAACCCTTCGACCGAGGTTGAACATCGCATCTTGAACACCGTGCAGGAGACACGCTTATTTTCGACGCTCATCCCGCTTGGAGGAAACGTCCCTTCGCTCGGCGATAAAGTGGTGACCGCCCGCATTACCTTTGATGAAACAATCGACTCTCATTCGGGAAAAACAGCGTGGAAGGGGTTTGTTATCGGAGCGTCCATGTTTCTCCTCTCGCCGGTGATCGACCTTGACTATGACTATGCCGCAGAAGCTAACCTCGAACTCGGACGTTGGGACGGCCAGATAAAGCGTTACAAGGCACGCTCCGCGGGTACGGTTCACTATACTGTGTTCGCCGCCACGCCGACGATGGTGGGCGAACTCAAGGGACAGGTCACAGAAGCCTGTCTGACTGATCTTATGGATCAGCTCATTCGAGACACCAACTTCTATACGGCAAGCAGTGCCCCCCTACCGGACTCGCCCATCGTTTCAGTCGCCGTGAAGGCACGGAAATCCCTGCCTTCCCCTACTTCCCCTGCTTCTCCTTCCGTTGTCCCCGTCTCAACCACACCGGCACCGTAAACAAGAAACTCCCCCTCAACTGCCTCTGGCCGACCCTGTTCCCTCAGTGCTATAGTGGGTTCTTTGTGAGGGAGCGCTGCATACATGGACATTGAGGCTTTTCGGCAAATGGTCGCCAAGAATCCGAAAGGATTTCTCGGTCGTTATGGATTGGGTAACAAGATTCTCCAACAAGGCAGCAATCTCGAAGAAGCGGTCGAGCACCTAACCGTCGCTACACAGCTGGACCCGACCCACGTTGCTTCGCACTTAGGCCTCGGCCGCGCCTTAATTTCTTTGGGGCGAAAGGATGAAGCGAAGCCCGTCCTGCAAACCGGCATCGACGCAGCACGCTCCGGTCGATCGAACGGAGGGGGAGACCTGGTTCCTGAAATGGAAGCGTTGCTAGCCCGCATCGTTCACGAGGGTTCGTGACGAAACCGCCGAGACGCCAAGCGAGACGGGCGCGCAGAGCCGTGAGGCGAGGCTTGCCTCGCCTGGGAGTTCCGAAGAGGGTGCGCCCTCTTCGTGGGGATTTTTACAAGGGGGCTGGCCCCCTTGTAAGAGTGGGTGAGGCGGGCCTCTGGGCCGAGCCCGCGAGGAGGGAGGCATACTTGAAACAGTATGTTGACCGACCGAGCGGCGAGCCCGCCCGCCGTCAGGTGCGTCGCCACCGCGCTTGCGAGGTCAAGCGCCCTTTGTATGTTCCTGGCGCGAAGAAGAAAAACCGCAATGAATCTGGTTTTCGTATCGGCGGTTGCAGTAGAAGCCTTCGTGAACGATGCGGGCTAGACACCTTGGGATGACGAATCGGACCGTGTAAACGCAAGGAGCGTCCTATGAAGATTGAAGAGGCCAGACAGCGAATCGAGTCGGCGATGACACAATACGGGGCACATGCCGGGGTGGCGATTGATCTTGTGATCAGCGAGGTGAAATCCGATCTCGGCGTGTCCACGGCCAACGAGTTGATCGACGAGTTCGACCTTGAATTACAATACAACATCGCCCCGATAGAACCAGGCTACTCCAGTAGTTAGCCCGCATTATTCATGAACACTTCTGCTGCAATCGCCGATCCGCTGTTCCGACGAGCCTGCGGCCGGCGGGCTCACCCGTCAGACCTTCGACGTACTGCAAGAGTACGCCTCAGGTCCTCCTGGCTCCGCGCGCCGATCTCACGACGCGGCTACGCGATTTCGCGACGAACTGTCATGAATAATGCGACCTTGCCGGAAACTATTCACCTTGCCTAGTATTTGGTGTGCCATCTCCGGACATGGTTACGGTCACGCGGCGCAAGTAGTGCCTGTCCTCAATGCGTTGGCCGCCATCGTGCCCGGTCTTACTGCCACCCTCCGCACCACGGTCCCAGCCTCGTTTTTCCGCGATCGCCTGGCGATCCAGTGGACACTTAGTCCCGCAGAGCAGGACATTGGGTGCATCCAAGACGGCCCCCTCAAGATCGACATCGACGCAACCTGGGCAGCACACCTGCGCTTCCACGAAACCTGGGAGGCACGCCTATCCAACGAAGTCGCCGCCATGCAGGCGGCCTCGCCCTCGTTGATCCTCGCCGACACGCCCTACCTCGCCATCGAGGCAGGTTCCCGCGTACAGATACCGACCGTTGCTTTGGCGAATTTTACTTGGGACCTCGTGCTCAAAGAATATTGCCACGCATCTGACACACCGCAACAGCAGTTGATTCAGCGCATCCGTGAGTCTTATGCAAAAGCCCGCATGGCCCTTCGCATCACCCCTGCCACGAAAATTGATGCCTTCTCCAACATGATCGATATTGGCCCGATCGCCGACCCCACTTCCCCTGAGCGTGACAGACTGGCCTCGGCCCTTGCCCTAACGCCTAGCGAACGGACTGTCTTAGTGGGATTCGGCGGTATTCCTCTGACGTCCCTCCCGCTTGAACACATGGAACGGCTGCGCCCCTATCGCTTCCTCTTCGATGGCCCGGTCCCACCCGGATACTCCCGTATTCATTCCACAAGAACGCTCCCATTCTCTTTTAAGGCCCTGATCGCCTCTGTCGATGTCATTATGACTAAACCCGGTTATGGCACCATCGTTGAGGCGGTCGCGCTTCAACAGCCGATCGTATACGTCCGGCGATATAACTTTGCCGATGAACCGCCGCTGGTCGATTATCTACATCGCTATGGACGCGGGGTCGAATTGCCGGTTGACGACTTCACACAAGGCCACTGGGGGGCAGCCTTGCAACAAGCGTTGGATGCACCGGTGCCTTCGTTACCGCCATCGCTGACCGGCGCAGGAGAAGCAGCCGACGCGATTACCCGATTGTGGCAGATGTAAGGAGCGCAGCATGTTCTTCCTGGGCCTCTGCGTGAGGCGTCTGGCGAGCGCGGCGCACTCCTTCGGGAACATCTTTGAAGGAGCGGCCCTCCTCCTCACTGGTATGCTTCCCGCGGTCCTGCCTCCGCCGGCACTCACCAAACTCATACGCACCCATTACGATCGCAGCTACGACGACACCTATACTCGCTTCACTAGCGCTTCACAGGAATCGTCCCTCGAACAATGGGAGGAGGAGGCGCTCGTCCGCCATCACATCGTATCCGGAAGACTCCTCGTGCTGGGAACGGGAATCGGCCGTGAATCGATCGCGCTCGCCAAACGAGGCTTCCGCGTGATCGGCCTGGATATCAGCCGGTCGGCCTTACGCATGGGCGCGCAGATCGCACGAACTGCCGGAGTATCGATCACATTTGTCCAAGCAGACTTTTTTGCCCTTCCCACTCATCAAGCCTCCTTCGACTACATTCTGCTGCCGAGCATCATGTATAGTTCGATCCCCAGCCGGAAGTGGAGACAGACCTGGCTACGGCAATTGACCAGTCTGCTCGCTCCCGGAGGAGTCGCCATCCTGCAATTCCTCGTCGATTCCGACCTCTCGGCCAGAAGGAAAATGGTCAGCGAAACCATTAACCAATGGCTCATCAGGCTTCCCGGAACCAATCGCCTCTACCAGCTAGGCGACACCTGCCCTCAAGGCCACTTCCTCCATGCCTTTCAAAGCGAGCAGGAACTGCGGGAGGAACTGTCTGAGAGCGGCGTCGTGTTGAAAGAACTGAACTGGCAGCGACAATACCTGGTCGTCGCAGCCCCATCGACAAAGAGCCCGAAATAGGACTAGAAGGGCCTCCGGGGATTTGTTATCCTGCCGGCACCGATGACCCCCACCGCCATCTATACCAGGCACCCCGACTACGTGCAGCGCGACGTGGCCGGCGAATGTATTCTGGTTCCCATTCGACGAACGTTAACCGAAGCCAACAGTATCTACGTCTTGAACGAAACCGGCGCGGCGCTCTGGAATCGAATCGACGGCAGGCGGACGGCGCAGGACATCGTGACTGACTTCTGCAACGAGTACGAGGTCGCAACCGACCAATTGGCGAAGGACTTCACGTCGTTACTCGACGACCTCCTCTCCATCCGGGCGGTCGAGGAAGTGACCAGATGACTCATGATTGCACAGGATAAACTTACGCACCTTCCCGAGCGTTTCCCCTACTCCTGCCAATGGGAAGTCACCTGCCGGTGCAACCTGCACTGTGTGATGTGCTACACAGATTGCTTCAATCGTCCGGACGCGATCCGTCAAGAGCTCAGCACCGTTGAAATCCTTCACATCATGGATGAGCTGGCCGAAGCCGGGACCCTGGAACTCTGCCTGACGGGCGGCGAACCGCTCGCGCGCCCGGACTTTTTCCAACTGTATGAGCATGCGATCCGCTGTGGATTTCTGGTCACCGTCTTTTCGAATGGAACCCTGATCACGGAAGCCCACGCCGATCGATTTGCCAAACTACGGCCCCATTGCATAGAAATCAGTCTGCACGGGATGACCCGAAAGACCTTCGAACGTATTACCCTGGGGCAGGGTTCTTACGATCGCTGCTTTCAGGGGATCAGACTCCTCCTCGATCGGCAGATTCCTCTGGTCCTCAAAAGCACGGCGATGACGCTGAATCAGCAGGAGGTCCTCGACATCAAACGGTTCGTCGAATCGCTGGGAGGGGTCAAATACAAACTCGGTGAAGACATGAGGCCGGAACTCGATGGCGGAGCGGGCCCATTTCAATATGCCCTGCCCGAACAAGAGCTTGCCGAATTGAACCAGCGAGATCCGGATTTATGGCGAGACGCCTGCCGGCGTGATTCGCAGGAACCGCCCCCTTGCCGGAGCGGCATGCAGAGATTCCACATCGATGCCTATGGGCAATTGCAACTGTGCTCCGGCAATCGCCGGCTGAGTTATGATTTGCGAACCGGTTCGTTTCACGCAGGGTTTTTCGAAGCCCTGCCGGCCTTTGCCTGCGAGTGGAAAGCGCCTCAGGAACCGGCCCTCATCCATCTCAGGATGCATCATGTCTAACGAGAGAACCATTCCAACCGTCCAGTATGGCGCCTTTAGCCGGCGAATCCACGAGCAGGCCGCCGCCAACCAGTCCGTGATCAAAGCGCAACTCGAACTGACCTATCGCTGCAATCTCCATTGCCGCCATTGCTACACCGATCCGTACAACAGTAAGGAGTTTTTCCCGCACGAACTGACTCTCGACGAAATCCATCGCCTGCTCGAGGAAATGCAGCAGATCGGCATTGTGTGGCTCAATCTCACGGGTGGCGACATTTTCATGCATCCACATTTCTTTGAGATCTACGAAGCCTCCGTTCGTAAAGGCTTCCTCCTCCAGCTTTACACCAACGGCACGCTCTTCACGAAAGCGACCATTGAACGGCTGCGGCACACGCCTCCTTTTACGATCGATATCTCCTGCCATTCTGTGACGGAAGAATCGTTCGACTGGTTCACCCAGGTCCCCGGATCGTTTCGCGCCTTCGTGCGGGGCCTTGAGATGTTGAGGGACAGCGGCCTCCCGTTCGCGCTGAAAACGAAGGCCATGAACTGGAACAGGGACGAAATGCCGGCCATCAGGCGATTCGTGGAATCGTTCGGGCAGGAGTTCGGATTCACCACCTCTCTCTCCCCTCGTCTGAACGGAGATCTCTCATCGCTCAGCTATCGGGTAGCTCCGGACGATGTGGTCGCACTGCATGGAGATCAACCGGCAGCCGAAGGGGGCGAGGAATGCTGCGGCAACTCCGCCGACTTGTACGCGCCTCACACAGACCGGCTCTATCGCTGCGGCTGTGGTACCGACACGATCCATATCAATGCGTGGGGAGAACTCGGTACCTGTACGCTGCAATACGAACGGCGAGTGTCGCTTCGAACGCATCCACTTGCCGGTGCCATCGAGATGCTGTTCCGGGAGATCCGGGACATGCGATACCAGAGCGAGTCACCCTGCCGTACCTGTATGATCCATACGTTTTGCGAAAAAACGCCCTCGGGCGCACGCTGGGAATACGGCACGGCCGAAGTTCCAATCCCCTATGATTGTGATGTCGCTCTTGCGCGGGCACAATCAGCTCTGCACCAGACACTGATTCACCCCTTGCACAAGTCTCACGAGAAGGTAGAAACGTATCATGACTGAGAAAAAACCGTACAGCCAGCCGCAACTCTTCCGCGTCGAGCTGAACCAGGAGCAGGCCATCTTGAGCGCCTGTAGCTTAAGTGCCTCGAATCCCATGGCGGGTGGCATGGACGTGAGCTGCAGGGCAGGAGCGTGCAAGAAGGCCGCCGGTGCCGGCAGGGGCGACAGCGGCCAGCGGCCCTCTTAAAAGGAGACGGTCGATGAACGACAAGAAACCGTATAGTCCCCCGCAACTCTTCCGCATCGAGCTGAACCAGGAACAGGCCATCCTTTCGGCCTGCAGCCTGGCAACCACTGCGGCGTTCAATGGCGGAAACGCCCGTTGCAATACGATCATCATTCCGTGCAAGCGAATATCCGTCAACCTAGGAAACAGCGGGCCACGTCCCTCCTAACACACCGTGGAGCAATGCGTGAGAATCGATCTTCATATTGCCGGTTATCGCATCAGACTGACGGAAACTCAGGACTCTCCGTCCATCAGCTGGCCACTGCATCCATTCGGCGCTTTCCTTGACCGTTCCGGCCTTCACCCGGACATTGAGATCGCCATCACAATTGTCGAGGAACTTCCGAATGTCCCGCATGGATCACTCCATTTCGATGCCTGCCACGGCCTCTGGCGTCTCTATGAGACTGCCTCAGGGTTGCTATTGGAGTCTCTCGACACCCAGACGCACCAGCCTTGCGCTCGCGCGCTCATCGACGCAGACTATTCCAATATCCAGGTCTGGGCATGCGGGGAGCAACGGGAACCGGCTCTGGGATGGGTGCCGATGAAGATCATCAATCCGATAGCCGAAGTCTGTCTGCTGACCAGACTCGCCAGAGAAGGAGGCCTACTGCTCCACTCGGCAGGCGTATTTGCGCCGACAGGCGGCTACATCTTCACCGGAGCCTCAGGCGCCGGCAAATCCACGCTGTCCGGCTTCTTCGCCGATCGTGGGTTATCGGTGCTGAGCGATGAACGGATGATTATCCGGCAAACCGGCAAGGAATTTGTCATACACGGGACGCCCTGGATCGGCAGCGGCGCCTATGCCAAGAACGAGTCGGGGCTCTTGACCGAACTGTTTTGCATCCGGCATGGACGCTCACACCACATTGAGCACATGACTCCCGGCGCCGTGCTGTCGTGGGTGCTTCCACAATGCTTTCTGCCCCATTGGGATCGCGCCGCGATGGAGTCGACGCTGGCGTTCCTCAACGGCTTGATCCGGCATATACCCTGCAGAAGTCTCGCCTTTGCCAAAGATCCGGACGTGGTCGACTACGTCCAGGGCCAGTGTGCAACACCCGCGGCGGTGGCGTCATGAACCAGATGCACGCCGACGAATTCCTGGACCGGCTCTCGACTCGATCGGCGGCGTCTCGCCGGCCTGAAGGCGTCGTGTTCGAACTGACCTACGGCTGCAATCTCCACTGTGTTCATTGCTACAACCCTACCCACCGCGCGCTGCCGCATGAACTCACCACTACCGAAGTGTGCGCGTTGCTGAATCAGATCGCCGACCTCGGAGTACTCACGGTGACCTTCACCGGCGGCGAACCTAGCGTACGGCCGGACATCGGCGACATTCTTCGGCATGCGCGTCGGCAAGGACTGATGATTCACTTCATGACCAACGCCACCCGCGTCACTCCATTACTCACCGACCTCCTGAAGGAGGTCGGTGTGACTCAGATCAACGTCTCGATCTATGGCGCAACCGAAGCGGTCTATGAGCGGATGACCGCGACCCCAGGCTCCTATCGGCAATTTCGGCAGGGCATGCTCAATCTTGCCGCTGCCGCGCTGCCCGTCGTCGTCCGGATGCCGGTGACGACCATCAATTGCGAAGAGATCCAATCCTGCCGGCAGTTGGTGGAATCCTTGCACATGAAGTTCCAATATTCCCTGGAGATCATGACCGGCATCACCGGCGATCGAACACCGCTGCAATATCGCCTCGCCCCGGACGCCATGACGCGGATCGACCAGGAACTGCTCCCTCACCGGTGGACCGATACCCAAGAGAAATCCTGTCCTACACAACAATCCTTTATCGAATGTGCCTGCGGTCAGAGTCGATTCGCGATTACTCCCTATGGTGAAATGAACCTCTGCACGGCCTTTCCTATCCCTCGCTACGATCTCCGTACCGGCACGGTGAAAGAAGGATGGGACATCCTTAAACGGACCGTCGATCAAGCGCACCCGAGCGACCGATACGAATGTCCGACCTGTGAGGTACGGCCCCTCTGCCGCCAGGGCCGGAGCGATGCGTGGCTAGAAACCGGGGACATGAGTTCGTGCCTTCCGCACTATAAGGAATGGGCTCAATTGGAACAGCGCGCCTATGCTCTCCTCGACCCTCGACGACCTCGCTGACGCCTATACCCAAGTCAGCCTGATCAACAAACGGCTGCTCGATGAGTATGAGATCATCGGTCTGGCATTCCAACGCCAAGGTATTGAGTGCATCCTCCTAAAAGGAGCTGATCTACTCTCACGCCTCTACGGAGTGCGAGGGGCGAGGCCCCTCTCCGATGTCGATCTGTTAGTCCACGAACAAGACCTTCCAGCTATTCATCAACTACTGATCGAGATCGGATTGACACAACAGATCGACGGCAACCCGGCCTATTACTCCTCCCAATCCACACTCTTTCTGGATCTGGTCTCGAATCTATGGTATCTCGACGAAGAAGGACTTGCAGGGCTATGGGCGCGTGCTCGAACTCGACCACTCGGTCAGCTGACGGTCAAGCAACTGGGCTCCAACGACCTGTTGCTCTATCTGACCGCCTATTCGGTCGTTCACCGAGGGCACCTCTCCCCTTCCTTTTTCACCGATCTCCAGTTGCTGATCGAGAAGGAATCGCTCCACTGGCCCGCACTTATTGAAGAGGCCAGCCGGCGACACCTCAAGATTCCTCTCTACCACGGCCTGCGACAGTCCGCATTGTCGAACTCAGCTAGAGGAGTTCCTTCTACCGTGATCCAACAGCTCGCACCGTCGACCATGGCCGAACAGACACTCGAGTTTCTTTTCAGACGATTGGTGACGACTCAGCCCATCCCGGAACTCGGACACTTTTTACTGTGGATCACGCAACCGTCAGGACGCAGGCTTGCCTGGCTTCGCCGCACCTTCTTCCCTTCGTCGCGTTTCTTGGCATATCGGTATGGGGGTGAGGGTGTGACGCGGCCTGGGCGCACCACCATCACCAGATGGTGGCAATTGGCACGAGCGGCAAACATCTTGATTGCTCGCATGCTGGTCCGACTCGTCTGTGACCGGACGGCAAGGACGACCTCGTGATTCATCTCTTACCTCCCCTCACCTTGGATGGTCGTTTCTCTGTGCAGGATTTGCCGGATTCGCTTCAGCTCCCTCTCCTACACAACATGGCCGTGCCTCGTATCGTGTCATCGAGTATGACGCCAACGATTCAAGCAGGCGATAGGCTTGAACTCAGTCCTCCGACCGCCCTCGCCGTAGGCGCGATCGTGGTATTCAGAAACGACACCCAGCTCGTCTGCCACCGTATCACCGCCATTGATTCCCAAGGCACGCTCTCAACAAGGGGCGACGCGACGCAGGGCGCCTGTGAAGTCATCCAACCAAACTCTGTGATCGGAGTGGTCACGGGAGTGATGCGTGAGGGCACTCACATTTCTCTCGGGCAAAGCCCACGCATGTCATCAGCCACAGCACAACCGAGCAACCTAGCGGGTCTCATTCGGACTATCGTCATCCGCTCAGTCATCAGGAGTATTCGTGTCCTTGCCAGACTCTCATTCTTTCAGCCTACCCTGGCCGTATTGCTACGCTGGACAGCCACAGTCGATGTCCTTACTCCTGCACCACTCCAGTCTCTCCCTTCCCATACCAAGGTCGCCTCGTTCACACTCCGAAAGTTTCCCCACATGGCCGGACTCCTGACGGCTTCTATCGGACAGAAACCGACGCATTTTGTACTCCGCCTGGGGCCGTGGCGACTGGCTCAATATGTCCCGGCGACAGAATCGATCATGCTCCGCCAATCTCTCCAAGACGCCGGCCTGGAGTCGTTCATACGGCAAATCTGCTGTGAGTGTTCCACAACCTAGCACGCTGCGGAAAAAACCATGTTGGCCCGCGAGACGAGCGGATAGGCGGGACGGGCGAGACGAGGCAGTAATCCAATCCGGTCGCGTCGCGCCTTTCGCGCATGTCTCGCGCTTCACGCACCACACTGTGGCTCTGGCGGACTTTTTCAGCATCCTATAAAAACATACATCCTTTTGCCCGTTCCTTCCGTAGGATGCTATAGTCGGGGCGGGCCTGAGGTGATTCGGGTTTTCCCTCACACCCTGCTCACGTTATGGATAAACCTTCGCTACACATCACCTCCATGATCGACCCAAGCTTGTTGGCCCGCGTGGTCAAAGGCGATCAGCAGGCGTTCAGCCAGCTCTATGACCATTCGAGCACGCTCTTGTTCACGTTGGCGCTCAGGATCTTGGAGAATCGGGAAGAAGCGATGGAACTCTTGCAGGATGTCTATTGGGAAGTCTGGCGGAAAGTCTCCCGCTATGACGTCGGGCGTGGAACCCCAGTCGCATGGTTGATCACCCTCACCAAGAGTCGAGCCATCGACCGGCTACGGGCCAGGGCCTCACGAGGCTATCAGACCACGAACTCGCTGGAAGCCGGAACCGCTGCGGAGGTGGCCGATCCCGGTCCTAGCCCGTTTGAAACGCAGGCCGATCAAGAGCTGCGTGCTGCAGTCGAGGCAGCAGTGGCTGGACTACCGCAAGCGCAGCAACAAGCGATTGAACTCGCATACTACGAAGGACTCTCCCATGCCGAGATTGCCTCGCGGCTGAACCAGCCGCTGGGGACCGTCAAGACACGGATCAAACTGGGGATGTCCAGACTCCGAGATAGCCTCCAACAGTGGGGGAACCATGGTGAACTCCAATGACGCATGACGCACTAGAAGAATCGCTTCCCTTGTATGCGGCAGGTGCACTGGATCGGATCGAGCGACAGGCGCTGGAAGCGCACTTACTCTCCGGCTGCGCCTCTTGTCACAATGCGCTGAAGGACTATCAATCCATCGCCGCCCTCCTTCCACTCGCTCTCAGTCCGACCAAACCTCCACACTCACTCAAATCCACCATCATGGCCAAACGAAATCCCATGCCGATTCCAGCTGAAGCGGCGCCGAACGAACCGGCCCGGCAGAGTCTGGAGCCGGGCGAATGGATGAATCACCTCTTTCCTCCTGTCGCTCCTGCCCGATCGTCGTCACTGCCTTGGGCCTTGGGTTTAGCCGCACTCGTGATCGCGGCGGTCGCCGGATATGTCGCATGGAACGTGTCGACACAACGTTCCATCACCTCGGCGAATATTCAGCACCTCGAAGCCTCGATCCAGGACAAATCCGCGAAGCTTGCCGGGATGCAACGGGAAGTCAGCGACCAAGCCAAGACCCTCGCGGAATTACGCAACGAACTGCAACAGCGAACACACGAATTCACGGAAACCAAGGAACAGTTGAGCCTGCGTGACGCTGAACTGGAAGAGGCTCGCGCGCAACTCAGCCGGCAGAGCGGCACTCACGTTCCCGGAACTCCGCAAGACGAATTAGCTGCACTCCTGCGAATCCCCAACGTCAAAGCCGTCTCCCTTACTGGGTCGGATTTGGCAAAACACGCCACGGGATTCCTGCTGTACGATTCCCACACCCAAAAAGCCTGGCTCTACTCCGTGAACCTGCCGGAGTGTCCCGCCGGCACGACCTATCAGCTGTGGGCCATTCGAGACAAACCCATCAGCATCGGAACTTTTCACCTGGATACCGGAGAAACCACCCACCTACTGGTCAAGAAGGTGCTGAACTTCACGGATGCGAGGACCTTTGCCGTCAGCCTCGAACCCGCAGGCGGTCGTCCACAGCCAACCGGACCGATGTATCTCTTGAGCCGATCCTAACCCGGTCTGTCTGGTCTATCTGGTTTATCTAGTCTCTCTGGTTTGTCTGGTTTTTTAATTGAAGGAAACTAACCAGATGGACCAAACACACCAGACAACGGTCTTCTGTTGAGGAGAGAATAGTGTCAGGAAACGAGCACGCACAGGACCTCACCTTCATGCAGATGGCCTTGGAAGAAGCGGCCCGGGGGTCGGCCGCCGGCGAAGTGCCGATTGCCGCCGTGATCGTTCGAGACAGCCGGATTCTGGCGCAGGCTCACAATTATCGCGAACTCTGGCAGGACCCCACAGCCCATGCGGAGGTCGTTGCAATCCGCGCGGCGGCGACTGTACTGGGAACGTGGCGATTGACCGACACGACGCTCTACGTGACCCTGGAACCCTGCTCGATGTGTATCGGCGCCATTATCTTGGCGAGGGTGTCACGAGTCGTCTTTGGGGCATGGGATCCGAAAGCCGGAGCATGCGGATCGCTGTTCGACCTGCCATCAGAGCCGAAGCTGAACCATCGGGTCGCCGTAACCGGCGGGGTTCTCGAACAGGAGAGTCAGGCCCTCATTCAGAAGTTTTTCAAGGAACTCCGCGAGGCGCCGCTCTAGCCCGGTCTGTCTAGTCCATCTGGTTTCTCTGGTCTATCTGGTTAGTCTGATTAACCAAATAAACAAGACAAACCTGACAAACTAAACAACGATCTTCCAGTCCATCCCCCGAGCGGCTACTGCCGCTTCCCATCCCTCATCACATGAAAGGAGACGAACGGCCCAGTTGTGTTCGAGCGGAGAGCCCACCGGGACTAGAACCTCTGCACCGGCTCCGTCCGCTCCCATGAGGATCTCGCACTGACTCAATGCCCGGAGCCCGATGCCCTGCGCCTTGAGCACCGCCTCTTTTGCAACCCAGTAACGAAAGAATCTCGTTGCACGCTGCTCCTGAGCCGACTGCATGATGGCGGTATGTTCGGAGGGAGTAAAGTACCGCTCGGAAAGTTTCGCCACCTCTACGTCCACACGAATTCGTTCAAGATCGACTCCGACCTCCTGCCCCTTTGAAACCGCAATGAGCGCACGGCCATACGCATGGGACAGATTGAACATGATCTCGGACCCGCCTCGCAGCGCTTTCGTCAAGGACGGCTTACCTGTCTGACTTCGATCGATCGTTAAGACATCCGGGCCGACTTCGAGATACCGGCTGAGCACGGCTCTGAGACCTCCATGCGCCAACACATAATGCTGCCGGTCCTTCTCTCGAACCATTCGCCCAGCCCTGCGCCGCTCCTCTTCGTCTAACCATCGAGCGCATCGCTCCAGACAGTCCGACGACCCGTCAAGCTCAATACCCCAGAGGTGAATCGCATTCAGTTCAAGACTTGTGTAATCCAGCCGCTTTGTACCGGTGAAATGCTCAATTGAGTGGAAAGAAATCATCACATCGCATTCCGAATGCCGTCACGAGCGGAGCGCACGGTCCTCGGGCAGAGGCATAAGGACAGGCCCAAAGTTGTGTCTTCGGAGAATTGAACGAGCACATACTCGCAAGGAGATGGAAATCACGCAACCACATCATGGGTCTGCGACTGGACGATTTTATCTTGAGAACCGACGGCGAGGAAGCGCTGAACATGGGAGGATATGTCTTCGACATGCGGTGAAACAAGAAGGTCCCCCGTACGAACAGCTGCGACATCCAAAGTCTGACACCCTCCGCCGGCCAACTCTGTCCAGACATATCGGCTATCTCGCACTCCTCGTTTCGAAGCCACGATATTGAGAATACGTCCTGGATATTTCCGTACTGTATAGCGGGCCACCGCATTGAACATCGCTTGTTCCATGCGTTCGATCTGAAGCTCTATCAGTTCATTCTCAGTCGATCTTCTTCTCAAAAAGGATGAGAATTTCTCGCATCTGCGCTGCACGAACGGCAACCAATCTTTCATGGGCATGCGCCGGAGTGTCTGAACGGTGTTCATGGTCATCCAGAAAATGAATAGCGGCAATGCAAGACTTATTGGCACCTTATCAAGATAATGACGATACGAAGTCGGATGCCAGCTATTCATCATAACCAAGGTGACAGGTTCTTCCTGCTCGATCAATTGCTGCGCCATCTCATAGGCAACCAGACCACCAGTACATGCGCCAAGGATTACGTATGGTCCTTGGGGGCGGCATGTGCGGATCTCAGCGATGTACTGCTTTGCCATTTCAGGCACCGAGATAAACGGTGCCTCTTTCCCATTGAATCCTCGCGCTTGTAAACCATAGACCGGGTGATCCTGGCTCAATAGCCGCGCCAGCTGAGCAAAGCCTAAAATATCGCCCCCCACTCCAGGAACCAAAAACATAGGGATCCCCGACCGGCTGGGCTGAATTGCCACCAAAGATTGCCATGGCGGCATCCACTCTTCGCGTGTGAGAACCGACGTGAGCGCAGCAATGGTTGGCGCTTGAAACAGTGTGGAGAGCGGAAGGTGTCGCCCATATACCTGTTCAATGAGATAGAACAGCTGAGCCGCTTTGAGCGAATGGCCACCGAGATCAAAAAAGTTGTCGTGAATTCCAATATTTAGGGTTCCCAACACCTGTTGCCACAAGGCCGCCAGTTGTACCTCCGTCCGATCACGCGGCGCAACATGAACCGGGTCGTCTGAGAGATTGACAGTTGGGGACGGCAATGCCCGCACGTCGATCTTGTTGTTGGCCGTCAAAGGCAAAGCTTCCAGAAACACCACGAAGGACGGGATCATAAAATCGGGAAGCGCCGTCCGCGCAAATGAGCGAAGTTCCGTCGAGCTTCGTGGTTGCCCCTTCTGACACACCACGTAGGCCGTCAGATGCTTAAGGCCCTCTTTATCTTCCCATGTTGTCACCACCACCTGACTGACGGCAGGATGGCGACTCAGCACCGTCTCGATCTCAGCCAATTCAATTCTGAATCCTCTGATCTTGACCTGATGATCCAGCCGACCAAGATGCACAATACGTCCGTCTGGACAATAGCGAACCAGATCTCCTGTTCGATACAGTCTTGCGTGAGGCTCTGTCGAAAATGGATGGGAGATGAACTGTTCCTTCGTTAATTCCGGGCGCTTGCGATATCCTCGGGCTAAACCATGGCCCCCGATATACAGTTCCCCAGACACTCCAATGGGAACAGGCTGCAGGAACTGATCTAAGACATAGATTTCCGTATTGGCAATCGGACGGCCAATGGTAATCTCCTGATCCGTCCGTTCGATTCTTTCGATCGTGGACCAAATCGTGGTTTCAGTCGGACCATACATATTCCACAAGGCAGCGCTACGATCCAGCAGTGCCGCCGCAAGGTCCGGCGGAAGGGCCTCTCCTCCGCAGAGCACCGTCAGCCTGTCGCTGCCCAACCATCCTGCCTCGATCAACATTCGCCATGTCGCAGGAGTCGCTTGCATGATCGTCGGTTGCACACCTTCACAAAGTGTCCGTAATTTTCTTCCATCCATTGCAACCGCTCGACTGACAATCTCTACTCGAGCCCCAACCAGCAACGGCAAAAACAATTCCAACCCGGCAATATCGAAGGACAGCGTGGTCACGGATACCATCACATCCTGAGCAGAACATCCCGGTTCCCTCCGCATCGAGCATAAGAAGTTCACCAGTGCCCTGTGAGGGATTTCCACCCCCTTCGGATGTCCAGTCGATCCTGAGGTGTAGAGGATGTACGCCAAATCTTGAGATGTCGCGGTCGGCGGAAGATCGTGGTCGACCTCCTGTGCAATCCTGTTCTGCTCTCGATCGAGACACAGGATACGGCAGGCCTGAAAATCAAACCGATCGGAAAGACCTTCAGACGTAAGCACGATCGCAACCTCTGCATCCTCCCCCATAAACCGAAGCCGGTTGCGGGGATATTCGGGGTCGAGAGGGGCATAGGTTCCGCCGGCTTTTAGAACGGCCATCAATGCAATGACCATCTCTAATGACCGTTCGAGACAAATACCCACCACCGCGCCAGGCTGAACATCAAGCGTTCGAAGATAGCGTGCCAATTGATTGGCCCTGGAATTGAGTTCGCCATAGCGTAACGTCTCTCGACCCATCGACAAGGCAACGGCGTCAGGCGTCCTCTCGACTTGCGCTTCAAACATCTGCGGAAAACATTCGGACTGCGGATAGTCTTTTTGCGTGCGATTCCAGCCCTGCAACAGCTGGTTGCGCTCGGGTTCCGTGAGCATTGAAAGTTCAGAAAGCCTGGCTGTGGGATTTGCCAACACGCTATGGAGTAGGACTTTGTACTGCCCCAACATCCGTTCGACTGTCTGGCGCCTGAAGAGGTCGGTGTTGAACGACAAGTAGGCTTTGCGGGCAATCTCCGTTTCAATTGTCAGACTTAAGTCAAACTGCGAGGATCTCGTCTCCACCTCAAATGGTACCCAGCTCAAACCGTGGACGTTGATCTCCCCGATGGGAGCATTGGCTAAATTGAAGAGTACTTGCACCAGCGGAGCCGAGCTATGGTCGCGATTCGAGCCCATGATTTCCACCAGTTTATCGAACGGAAAATCCTGATTGGCATAGGCCTCTAACGCAGTTTCTCGGACCCGCTTAAGCATCTCTTCGAACGGGGGGTTGCCCGAGAGGTCGGCACGGAACACCAACGTGTTGACAAACGAACCAACAATCGATTCGACTGCAGACTGAGTCCTGTTCGCGATAGGAGAACCCACTGCAACATCGCTTTGGCCTGAATATCGACATAAAAGGATCTGGAAACAGGCCAATAGAGTCATGAATACCGTCGCATTTCGCTCCGTGCTGAATTGCTTCAATCGTTTGATCAACGATGCCGGTAAATCCAAAACACAATGCGAACCGGAAAATGTTTGCACCACAGGTCGAGGATAATCAGTTGGCAAGGAGAGCCTGGAAAGTCCCGCCAGCCTCTTCTGCCAATAATCCGACTGCGTGCTGAGCCACTCGTCAGTGAGACAACGCCGTTGCCAGACCGCATAGTCGGCATACTGAAGAGGCACTGGCTTGTCAGGAGGAGTTATCCCTTGGCAGAATGCATTGTAGAAAAACGCAAATTCATTTCCGATCACCCCGAACGACCACTGATCTCCGATGATATGGTGCATTGTGAGCACCAGCACATGATCCTCTGGTTCGATTTCAATCAATAAGAACCTAGCCAAGGGGCCCTTCTCAAGATCGAACGGAAGGCTCGCTTCATGCCCTACAAGTCGAGCCGCCTCCCGCCATCGCTCTTCGTTCCGCAGCCTTGAGAGATCGACCTCTACCCAATGGGGAGGCTGGAAGGGGTTGACGATTTGGACCGGCCCTTCATCCGTCATCGCGAATGTCGTCCTAAATGCCTCATGACGACTAAAAATGGCGTCAATCGCACGCCGGAGAGCCGATTTGTTGAGCGATCCCTTCTGTCGTGAGGCAAACGGCATGTTATAGGCCGTGCTTTCGGGGGCCAGCCGGTACATGAGCCACATCCGTTGCTGAGAATAGGAAAGGGGCAGGGGCTGATCCCGGGACACTCGTACGATCGGTGGGACATCTAGAATCTTCCGCTCCCCATGACACAAACGCATCACTTCCTGGGCCAACCCTGCGATAGTCGGTCGTTCAAAAAGCACCCGGAGCGAAACTTCGACATCAAAGGCCTCATGTATCCGTGAAACAAGCTGTGTGGCCAAAAGTGAGTGGCCTCCTCGCTCAAAAAAATTGTCATGGATTCCCACCTCTGGTACACCAAGAACAGACTTCCACAGCTCTGCCAACGTCTCTTCTACCTGAGACCTCGGGGCGATCTTGCTTGCCGCTTGGCCTGCTGTCTCTTCCGGAACAGGAAGGGCATATCGATCGATTTTTCCTGTTGCAGTAAGTGGCATGACATCCACCCATACAATGACAGCGGGCACCATGTGTTGGGGTAATCTGGCCACGACATAACTCCGAATGGGATCGAGCAGCGATTTAAACTCTGGCTGGCCGGTCACATAACCGACCAGTCGTTGCTGCTCAGGCGTATCCTGTCGAAGCAGAACCGCAGCTCGATACACACCCGGAGCGTTACTCAGCACATATTCGACCTCACCCAATTCAATCCGGTACCCACGCAACTTGACCTGCTGATCAAGGCGCCCAAGAAACTCCACATTACCGTCCTCGCGGTATCGAGCTCGGTCTCCGGTCCGATAGATTCTGGCACCAGCCACATGCGGGTGCGCAAGAAACTTCTCTTGGGTCAACTGCGGTTGGTTCACATACCCCCGAGCCAGACAATCTCCCGCTATATAAAGCTCCCCCGGTACGCCTATGGGAACCGGCTCCAGATCCGCATCCAGCACATAGAGCTGTGTATCGTCGATCGGTTTTCCTATCGGTACTCGAGCTCCCACTTCCTGACGGGTCGTTTGATACACGCTACACCAGACTGTGGCTTCCGTTGGCCCATACTCGTTGTGCAGGGTGGCATGAGGCAGGAGCTGATGGTGCCATCGGGCGAGTTTAAGGGAAAGACTCTCCCCGCCGGTAATGACGGTGCGAAGTGAATCCAACTGGGCAGTCAAGGCTTCACCCAACACGGCATTGTATAAAGAGGGCACCCATGCGACATGCGAGATGCTGTGATGCTCGATGAGCGCAGCAAGCGCTGCGGGATCGCGATGGGCGGCCTCAGAGGAAATGACTAATTGCCCCCCTTGCAACAACGTCCAGAAAATACCTATCACGGATCCATCAAAGGCCAGCGAGAAAGTCAGCAAAAACCCAGCCACCGGTTCCGGGTAATAATGAAGTCTGGCACGAAGAGAACAGGCCAGATTGCGGTGCGTCACGGCCACACCTTTGGGCCCCCCGGTCGAACCCGATGTGTACATGATATAGGCAAGCTGATCCGGGAGAACGGGGTCCCCAAGATTCTCGTCCTCTTCGCTTATTGTAGGTTTGCAGAGCATCTCCACATCGCATACCTTGCCGCCGTAACTATGCAAATGGCTGCGGAGGTGCGCCTGCGTCACCACGATAGAAACCTCTGCATCATTGAGCATGGACCGGAGACGGTGATCGGGGAGTGATGGATCCAAAGGAACATAGCCGCCCCCCGCCTTGAGAATACCCAAGAGACCCACGATTCCGACTACCGAGCGCTCGACACAGAGGCCTACCGGCAGATCGACGCATACCCCTAATCTCTGCAAGGCACGGGCAACTCGGTTTGCACGTCGGTTCAATTCTCGATAGCTAAGGGACTCGTCTCCGCAGATGACTGCGACTGCGTCGGGAGTTCGCCCAACCTGTGCCTCGATGAGAGCATGGATACCGGCAGAAAACGGAACCGGGGGTTTAGCGTGGTTCCATTCCAGGAAAATATGCCGACGTTCCTCCTCCGTCAGTAATGAGAGTTCGCCAAGACGGGCCTCAGGTTTCTTGATGAATTCCCCCAGAAGCATCTCAAGCTGTCCCAACATGCGACTCACCGTCGAGTCATCAAAAATCATGGAATCAAAGAGCAACGCCAGTTCCAAGCCCTTCCCCTTGTTCACGATCATCAAGACCAAGTCGAACTCTAACGAGGTCAGCTCCCAGGGGAGATGGGTCGACTCAAGATCTCTGATTTTGAACGCAGGCAAGGGGTCATCTTCACACACAATCATCACGTTGAAGAGCGGAGAAAGTGTCCCCTCACGTCGTAATGACAACGCCTCAACCACCTCTTCAAAAGGCAGTTCTTGATGATCAAACGCATCTGTTACTACACGGCATACCTGTTTCAAGAGATCTTGTCCGGTAAGTTCGCTCGAGAGTTCAGACCGCAACGCCACCGTATTCACAAAATTCCCAATCACGTCCTCGAGCTCCACACGACGCCTGCCGGTCACCACCGATCCAACTACGATGTCAGATTCTTGTGTGTACCGATGCAGCCACGTCACAAAAACGGCATACAAGACCATAAAGGTGGTCACACCCTGCTGTTGGGAGAACAGATCCAGCGCAGCTACAAGTCCCGGAGAGAGGGACTGTGACCGCACGCCTCCCTCAAACGTCCGCATCCGCGGCCGCGGACGGTCGACCGGTAGCTCGGCAGGCGGATGGGCCCCGCGCAACTGTCCGATCCAGTATTCTCGATGTACCTCACGAAGGCCTTGATTGAGCCTGGTTCCTTGCCAATTCGCATAGTCCGCATACTGAACTTTCAACTTCGATAGTCGAGCCCCTCGAACCTCGTCGCCCGATTCGTAGAGTAGCGCCAATTCCTTGAAAAACACATGAAGCGACCACCCATCGGATATGAGGTGATGGAATGTCAGTGCCAGAACATGCTGATCATGGTCGAGTGCCGCGCACGCAATCCTAAGTAACGGCCCGCTCCCTAAATCAAACGGTTGCTCGGCCTCTGTTCGTAAGAACTGCCGGACCTCCATTTCTTTCTCGGCATGGTTCAGTGCCTGGAGATCGTGCCGTCTCATCGTGAAGGGCATCTCAGCGGATACTTCTGCGAATCCCTCGCCCCTCTCCCATCCAAATCGGGTTCGCAAAATCTCGTGCCGTCGAATGATTTCTTGTATCGACCGCTCCAGCGTCTCGCAGTTAAGAGGACCCCGTATACGCACACCCATGGAGATATGATTAATCGAGTTGCCAGGATGAACCTGCTCCAAGAACCAGTTTCGCTGCTGTGCGAAGCTGAGAGGCGTCCTGCCTTGTCTCAATGCAAGACAACGCGGCACTAGGGGAATCTGCACCCCGCCGTCGCTTGAGAATCCAAGCCTTCCCACGGCGGCGTTGAACTTGCTGATATGAGTGGCTAGCGCGGAAAATGTCGGGTATTCAAAGACGACACTGATAGGGAGTTCGATGTGAAAGACATCGAGTATTCGTGCCGCAACCTGAGCAGCAAGCAACGAATTGCCCCCGAGCGCGAAAAAGTTCTCATGGCGTCGTGGCTCAGGTCCTCCCAATACCTCTTGCCAGATATGAGCCAACATTTTCTCGACGGGGGTTCGTGGAGTCTCGCTCAGCTCAATGCTCTGCTCCTCTTCGACCGCCCCCAACATACTCGTCCCAACCACGGCAAGTTGTCCAGACTCAAAATCTGCTCTACAGGCATGCCGCTGAATTTTACCGCTGGAGGTTCTCGCTATCGTTCCCGACTTGATCAACAGCACAGTGTGGATTTCCAGTTCATACTCGTCAGCCAGCGCGCGACGAACACTGTTCATCGCCTCCCGCATATCGGACTCAGGCAACCCCTTCTCGATCTCATAGACCAGCACCACTCGCTCTCCACTCTCCCTTTCAATTGAGAAGGCCGCTCCACACCCTCGCCGCAATCCCGGGTGCGCTTGCTCGGCCGTCCACTCCAAATCATGGGGGTAATAGTTCTTCCCTCGCACAATGATCAGATCCTTGAGTCGACCAGTCAGAAACAGTTCTCCCCGATGAATGAATCCGAGATCTCCAGTTCGTAAATAGGATCCCTCGCTAGTCCCAGCGAGAGTAGCCCTAAAAGAAGCCTCACTTTCTTCCTCCCTCCTCCAGTATCCGGTCGCGACACCGGTCCCAGCCAACCACACTTCTCCCACTTCACCGGTCTGGCATGAATTCCGTGTCTTGGGATTCACAATCAATACGCGAGTTCCGGCGAGGGGTTCACCGCATCCGACCAATGTCCGCGTCCCTTTTGTAGACGCAGAAGACTCTTTGACCATCGAGCGAGCCAACGCCTCCGCTTCTAGGGTCAAGAACGTCGGCTCAACCTCGGGCCGTTTCATCGTCACCACCAGTGTGGCTTCGGCGAGCCCATACCCCGGCGCAAACGACGTTCGCCGGAAGCCCTGCGGCCCAAATGTTTCAACAAATCGCTCAACTGTAGTCGCATGGATTGGTTCTGCGCCACAGCTAGCGACCATCCATGTGCTCAAATCAGCCTGCCATCCCTCTTGTTGCAGTGCAGCCCGGAGACAAGACTCGTAGGAAAAATTTGGTCCACCGCTGTGAGTAATAGCAAATCGAGATACTGCTTCAAGCCAACGCAACGGTCGTCTGAGAAACGTGACAGGCGACATCAAATAGGCAGGGATACCGGCATAGAAAGGGGCGATGATTCCATGCAGCAATCCATAGTCATGAAAGTACGGAAGCCAGCAGAGCGAGCGGCTGCTGTCCAACACTCCTCCGGCCAGACTCAAGGCCTTACAATGAGAGAGCACATTTCCATGACTGACCATGACGCCGCGAGGAGTAGCCGTAGATCCTGAGGTATATTGCAAATAGGCCAAGGCGGTTTCATTGAGACGGGGCAACTCGACCACATCGGCGCGATCATAGAGTTGATCGGTGGCCATCCATTCGATCTGACTCTCATCCTTAGCGATCAAGAGCTCCGAGGAAACGGTCGCGATACCAGCGGTAGTGAGCACCAGCGACGCCTGGGCATCCTCAATAATGGCGCGGAGCCTGGGCAGACTCCGCTTTAACCTGATGGGATCCGGAGCGGGAGCAGGAACCGGCACCAATCCGGCACACATACAGGCCCAAAAGGCGCAAGCGACATCGAGCCCCGGTGGGTAAAGGAGAAGAACCCTCGCTCCCGGTTGAACCCTGCATGCGAGATGGCCGGCTAGTGAGCGGACCACGCGTTCGAGTTCGCCATAGGTCAGCTGCTTTTCAAGTTCGAGGGTGTCGCGAACAAAGGCATAGGCAAGTTCTTCCGACTTTCGCCGGCAAGAAAACTCGAAGAGGTCAGCGAGACTGTGAGGAGGCGGCGAAAGAGGCTGAGGCTTCGGCATCAACGGTTAGACCTGTCTATATCTATATATAGGGTGAAGTACATCGGGATTATCTCAAGGACGCGATGTCGATGATATTCCTCGAAAGAGGTATCATGGAATCAGTCCTCCGCCATTCACAACTACAGACAGAGTAGTATGCCTAATACAAACTCGATTGAATGTTTTGCTTTTCCACAAAGACTGTCCTCCATGAATAAATCCGTATTCTCTGGACTCAGGTTTGGAGAAGATGACGAAAACCGATTGAAAAATCGCACTCCCCAGGGTAAGCTGCCCGCACAATTGGTCGCAGCGACAATACATCCACCCCAACCCTTACCCTGGCGTGAGACGAGTTCTACCATGCGGAGAGGTGCGAGAGTGGCCGAATCGGGCAGTCTCGAAAACTGCTGTCCTGGCAACGGGACCGTGGGTTCGATCCCCACCCTCTCCGCCAATTTTCAAGGGGTTGCGCCGCCCCATCCGTGTCAGGGCGCTCCGGTCCCGCCTCAAGTGTCACCGGAAGTGTAACCTTTTTCTGCCGAAGATAGGTGTCCAGCCGGTTTGCTGCTTCTCTCAAGTCCTCTTCGCTGGTAATGTTATAGCGGTCAAAGACCGAGCGCGTCGTATGCCCACTGATCTTCATGGCGACCGTCTCCGGCACCCCGGCCCTGACGAGATTCCGCACCCCGGTACGCCGCAGATCATGGAATAACACCCCGGAGAGGCCGAGCCGCTTCATCAAGGCTGTCCAGCCATGATCGAAGCTTTTCACGCGCCGACCTTTCAAATGCACCACCCACGCACAGGCTGGATACTCATGATCCCGCACTTCCTTGGCCTTCAACATGACCTTCAGGAAATCGCCCGTCATGTAGAGGCCGCGTGCCGTGTGAGTTTTGGTCTGCTTGCGCTCGAGTCGGATGCAGTGCTGTTCCATGTCAATGTGCTTATACCACTGGAGAGAGAGAATTTCACCTTTTCGCATCCCCGTGTAGTAGCCAATCGTGGCCGCCACTTGGATGTGATCGGGAGCCGCATCTCGAATGCGGAGGTAGATCTCATGCTCACAAAATCCTTCTCGCACATTATCTTCGGTGAGCCGTGGGAAATGGGGAATAAAAGATGATCTTGGGCGGTGTATGCCGTTGGCCGAGAATCATCATGCGATGCAGACAGTCCAACTCTCTATTCACCGTAGCCGGCGCAGCCCCTTCGTCCAACCGCTTGGTCACGTAGGCCTGGAGTCTGGGTGTCGTGATCGCCTTCGCGCGCATCCCGCCAAACACGGGCTTCAGATGAGTCAGATGCTGCTCGCGCAGGGTCCAGGTCTTGCGCCGTTTGAGGAGATAATCGCTTTTCAATCCGTCTATGAGATCCTCAAAGCGGGTCCGGGCCACCGCGGGACCTTCACGCTGTCCATCGGCGACTTTAACCTCCGCCCGTCGCATGACGATGAGCGCCTCATCTTTGAAATAATACATGGGTATCCCCATCTAATAGTTTTTCTCAGTGGGGCACTTGTACTGCACCCATAATAATGCGCCTACCAGGAATAACCCTGGTCTGCCTTCCACCTCTTTCACCCCCCCCTTACGTAGACTATGCGTGACATGCCCCAGCGGCATAACATTCGAGCCCTGACCACCTAGATAAATGGAGGTCTTATGAAATGTGAGCGCTGTGGCGGTACTATGCGGGACGAACAAGTCACCGTAAGTGGCAGCCTAGTGAAGCTGAAGAACGTATTCGTTTGGGACTGTACCCAATGCGGGCGAGTGGAATATGGAACAATGCCTCGCGTAACTGCGGAGGTAAACAAGGCCGTACAGGAAATGACAGATTAGTGCAAAGGCACCTGTCCTTGTTTATCGGCTGACTCCTTTTTTGACCAACTTTTGCCGGATACCAGACACACCCCTCTTCCGTATACTAGACGCCATCTGTGGGGAAGGCGCATACACAACATCTGCTAAGAAAGCATATCTAGTGTGACACGGTGCCTCAAATTCCTAGAGAGGAGGAGGACGCATGAACTGCCCAAAATGTGCGACCTGCCATGCCGAAGCGACCATGAACTGGACGATATCGGGCCGCAAACTGACCATCCCGTCAGTGTATCTGTGGGCCTGTGTGAATCCGGACTGTCGGTACCAGTGGTCGAGAGAATTGAGTAGCCCCATCCACGACGTGGCCTACACTCCGCCCTCCTTGGAACGGACGCCATCGGGTACGTCTCCACCTGAAGCTCGTTGACCTCACGCGGCGTTTCTTAAAATGGTGTTTCGACCGACCGCACCACTTACCGACGAGCACTGGACACGGCGGTTTACCGCCATGTGACAGCCAGATCCACGCGGCCATAGCACGTAGCTAATACTACTTAACCAAAGGAAATCTAACACCTTTTTTCAGCAAACTGACCAAAAATCCTTCCCAAATCCTTTTTGTGGCAATTCAGCCCCCTTTTCCACCTCCTTTTGATTCCTCGCCAAAAATTTCACTGGCCTTTTCTCTAAGCACTGTCAGCCTGGTGAGATGATGCTTTGGGGCCCCTACCTGGCGGGGTGTCCCAAGGGTGCACCGGGGGGGATCTACCATGAGCGAGTGACATAAAAAGATAAGGGCTACGCCATTGTAGACGTAGCCCCCCCTCTGCTCTCGCAAGTGTAACCGTAAATGTAACCGTTACATCGTTACTGCCTCACACTCAGTGCACCTGGATGCAACAACCAAAAAAGGCTATTCCTCGCTTCTATCAAGGCTTTCATCGCTTTTACCGGAGGTTCGATTAGCGTCAGTTTCTGGCTGTGATTGGTCTCGAAAACTGCTGTCCTGGCAACGGGACCGTGGGTTCGATCCCCACCCTCTCCGCCAAACCACGCTAAAACCAGATAGACCAGATCAACCAGACAGACCAGATAGACCGGACCCGCCTTTCATCTCTGCCTTTTCCTTCAAGGCACGTCTGAGTTCAACCATTGCCAAGGTATCTCGCGCGCAGTATCGCAGCAGGGCCTCTTCAATCGTCGCGCGCTCGACCCAATCCGTTTCGAGAAACACCATACGGTAGTACTGACTGGCGGCATGGCCTCCTTCTTTAATCACCAGGTCGTCATACCTCAACGATGGGACAAGAGCGGGAAGGACCTCTTTCAGCGAGTAGGAGCCATCGAAGAGCGGATGGTAGTAATGATCGCGCACGATGGGATGAAGATCCCAGATGCGCCTCACTAATGCTCGGAGAGCGGTTCGCAACGAAGGAAGCGCCTCGGCTAACTGCTCGATCACAGACCGTTCATAGGGCGAGTACACGCAAATGTTTCCCGTGTTTCCAAGCGATGCCAGCAGGGATTCGGCAAGCACCTCCCGGGGATCGCTCATATCCTTGTGCAAAAACTCTTCGTGCCGCAGTTCACCGGTCGCCTGCTCGACATGATTCGACCACTGAACAGGCAAGGCTTGATAGGGTCTCGTTTCCGAGAATCGGGGCACCGCCAGCATGACCGTTTCGAAATCGAGGTGATGAACCGGATACTGTACGGCCTTCAACACAGGGCCGAGTTTCTCGGACATCCACTCGACATTCTCTTTCACACGACGTTGAACCGGCGACAGCTTTGTGCCGTCCGGAATCTCATCGATCGTGGTCACCCCCAGCTCAATCAATTGACCGACCACGTGTTTCGATCCCGGCAAATAATGAATCCACCGCGCCGGTTTGTCTTTGGTGCAATGTTCCCAGAAAGGGCACTCGTAGGGCGTATGGCAATGCCGATCCGGCTCAATGACAGGGGGTTGCATCTGAAGCAATATGCGATTCATCGTCGCCAATCGCTCCGGCACCGCAGCCCGCCTTTGAGCCACAGCTTCGGACAGGTCTTGAATTGCAAACAGCTCTGTCAGATCGATGGCTCCATCTCGGTACAGATATCCGGTATTGATATGCATGAGACTGACGGAGACGAGCGCCAGCCCTGCTCCCAATATCACTTCGCTTTGAACGGCAAGATCTTCGAGATGCACATCTTTGACCTTCGTAGAAGACTTGACCTCGATCAGATGCCAGCCACAAGGCTGTCCCTCCGCAGTCCGGACACGCTCCAGAATATCGGCGCGGATCAGTACCCCACTGTGCACAAACGCGGCTTCAAAAATCGCCGGCACCGTGAGGTCACGGATCAGCTCAGCTGTCTGCGTAAGAGCGGCTTCTGTCTGACGATACCCCGCTGTCACCAGTACCCCGCCGGAAAAGCGACTCCGGGCCAACTCCCCGACCTCTGTTCCCATATCGAACATCGCCTGAGTCGCCGCATCCGGCTTGGTCGCGAGAAATGGATGATGGACTTCAAGATACAGACGCTTGTGACATTGAAGACCGGACAGGAATTTCGACTTTGACAGGCGCGGGGCTTTGGGAAGCGGAACTGGTAAGAGTTCGCCGAGGTCAGTCATCGTGGCAAGACCCTAAACGGACTGACATATATTTGTCCAGTTTCATGATAACGAGGCGAGACTGACGGGACAGGCGAGACACGAAGTTCGAGGCTCTGGGTTCGAGGTTTCAAAAACCTCGATCGGTTCGAACTCTAGCTCGTCGCGCCTTTCTAGCCTGTCTCGCGATTCGCGCGCCACACTCCATCCTGTTAGGATGGCCGGCCATGGCATCCCGTGTTGCACAGATCAGAAGGTCCGTCCTGACCCTTGCCTTGCCAGTCACGGTCAGCACCCTGCTCCAACGCACCGAAGGTATCATCGCCGTCTTCCTTGTCGGGGGTCTCGGCGCCACATCCATCGCAGCAGTCGGACTTGGCCAGTTACTCGCCTTCATGGCGACCACGCTCGTCTCTGGATTATCGGTGGGAGCAAACG
This sequence comes from Nitrospiraceae bacterium, assembly GCA_041748925.1. Lineage (GTDB taxonomy): Bacteria > Nitrospirota > Nitrospiria > Nitrospirales > Nitrospiraceae > Palsa-1315. Next base: position 75,489 of record JBGTCI010000042.1, on the reverse strand, counting down.
TCCTCATCGCCCAACTGTGGGGCGCTCGCCGCACCAAAGACGTTGGAGAAGCTGCCACGCATCTCCTCGGATTGGCCACCATCGTATCCTGCTCGCTGGTCGTACTCGGATTATCCATCAATCGTATCACCATGGAGCTGTTGGGTGCGGAACACGACGTGATCACACTGGCCCTTCCCTATTCGAACTTCATCTTCCTGGTCATCCCCTGCGCCATATTCTTGCAGGTCCTCTCATCGATCATGCAAGGCACTGGAGACACCAAAACTCCGATGTACGCGTTAATCGCTGTGAATCTACTATATCTGATAATCGCCTATCCGTTGGTCTACGGACTCTGGGGATTTCCTGCCTGGGGTATTACCGGAGCAGCCGTTGCGACGGGGCTCGCAGAAGGAACAGGCGTGACCTACCTACTCTGGGCCTGCCGAAAAATCTTTAAGAAACCACATACAGTGCGGCACGATCTCTTGCGCTCTACCTGGCAGATTGGCGCGTCGGTCTCCGGCGAGCGGATATTTCAACAGACAGGGATTATCCTCTACACCAAGATCATCCTGCTCTACGGCACGGTGACCTACGCCGCCCATCAAGTCGGCCTGTCGATCGAGTCCCTGTCGTTCCTGCCGGGATATGGCTTCGCGATCGCCGCCGCCACGATGGTGGGGCAGAGTATCGGTGCGGGGAAATATGTACGGGCCAAATTGGAAAATTGGGAGGCGAATCGTCTGGCCAGTATCACCATGGCTGCCATGGGCATCTTCTTTTTTCTCTTCCCTTACATACTCATGCGCGCATTTACCAGCGACGAAGCCGTTGTCGAACTCGGGACGCTGTTCCTGCGTATCGTCGCCATCCTCCAAGTCCCCCTCGCTCTCACCATGGTCCTGGCCGGGTCGTTACGCGGAGCGGGCGATACTCGGTTCATCATGGTGGCGACGACAATCGGCATGTGGGGAGTCCGCCTGCCCCTCGCGGTCATCGCAGGCCCCTGGCTCGCACTCGACGTGCTCTACGTGTGGTGTGCCATGATCGCGGATTGGACGGTTCGAATGGGGTTGCTACTCTGGCGCTACCGATCGGAACGGTGGAAAGCAATTCAGGTCATTCGCTAGTCTGGTTAGTTTGGATTAGTTTCGTTCAACCAAAAATACAAAGACCCGATAAACAAGAAAAACCAGTCGTTGCCCCTCACACTCACGCTTCACGAATGACGTCCACACCCCCTGGTTCGGTAGATTTTTTTATTGATTTCATTGTTGGCTTGTCAGTATGTTACTCACAAGTGGCCGGGAAGCCGAATGCATCGGCTACCTCAAGCCTGCCATCGTTTCTACAATAAATAGTAGATACGGTAACTTCATTAAAACTATCACGTTTGAAAGGAGATAATTATGAAAACAAAGGCAATTTTCTACCACGCAGGATGCCCAGTGTGCGTCGCAGCCGAGAACAGCGTCGCCAACGCTCTGGATCCGTCGAAATATGATGTGGAACACGTCCATCTCGGCACAAGCAAAGGGCGCGTGAAAGAAGCCGAAGCAGCCGGCGTCAAGTCCGTCCCGGCCCTAGTGATGAATGGAGCAGCCTTTCACATCAACTTCGGCGCCGGCATCGACGCATTGAAGTAATCGTTTCAGTCTGCTGACTGCACAAAGATCAGGGGGCGTGCCTAACGACACGCCCCCTTTTTTCCCTCAAATTGTCTACTCTTGTCTACTCGATCAAATGGATCGGGTGTTCTCATGCGACTCGGAGCACCAAGCGCTTGCCGCAAGCCTTGACGTACTTGCGCAACGTCGCAATCGATGGGGAATGCTTCCCGCTAGCAAGTGCCCGTTCCAATCGAGCGATAGCGGGAGCATGTGTCCCCATTCGAGCCGCCACCTGTCCTTGAGTAAGCCCTGCTTCTTGCCTCGCCTTGAGCAAGGCATCGAGCAGCACGGACTCTTCGCGCTCGATACGTTCCACCTCTGCGCGTACGCCAGGGCGGCGCATGAGCTTCTTGACGAGTTGATCATGCGTATGCATCTTTGACCTCCTTCAGCCGCGCCTCAGCGATCTCACGCTCGCGAAGAGGCGTCTTGTCTGACTTCTTAATAAAGCAATGCAGCATGACGATTCGTTTAGCGACCAGAGTGCAGAAAAATACGCGCGCAATCCCTTCGGCGCCTTTCAATCGCAACTCGAACAGACCGTCACCAAAGGCTTTGGTATGCGGTGCTCCCAAGTTCGGGCCCAGCACAACCATTCGTCGAGTGAGAACGATATATCTCGCTGCCAACGTGACGGGCAGGTTAAGAATCGCGTCCTGCACGACATCGCTGTAATAGGAGATCGTGTAATCTACCATCGAAGAGTAACAAATATGTTAATCGCGTGCAAGATGGAGATCAACTATTCGAAACGTGCCTCTTCCATGTTGGATTTCGCGGCGATAGATGAGCGAAGAAAGGTAGCAGGCGTCGCAACCATTTATTGCGCTCAGCTGGCCGCTCCTTTCAGGAAAACCATCGGCGACCTTCTTTCATCAGAGGCCTTCGCACCAATAAGTCAATACTCAAGCCTGCCCTCAAAGGTGCCTCAGTCACGCCCACATCTCCATAGGGAGCCCGAAGTGATCACGCGGTGGGACCGCCGGCAACCGTGAGGCAGAACCCGCGGCAATGCGACGCGCTGTCCAAAGTGAGACGAACGCATCAATAACATCATCCGGCTTGCATGATAGTCCGCCGCTCGCAAGCGCAATATCGACGGCAGTGCCGAATTCATCCCGCAAAAGCTCCAGGCGCATTTTCTTACCGTCGGCGAACCTCTTCGCATACTCCATCGGTTGCTTTGCATTGAGATGGTAGAAACAGAGTTCCGGATGGACCTCGCGAACCAGAGGTCTCCAATCCAGATGTGCTTGAAGCGCAGCATCTACTTCGTTGATCTTGCAGATGATGCCCCACGCTTGGAGGGAGATCTTCTTGCCCTCTACCTCGAATCTCTTCGCCGATGCCTCGCTGTGCGAGCGCGCTTGCAGGGTTGCGCGTATGGGGGCGGTAAAGACGCTGTTGCGCCGTTCGGCCAGGAGTCTCCGGGCTTGCGCATCACAATCGCGTGTTCCTCTTTCAAGAAGTCCAATGGGGACATCAATGGCGACAACGGAGGGCTCATGCGTCAGCGCCATGATCGCGGAGAAGGAATCAAGACGGCGGCATAGTGCTGGCCGACCGCTGCCATCGTCGATCGCCACGATCCATCCGGCGGTACACCCATCTACTCCCACAAGCATGGTCTTGCGTGTCCCTTGCTCTGCCGGACTGGTGTTATTTCAAAGACTTCTCAACGATATACGCATAGCCGGACTGGCGAGGGATCGGCATGGTCTGTTTAGTCTGACTCGATTATTTCCTAGAACCACACAAACCAAATAGACCAGACAATCCAGTTGTTAGCAATTCTTTGGCCTTGTATCTCCTCCGGCTCCGATGGTCACTTCGACTCTTGCGACCCCCTTTACGTTGGCACACAGATCTCCGAGACCTGGTGTCACTAACCGGAAAGGACCGCCTTTTGCCTCAGGCAACGATGCCCCATCGAGTTCATAGACGAGAACCCCGTGCTCTCTGGCCTGTTGAAGCGTGAGGCAGGCGGAATACTTCCCGTCTGAAGCATGGAAGGTGGCGTGATCCGCCCCTATGGCCAGCGCCGGAATATCGAGCAGACCCTTTACGCGGATCCCTTTCCCCTGCATACCGGGCATGACCGTCGAAATATCGAGCTGATGCTCTGCCGGCAGCGATGCAATCGCGGCACGATCGAGCGAAACAGGCCGGACCACCGCCCCGTCGATCCGCACGATACCAGGACCAGTTCGTTCCCGCTCAGTGATCGTCTTGATGACTGCCGTGAGCAGGTCGTTCAGCGGTGTCGGAATGCCAAATTTCCGCCCGAGCTTGGCGACGTACCCGTTTAGAAAATCGATCTCGGTCGGCCGCCCGGCCTTCCAATCGTCATACATCGAGGTATGGATATCCCGAATCTCTTGTGTCCAGCGGACCACCTTCTCCGACATATCGGAGGCTAACGGCACTTTTGCGCTGGCCGCCACCGCCACGATTTCACCCACGATCTGGTGGATCACTCCCAGCATTTCGGGATGATCGAGCGCCTTGGATACTTTGTCGTCGATCATGACGGTCAAGGGATTGAAGACGCAATTCCAACACATCTTCTCCCATTTGCTGCGCCGGATATCGTCGACCAGCTGACAAGGAATCCCCGCCTGCTTGAACAAATCCGCGATGGCCAGCACACGTGAACTCTGATTTCCCATCAGCTCCCCGATCGCCACGGCCCCTTTCTTATAATGGTCGATAACGCCGGGCTCCGCGATCTTGGTATAGATATACGCGATACCACCGACGACGCAGTCCCGTTGAACGCGCGCCAGGATGCGATCTTCCGTATCGACTCCATTCTGCAGGGTCAAGATGACAGTTCGATTGGTCAAGACCGGTTCGATCTGGGTCAGCGCCTCATCCAGATCGTAGGCTTTCATAGAGAGAATAATCAGGTCCGGCTTCGGGAGATCTCGTGGATCGGAAGCGGCCGGCGGATGCACGGTGAAGGAACCCTGGGCACTGCGGATTGTAAGGCCGTTCTGCTTCACGGCTGCGAGCGTCTTGGGTCGCAGCAGGAAAGACGCAGAGAGATTCGCTTTCGCGAAATGCGCGCCGAAGAACCCCCCGACTGATCCAGCTCCTACCATGAGAATCTGTTTCATCATGTTCCTCACAAGAAGAATGGACGCGTACTATATCACGCTGATTCCTCGGCTCGAAATGCGGTACAATTCGCCCATTCGACCATGGCCACCGACGATCAAATCCTCCTCGCCCGCACACAACTCGCGTCTGCTAAGCATGTGACTATCCTCACGGGAGCCGGCATTTCAGCCGATAGCGGCGTGCCGACTTTTCGCGGGGCGGACGGCTTGTGGCGCAACTTTCGCGCGGAGGATCTCGCCACGCCGGAAGCCTTTGAACGGGACCCGCGGCTGGTTTGGGAATGGTACAACTGGCGGCGTGAATTGATTGCGACGAAGCAGCCGAATCCTGCCCACATCGCCCTTGTAGAACTTGAACGTCGCACCCACGATACGTTCTGGCTGATCACGCAAAATGTGGATGGGCTCCATCGAACCGCTGGATCGCAGCGGCTATCAGAAATTCACGGCAACATCTGGAAGGTTCGCTGCACGGGCTGTGGTGTCATCTCGGAAAATCTGGAGATCCCTCTTCCTATCCTGCCGACATGCCGGCTATGTCATGCGCTGCTCCGGCCTCATATCGTCTGGTTTGGGGAATCGCTCTGGGAGGAAGATCTGCGCCGCTGTGATCAGGCCATCCGGGTCTGTGACCTCTTCCTTGTGATCGGCACATCGGGAGTTGTCTATCCTGCAGCAGGATTTGCGTCTGTGGCGAAAGATGTGGGCGCGTTGGTCATCGAGATCAATCTCGAGAGCACTCCGCAGTCGGACCTGGTTGATCTTTCGCTTCAGGGCCACGCGAAAGATCTGGTTCCGCTACTTCTTTGACGCCAGCGCCAGGGGAAGAATTTCTTCTAATGTCCGGATCACAATCCCGCCCGACGCCTGAACGCGCCCTGCCCGATCCAGCAACACGCTGGTCAGCCCGGCCTTCGTCGCACCTTCCATATCGTCCCTGACACTGTCACCCACATGCATCGCTTCTTCGGGATCAACCGCATGCTTCTCAAGGGCAATTTCAAAAATCTTCGGCGCAGGCTTGGCGGCTCTAGCGAGGCTTGCAATCGTCACAGAATCGAAGAGCCGGTCGATGCCGAGCCCCCGCATCACAGGAAAAAGCCGGGAATCGAAGTTGGACACGATCCCCAGCTCGAATCCCTCTTCGCGCAGTCTGATCAGCACGGCATGCGTTTCCGGAAACAGCGCCCAGGAGCGAGGGTCTTCAAACACCTGAAACACATGCTCGAAGAATTCATCAAACCGCTCGAACATCCCAACGCGATAAAACACGTTGTGTACAATGTCGAACCACCAGAGCCGTTCACATTGTTTTAACTCGATAGGATCCGTTGCGGCAAAAACCGGCGGCGACGCATCGTGAAAGGCGCGCTGAAAGGCTTGTGCAATCGAAGCCTGAGAGTCGGGAGTCTGCCGAAACCCGTGTTGAACCGCATGCGTCAGGTAGATGTCCGCAACCGAACCATTGATATGAAATAGCGTCTCGGCGGCATCAAAAAAGATGACTTGGATTGGGGTCTTCATTGGTCGTACAAGGTCCCGCTGGCGTCGATTGTAGTCGGTTCAAAAATCCCAAAGACAGCCGGTGTGATTAAGTGAGATAGAGCATGATAGAGAGAGCCTATCTCACTGTCAAACCAGCAGTTTCTACTCCCAAGAGTGTGCTTAAGTTGAATTGAGACACACTTCATACTGGGAGCAAAACCGGGAATGAACTGGGAGTAAGAAATTCTGTTCTCTTCAGGGAGAAGGCTGACACCCTGAAATAGCCGGGCATCTCCGCTCATGGGGGACGGTTGAAAGAGAGATGGAGGAATTGGTAGATGTGATGACGGAGGCTGAAAGCTTCCTCCACTAGCTGGCCATTGATTCCCCCGCCATGAGATGGCTAATCACCTGCCCTAAACGCTGCTGCTCGGGTTCCGTGATCCGAAAGAAGGCCAGCCCAAATGTCTGGCCGCTCACCCACTGCACGCTGGCCGCTTCAATCATGAGTGGCCATTCGATGTCCGGCGCATAAATCCGCAACTCCAATGAGACACCTGGCTCCACGGTGACCGGGCTCTCGATGCGGCATCCACCTGTAGAGAGATCCAGCATGAGCCCCTTCCCCTCCAGTGTCGTGGAACCCGAAAACGTGGTGCGGAATTGCACACGGAGGCGCGGCGTCGTCCGGCGATCCGTCGTCTTCATATCCATGACAGACCGACCGTCGACTTTCCCCTCAATGAGGCGTTGAGCAAAGGTAATCCCGTGAATGTCGGCTTCCTGCTCGGAGGCGTAAATGCCATCGGCTGAGAATTCGCGCGTTCGGACGCCACGGGAATCCTCCAGGGATATGAAGACGCGCAGCCGCCATTTCTCATCGTCGACGAGGTGCTGCGGGGAGGACTGAATCGTGTATCCCTCATGCTCGACGGTCTTTGCCATGGCGTGCTTCTTCCCTTTCGACATGGGCAGATCACACGAGAGCCGTCAGCTGGACACTGAGAGACTCTACACGGTGCCTTTGCCCTGGAGCACTCTGCCGCTGGGATGGCCCATCGTGCTTCCTGACAGAAGCATAGCATGGGGAAACGGCGAAGGCTTTCAAGTTTAGGAAAGACACCATCCATTGGGAGGGTGTACACAGATGAACCAAGGCGGGTCTAGGGGCCTAGCAGGGAGGCGTGCTGTGCGTGGGGACTGAGGAAACCGCAAGGCGAGTACAAACAAAACGGAGTAGGCTTTCGGTTAAGATCTGCCACCGAGGAATGGCCGGGGTGAACTAGGGCTTTTCCGCGTATGCACGGTATGGCAGGTACGGTAGAGTGAAGTTGCTTGAGAAAACGCGATGGAAAACTGTAAGGGCACAATGGAAACATCGTAAACGAACAGTACAAGCATCGCGAATTCTGAAGCAGAAGTCTCGGCTCCGAAAGGAATCGGGCCTTTATTTTTACCACCGTACCTCCACCATTGCCATCCGCATCAAGCAACCGGGCGCGATCCGACACTAGCGGGAGGCGCGCGGTTACCTCCGGACTCATACTCGACAGCCAACTGCTATCGGGGTGCATCAAATCAATATGACGACGCACCGAGCAAGTTTTTGACCTTATTCGAGAAAGAGTGTGGGTTGAAGATCAGAATCGAAATCTAAGTAGTCAGTTCAAAATCCGAAGTCAAAACACGCACCTATCGTGCGATTTCTTGACAAAGAATACCCTCACTGCTAGCTTCGATATAGTTCAATAACATTGGAGGGTTAGGTGGCTTCAACCATCTTTGTTGTCGACAGTAGTCCTGCCGTCCGCCGGCTGGTCGAGCAGATCTCGAAACCGGAAGGGTGTGAAGTCGTAGGATTTCAAGACGGTCCCGCAGCCTTGGAAGCAGCCCGTCGCATGAGCCCCAATCTTATCATTGCAGACTATCATTTGGAGAATATGACCTTTTCCGGGTTCTGCAAGGAAGTCCATAAACTAGATAATCTGGCAGAAACGTATATTGTGTCCCTTACGAGCCCATCAGATCGTGTGGATGAAACCCACTTGCGTTCCCTGGGGGTGAAGGCCTTTCTCAACAAACCATTTCAGTCCGAGAACCTCATCGATGTGATTAAGGATCTGGAAGCACAGCAGGCAGCCAGTACAAATGGAGCAAAAAAGAAATCCCGCTCATGGCCTCCGGTCTCAAGTGCCACGGACTCCGATGATGATTCGATCGATGATGACAATGTGAGCGAGGAAGAAGTGGAACTGCCGATCGCACCCCATTCTCAGCCGAAACAGTCACCCGCAACTTCCACCACAGCAGGGCGACCCTCGGCAGCCGAACCGGAAGAAGCCATGAAAGGGCTCTTTGGTCAGCTCCTTCACTCCATGTCGGAACGGACGGAAAAAAAGATTGCGGATCTGCTCCCCCGTATGGTGGGAAAGGAACTGGCAACCCTCGTGGCGAAAGCCGTGGAAACAGAGGTGAGCGCGCATATGACCGCGGCTCTTTCGGAAGAACGGATGGTTCAGATCATTGAGCCGTTGCTCATGACGGCACTCCCGAAGGTCCTCTCTCGTGAGATGTCCCTCCTCGAACCCATCATACGGCACAGCGTGTTTGAGACCGCAAGTCCCGTGATCAAAGAGCGCATCGATCAATTCGTTCGTGAAGAAATCAATGCCGTTCGCACGTCATTATCCGATATGGTCCGGGAAGAACTCGGATCGCTTGAGGGACTCATCAAGGATGAGATTCACCAGGCTGCTGCCAAGCAGACTGCTGGAATAGCCGAAGCACTCGTCCAGGCAACAGCCCGAGAGCAAGTCGAACAGGCTGTTCTGCGTCTCGTGCCGAATCTGGCCGAAGAGCAGATCAAAGCAGAAATCACACGCCTTACACAGGCTGCGTAAGACTCTCGCCGCTGTTGCTATTTACCCCTTCTTGTGCTTCTTACCCTTCCGTCTGGCTGTCGCCAGTGCCTTCACTCGCGCGACATTTTTCCGATGCTTCTTTCTCGTCTTGCGGTCTTTTTCACGCCCTGTGGCCATAGTCTCTCCAAGTTGTAAAAAGTGGAAGCGGAACGAGCCTCTCGCCCTCGCCTTGTGCGAGTCTGTATAACACACGGCTCCGCACCCCTCAAGCTATGTGTGTCCACCACTTCGCCTTGAGAGGTACGCACCCGCATGCTAAGATGCGCCGCACTTCCAGCAGGATGCTGAAAAAGTCCGCCAGCAGAAGAAGTTCGTTATTTGGTTATTTGGTTTGTCTCGTTTGTTTGGTTAAACAAGACCAACTCGATGAACCAAATCAACCAGATAAACAAAACAAACCAGATCAACCAGATAGACCAGATGAGCGCACCTCAACTCGACAAAACCTACGACCCCAAGGCGGTCGAAGCACGTTGGTACCACACATGGAATGAGCGTGGGTACTTCCACGCCTCCCCGAGTCATCCCGGCCAGGCCTATTGCATCGTCATTCCTCCCCCGAATGTCACAGGCTCGCTCCATGTCGGACACGCGCTGAACCATTCCTTACAAGATATATTGATACGCTGGCGACGCATGCAAGGCCGCAATGTGCTCTGGTTGCCCGGAACCGATCATGCCGGGATCGCCACGCAAAACGTCGTGGAAAAGCAGCTCGTAGCCGAAGGCGCTTCTCGGGAGTCCCTTGGACGCGAACGTTTCATCGAACGCGTCTGGCAATGGAAAGCCACCTCCGGAAACACGATCATCAGTCAACAAAAGCAACTCGGGGAATCCTGCGACTGGGACCGGCTGCGATTCACAATGGATGAGGGGCTATCAAAAGCCGTCCTGGAAGTCTTCGTGCGGCTGTATGAAGACGGGCTGATTTATCGAGGGGAGCGGCTAATCAATTGGTGTCCACGCTGCCTGACCGCTCTGTCGGACATCGAAGTCGAGCACGAAGACATCAAAGGAAAACTGTACTCAATCGAGTATCCGCTCGAACAAGATCCAACGATTCGTCTCACCGTCGCGACGACGAGACCAGAAACCATGTTCGGCGACACAGCGGTGGCAGTTCATCCGGAAGATCCCCGTTACAATCGATTGATCGGGCAACGAATCCGGCTCCCCCTCACAAACCGTACGATTCCGATCGTGGGCGATGCTATTCTCGTCGACCGCGAGTTCGGCACCGGCGCCGTAAAAATCACGCCGGCGCACGACTTCAACGACTTTGAAGCAGGCGAACGGCATGGACTGCAGCGCCTTCCCATCTTCGACCGCCAGGCCTTGCTCGATCCACAGGGCCTCAAAATTGCCGACGTCGATCAAGGCGTCATTGAGGCAATCGCAGGCCTTCCCGCCAGCAAGGCGCGGCCCAAAGTCGAGCAGCTTTTGAAAGATTGCGCTCTCCTCACAAAAGTCGATGACCATAAAATGGCCATCGGAAAATGCTATCGCTGCAAAACCGTGGTCGAGCCCTACCTGTCTCCTCAGTGGTTCGTGAAGATTAAGCCTCTAGCCGAGCCTGCGGTCCAGGCCGTTGAAGACGGACGAATCAGAATCATTCCCGAGGGATGGACGAACAACTACCTCGGGTGGATGAGGGACATCAAAGACTGGTGCATCTCACGCCAAATCTGGTGGGGGCATCAGATTCCTGCCTGGTACTGCCGATACTGCAACAAAGAGCTGATCATTGAGGAAGCTGCAGCGACGGCCTCAGCCGCGCTAGCCCCTCGACTGACGATCCTTCAAGGGGCAACTCCAATTGTCGGAAAAAGCGCGCCGTCAAGCTGCCCTGTATGCAGAGGTCAACAGTTCATCCAAGAGCCCGACGTCCTCGATACCTGGTTTTCTTCTGCTCTCTGGCCCTTCTCCACACTGGGATGGCCTGAACAGACCCCCGAGCTGAAGACGTACTACCCGACATCGACTCTCGTCACAGGCCTCGACATTCTATTTTTCTGGGTCGCCAGGATGATCATGATGGGTCTCAAATTCATGGGCGATGTCCCCTTCCGCGACGTCTACATCCATGCCCTCGTGCGGGATGCCGAAGGGCAGAAAATGAGCAAGTCGAAAGGCAACGTCATCGATCCACTGCATGTCATGGAGCAGTTCGGCACCGACGCGCTCCGTTTCACCCTCGCCTCGATGGCCTCACCGGGCCGCGACATCAAACTCGCGGAGGAACGGATCGAAGGCTATCGCAACTTTGCGAACAAGATCTGGAATGCCGCACGGTTGGCCCACATGTACCTTGCCGGGAAAGAGGAATCACAACCTTCAACCGATCGGTCCTTTCCCGGTCTATGGATACGAAGCAGGCTAAACGACACCATCCAGACGGTGACGATGGAGCTGGACGCCTATCGGTTTGATCGAGCCACTAGTGCTCTCTACCAATTCTTCTGGCACGAGTACTGCGATTGGTACCTCGAATTGATCAAACCTGTCCTCCAGGATCCTCTGCATCCTCAAGCATCTGCAACCCGACGAACACTCCAGGAAACACTTGAAGTGTTTTTGCGACTGCTTCATCCTTTTATGCCCTTTATTTCCGAAGAAATCTGGCAGACGTTACCTCACGAGGGTGCAACGATTGTCACCCAATCGTATCCAGCTCCCCAGACACACTGGCACGACCCGACCGCAGAAGAAACATTTCGCGTCTTCGAGCGAAGCATTAGTCTGATCCGAACCACTCGCTTGCTCCTCAACTATCCACCGGGAAAAGAGCTGCGCGTCTTTGTGGCCCATGAGGAGCCGGCGGCAAACACAACACTGGGTATGCTTGAACAGGACCTCGCGCATATCGGGCGAGGACGGATCTCGCTCATGCCTATCGCCCAGTGGCCGACATCGAATCTACTCCGTCTCGTCACAGACGGCGTCACAGTGGGCGTATCCGTCGAGGGTGGCGTGGACCTCAAGAAAGCGCTCGACCGCCTCGTGAAACAGACCGAAGAAACCGACAAGGAATCCCAGCGGCTCGACGGCAAATTGAACAATGCGGACTTTGTCTCAAAAGCACCGCCTGAAGTGATCACCGACCATCAAGACCGCCTCCGCACACTCTCTCGTGAGCGCACCATGCTGACCAGCAGCGAACAACAGCTGCGCGCGATGCTGGGAGGCTAACCCGCATTATTCACGGGAGTTCGTGACGAAACCGCCGAGACGCCAAGCGAGACGGGCGCGCGGAGCCGCGAAGAAGGGAGGCATACTTGAAACAGTATGTTGACCGACTGAGCGGCGAGCCCGCCCGCCGTCAGGCTTGTCGTAGCGGCGTATCGGCGGTTACAGTAGAAGTCTTCGTGAATAATGAGGGTTACGCATGGTGGCACTACCGGCTGTTGACATCCGACGTGCAGTCCGCATGGGGCTCGAAGAAGACCTCGGCCAAGGCGACATCACGACAACGGCGCTCTTTTCCGACCCTATCCCTGCCCGCGCCAAGATCATCGCCCAGCAACCCCTCGTCGTTGCAGGAATGGCAGCGGCCATTCAAACATTCATCGCGGTCGATGCCTCTCTCAAGCTAGCTCCATCCCGACAAGATGGGTCGCATGCCAAAAATGGGGATATCCTATTGCAGATCGAAGGCGATGGACGATCCATTCTCATGGCTGAACGAGTCGCACTGAACTTCCTCCAATATCTTTCCGGAATCGCCACCCTGACCAGCCGTTTCTGCCACGCCGTTCATGGCTATCCGGTCGACATCATGGATACAAGAAAGACGCTCCCCGGCTGGAGAGCGATTCAGAAATGGGCAGTATCACTTGGGGGGGGAACGAATCACCGTATGTCGCTCGGCGATGGCATCTTGATCAAGGACAATCATCTGGCCCTGATGAAAAATAAAAAACAGGCCGTCCTTACTGCCTGCACGATAGCGCGAGCAACTGCTTCCAAAGACAAACCTGTCATCGTCGAAGTGGAATCGCTATCGGAAGTTCAGGCCGCCCTTCATGGCAAAGCCGACATCATTCTCTTGGACAATATGACTCCCACCGCAGTCAAGCAGGCGGTGAAGCTCATTAAAGGCCGTGCGCTGGTGGAAGTCTCGGGAGGCATCACCCTAAAGAACGTACGCGCCATGGCAGTCGCCGGCCCGGACCGTATCTCTATCGGGGCCCTCACCCACTCAGCTCCTGCCGCGACGCTCAGCTTGGTACTCGAACCACGCCGCAAACCTAGCAGGTAACGGGAAATTATTGGGTCACTCATGAACTTTGACGGTCCGCACATGTATTACAGCAAAATACTGCTCCCGCAAGATGCTCAAAAAGTTTGTCCAGCAAGGCCGCAGGCGAGTCGAAACCGGAGGAGGTACCGACCGCACTTCGTGGGGCCGTTCGCCCGTACATTCGCCCGTACAATGGATCTTGGCGAACGGAAAAACCCCTCCAGCATTCCTGGCCTCCGAGAATCTCAATCGGTACGTTGAGGATTTCGATGAGTCGAGAACGAAGCTGGCGAACTTTTTCAGCATCTTGCTAGCTAAGTCGTGCAACCCTCTCCACCACTCACAAGAGACACCATTCAGAGTACCCTATCCACCACGTGGCTGGGGCGCCGCATCGAACTGTTCGACTCCCTTCCTTCAACCAACCGGGAGGCTGCTCAGCTCGCGCAGGCAGACGTAGAACATGGTACCGTCGTCGCTGCCGATAGCCAGACCGCTGGGCGCGGACGTCTCTCCAGAACCTGGTTTTCTCCGCCTGGCGCCAATCTCTACTGTTCCATCATTCTCAGAGCAGCACGCCCACCGGAGCGCCTCACGGAATGGCTCTCCTGGCTGCCGCTGATTTCTGCGCTGGCCGCAGCCGAAGCGATCGAACAAGTCTCGTCTCTCCACGTCTCCGTCAAGTGGCCCAACGATCTCTTGATCTCAGAACGAAAAGTCGGCGGAATCCTCTGTGAAAGCGGTGCAGGAATGCGATCTGACCCCTTCCAGATCATCGGAATCGGCATCAATGTCAACGGTGAGCGCGATGACTGGCCTGATGACCTGCGCGGCGTAGCCACGTCGATCTGGCAGGAACGGAACATCGTCGTCGACCGTAACCGACTGCTCGCCCAACTGCTCCTCGAACTCGAACAGTGCCTCGATGAATTGGCCGTTCACGGACCGAATCGGATTGCATTGGCCTATTACCAACGATGCACAACCATCGGCATCACGGTACGAGCGACGTTGGCGAATGGAGACGTGATCGTGGGACTTGCCGAAGGAATCGGCCAGGATGGATCCTTGCGCCTGCGGCCGCAGGCAACTCAACCAGGTTTAGAAATGCCAGAGGTGCTCCACTTGCGCGTAGCGGATATCATCCATGTAAGAATTTAGCCCGCGAGACAAGCGAGACGTGCGCGACAGGCGCGAATCGCGAAGATGAAACATGCCGCCCGTACTGATTTTCTCGCCGGTCATGCGAGTCTCGCGGTTTGGGCGCTAGCCAAACTACCCGATCGAAACGTACAATAGGTCCTATGCTCCTCGTCGTTGATATCGGCAATACGAATATTCTCTGGGGCGTGTATGACGACCGCAGCCTGGCGGCCCATTGGCGATTGGCCACGGACGTGAAAAAGACCTCGGACGAGTACGGCATTCTCTTTACCAATCTTCTCGCAGCGGCAGGCATCCCCCCCCAACGTCTCTCCGGCGCCATCATCTCCAGCGTCGTGCCGGCGTTGACCGGAACCGTCGAAGACATGCTCAAGCAATACTTTCATCAGCACCCTCTGATCGTCACCTCGGATACGGACACGGGGCTCACACTCTGTTATGCCAACCCAAAAGAAATCGGCAGCGACCGGCTGGTGAATGCCGCAGCCGCCTATCATAAATATCGCCGAGATCTCATTGTTGTCGATTTCGGCACCGCCACAACCTTTTGCGCCATCACAGGAGAGGGCCACTATCTCGGAGGCGTCATCTCCCCCGGCCTCGGAATCTCGGCAGAAGCTCTATTCGCACGCGCCGCCAAACTGGCTAAAGTGGAATTGATCCGTCCGAAGACCGTAATTGGCGCCGACACCGCCAGCAGCATTCAAGCCGGTCTGTTATTCGGGTATGCAGGAATGGTCGATACTGTCGTCCGGCGAATGGAACAGGAACTTGGACGCTCAGCCTACGTCATCGGCACCGGAGGACTCAGTGCCATCTTGGCAGCCGAAACCACTTCCATTCAGAAAATTGAGCCGTTCCTAACCTTAGAAGGCCTTGAGCTGCTCTACCGGCGAAGCCAGGGATCTCCCCCTCCCACCATGCAGGTCTAGCAGGGTGCTGAAAAAGTCCGCCAGCTTCGTTCTCGCATCGTTCAGACCCTCAACGTACCCCAGAGGGTACGCCTCGGTCCTTCACTCGCTGCGGCCTTGCTGAACGGTCTTTTTGAGCATCCTGCGTGGATGTTCTGCCTGTGTCAGAGAAGTGCATGCCCTCAGAATTCCGCTGGGCCGCCATGGTTTTTCCCCCAGCCTGCAAAAGACCACCGTTCTCTCCACAAGTAATTAATTTTTCTGGCCCGGTTGACTTTAGGGGGCCTGTGGCTATCTCCAGACGAACAAAGGAGTCTTTGATGGCTGAGGAACACCAGAACGCGAATACAATCGATAACTTGGATGATTTATCGCAGAGCACATCCTCGGCCACAGAGGAAGCCGGCCTAGTTGCAGAGCTTCAGCAGGCGCTCGTGGCAAAGGCTGAAGAGGTGAAGAGCTTAAACGATAAATATCTTCGGCTCGCCGCCGAATTTGATAACTATAAGCGATTGATCCAGCGGGACCAGCGCGACCAGATCCGGTTCGGCAATGAGCCGGTACTGAAGGAGCTCTTGCCAGTCGTCGACAATCTCGAACGGGCCATCAAGTCCTCACGAGAGGGGGGAAACAGCGACGTACTCATCCAGGGCGTGGAGCTCACACTCAAGCAATTGACGGGAGCCCTGGCCAGATTTCATGTCACGCCCATCCAGACGATCGGCCAGCCGTTCAATCCCGCCACGCATCAATCCGTCATCTCCGTCGCATCCAAGAAGGTTCCTGAGCAACACGTAGTGGAGGAGTTTCAGCGAGGATATCTGCTGCATGACCGTATCTTACGAGCGGCCATGGTGAGCGTATCGACGGGGAAGACCGACGGCGCACCGGGAACAGACGATACAACCAGCTCGTCGTAACAACATCATCAAAGACAGACCTAGGGAGGAAGGAGTAGGCACATGGGAAAAGTGATCGGCATCGACCTTGGAACCACGAACTCTTGCGTTTCTATCATGAGCGGCGGCGAACCAGTTGTGATCGCCAATGCAGAAGGGGCTCGTACGACACCGTCCGTCGTCGCTATCACAGAAAAGGGCGAGCGCCTCGTCGGACAGATTGCGAAGCGCCAGGCGATTACGAATCCGGAGAACACGATTTTCTCCGTGAAGCGCCTCATGGGCCGCAAATTCCATAGCCAGCAAGTGACCGACGCCGCCAAGCGGCTGCCCTACAAGGTGACCGAGGGAGACAACGGCGATGCGCACGTCGAATTACGAGGCAAGCGCTACAGCCCGCCGGAAATCTCCGCCATGATTTTGCAAAAGATGCGGCAAACTGCGGAGGATTATCTCGGTGAGAAAGTGACGGAGGCGGTCATCACCGTTCCGGCCTACTTCGACGACAGCCAACGCCAAGCCACCAAAGATGCGGGCCAGATCGCAGGCTTGAACGTCCTCCGGATCATCAACGAGCCGACCGCTGCGTCTCTCGCCTACGGTCTGGACAAGAAAAAAGATGAACGGATCGTCGTCTATGACTTGGGCGGCGGGACGTTCGACGTCTCGATCCTCGAGATCGGCGACGGCGTCTTCGAGGTCAAGTCGACCAACGGCGACACGTATCTCGGCGGCGACGACATCGATCAGCGCGTCATGGACTGGTTGGACGATGAGTTCAAGAAGGATCAAGGCATCGACCTTCGAAAGGATCGTATGGCCCTCCAGCGCCTGAAAGAGGCGGCGGAACGCGCCAAGATCGAACTCTCCTCATCACAGGAGACCGAGATCAATCTGCCCTTCGTCACTGCAGATGCCAACGGACCGAAGCATCTGGTCGTGAAACTGACCCGTGCGAAACTTGAACAGTTGGTCGACGACCTGATTAAACGATCGATCGAGCCCTGCAAGAAGGCGCTCTCCGACGCCGGGGTATCCGCGGGCGACATCAAGGAAGTTGTCCTCGTCGGCGGCATGACCCGCATGCCGAAAGTCATTCAAGCCGTCAAAGATTTTTTCGGCAAAGAACCGCATCGGGGTGTGAATCCTGACGAAGTCGTCGCCATCGGCGCCGCCATCCAAGGCGGCGTGCTCAAAGGCGAAGTGAAAGACGTGCTGCTCCTCGACGTGACGCCGCTGTCGCTGGGCATCGAAACCCTCGGCGGTGTCTTCACAAAATTGATTGAGCGGAACACGACAGTTCCGACGAAAAAGAGCCAGGTCTTCTCGACGGCTGCCGACAATCAAACCGCGGTGACCATTCGAGTCTTCCAAGGCGAACGCGAGATGGCGAACGACAACAAGCTTCTCGGCCAGTTCGACTTGGTCGGTATTCCTCCCGCGCCACGCGGGATGCCGCAAGTCGAAGTGACGTTCGACATCGACGCCAACGGCATCGTCCATGTCTCGGCCAAAGACTTGGCGACACAAAAAGAACAGTCCATCAAGATCACGGCGTCCAGCGGCTTGAGTAAGGAAGAAGTCGAAAAGCTGGTGAAGGATGCACAGGCCCATACCGACGAAGACAAGAAGCGGCGGAAGACCGCCGAAGCCAAAAACCAGGCCGACAGCCTGATCTACCAGACGGAAAAGAACCTGAGCGAGCACGGCGACAAGATCGCTGCGGAAGATAAAACCAAGATCGAGGAAGCTATTGTTGCATTGAAGAAAGCGATGGAGGGAACGGACCCTGAGCCGATCGAGTCCGCTACTCAAACGTTGACGACTGCATCCCACAAGTTGGCTGAGGAAATGTATAAGAAGGCTTCAGCCTCGACAGCGTCCACTAACGGCGCCGAAACTGGCGGCGGCACTGGAGCCGGCGAGACCAAGACGGATGAAAAGGTCGTGGATGCAGAATTCGAAGAAGTAGACAAAGACAAGAAGTAAGTTAGAATACCGTCAGCAGACCGAGCTTCGCCTATGCAGGGGGCTCGGTCTTGCTGCTCTTTTCCCCTGAGAAATGGCATCCGTGTCCAAACGCGATTATTACGAAACCTTAGGCGTTGATCGAACGGCGTCCGATGACGACCTCAAAAAGGCGTATCGGAAGATGGCCCGCCAACACCATCCCGATCTCCAGACAGGAGAGGCCCAGAAGAAGGCATCAGAAGAAAAATTCAAGGAAGTCAATGAAGCCTACGAGACCCTGAGCGATCAGGATAAACGCAAGCGCTACGACATGTTCGGCCACGCAGGAACTCAGCAGGGTGGCGGACCGGACGGCTTTGGCGGAAGCGGCTTCGGCGACGCCTTCAACGACATCTTCGAGGATTTCTTCGGAGGCCAACGAGGCGGCACTCGGGCAGAGCGCGGCAACGACCTCCAATACAATCTCGAACTGACCTTCGAAGAAGCCGTCTATGGGAAAGAAGCCAAACTCAAAATCCCGCGATGGGAAGTGTGCGGAGACTGTAAAGGGAGCGGCGCCAAGAGCGCAGCATCGGTCAAGACATGTCCCAGTTGCAAAGGGGCTGGGCAGATGCGGTTCCAGCAAGGGTTCTTCAGCATCACTCGTCCCTGCGGCCAATGCGAAGGGGCCGGACGAATTGTCACAGAACCCTGCCCCGCCTGCCAAGGCCGTCAACGCACCTATCGAGAACGAACCATCGCCGTACACATCCCGGCCGGCATCGAGTCAGGTATGCGCCTGCGCCTTTCGAACGAAGGGGAGCACGGTCTCAATGGAGGCCCACCAGGCGATCTCTATGTGGCAATTACCGTCAAGGCGCACCCGATCTTCCAGCGTCAAGGGCACGATATCCTTTGTGACGTCCCGATTCAGTTCGTCACAGCCGTACTCGGAGGAAAGATTGAAGTCCCCACGTTGAAAGGCAACACGGTCATCAAGATTCCTGCCGGCACGCAGCAGGATAAGATCCTGCGCCTCAAAGGCCTGGGGATTCCCAGCCTCAAGAACAACGGTACCGGCGACCAATTGTTTGTCATCAAGATTCAGATCCCCACCAAACTGACCGCTCGGCAGAAAGAATTGCTCCAAGAATTTGCGAAAGAGAGCGGCATGTCGATGGAAGAGGACAGCGACGGTTTCTTCGACAAGATGAAGACCTTCTTCGAATAGCGCCGACGGTTCCCGCACTATGTCCACGTTCTTCGTCGACCCTAGCGCCATCATTTCCCCCACGATCCACATCACCGGCGACCTACTCCATCATCTCCGCGATAGTCTCCGCTTGCGTCCAGGGGACTCCCTCGCCCTCAACGACGGGTGCGGAACCCGCTATCGTGTGGAAGTGACCCAGGTAACCTCACAGGCCATCGACAGCCGTATCATCGATCAACAGACCGAGCCAACGCCTAAGACCTCACCGGTCGTACTCGGACAGTCGTTAATCAAAGGCGACAAGATGGACTGGGTGATTCAGAAGGCCACAGAACTCGGAGTCGCAGCCATTGCACCCTTTCACAGCACACACAGCGTCATCAAGCCCAATCCGAAACGTCTGGAACATCAACGATCCAGATGGGAGCGCATTGCGCGGGACGCGGCACAACAATCAGAGCGATGGACTATTCCCACCATCGCAGATCCGGTAGACCTCGCAGGGATCTGTCGGCAATATGCTTCAACGCCTCTGAAAGGTATGCTCGTGGAACGCTCCAATGGCCCTTCGCTCGGTGCCATCCCGTTGCCGTCGGATCGTCAGCATCCAATTGTCTTATTGGTAGGACCGGAAGGAGGATGGACGCCGAACGAGCAACGGCTTGCACAGGAGCAGGGTTTCCTTCCGCTCGCTCTCGGACCACGAATCCTGCGGGCCGAGACCGCAGCGATCGCCGCGCTTAGCATTCTCCAATCACGACTTGATCAGATGGTGGCACGCGAGACGAGCGAGAAAGGCTAGACAGGTGGGCCGAAGGAAACAGTCGAAATGAGGCGGGAACCCCACTCTTTCCCGCGTCGCGCCTTTCTCGCATGTCTCGCGTTTTACGCGCCCTAATCAGCGGCCCACGGTCAGGCGAACGATCGTGCCGTGTTCTCCGCTGGCCCAGCCCTGTGTTCCATCAGGAAAGGAGAGGCCGAACAGCGAGACCTTCGCAATTGCCCCCTGCTCTGTCCAGGTAAAGCCACTGTCAGTGGTCCGGTAGACCATGCCCCGTTCCCCTGCAATCCATCCGGTCTGTGGGTCGGTAAACCGCACGCGCAAGAGGTCGGTCAGCTTCGTGCAGGTGCGCGTACAGGGTAGCGTACGATCGATCCATTGATGGCCGCCATCGGTCGTTTGAAAAATGGCGCCGGCGTTTCCGACCACCCATCCGGTCGAGGTATCGGAAAAGTACACATCGAACAGCGTGACAGCGCCCTGCGTCTCTTGCGGAGTCCAGGTGATTCCGCCATCGTCCGTCATCAAGACGGTCCCCACCGCCCCAACCGAAGTCCCGTGCCGTGCGGTGAGGAATTGTACGCCATAGAGGGCCGCGTTCGTCTTGCTTGGTTGATCGACCCAATGGATCCCGCCGTCCTGTGTATGAAGAATGGTGCCGTTGCCGCCGACCACCCATCCCTCGCCGGGCGACACAAACGAAAGGCCGTAGAACGCCACCTGGGTATCGACGAGTTGCTGATGCCAGGTGTTTCCTCCGTCTTGGCTCCGGCGAATCGTCCCATTGGCTCCAATGACCCATCCCTGTTTTTCGTCGAAAAAGAATACAGCCGAGAGGCTCGACGTGGTGCCGCTGGCGACCTTCTTCCATTTCTTTCCGCCATCGACCGTTTTCAGAATAATTCCGCTGGACCCCACTGCCCACCCTAACTGAGGCGAATGAAAATAGAGCCCCATCAGGATGGCTTCCGTATGGCTCTCTTGAGGGGTGACGGTAAGAGGAGAGTCAGCAGTCCACGAGGGAGACGGACCTATCAACGTCGCCAGCACCACGATCGCAAGACACCCGGCGCAGAACAGAGAAAACCCCCACCGGGACTCCTGCAATCCATATCTCACTGGTTGGTGTCGGCGTCAGGGCGATTGTTATTGAAGTAGCTCGAATCAGGCATGCCCTCGGCTAGAATGGTGAAGGTACCCACTTCCAGCGTCAGCCACTTCTTTGGAGTGCAACAGGTATCGTCAGGCTGCACATCCCAGGAGCCGCGCCGCACAACCAGCGGCCCAGTAGCCAGATCATTGAAGAACTCATTACGCTTCCCCACACCATAGAGATTCCGGCGGGGCACGCGTACGACGATCTCCGTGTCCGTCCAGGACATCACCTGCGCCGCGATGTTGCTGAATAGGACTTCCGTACGAGAAACATTCTCGTCCAACTCGATATCTTCTCGTCGCTTGTAGGCCCCCTCGCTGAGGCCTAAATAGGCATGCTCCGCTGTTTTTAAAAAGGAGCCGAACCCCGACCCTTTGATCGTGATCAATTCATCGAGTCCGCCCGATTGTGGACTGTAAGAGTCGACCTTCGGCGTCACCAGCGTAAAAACTCCCGCTTCAATCTTAAGAGTTTCCTTCGTTGCACAGCAAGAACCGTCGGAATTGGGCTTCGTCGCGCCTCGATAGATCACGACCGGTCCGCTCTTCGCGCTGAAGGGCACCCACACATCGATGCGATCGTCTTGCCAACGATAGATGACGGCGCGCACACCACCGATATCGACCCGATTCTCCCCCGTATTGAAATCGGTAAACGCGTAGGGGGTCGATCCACTTTCGGAATAGAAACCGAAATGTTCGCCACTGATCCTGAGCAACGTACCGATCGGGGCAGCCGGAGGCGTCACGGCGATCACTTTTGGCACATGAACCGTAAAGGTTCCGACCGTCCTCTCACGCCCCTGCATGCTCAGAATAATGGGTCCGGTCTCCGCATCCATCGGAAGATGCACGACAATGGCGCTGTCGGACCACTGGGCGATGCTGGCGAGATGTCCACCGAACGTCACCTTGTCGCCTGCCTCTTTCGCGGCGCCAAAACCACGGCCAAAGAAAACGACCTTTGTTCCAACCGGCCCGCTCGTAGGATCGACGCGAATGCTCGGAACCAATTTCAAGGGAAAGGGGTTGCTTACTTTGTACTGGACTGGAGCGCAACACGACCCGTCCGGCAAGGGATCAGACGAAGCCAATCGGACGACGACATCGCCCGACACCGCATTCGTGGGAACCTCGACTTCGATCACGTCGTCTTTCCAGCGGCGCGGCCTGACGACCACGTTCCCGATCATGACATCGTTGACTCCGAACATCGTATTAGGATCGCGCGGGCCGGCTGTGAGACCGAAATGTGCGCCGGTAATCTGCACCGTATGGCCTGGTTCGATCTCTGCCGGCGTCACCGAGGTAATCGTCGGCTGCATGATGATGAGTTTCCCGGCAGCCATCTTCTTCTTCCCGGCCATGATTTCAACGGGACCCGATTGAGCACGGAATGGAACCTTCACCTCGATCAGGTCGGATTCCCATCGCTGAATCAACGCAGGGACTCCACCGACAGTGACCCGATTGACATGTACAGATCGAAATGTGCCGAACCCCTTCCCGCCGATCGTTATCGTAGCACCCGGGACTGCCGTTGACGGATGCAACTCGATCGGGGAAGGAGCGGCCGCAACCACCCCGGCGCTCAGACCGGCCCACACCGTTATCGCACATACACCGGTTACGAATGCATTCATCATCTGGTTGGTTTGGTTCATCTGGTTGGTCGGTCTATCTGATTTGCTTGATTCATCTGGCTGATGCCATTCAACCAAACAAACAAGACAAACCAAATAAACCAGACCAACCGACTATAGCAAGCGGTTTTTTCGAGAGTCAATCCGGCGAGCCAGCCCACGATCAGCGTTCGGAGTCGGTTCGAGAAACTAATGAGGAAGTGGAAAGAATTATTTCAATTTCGACGGGAGCCCCACGAGGCAACTCAGCAGCCCCCACAGCGACGCGTGCATGACGACCAACCTCTCCAAAGATCTCAAACAAGAGGTCCGACGCTCCGTTGAGCACTTGCGGCTGCTGCGCAAAACCTTCCGCTGACGCCACATACCCGACGACTTTCACGACACGCGTAATCCGATCCAACGTCCCGAGTTCCTGCTTGGCAATCGCCAATGCATTCAGGAGCGCGAGTCTGGACGCCTCCATCCCCTGCTCGACCGTCAGATCACGTCCAAGCTTACCGGAGAACGCCAACTGTCCGTCTCGCATAGGAAGAACGCCGGACAAAAACAAGAACACTCCTGCCTGGATCGCAGGAACGTAGGTCGCCAGCGGTGGCGGCGGGGGAGGCAACTCCAGATGCAGTTCCTTCAGCTTGCGTTCGAAAGACATCCCGAGACCGCCTGCTCCCATGACCCCTTACGCTTCACACCTTACGTCCCACCCACTACCCTGCGCGGAGCGCATCGAGAAAACTGTCACCCACAGGAAGTTGGCCCCCTTGTAGGGCTTCTACGATAGTATGTCCTAAATCAGCGGCAGAAGATCTGATGCCGAGATCCACCCCATATGCCAACTTCGGCCCCGTGGCCAAGAGAGGGACATATTCCCGAGTCGGGACCTGATCTGCCTTCGTGATATCCCGTCCATGGTCACCGGTCAGGAGAAGCAGGTCGCCAGGCCGAAGCCGTTCCAGCAAACCGGGAAGCTTTCGATCGAAATCATGGAGGGCCGTGGCCGACTGTGCCGCATTCGATTCCAGGACATCAAGTCCGGCAAAAATCAATCCGCGGGGAACCTTATTCAACATCCCCGTGATCTCGGTGAATAACGCCGCCCAGTGCCCAACGGGAATGGAACGAGTGAGTCCGCGACCGCTGAAGAGATCGCCGACCTTCCCCAGTCCAATCAGTATTTGACTCGCACGATTGAGCACATCGAACATAGTTGGCCCGGGCGGTTCGAGCACGAACGCACAGGGTTGTGAGCTAAACACCACCGCGCCGTCATCACCTGAGAGAGGATGGGCCGACACACGCACAATTCCCCAGGAGTCCTTGAGCAATTTTCTCGCGGCCCGGCAGCGCTGAAAGAATTCGTCCCGACGCATGGCGGTCTCGTGCGCCGCCACGTGGCAGGTCCGTCGTCCATCCGTCCAGACAATCAATGCGCCCGACGACAGATGTTCAGCCTCACACTCACGCAGCATGGCCGTTCCTGAGGCGCGGCGGTTGCCGACGATTTTGCGGCCGAATGCCTGTTCGAGAATCGCCACCATGTCAGGAGGAAATCCGTTGGGATACTGCGGCCCGGCAACGTCCGTAAGACAGCCGGCCATCTCCCAATAGCCGGCTATGGAATCCACACTCTTCGAGAGAAATCCAAGACGACCGAAACACCCCTCGGGCTGCCCCATCGTCCGTACACCTTTGATTTCCGTGATATGGCCAAGCCCGAGCGCCTCCATCGTGGGAAGACTGAGTCCCCCAACGGCATCGGCCAGATGAGATAAGGTGTTGGAACCGGCATCGCCGTATTCCGCCGCATCAGGCATGGCTCCGACGCCAAGTCCATCCACCACCAACACGATGACACGATTAATCATGGGCGCACTATAGCAGATGCAAGAAAATTACGCGCGACTGGCGAGACTGGCGGGAAAAGCGAGACGGGTGATGAAACAACGATTAACAGTTAACGAGTACCGTCTTTAACGAGGCTGCACGGCACGCTAGTCGCGCTCATCTCGCTTGTCGCGCACCTTGCAACTTCCACTCGGCCAGGATCGCAAGACTTGCACTCGTGCCGATCCGATCCGCACCCGCTTCAAGCATTGCGAGCGTGGTCTTCCAGTCTCTAATTCCGCCGGACGCCTTCACCTTGGCGCGACCAGCCACAGCTTCCTTCATCAGCCTGACATCTGCAACCGTCGCACCAGTGGGGCCGAAACCAGTCGAGGTCTTGACGTAATCGGCTCCCGCCTCCACCACCAACTGACAGGCCGTATGCTTCTCCTGGAGCGTCAGGTAACAGGTTTCAAGTATGACTTTGTGTTCGACGCCTGGCGTCGCCTTCACCACTTCAGCAATGTCCTGTCGCACATACTCACGATCTGCTGACTTGAGCCGGCTCACATTCATGACCATATCCAGCACTCGCGCGCCGCGCGCAACCGCTTCAACGGCTTCGTCGACTTTTGTCTTCGTTGTGTGCCCACCCAGGGGGAACCCAATAGGGATGCCGACACGAATTGCGGTGCCTGCGACAGCGGTCACGGCCTCATCCACATAGCACGGCGGGACAAAAATCACGGTGAATCGATGCTCCTTTGCTTCCTGGCACAGTCGCAGGACATCGACCCTTGTGGCCTCCGGCCGGAGCACCGTGTGGTCGATGAGGCTCGGCACATTCCATTCAGACATGACTCAGGACACTCCTTCTTTATGGGCTTGAGCCCCCTCTCCGGGGACGATTGACGTCTGGGAATGGGTCCCGCGACGAAAGGGGCGCTTCTGATATTTCTCCACCGCCTTGTTGTGCTCGATCAGTGTCGCAGAAAACTGATGCGTTCCATCATTCCGGGAAACAAAATACAAATAGCGAGAATCGGACGGATAGAGCGCCGCGCGAATCGCTTGAATGCCCGGGTTGGCAATCGGTCCGGGCGGAAGTCCCTGCACGCGATAGGTATTGTAGGGACTGGGACTCGACAGGTCCTTCTTATGCAAATTTCCGTCGAATGCCGGCAAGCCATAGATGACAGTCGGATCGCTCTGTAATGGAATGTGCTTCTTCAGCCGGTTGTGGAACACCGCGGAAATCTCCGGCCTTTCGCCACCGGACCCCGTCTCCTTTTCGATCACGGAAGCGAGGGTCAGCACTTCGTGCATGGTCATCTTGAGTTCTTGCATTCGAGCATGGAGATCGGGTCCAACCTCCTGCCGTAACTGCTCGACCATGGCCACCAATACCTCCCGCGCCTTGACCGGGCGAGGAAACTTATAGGTGTCGGGATAGAGATAACCTTCCAGCGTCTCCGCCTTGATCCCGAGCGACGCAATGAATGCCTGATCTTTCGCGAGCCGGAGAAACTCCGCGCGATCCGTGAGGCCATCCTGAGCGGCCAAGTCGGCGATTTGGACGAAGGTCAGCCCTTCCGGGACCGTCAAGGAGTGGAGTAACACTTGGCCGCTGCGCAACATCGAGAGAATCTCCGCCGGAGTCATGCCGGGATTCAACTCATATTCACCTGCATGAACTTTCCGGTCAGCAGATTGGGACTTTCCAAAAAGGACGAAGAAGAAACTGCTCTTGATCAATCGTTCGCGCTCAAGCAGCTCGGCGACTTGTTGAAACGTCGAGCCGTCGGGGATCACGATGACTTTCGAGGGAGGATGCGCTTCCGCGGGAACAACCGGGCCTTCAGCCCAGCGAATCGTCTGATAGGCGACGACGCCAAGTGCGACTATTACGACCAGCAGACATCCGAGAACGATCCGTAGGCTCATGAGGTGGTTCTACCGTTCCTCCTTCCCCATACTCATCCGACCATGACTCCGACTCTCTCTTCGGCGCCGGCTCAAGGCTCGCCAGATAACTCTGGAGCAAAATCGAAGCGGCGATGCGATCCACCACACCCTTCCGCTTTTTCCGGCTGACATCGGCCGCGATCAAAAGATCTTCCGCCGCCTTCGTCGTCAACCGTTCATCCCACAGAATAACGGGAACGGTCACTCCCTGTTCCAACCGAGCCTGGAACTCGCGCATTGCCTGGATTGCCGGACCCTCGCAACCATCCAATTGAATGGGAAAACCCAACAGGACTTGCCCGACTTCATGCGTCATGACGAGAGACGCAATATGGGCAATGTCCCGGTCCAGCGTGCGCCGATTGAGCGTCTCAAGCGGTTGAGCGGTCCATCCCAGCTCATCGCTCAGAGCCACTCCGATCCGCTTGGTCCCGTAATCGAGCGCAAGAATTCGTTTACCCTCCATTAGTGTACCGCTGCGACATGCGTTCGACCAGTCCAAAGACCTTTTCCAACGCAGCATCCAACTTAGCCGGGTCTTTCCCGCCGGCCTGCGCCATCTCAGGCCGGCCGCCACCCGTACCGCCGACTTCCGCCGCCATCTCCTTAATGAGGTCGCCTGCTTTGAGCCGGGCAATCAGATCCTTCGTCACGACCACGAGTAATGAAACCTTGCCATCGTTCGCAGCGCCGAGAGCCACGACACCACTTTTCAACTTGTCCCGCAACTGATCGGCCAGCGCCCGCATCCCGTTCACATCTAACCCGTCCGTCCGCTGCACATGTACCTGCACGCCCGCAATGGTTTTCGCCGTGGCTTCGACCGCTGAGCCGCTGGCCATTTTCAACTTCAGTTCTTCCAGCTCACGTTCCTTGTCTTTCAACTGCGTCATCACCTTGCGTGTTCTGGCAACCAATTCGGACTGGCCGACCTTGAGCACGTCCGCGAGTTCCCGAATGTCTGTTTCCAGTTTTTTCATATGCGCGAGCGCCCCACTGCCGGTCTGGGCCTCGATACGGCGCACACCGGCCGCGACACCGGTCTCCGACATAATCCTGAACAGGCCGATGTCCCCCGTGTGCCGGCAGTGCGTTCCACCGCAGAGTTCTTTGCTGAAAGACTCGACGGTCACCACCCGCACCTGCTCGCCATATTTATCCCCGAAGAAGGCCAACGCGCCCTTGGCCACCGCATCCTGAATGCTCATCACCTCGGTCGCGACTCGCTCGTTCTTCCGCACCTCGTTGTTGACAACCGTTTCAATCTCATCCACATCGCGGGAGGACAGCGGTCTGAAGTGGGCAAAGTCGAACCGCAAACGATTCGGCCCGACGAGTGACCCATATTGTTTGACGTGAGGCCCCAGCATATCGCGCAACGCGGCATGGACCAAATGAGTGGCGGTATGGTTTCGCTGAGCGTCCTGCCGGGTCGTGGCATCGACGGTCATGCGCAACTGCTCACCTTCGCGAATTCGTCCTTTCGTGACGATCCCCTTATGCAAAATGAGGGTGGGCACCGGTCTCGTAGTTTCCTTGATCTCAACCCGCCCATCATGGCCCATTAATACACCCCGGTCGCCGACCTGCCCGCCACCTTCCGCATAAAATGGTGTCACATCCAAGACTAATTCAACCTCATCGCCTTCCGCCGCTTCTTTGACCAACCGATCACCCTTCAAAATCGCCTGTACGAGACTATCGCTTTCCAGGCGATCGTAGCCGATAAATTTTGTCGTTCCAACACGCCCAGCTAGTTCCGCAACCGTAGGCCGAGTCGTTTCCTGTTCAAACCCACCCGTTTTGCGCGCACGATTCCTCTGTTCCTCAATGGCTCGGTCAAACCCCGCCTCATCAAGCGTCATTCCCTGCTCGCGGCAAGCCTCACCCATCAAGTCCATCGGAAACCCATAGGTGTCGTAGAGCTTGAATACGTCGGGACCAGTGAGAACCGTACTTCCAGCTGAGCGCGCTTTTGTGATCATCTCGTTCAGAATCGGCAAGCCTTGATCGAGGGTGGCGATGAATCGCTCCTCTTCGCCTCTCGTCGCCTCGGCAATCGTCGCGGCAGCGCTTCGGACTTCTGAATAGGCCCCGGCCATCTGGTTTACGACCGCAGCGGTCAATTCATGGAGGAAGGGTTCGACGATGCCCAGCAGCCGGCCATGCCGCGCGGCCCGGCGCAGAATCCGGCGTAGCACATAGCCGCGTCCCTCATTCGACGGCAGTACACCATCAGCCATCAAAAACGTAATCGCACGAAGATGGTCCGCCACCACACGCATCGACCGATCGAGCTGGTCCTTCTCTCCATACCGAACCCCCGCCCTCGTGGCCACGGCGCTGAGCAACGGCGTAAACACGTCGCTGTCATAGTTGCTGTAAACACCTTGTGCCACTGCCGCCAGCCGTTCCAATCCCATGCCCGTATCGATGCTGGGCTTGGGTAAGGGATGCAGTTTCCCCGTGGCATCTCGATTGAACTGCATGAAGACAAGATTCCAGATTTCGATGACGCGATCGCCTTCGCCGTTCGGCCGATCATCCCCCGGCACCGCCGGTCCCTGGTCGAAATGCAATTCCGAGCAGGGCCCACAGGGTCCGGTATCCCCCATCTGCCAGAAATTGTCCGTCTCGTCGCACCGCACGATCCGCCCGGCCGGAACCCCGACCTTCTTCCACAGCTGGTCCGCTTCATCGTCGTCGCGGAAGATCGTCACCCACATCCGATCTTTCGCCAAGCCGACCGTCTGAGTCAAAAATTCCCAACCGAACGCGATGGCGTCTTCCTTAAAATAGTCGCCGAAGGAGAAGTTCCCCAGCATTTCAAAGAACGTATGATGCCGCCTGGTATAGCCGACATTCTCGAGATCGTTGTGCTTGCCCCCTGCCCGAAGACACTTCTGCACGGTAACCGCTCGTCTGTAGGCGCGCGTTTCCTCGCCGAGAAACACCCGCTTAAACTGGTTCATCCCGGCATTGGTGAAGAGCAACGTGGGATCGGCCTGAGGAATCAAGGCGGAACTCGGCACGGCCTGATGGCCATGCTGTTCGAAATATCGAATAAAGGCCTGTCGTAATTCTTGAGTGCTGTTCTTCATGCCAGCCTAACTTCTTTCCCGCATTAACGGCCCCATCACTGTTTCAATCGTATCTTCGTCGAACCCGCGTTGGCTCAAAAGTCTCGCTAGTCGGTCAGGCGTCCGCGCCGAGCTGGCCTGTCCAGCCATCGCGACCGCCTGCACGGCCAGATCCCGTTCACTCACTTTACGGTAGGTGGTTCGCAGCGTCGCCTGCACGATGTGTTCGGGACAACCGGTCGCGAGCAGCTCTTCTTGCAGGCGCGTACGCCCCATCGGCATGCGTGCAAGTCGCCGATCGACCCACCGCGCAGCGAAAGCCACATCGTCAAGGTACTTCAACGATGTCAACCGTCGAACGGCGGCTCGTATCTGCGCGGGAGATGCCCCCTTCGCCGCGAGCATCCATTCGATCTGCGCCGTCGTGCGATCACTGCGAGCCAATGCTCGCACCGCCAGTTGGAGCCACTGATCAGGATATGGTGCTGCTTTGCTTGTGACTCGCCTACTCACCGGCCCTTAGCAAGATCGTGTTTGGTTTGTCTGATCTGTTTGGTTTTATTGGTTCATCGAAACTAACCAGATAAACCAAATAGACCTATTTTTAGACGCCGACCTTGTGCGGTCGCCGCTCCTCGCGTTTCTCCTCGATCTTTTTTTCGTCTTTCACCGGTACGGCAGAGGGCTTCTCAGGCATACGTCCCGGCAGACCGGCCAAATCACGCAGTTTCCCTTCAATCTCACGCGCCAGCGGCTGATTATTCAACAGCATGTCTCGCACCGCGTCGCGCCCTTGCCCAAGCCGCTCGCCCTGATAGGAATACCAGGCCCCGGACTTCTCCACCACTTTCTTCTCAACCCCGAGATCGACCAACTCGCCGGTTTTCGAAATGCCCTGCGCAAACATGATGTCGAACTCCGCCTGCTTGAACGGAGGCGCCATCTTGTTCTTCACCACCTTCACGCGTACGCGGCTGCCGGTCACCTCCTGCCCTTCCTTGATCGACTCAATGCGGCGAATATCCAGCCGCACAGACGAATAGAACTTGAGCGCATTGCCGCCGGTCGTCGTCTCCGGGTTGCCGAACATCACGCCGATCTTCATTCTGATCTGATTGATGAAAATCAGGGTCGTCTGTGACTTGGAAATGGCCGCCGTCAATTTGCGAAGGGCCTGCGACATGAGCCTCGCTTGCAGCCCCATATGCGCATCTCCCATTTCGCCTTCGATTTCAGCTCTCGGCACGAGGGCTGCGACCGAATCCACCACAATGACATCGATCGCCCCGCTCCGGACAAGCGTCTCGGCAATTTCCAGCGCCTGTTCTCCGGTGTCGGGCTGCGACACCAGCAAATCATCCACCTGCACACCCAGCTTCTTGGCATAGGTCAAATCCAGCGCATGTTCCGCATCGATAAAGGCGGCAGTGCCACCGGCCTTCTGTGCTTCCGCAATCGCATGAAGGGTCAGCGTCGTCTTGCCCGAAGACTCAGGACCAAAGATCTCGATTACCCGTCCGCGGGGAAGCCCACCGACGCCCAGAGCAATATCGAGTCCGAGGGATCCGGTCGAAATCGCCGGAATATCCACCAAGGGATCGGCCCCCCCCAGCTTCATGATGGCCCCCTTCCCATATTGTTTTTCAATTTGAGACAACGCCAGATCCAGCGCGCGCTTCTTGTCGTCTTTTTCAGCCATGGGTGCTCCTCATGATGTAATAGAGAGATTCGGGGGCGATTATACCCAAGTTGAGAGAAAGAAACCTAGCCCACCGCAGAATAGCGAGAGCGCGAGACTCGCGGGACGGGCGAGACTAGTGGGAGGCGAGAGAGGCAGACTGACGCGACGGGCTGGACTAGCAATCCGAACTAGAACTTCGAGTCGCGCGCTTCTCGCAAGTCTCGCATTTCACGCGTCACGCGCAATCGCGTGTATTCGCGAGATTTCATTGACCGGCAGAGGGGATAGCGATACAAGTACCTCATGCCTTCGATTCTCGTCCCCGACACAAGCAACTCTAAGCCAACAGTCCTGATTGTCGATGATGATGCCGCCCCCCGTGCGGCACTCACACAGATCCTCAGACAGGACTTCCACATTTTCACTGCGGCAAACGCACGCGCAGCCCTGGCTGTCCTCAACGAACACGGCGTCGATCTCGTCACGTTGGACTTGAAATTGCCCGATTGTTCCGGATCGGACCTCTTGCATGACATCAAGCGCATGCATGCCGAGACCGAAGTCATCATGGTCACGGCCTACGGCAGTCTTCAATCAGCGATGGATTGCATCCGCCACGGCGCAGCCGGTTTCCTCCTGAAGCCGTTCAATGCCTCGGAATTACTGGCCATTTCCCTGCAAACTGCTCAGAAGAAACTGCGGCTCGACCAACTGCGCCCAGTCCTCACCAACTCGACGACACTTTGGGGCCCGGAACCGGGCTGTACCGAGGCTTGGCAGACCCTTGTCGACGACTACACCGCCATGAACCGCGCGGGAGCGCTCTCCGTGTCTCATAGCGATACGACCTCACCCATGGTTCCCCTGATCTCCGACCTCTTAGAAGCTAAGGATCGTCACCTACTCAATCATGGAAACCGCGTCAGTTTTTATGCAACGCTTGTCGCCAATCGACTCAACCTTCCCATCGCCGAACAGCAGTCGCTCGCACTCGGCGCACTCGTACACGATCTCGACTTGATCAGCGTTTCCGACAGTCACGTGCTGAACATGGAATCCGACCCGCAGACTCACCACCCAGACCTCGGTGCGAAGATGGGCCGAGCGATGGGATTATCAGGCGACGCCGTGCAGATTATCGCTCTCCATCACGAGCGATGGGACGGAACGGGCTATCCCTTTGGCTTACGGGAAGAGAGCACGCCTTTGCTCGCCCGCATCACTGGAATCGCCCAAGCGTTTGACGCTCTGACCTCCGAAAAACCGGAACGAACATCCCTCTCTATCAACGAAGCCCTCCAACAGATCGAGCAGCAAGCCGGCACTGCCTTCGAGCCCACACTGACCGAACTCTTCTGCCGCACCATGCGCGAACAGCCCCCGCAACACTGAATTGGAAGCCAGGTGTGGGACGCAAGCGAGAGGGAAAACATCCCTTCCGATTACCTCTACCCTACCCTACCCTTGCGCCCCTCGCCTGGCTAATCACCAACAGCAGCATAGGGACCGTGGCGGATGCCGGCGATGCAGGCAACATCACCATTCAGAGCGGATCGACCGTGGTGTTGAACAACAGCTCAATCACGACCGAGGCGAGAGAAGCCAGCGGAGGCCAGATCGAGATCAACGCTCCGGAGATGATCCGGCTGACCAACAGCCGAATCAGCACTTCCGTCAAGGGCGTTGTGGGGGACAGTGACGGCGGCAATATCACGATCGACCCGCAATTCGTGATCCTCCAGAATAGTCAGGTTATCGCCCGAGCCTTTGCCGGATCGGGTGGGGCTACCTTTCCAAATTCTATGATTGAACTCGCCCGCATGAGCAAACATCTCACACCTGATTTGCTCGCGCAGGAACTCAGAAAACTCGATCGAGAGGATATATCGGTGTATGCCTACCATCTAAAGCCGGCATACGAAGATTAGATTCTGAGTGAGCTTCGTGAATTACATATTCCAGGGTTGCAGGTACTTGAGGAGGATCAAACGCTCACAATCTAGTCTCTACGCGTTTACTAAACTCAAACCCGAGTTGCGCCGGGTAGTTGAGGAGCGCATCATTTTAATAAAAGCGCCGCCAGAGCTCAGCCGGCGGCACCGTTGCAGTCCGGTGATTTATCCGGGACAGCACAAGAAATTCCATTCAATCGAGGCCCTCAGTCACGCGGCCCTTGATGGGTCCGTCCATGCATCGACGCAGGCACTGCAGAGCAGAACACTCACGCAACGCACTATTAGAAGGAATTAGGATTACATGCATTTCGACATCACTACCGCCATCGGCATGCTGGGTGGAGTGTGCTATCTTGCCAGCCACTACATGAAAAACATGGTACCCCTGCGGGTGCTGGCACTGGCCAGCAGCGCCCTCCTCCTGGTCTTCAGTGTGCTGCACACGCACTTCGAGATCACAGAATTGATCGTGTTGCCGGAATTCATTCTGAACTCGATCCTGTTGCCGATCAATGCAAAGCGGTTGATAGAAATCATCCGGTTGACCAAGCAAATTGAGCAGGCCACCGTAGAGTCGTCGGTGTCCGAATGGCTCCTGCCGCACATGCGCCTGCGCAAGCACAAGGGCGGCGAGGTACTGTTCCGCACGGGCGACGTGGCCGACGAGATTGTGTACGTGGCTAGCGGGAAGTTGAAGTTAGAAGGCATCGACCATTTCATCGGTCCCGGCGAACTGATCGGCGAAATCGGCCTGTTCTCGCCCGAGAAGGTCCGCACGATGACGGTGGTGTGCGAAACCGACTGCGAGCTGTATCAGATGACCGACGAGCAGATCTACCGCCTGTACTATCAAAACCCGAAACTGGGCTTCTTCTTCATGCGGCTGATCGTCGAACGATTGCTGCGCGACGTGAAGCGCGGCGCAATCGAGCCGGAGACGGTATAGGGCGAAAGGCGCTGAGAGGGAGTTCACCGGCCCGCTCGCGCCGCGACAGCAAACGGATAGAAATAGCGATCAAGGCCAGCCAGATCACTCCCATATTCTTTTCCGCCAAGCATCGCATCACACAGGAACTCACGCACACGCGTGAGTTCCTTCCGGCGACCTTTCCAGCGAGGATCGGCGATCGTCAGATCGAGGAGTTCCAATGCGCGAACGAACGCATTCTCGCAGGATTGAAGATCCTTCCCTTGCCATCGATGAGCGCGGGCCACATCGCTGCCGACATTGGCCAATTGTTCTACAAGCGGCATCGTCTGCCAACGTCCTGCAGCTAAAGTAGCATGCTGATGAGGCATCTCTTTAGCCCCCTACCAACCGGTTGACGATCCTGATGACAGCTTCCCGAATGTCAGGGCTTTCCACGTATCGTGAACGATTCCCCCCCGATGGCCTCACGTTGATCATCGAGTCAAACTCGATCCATTCACTCCGAGGTTTGTCGGGGTAGAGGTTAATTCCCCACAAATGCCGTTGTATAGACCCTTGGTCTAACAGCACCGCCTCTTCGTCTGAGTGCAGCTCTCCGCCGATCGCCATGATGCCCCGTTCGATATCCACGACGGCCTTGGTCATATCACCGAACTGCTGTTTTGCGAACTTCGTCAATTCATCCCGCGAAACGGTATCCCGCACCACTCTGATTTCCATACTTCTAACCGCCTATTCAGCACTCCTTCGGTCCTTATCGTGCTGCACGATATCTCAATCCAATGAGGTTCTGTCAATAGCCTCGCCAGAAGGTCGCCTATCCAACCTCACCTCCCACAGCTTCATATAGACTGACCCGGTTGGCCGCAGTTCACTCTTCATCAGCACGACCGACTCCACCGCCAGCGAGCCCAATGAAAGCGGCCGATCCAGCACTCCTCCTTGTGCCAATGCCACTCCAATGTGCCGTTCCCCTCCCTTAATCCGTGCGAAGGTCAGATGCGGGCTGAACGGTTTTGTCTCGCGGAGAAAGCCTAATCCTTCACACGCGTGTTCGATCGCGCCATGGATGCCTGCTACTCTCTGCGCCTCTGCCCCTCGCTCCCAATTCTCTGACGGCCCAACCCACAACACGCGTGGACTTTGTGGACGGGGAAATGCGCCGAGTCGTTCAAGCGGCACATTCACAGCTATCTGGTTTCCAATCGCCTGCTCAACCGCAACCTGCAAAGAGTCAATGATCTGCTCATCCATATCACCGAGGAACTTGATCGTGAGATGGATCGAAGCCGGCTGTGCCCAAGAGATGCGCATATGTTGCTTCATCTCCGACTCAATTTTGCGCTTCAACTCCTGTTGGATAGTGGCGAGTTCTGCCCGCAGCTCTTGAGAGAGTTCGACGGCAAGAAACGCCCGGATCACTTCAAGTCCGTATTATTCATGACGGTTCGTCGCGAAATGCCGCAGCGGCGCGCGACAAGCGCGAAGAGCGAGACTCGCGTGACGCGTTAGCCCTGCTCTACCTAGTCGCGCTTTTCCCGCAAGTCTCGCCCGTCCCGCTTGGTCTTATCGAGCAACCAAAGGCGAAGAAAATCCAACGCGGCTTGTGATGACCGTTGTTTGATCATGTTCCGGTCACCGTGAAACCGGAATTCCCGTGCGATCGGTCGGCCGGTTCCATCATCCAACCCAACATAGACCAGCCCGACCGGCTTAGTCTCGGTCCCGCCGCCCGGCCCGGCGATGCCGGTGACGCTGAGTCCCACCGACACATTGGCGCGCTCACGAATGCCGCACGCCATCGCCGCTGCAACCTCCTTGCTCACCGCGCCGTGTCGGGCAATCAGTTCCAGCGGCACACCCAGCATCTCCGTTTTCGCCCGATTGCTGTAACAGACCGCCCCACGATCCACATAGGCGGATGAACCAGCCACCTGTGTGAGCCGATGGCCGATCAATCCGCCGGTGCAGGATTCCGCAACCGCCAGCATGAGCCCCCGTTTGGTGAGTTCCCGCCCCACGACCTCTTCCATCGTGTCCTGTCCCTCGGCAAAGAGCCAATCGCTGAGTCGTGAGCGAACGTCGTTCGCCAGCTTCTGCAGCACATCACAATTCTTCTCCGGAACAAATTGGTTCCCCTTCGTCGTCAGCGAGACCAGCACGCCCATGGGCGATGCGAGCAGTCCCAAGTCGACGGGCGCTCCTTTCGGAATGAGTCCTTTGAGTTTGGCATCGACGTCCGCCTCTGCGAGTCCGAACGTATGAAACACCTGACGAACGATCGGCGTTCGTGGAAACCGGCCTGACGATACCAGTGCGGTACGCAGCAAAGGCAAGCCTTCCTGCCGCATCATCTCTTCCATTTCCCGCGGCACACCGGGTAACGAGATGATCAGCACCTTCTTCCATATCAAGCAAAACCCCGGCGCTGAGCCGACCGGATTCGTGAGCACGGTGGCACCGGACGGAATCATGGTCTGGCGCAACTGAGCCGTGCTTGCGATGCGGCCCCATTGCGCGAGTCGGGCCGTCATACTCTCCAACGCCTCCTTGCGACGACCAAGCCGATGTCCAGTCGCCTGGGCCACCGCCTCTCTCGTGCGATCGTCCACAGTAGGGCCAAGTCCACCGGTCATGACGATCACGTGAGATCGCTTCAAGGCCGTGTGGATAGCCATAACGATATCCTGCTGCTCATCGCCGACGACTGATTTGAATCGAACTGCGATCCCGAGCTTGCCAAGTTCGTCGGCGAGGAAAAGAGAGTTGGAATCGGACCGGCCTCCGACCAACAGTTCAGTGCCGATCGCGATAGTTTCTGCGGTGAGTGACAGGGTTGCGGATGCTTTGGACATGGAGAGCAGGGAAATAGTCGGGCTAGTCAATCTCGTCAAAATTTACGGAGAAGCTCGACTCTCCTCCAGTGGCCGGATAGACAGTAACCGACGTCATCGCCTTCGGATCGAAGTCAGCATAGTTGAACGAGGCCACGACCTTCGCTTTGAACCGAGGGCTCTTTGGATACACGACGGTGCGGGTCGCTTGTGCATCGAATCGCACCGTCACGGGCTTGATCGTCTTCCCGCCCTGGTCGAGGACCATGTAACTGTCCACCGCAAAGTTCGGCGTGTTACCGACGATGACGGTGCTGATGAGCATCGTCGTACCTTCCATCACCTGGGCCACATCGGCTTGACTAGGCTGCAACCCCCGCAAGGCCATATGCGTGGCCATGACCGAGAGGGCTCCTATTTTTGTGATCAAAAATCCCTTGGGTTGGACCTCGTCTCTCACTCCGAACCGTACATAGAAACTATCCGGGGGCATCCCTTTCTTCGCCGCCTTTATCCCCTGATCGAGCGCGGCCTGAATGTGCTCTGCAGTAGGACGCACCTCGATGGCATGGGCCGACACATAAAGGAGGGCACTCATCGCAACAATGCCCTCACAGAGCAGGATGCTTCTCACCCAATGAGTCTGCGCGACCCACATAGACAAGCCAGTACCAGATCGCTCTTCTCCTGTCAACGAAACGGCCCGACCCTCCTCTGCCGGTTGACAACGGCAAAGCCGAAGTGATAAAAAAATTGCGCCGCTGCCAAGCCAGGATTATTCACGAATGCCTTCGTGATAACCCCTAGAATCCAGTGGCCGGTGCCTCGCGTCCGAACATCGGCAATTGCAGCAAGCATTCATACATAGTCCGGGTTCGTGTTCCTTTCAAGCAGATCTACGGAGGAGTTTCGATGTCCACCCCTGAACAAGCCCCCGCGCCCCAAGCCCCGAAGCGCCAATATGTCAACTTCGCCTTCTATAAAGTCGACCCAGCCTGGCGACGCCTGCCCGAGAGTGAACGCACCAAAGGGAAGCAGGAGTTTCTGCGTGCGGTCGAGGATTATGCCGGAAAAGTCCTCGTGGTGGCGTACTCTTCAGTTGGAATCAGGGGCGATTGCGATATCATGCTGTGGCGGATCAGCTACGAAATGGAACTCTTCCAGGACATGACCACGAAGATCTTGGCCTCTGGATTAGGACAGTACCTGACCACACCCTACTCGTATCTCGCGATCACCAAGCGTTCGGTCTACGTGGATCATCACACCCACGAAAACCAAGAGAGCAAGCGTCTGACCGTCGTGCCAGGGAAAGCCAAGTATATTTTCGTCTATCCATTCCTGAAAACGCGCGACTGGTTCCTGCTCACGAAGGCTGCTCGGCAGGGCATGATGGATGAGCACATTGAAGTCGGCCATCGGTTCCCCTCGGTGAAGCTGAACACGACCTATTCATTCGGATTGGACGACCAGGAATGGGTGGTCGCGTTTGAAAGCGATAAACCGGAAGACTTCCTGGATCTCGTGATGGCACTGCGCGAAACCGAGGGGTCCCGCTATACCCTACGCGATACACCGATTTTCACCTGCATTCGCAAGAGCCTCAAAGAAACGCTCGACACGCTCGGCGGCTGATACGACGTCGAAGCGACGCAGTCAACACGGCCTTCGATCTCACGATCGAAGGCCGTACTTTTTTAAGAGGACTCCCCTGGCGGATTTTCCCGTCGACAGGTTGCGACGGCGACGCTGTTTTTGCGCAAACGCTATCCCTGAAAGGGTTTCCCGCTTTGACAGCTAAATCACCTGTATGATACCTGTATGAACGGTGGCAGGCCTTTCAGAGATCGACGTCTCGACACGTTCAATGGCTGATAACAACGCACTCTATGCAATCCGCTTTCCAGACGGGTCGGTGAGCCTGTACATTGATGAAGATTATGCGATCGAACGAGGAGTAGATCCAGCCGCGCTCACGCGCGTGGAAATCCCTCGGGACATGTTTGTCAGCGGGACCGTTCAAGAGATTCGCGAATATGTCGCCCTCTATCTGGAATCGCATCATTCCGGCAATGCCTAGTAGAATTGTCTATTCGGTCTGTCTGGTAGATGGGTTAGTTAGCTGACGAGATAGACCGAATAGACCAGAGAGACTGAATAGACCAGACAGACCCATGGCTTCAATCGCCTCACCAGCATCGCCCCTGACTATTGATACGATCCGATCCGTCATCGACGCCATGCCTATGCAAGGACGGATTATGCTTCGACTGATCCTGCTCCAGTACTTCGACGTGACGGACGAAGAAATCCTGTACATCGTGACAGATCGACCGGACCCCCGCTGCGTCGCCGGGACGAAGCCCACCAATACCACCATGACCAAAGAATCAATAAAAGTCGTGACGGACCGTCGCGACCAATACCGCCGACAGGTGCGGCTTAAGCGGGAGCGGACGTGGCTGCAATGCGAGAGTCTTCAGAGCCTGGCGCAGCTTCGTGAAGCGTTTGCCGACCGCGCCCACGCGCTCTTGTTCGAGCGTTTCTCCGTCTCCGCCGATACACTTGACGCCTTGCGCGCATCCGCGAGGACCGCACTGCCTAAGCCGGCAATCCGCCTACTGGAGCAACGTTGGGATGCCGATGAGATCGCGGCTGAGGACTATCAGCAGCATCGGCTCAGCATCGAATTCCAGACCCAACTCCGCTTGGCTGAAAAATATCGCACAAGACTCAAGCAGGCGGAACGCGAACGGCAAAGCGCCATCTCCGCGCCGCTACAAGACCACGAGATCGCACATGTGTGGGGCATTCCAGCCGGCAGCCTTGCCGCCAGGAAAGTGAAGTATCTCACGCAATACTTGCAGGCCCTCCAGTCCACGTTACAGACCGGCGCGGCAGCCACGGCGATATCACCATTGGATTTGTGGAAGGAAACCTTCTCGGTGCTCGCGGAGGAGCCCATCGAACGTTCGCTCTCGACCTACGACGGGTTGGAAAAAACAGAGTCCGCGCTCATCGACAAATTGACCGCCATGGTCTGGGGCAACCTGCCCGAGGAGATCGAAGTCAAATTCTGGACCTCGCTTGTCTTCGGAGCGAGCTCCAATGCCATGCATTCTGAAATCACCAGGAACTTATTTGGGCTCCAGCGGCTTATCACCATCATCAACGACATGGACCACTCTCCCGAAACAGTGGATGCCGACCTGCTCAAACGGACCGCGGCGACACCCAAGAGCGAAGTGGGTGCGCTTGAGGGCCCTGCCGAGCCGCCTCAGAAGGAGTTGAGCGAGATGCAGGCCCAGATCCTCAGCAGTATGAGGGGAGAAGATGTAAGCGGAAGAGCCTCCGATAAGTGGTAGGACTCGATCTGATGATTTTGCGAACATTCAACATTCAGCACTTAATATTCGACAGTTCAACAGATTGAGGTATAATACCGGCACATCATGACTAGACCATCCAGCACCCAACCATCGCTTCAGCAGTACCGACCCGCGCGCTTCCTCTTAATTCTACTTCCCCTACTCGCCTTGATCTCCGCACCGTTGCCTATTGACGCATCAGGTCTTCTGGAGATCACCGAGCTCCTCACCCATCCCGAGCAATATGACCGCCAAGAAGTCGTCGTAACCGGCCAGGTCACCAATGTCCAGCTTGCGACGAACCGGCAAGGTCAACCAGCCTATGGATTTCTGTTGAAGGATCAGGCCGGCGTATTGAAGATCATCAGTCTTGGTCAGATCGAAGTTCGGGAAGGCGACCAGGTCATCGTGGAAGGCGTCTTCTCGCGTCTTCGCCAGGCAGGGCGCACGACCATCTACAACGAAATCAAAGCC
Source organism: Nitrospiraceae bacterium (assembly GCA_041748925.1). Taxonomy (GTDB): domain Bacteria; phylum Nitrospirota; class Nitrospiria; order Nitrospirales; family Nitrospiraceae; genus Palsa-1315. The sequence goes on along the minus strand of JBGTCI010000042.1, from coordinate 34,238 downwards.
CTCTCGATCAAGCCGATGAATCGGCTCAACCCCGATCTAGTCGGCTAATCTCGTCTGTCTGGTCTATTCGGTCTATCTGGTCTGTCTGGTTCATCTGGTTAAATTCGTTGAACCAAATGCACGAGACAGATCAAAGTCCGAATAGACCAGACAGACCATCTTCTTACGCTCGCGGATACTGTAGGGCCCAGGCCAGCACCCTGTCTTGAACTCGATCCGGCAACCACTTCACCATCCACGCACGCAGCTTGGCATCGGAGCCCACGAGATAGCGGGTGTGAGGCCGAGAAGCCGTCAACGCATGATGCACGGCTCGAACGACCGCTTCCGGCGGAATCGCTCGTTGAGCCGCTCGGACGATCGCCTTACGAATCTGAATCACCGCCTCGCCATAGAGAGCCTTCGCCTCTTCACCGACCAACGCTTCGAGATCCCCTGCCTCCTTAGCCGATTTCTCCCAAATCGGCGTTGCAATCGCCCCCGGTTCGATAATCGAAACCCGAATTCCCCAAGGTTGCAGTTCCATCCTCAACGCATCTGTCAACGCCTCCAAGGCAAACTTCGAAGCTGAATACGGTCCCAACAATGGAATGGTCGCTCGTCCGGCGATCGATCCCATATTGACGATTCGACCTCGGCCTCGACGCAGTAATGGAAGAAACGCCTGCGTGACAGCGATCTGCCCAATCACGTTGACCTCAAGCTGTTTCCGCAGGTGCGATAACGGAATCACTTCGAGGGGACTTCCGATCACGATCCCGGCATTATTGACAAGCCCCCCCAGGCCACCCTCGCCCACAACCTGTTGCACCACCTCGACGGATCGTGTGATCGACCGCTCATCGGTGACGTCGAGCGTGATGGGAGTGAGTAACGGGCCACCTTTCGCGGCAAGCGCCTCGCCCGTCCGAGGGTCGCGCACGCCGGCAAACACCGTCATCCCGCGACCGGCACAATCGAGGGCACAAGCGGCGCCAATGCCGGTCGAGGCACCGGTCACCACAACGGCCATCTGGTTGATTTGATTCATCTATCCTATCTGGTTGATCTGGTTTGTTTCGTTTATCTGGTTGATCTGGTTAGGTTCGCTCAACCAAAAAAACCAAACAAACCAGACAAACCAAATAAACAAGATGCGAGAGTACCACGACTGCAGGGGACAGAGCAGCTTCCTCGGATGTAACCAAGAATTAACCCTGCCGACCTTGACAGACCACGGCTCATTCATTATGGTTTCTGAGCTCTTATTCAAGTTATTCATGAACGCCGTCGCAAAATCCCTGAGAGCCGGGCGAGGAGCGATGACGGCAGACGCGCTCATGAATGACGCGGGGTGATGCCGCCGGCTCCCTCCACCGACACAACATCTACGATAGTACGTTAATCATGGCAAAGATTGCCGTCATCGATATCGGGACCAACTCCATCCATATGGTGCTGGCTGAGATCCAGCCGGATACAGGCTACAAGATTCTCGATCGCTTCAGAGACATGACCAGGCTCGGAAACGGCGCCTTTACCACCCACCGCCTCTCCGACGAGGCCGTCACACGCGGGCTCGATGTCGTTCGCAATCTCGTCACACTGGCCCGGAACAAGGGCTACGACCGCATCATCGCCGTCGCGACCAGCGCCGTGCGCGAGGCGAAAAACGGTGGAGACTTTATCGATCTCGTGGCCAAAGACATGGGGCTGAAAGTCCGTGTCATCAGCGGCACTGAAGAAGCCAGACTGATATTCCTCGCAGTCAAAAACAGCGTGCCCATGACAGAACAGCCGACGCTCTCGGTGGATGTCGGGGGTGGATCGGTCGAGCTGATGGTCGGGAATCGAGATCAACTCATCCACGCAAAGAGCCTGAAGCTGGGCGCCATCAGACTAGCGGATGAATTTCTTAAGCGCACGCCACCGTCCGAAGGGATGCTCCGCTCACTCGAAGATACGGTCACAGTCCAGTTGCAGGGCGCTCTCGATTCGTTCAAGACAAAACGATTCGATTCTCTCATCGCGACCTCTGGCATGGCGGCCAACTTAGCGGAAGTGATTCACATACGCCGAACGAATCGCCCGCTTTCTCAGGTCAATCTCGCCACGATTACATTGAAAGACGTCAAAGAAATCGAGCAGGACCTCCGTCAGTCCACCATTAAGGCCCGGCTGGCGATCCCCGGATTAGATCCCAAACGCGTCGACACCTTGTTTCCCGCCACGGTAGTCCTTCGCCGGCTGATGGAGCTCTCGGGACGAGACGAACTTATTTTGTGCGACAAGGCCATTCGTGAAGGCGTCATCTACGACTTCATCCACCGCCACCGTGAACGGCTCAAAGCGGAAGCGGAAATTCCCGATTTGCGTCGGCGCACCGTCATGGCGCTGGCCCGCCGCTGTCAGGCCCCGGAAGCTCATAGCCTCCATGTCGCCGGCCTCGCCCTGCGCCTTTTCGACCAGACGACACGCCTCCATCGTTTGGGACCCACCGAGCGGAACTGGCTCGAATACGCCGCGATTCTGCACGACGTCGGCTATCTCATCAACGAGCGCCAGCATCACAAACACACGTATTATTTGATCACAAACAGCGGCCTTGGAGGATTATCAGGCGAGGAAATTCAGGTGGTCGCCAACGTCGCACGCTATCACCGGCGGGCAGTCCCTCAACTGAAGCACGAGGGATTCGGCGCCCTCTCTCCCAAATTCAAACGCATCGTGCGAATCCTGTCCGCGTTGCTTCGGATCGCCGACGGGCTGGATCGGACACATTTTTCTGTCGTCCGGACCCTCGACGTGAGGCTCGGCGCCGCCGTAACGATCAGCCTACACGTGACGGGCGATGCCGAGTTGGAAACCTGGGCCGCGGCAGGCCGGGCAGATCTCTTCGAACGCGTGTTCCGCCGCCGTGTAAAATTTTCCGTCATCGCGCAGGACGATGCCGCATGAGCAATCAACCCCCTTCGTCTATGACACCCCACCCTTATCCTGGAAAACTGATCATTGTCGAAGGCATTGACGGGTCCGGGAAGAGCACGCAATTGCTGTTGTTGCACAAGTGGCTGGAGTCGAAAGGCCACAAAGTCTTTTTCACGGAGTGGAACTCCTCGGAGCTGGTCAAAGAAACGACCAAACGGGGAAAGAAGAACAAAAGTCTGACCCCTACGACGTTCAGCTTGTTGCACGCCACCGACTTTGCCAGCCGGCTCTATCATGAAATTTTACCCCCGCTCAAAGCCGGTATGATCGTCCTGGCCGACCGCTACATGTACACCGCCTTTGCGCGCGACGTGGTCCGAGGCGTCTCACCTGCGTGGATTCGCAAGCTGTACAGCTTTGCCATCACCCCAGACATGGCCTTCTACTTCAAGGTACCGATCGAGGTGGCCATCTCCCGGCTTCTCGGAGGCACGCGGGGACAATTCAAGCACTACGAAGCCGGCATGGACATGAACCTGAGCCCGGACGTCACCGAAAGCTTCCGCATCTTCCAGTCAAGCATCCTGGCCCAGTACGAAAAGATCGTTGATGAGTTTCAACTCATCACACTGGACGCGACAAAAGACATTGAAGCCCAGCAGAACGACATGCGCCGACTCGTGGGAGAGGCGCTCAAAGACTACAAACCACGACGAGGTACCCATGGTCGACGCACAGTTTTTTGGCGACGGTTTGACATACCTAAAACCGAGTGATCTCAAGGGGAAACTCATCGCCATCGAAGGCACCGACGGAGTCGGCCGCTCCACACACATCGAGATGTTGCAGGAGTGGCTGGAGGTGCAGGGCTATGGTGTGCTCACGACCGGCTGGACCCGTTCCAATCTCATGTCGAAGACGATTGAAATGGCCAAGGAAGGCAATATTCTCGACCGCTGGTCGTTTAGCCTGCTGTACGCCACCGACTTTGCGGATCGCTTAGAACACGAGATCATCCCCGCGCTTCGCTCGGGCTTCATCGTGCTGGCCGACCGGTATATCTATACGGCCTTCGCCCGCGATTTTGTGCGCAGCGGGAACCGCCCGTGGGTCAGAGACGTCTTTGGGTTTGCCCTAGTACCAGATCTCGTCTGCTATCTGCGCATCGACATTGAAACACTTGTGTTGCGCGTGATCGAAACCAAAGGCATGAACTTCTGGGAATCAGGAATGGATCTTCGTCTTGGCAGTGATCTCTACGATAGCTTTAAGAAGTACCAGTCTCTCCTGATCGAGGAATTCGACAAGATGGCGGAAGAGTTTCACTTCGAAGTGATCGATGCCAGAAAATCACCGGATGAGATTCAAGACGAACTTCGTAACAAGATTCAACCGTTGCTCAGCACCAACCTACGAAGCCCGAAGCTGCCCTCCGATCGCCTCATCCAGCCAGCGTAAGAAGATCGTTGATCCGGTTCATCTGGTTAGTTTCTTTCAACCAAAGAGCCAGACAAACCAGATCAACCATCAACGAAGAACGCCTTGTCTGACAGCCCGCCCGGGCAGGAGGGCACTTGCGGCCATGCCAGTCATGACCGGATCACAAGCAGGTCCACTAAGAAAAAGGCCTGGGCTTCGCTGAGGGTCAATGGCAGCATGCCTTTTCGAGGCTTACGTACTAGAGGTTCTGTCAGGGGCTGCAACTGAACACACGCCAATTTCTGTCTCAACCCGACATTACTTGGTTAAATGCCAAGGCGCTCGGAGCGGCATCCATCGCGACGGCCGCGCTAAATCCAAACAAATCAATTGACTAAACAGGCAGAACCTCGAACAGGTCCCCTGGTACGTCGATTGCTGATGAGCCATGGGCAACGAGTGGCCAGCATAACTAACCACAGGGAGGTCTCGGTGTATAAACATGTTGCTCTGTTATCAATCGGCGCTGCGCTAGTATTCTCACTGATCTTTGTCGATGCGGGCCATGCATTCCAGATCGATTTAAAGAAACAGGCGGAAATGCAAAGAACAACGACCCCACTCACCACACAAGTATCGGCTACGTCAAAGCCTTGTGTGGGAAGGGATGGAGCGGCCTGTAAGAAATATCGTTCGATGCTTCGATAAAAGGCCTACGCGAACCTCTCTTCGTGTGGACAAGGGGCGACGAGCATCTTGATGGGCTCGTCGCCCCTCTTTTCATTTGGTGAGTGTTACTCAACCCAAAACCAGCACACTACACGGACCAGAGAGATACACAACGGCCTTCTTAGGCGACAGACTTTATCAGCACCCTGCCAGATGGATACGCTGCATCCATTCTGATTCCATCATAATCAAATTCGATTCAATTCCAGGTTGACTACCAAACGCTGTGAGCGGCGTTCATCGCGACAGTCGCGCAAAATACATCCAATAAATCAATGGATAAACACCTACGGACTCCAACTCGATTTGTTGGCACGTTGGTTGCTGAAGAGCATGCCCAGAAAATGTCCACGCAACCAACCATAGGAGGTGCATGATGTGTAAGAATTTTGCTCTGCTCTCAATCGGCGCTGCGCTGTTACTCTCACTGTTCTTTGTCGATGCAGGCTATGCGTTCCAGATCGTCAGCAAGAAACCGCCTGTCGATCTCCTGACGGTAGCGGAAATGAATGGTTGGACAGAAGGGCCGTTGCAAGTAATCGGCATCCTGTTCGGTGTTGGTCTCATCGTGCTGCTCGGTCTTGGCATCAGAAAGTTACGACATCCTCAATACGGGCATCAGGCATAGACTGACAAGTAGATTCTTTCGAATCAGGGCTTGGGATCTCAGTGGAGATCTCAAGCCCTTTCTGTTGGTCTGGTTTGTCCTGTTCATCTGGTTAGTTTCGTTCAACCAAGAAACAAAACAAACAAGACAAACCAAACACTGGTCTTCATCTGAATCCAATCTGATTCACGATAATCAAAATAGATTCAGCTGAAATACTGCCGATCATGTTCTGTGCCTTCGTATTTCCTTTTGACATCGTGAAAAGCTGGTATTTTCGAGGCACTCTCAAAAGATTTTCGAAAACAGCTGCACAATCCACTGGCACATTGATTGCTCTATACCTCCTCGTGGAAAGAAGTTGCGTGCTTAGTGAGTTTCGCACAACTCAGGATCTCCTAATTCAGGTTTCAGGATTTAGGATTCAGGACTCGCTCATGCTTCATGCAGCGGAAATAAGGCGGGACGAGTAGTCGACCATCAGTCATTGGGTTTGCGCTTGAGAACTCACTGGCGAGGATTCACGCCTGAAAACCCAATGACGACGTGACGATGGGAGAGAGCCAACCAGAACCTCCTCCTGGTTGCCAACCTCCTGGTTGACTGAGCGTCATCGCCACGGGAGCCCCGGCTCTGCGAGACCCGGAGTTGCGGCTCCCTCCCTTAACTGGTTTCTCTGGTTCATCTGGTTTGTTTGGTCTGTCTGGTTTTTGAGGTGAAACGAAATGAGCCAAATCAGCTAAACAAACCAGATAGACCAGACCAACTGAAATACGGAAGGAGTCTATGAGAACGATTCTGGTATTCGTCGCATTGCTGGGGCTCGATCCTGATGTGACAATGGCCGGCTCACCCGCAGATAAGGGCGCCAAGAAATTTGCCGTCGGGTACGATTTTCTAAAACAACAACAGTACCAGAAGGCGCGGACGGCCTATGAAGCCGGCCTCCAACAGAATCCGGCGAATGCCCTGGCGCACTTCTATCTCGGCGAGGCCTGCCGGGGCCTGAAGACCTGGACCTGTGCGGAAACGCATTACGAGACCTCGCTGGAGCTGGATGCGCAATCTCCGGTGGCCGGATTGGCTAAACAGTGGGGGCGCAAGGCCAAAGTCTGGCGTTTGTTGGACGAAGGGAAGTATGCCCTCACTGCGCCGAACGCCTCCCCAAAACAGATCGCTCAGGCCGAGGACACCCTGGACGTGGCGAACAAGCTAGGTCTCGACGACGAACAACGCGCCGTCTACCACCAGTTGCACGAGAAAATTCAGCAGCGGCACACACAGAGTAACGGGAAGACGGCAGCAGTCCAGCCTCACGACCGGTCTATGGTGCTGGTGCCGGCGGGGGAGTTCATGATGGGGAGTGCGATGGGAGATGCAGACGAACTGCCGGTGCATCGAGTCTATCTGGATGCTTTTCTCATGGATAAGTACCAGGTGTCGGTGGGGCACTATGCGAGGTTCTTAGACGCCACGTCCCATGACGCCCCGCCGGAATGGAAGGTCATGAACCAACCTCAACACCAAAAGCGTCCTGTCGCCAATGTGGATTCGGCGGATGCAAACACGTACTGCCATTGGGCCGGCAAGCGCCAGCCAACCGAGGCGGAGTGGGAGAAGGCGGCGCGGGGGACAGATGGCCGAACCTATCCCTGGGGGAATGAGCATCCGACGAAGTATTACGCGAACTTGGGAAATGAGAATTGGAACAACCATGGCGCCTTGACGCCAGTGGGGTCGTTGGAAGACGGCAAGAGTCCCTATGGCATCTATGACATGGCCGGGAATGTGTGGGAATGGGTCAGCGACTGGTATGCCCCGGACTATTACAAGACCAGCCCGGCGAAGAACCCGACAGGCCCGCCGACGGGCGAGCACAAAGTGATCCGCGGCGGTTCCTGGGGCAGCGGGCCAGAAATTCTGCGCTCCGCGGAACGGGAAACCCATGTGCCGTCGTTCCGAGGCTTCGGCACCGGGTTCCGATGCGCGAAGACTCCGTAATCTGGTCTGTCTGGTTGATCTGGTTTGTCTCGTTGATCTGGTTTGTTTCCGTTCAACCAAAAAACCAGACAAACCGAGTAAACCAAATGAACGAGAGAACATGTCTAGCAGTCGTGGGAAGGTAGCAATCATGCCCCAAGATATGGTGGATCGGAGCCTGTTAGACATTGGCCTTCTTACTGCTGCGCCGAACGATATGCGACCATCTGCATCGTGTACGGCCCCAAAATACCTATTGCTAAAAATACCGTACAGGTTTAATACGGGCTACCAGTTGCTCGCATGTAACAGTGTGCGTCTCCTATGTGACTGGTTTCTCGCACTGGACCTTCAACGGAGCCGGCCATGAATGGCACCTCAGGCTTCCAAGAAGTGCGGTCTTCTTATTCCCGATCAACATCGTATTGGTGCCTGCACGAGCAACGGCATCAATTCGGAAGAGATTTCTGTCAATTTCTCCCTACTCACGATCTCACCGTTCTGTCCATAGGCATCAGCACAAGGCGAGAAGAAGTTCCTGATGCTTTTTTTGGATCGTATTGGGAGAAAGCAAATGTTGCCATCAGCCTGATAGCGGTTTCGTTCATGATGTCTGCCTGTACGCGTGACCTTCCCAAAGAAGGTTCAAGAGTCCATGCAGACAGGCGTGCCGCAGCAAACTATGTAGCAGATGAGCTCTTGGTGCAATTTAAGTCTGGAGCTGAGCCGGCGAGGATTAAGGCCTTGAATGAATCTTTGAGGGTCGAAGTCATAAAAACCCTAGCGGGCGGACACGTCAATCTCATTAAGATTCCGGCAGATAAATCGCTAGAAGAAATCCGTCGAGCATATTTGGTAGCTCCAGAAGTGGAATCGGTTGGTTTGAATTACAAAGTCGTGGGTCAGTAGAGCAGAAGGATTCTTCAGTCTCGACGAGAAGGATGTTTAGTCATGCTCAGAGCAATGATCATCGGAGCATTTGTTGGGACCACCCTTCTAATCGTCAGTCTTTGGGTCTGGCCTAATACGGTCATCGCACAACCAGTCCCATTCATCTCAAGCAATCCCTCGGCACGATTATTCGACGACACGATCATCGTCAAGTATAAAGAACCGGCACTGCATAGTAAGCATCCAGGGCAGCGGAAGGCCAAGATGGACGAAATTGCCGCAGCCCATCTTGCCCAGCATGGTGTTATGGTGATTCGCACCTTGCCGATACTAGGCATTCAGCAGTTCAGATTAGGGCCAGGTCAACTCGATACCGTGATTCTCGCAATACGAAAGCATCCACTTGTCCAGTATGCCGAGTACAACTTCCGCGTAATCGCTTCCGAGGACCCCCCACCCCCTCCTTATCTCAATCCTCCGGATGATGGCTCTTGGGTGCACGGATTGTTATGGGGGCTCACCCGCATCAGTATGAGCAACGCCTGGGTTTATTCTAGAGACGCAAGCAATATTGTAGTCGCCGTAATCGATTCCGGAATTGATTATGAGCATCCCGATCTCGCACAAAACATGTGGACGGATCCAGTAACCCAATCACATGGAATCAATTCGTGCGTCGACACAGGAACTGTCATGGCAGGAAATCCCATGGACTTCAATGGACATGGAACAATGGCGGCAGGGATCATTGGAGCGAAAGGGAACAATGGCCCACTTGGAGTGCTGACGGATATAAGGCGCGGCGTTGGTGTTAGTTGGGAAGTTCGACTAATCGCTGCTAAATTCCTTTGCGGTGGGGGCCCCGGAGAGACGCCATACGGCTCAATCTTCGATGCGGAGGCGGCCATTGAGTATGCCATAGAAAAACATGCTGACATTATTAATAACAGCTGGAGAGTCTTTCCAGGGGTTTCTGAGAGCGAAATTCTGACATTGCTAGATGCAGTCAGAAAGACAAATTGCGAGGGTGAGCCGCCAGGCTGCAAACGTGCCTTATTTGTAGCTGCGGCTGGAAATGGAATTCAAGGCGAATCCTTGAACAGCGACGACAGCAATTGCCCTGTTATAAACCCTGGCGATAAATGCGGGAAAGTCTATCCTGCGAACTTTGCGGTCAGTAATATCATCGCAGTTGCTGCCACAAAAGACTGGGATGATAATTTGTGGGAAAATTCTCACTACGGCCTCAATTCTGTACCGATTGCGGCACCGGGGGTAAATATCGAAAGTACCTACCTCCATGGGGAAGGGGATGGTTATGCAGGCATGGATGGAACCTCCATGGCAGCTCCGCACGTCGCAGGATGCGCGGCTCTCCTGCAAGCACATAGCTTGGCGTCTTCAGGAGCTCTGCGGTCGATCGAGTCTTTAAAAAACAAACTTCTCAACGGCGCGGACTTTCTTGGCAAACTGTCGGAGCACATTACAAACGGGCGGCGATTGAATTGTGAGCGCGCTTTAGTAATCACATCCCCACTTACCGACCACCACTTTATTTGTGCCGCCTGTGGACAAAATGAAATGTTAGTGCAATTTAGGCCTGGAACTGATTCTTCAAGGATAAAGGCCTTGAATGAATTGCTCCGAGTTCAGGTCGTTAGGAAACTAGGCGCTGGGCAGGGAATTCTCGTTAGAGTCCCGTCAGACAAGTCTCGAGAGGAAATCCGTCGTGCATATTCAATGTATAGTGAAGTCGAATCGGTAGGCTTTGGACAATAGTTGAAGTGCGCTGAGGAAATTAGTGGGCATATATTTGTCACGAACAATGGTAATCATCCTATCGTTTTGCACTGCAACTGTGCTTGCTTACGGTTGGATGTGTCCTTTGATAGTTGTAGCGCAGCCAGTGGCGCTGTATTCATCAAACCCAGACGCGGTGCTCTTTGACGATACAATAATCGTTCAGTATAAAGACGCGTCGCTCCAATCGGCGAATCGGGCACAGCGAAAAGCCAAGATGAACGATCTCGGAGCAGCCCTTCTTACTCACCGAGGTGTGACACCTATTCGTACCTTGCCCATTAGTGGCATTCAGCAATTCCGATTGAGACCTGGTCAATCCCTCCATAGTGTGATTCTCGCGCTACGAAACGATCCGGATGTCCAGCATGCCAACTATAACTACCGTGTCAGAAGTCTTCAGTCGCCAAATGACCCTCGATGGACATCACCGGGCCTGTGGGGATTAGCCAAGATCAAGATGAATGAAGCTTGGCAAGTCACGCATGATGGAAAGAATATCATCGTGGCCGTGATTGATTCTGGCATCGACTATCTACATGGAGATATCGAACCAAACATGTGGAAGGATATCGCAACGGGTTCGTCGAATGGACGCGATACTTGCGGCGCCGGAAGCGGGAACCCCATGGATACCAATGGACATGGAACAATGGTAGCAGGGATCATTGGAGCGAAAGGAGGCAATGGTTATGGAAGTGTTGGCATTAATTGGGACATCCAACTCTTGGCTGTAAGATTCCTCTGTGGAATCCATCCCCTATTGGGTATCCCAGTCGGATCACTCGCCGATGCGGAAGAAGCAATCGAGTATGCCATAGAGAAACAGGCTGACATCATCGTGACTAGCTGGCGAATCACTCCACATGTGGCGAGAGAAGATATTCCAACGCTAGAAAATCAGGTCCGAAGAACAAATTGCCAGGGACCACTCGCCCTCCCCGTACCCTGCAAGCCTGCATTACTTGTAGCTGCAGCAGGAAATGGTCTATTCGACGAACCTCTAGATAGTGACTTGGTATCCGGGAAGGTCTATCCCGCGAACTTTCCTGTGGATAATATTATCCCGGTTGCTGCAACGGACGAGAACGATAACCTGTGGTCACAATCACACTACGGCATTAATTCCGTACCGATTGCCGCTCCGGGGGTAAATATTGAAAGCACGACCCTCCGGACAGCAGGCGATGGTTTCTCAGGTCTCGATGGAACATCTATGGCCGCTCCTCATGTTGCTGGTTGTGCGGCTCTCCTACAAGCACAATGTTTAAGATGCTCTGGGTCTAGGCTATCGATTCCTTCTCTTAAAGCTAAAATTCTCGATAGCGCGAACAAGAATATTGCCGGATTGAACGGCTACATACAGCAAGGGCGAAGGCTGAACTGCGGAGAAGCTCTAAAGCTAGCCCCCACTTGTTCAGCAAGTGATACGACTCCACCAAGTCCCCCGACTAACATGACAGTAAGGTGATATACACAAGGTTGAGGAACAACAATGCACATTAACCAAGGAGGCGAAGATGGCAAGTTCCCATTCACCGAGAGAAGTATGGGGTATCGGCGCGCTAGCATTCTGCTTTGCAGTTCTCTTACCACTCCTGTGGCAGGGCTCCTTACCAGAATTGTTAGCAGCCCCACCTGAGGATTCAGGCAAGAAGGTAGAATCTGACGGCAAAGATAAAGATAAGGATGACGGCAGATTCCCATGCGACTCAGAAGTAAAAGGCGGCGGACAAGGGTGGTGTATCAAACATAGACGCGGAACATGGATAGGCGATGCCCAAAACTTTCCACAATGTTCGCAGAATAGCTGGGTCTGTAATAACCCCGGAGCTGCTTGCAGCGATGCCGCTGTTCAGAACGGGCACTGTACAATCACCGGCGCCCCCAACTGTAATTGCCAATGCAAGCCTTAGGTAGGAGGCTCGTAGAGGCAGGGCTTGTACCTGCCGCTCTTTGAGTGGTCAGGTGACTAGGAGAAAAGCCAATGAAAGTTCTTTTAGGTCGAAGGCGCTTAGCTCCATGCCTTGACTATAAATATCTCTACCTTGCACTTGGCTACGTGGCATTTTTCTTAGGCAGTCCCAGTCTCTCGATAGCTCAAATAGCTACTTCGATTACTCCAACACCTGGAGCTGACTCTCTGAGCACGACGGTCACGCAGTCTGGAAGTCTTTACAACATCACCGGCGGGACAAGGGCCGGCACAAATCTGTTCCACAGCTTCGGCAATTTCAGCGTTGGAGCCGGTGATACTGCCAACTTTCTCAACACGCCAGTGAACGGAGCTCTACCACTCACTTCGAACATCCTTGGTCGTGTCACCGATGGCAATGTCTCAAATATTTTCGGCACGATCCAAACAACCGGCTACGGAAATGCGAATCTCTTCCTGATGAATCCTGCCGGCTTTTTGTTCGGAGCGAACGCGACTGTGAATGTGGGCGGGATGGTGGCCTTCACTTCTGCAGATTATCTGCGCTTGCAAGAGATTGGTGAAGGCAACGCAGGTATCTTTCATGCTGATCCGGCGCAAGCAAGCGTGTTGACCACCGCCCCCGTCGCTGCTTTCGGATTCTTGGGCGTCAATCCTGCCGCAATTACGGTTCAGGGTAGCCAGTTCACTGTGGCAGAAAGAACCGGAATCTCCTTGGTCGGCGGGAACATCACGATTGAGCCAGGCACACCGGTTGGCGGAACCGCACAACCCACTCGACTTGTGGCCCCTGGCGGTCAAATCAACCTGGCAAGTGTTGCGTCACCTGGGGAGGTGTCCGCCGGCGACTTGATGCCGACATCAGGTATGACCATGGGAAATATCAGCCTCTCTGGAGCCTTGCTGGACGTTTCGGGAAATGCTGCTGGCGCAGTGAAAATTCGCGGTGGGCAGTTCGTCATGGGCCAAGCCGTTGTAGCGGCAGATACCTTTAATGCCAATGGTGCACCAGTTGCGGTTGATATTAACGCAACAGGGAATGTATCGATTTCGACTACAGACGTGCCAGCGTTAACTGCCAGGACGAGCGGTACGGGCAATGCCGGCGAGGTTAGGATCTCATCCAGCAGTATGGACATGACCGGAACGGCTATTGATAGTTTTCTTTTTTCGGTCATTGATACGCATACTTCGGGATCCGGAAAGGCAGGCAATGTCAATATTGATACGGGAGATTTGAATTTTACCGCAATTCAGTTTGCCGGTCTCCCGTTCTTCATTGATAGTGGGACGACCGGGGCAAATGGGGGTCAGGGGGGCGATATTAATATTCACGCCCACAACTTTACCGCTAACGACACGGGGATTAATTCCGGTAACGGTTTAGCGCTTCAATTTGGCGAGGAATCTACCGGCTCAGCCGGGAATATATCTATTTCCGCTGATAGTCTTCAGTTCACCAACGTAGGAGTAGTGGCAGATGCATTTTCACTCTTCGCCGATAACATCGGGAAATCCGGAAATATATTTATAAACGTACCGAACCTGGATCTATCCTTTAGCTTCGTAAGCACATTAGGTGGCGAGCGTGGGGGCGCTCTCGTCATTAATACTGATCACTTCTCTTCTGATGGTTCTCAATTAGCTGCACAAACATTCCTCTTACCAGGCGGAGGGATCACGATTAAAGGAAGCTCTATTGAATTAGCAAATGGTAGCAGTCTTGTGTCAAGCACAGGTGGAGATGGTGACGCAGGGAATATTAGCATTACGGCAACAGACCATCTTTCACTCATACGAGCTAATCCTACAGATCTCCAAAGTGGAATATTCAGTAACTCGTTTGGGAGTGTAAGCAACCTGGGCAATGCTGGAGACATCACGATTACCACACCAAGACTAGAGATGACACGGGGCGCTCGAATCAATACGAGCACCGCAACAGATGGACGTGGCGGCAATGTAACGATTAACGCAGACTCAATAAACATGTCAGGTGAAGCTGGAGATTTTTTTCCTGTTCCCCTATTCTCACTCGGTGTTACTCAGCCAAGCGGAATCTTTACACTTTCTGTCGGAGGTCAATGTTCTGGTCCCTGCGGCAATGCTGGCAACATCTCTATAAGCACTGGATCGCTTTCAATGGGTACCGGATCCCAAATCAACAGCGGCACCAGCAGCAGCGGACAGGGGGGCAACATCACCATCTCTGCAGGGTCCACGATAGCGATGTCCGGAACGCTGAGTACGGGTCAGGCAGGAGGAATTCAGAGCCGGACAATCGGAACTGATCCCGACGCAGGTTCCGGCGCCAACATATCTCTTACCGCCGGGCAATTAGTAACGATCTCAAACGGCGCCGCCGTCTCAGCGAGTAGCACCGGCCCTGGCAACACTGGCAACATTCAGATCGATGCCGGCCAGAGCTTCGTCGCTACGGACAGTTCCGTGACTACAGAGGCAACTCAGGCAGGCGGTGGCACCATCAAGATCACAACCATCCCAGGCGGCACGGTACAACTCACCAACAGCACGATCAGCGCGTCAGTCCTCGACGGCACAGGAGGCGGCGGCAGCGTGGATATTGATCCACTATACGTCATTCTGCAGAACAGCCAGATTCTGGCTCAAGCGGTGCAGGGACCGGGCGGAAATATTACGATTAGCATCACCAACGGTGGGCTTTTTCTGTCCGATGCGAACAGCGTGATCTCGGCATCTTCGCAATTCGGTGTGAACGGCACCGTGACGATTCAATCGCCAAACGCCCCAGGCAGCGGCAAGATTCAACCGCTGGGAAAAACACCGCTGGAAGCCACATCGCTGCTCAATCAGCACTGCGCGGCCCTGGCCGGCGGTGAATTCAGCAGCTTCACCGTCGCGGGACGGGACAGCCTGCCGACCGAACCTGGCAGTTGGCTCACGAGTCCGCTCTACGCCGCAGGCGTAGGTGAGGGGCACGGGGTAAGGAGTGAGGGGATAGAAGGTGCCGCACCGATCCTATCGTTGCGACAGATCGCGCCGGCCGGGTTCCTGACCCAGGCCTTTGCCGTGGACTGGTCAGCAGGCTGTCAATCATGACCCATCGCGCCGGGGAACCGGCGCCTGCTTGCATCATTTGGTCTGTGACACAGTACTATCTCTCAAGTATTGGTCTCGCCATGGTCATACTACTGGCGGACAATTTGACACTTGCACAAACGGTCATTGATCCGACAGGGCGCTCCGGCCAACCGCCCGGTCCCCTCAAGGAAGAATATGTGCGGCCAACACCACCTCCGAGTCCCGTGCTACCCATCGTCCCACTCCCGCCGGAGGGCGAGGTGCAAACGCAGCCCGGCACTGTGCGGGTCTTCGTCCGCGACGTGCACGTGGTCGGTAACACCGTGTTCTCGGATGCCGAAATTGCCGAGGTGACGGCCCCGTTCAAGAATCGGACGTTGATGACCGAGGATCTGGAGCGGCTCAGGCTGGCCCTCACGCTTCTCTATATCAACAAGGGTTACCTGACCTCAGGCGCGATCATCCCCGATCAGGACGGCGCGTCAGGCGTCATCACGGTACAGGTCGTCGAAGGGAAACTGACCCGAATCGACGTGGAAGGCAACCGCTGGTTCCAGTCGTCCTACCTACGCGACCGCCTCTCGCTCGGCATCCGCACGCCTGTAACACTCGGCCCTCTGCAAGAACAACTGCAACTGTTGCAGCAGGATCGCCGGATCGAGCGCGTGAACGCAGAACTGCGGCCCGGCGACCAACAGGGCGACAGCGTACTGAACGTACGCGTGAAGGACCGGAATCCGTTTCATGCCGCGATGGAAGTCAACAACTACCAGACGCCGCTTGTCGGAGAGATTCGTGGGATCGGCACGCTGACCCACGACAACCTAACAGGCCGCGGAGACCCACTCAGCCTCAGCTACGGCCAATCGAGCGGCGCCTTTCCGATTGTATACGCCTCCTACGCCCTCCCCTTCAACCGATACGGGACGACCTTTTCGCCGTACTACCGACGCTACGACTTTAAACTGCTCGAGTCGCCCTTCGATCCGCTGAACATCAACACCAACACGGAAATCATCGGTATGAGCCTCCGCCACCCGATTTATAAAACCGTCACCGATGAGGTGGCGCTCTCGATCATCGGAGAACATCTGTTTACCCAGAGCTTTTTATTCGGCAATGTCCCATTTAATTTTTTCCCCGGATTTCAGAACGGCGCGGCAACTGTGTCTGCACTCCGCTTTGCGCAGGACTGGACCCACCGCACGCTCGATACCGTGCTGGCCGTCCGATCGCGATTTAGCGTGGGGTTGAACGTGTTAGGCGCGACCATCAATGCCAACCCAGATACGCCGGACGGGCAGTTCTTCTCCTGGTTGGGTCAGGCGCAGGCGATCAAACAGTTCGGCGAGCAGTGGCTCGGCATGCAACTCCTCGGCCGCATTGATCTGCAACTCACCAACTCACCGTTGTTTCCCCTTGAGCAGGTATCGCTCGGCGGACGGTACACCGTGCGCGGCTACCGCGAAGTGACCCTCCTGCGCGACAACTCGTTTATCGCCTCGATCGAGCCGCGCTTTCCGTTGCTCCGCTGGGCGAGCGGCGACCCGATGGTGCAATTTGCCCCCTTCATCGACGTCGCGCATGGATGGAACCTGGGCGACAACCGTCCTTCCGTCACGGCACCGCTCACCAGCTTTCCCAGCACGCTCGCCAGCGTAGGCGCCGGGCTCCGGTGGAATATCCTGCCGAACGACAGGGCCAGCTTCGAAGTCTATTGGGGGCATCAACTCAAAAATGTGCCTGACTTCGGAAACAAGATTCAGGATCATGGAGTGCATCTCGGCATTGTGATCAATCTTTTCTAAGATCGTTTGTTTGGTTTATTTGGTTTGTCTGGTTTTTTTGGTTGAACGATCAATGCGAAACCACACAACGGCCTCTATAAATGGGTGCGGCTGAAATAAACGACCACTTCAGTTGAACGAAGCTCACCATGAACGAAATCAACCAAATAAACAAAACAAACCAGATGAACCAAATCAACCATCTGCTTAGGCTCGTCCTGCTCTTCATCCTCGTGACGGGGTTCGTGTTAGCCAAGGCATCCGGAACGGTTGCCGCGCGCGAACCGGCTCCGGACACCTTGATGACACAGGGTCTTCACGCGTACCAGCGAGGCTCGTTTGATCGGGCGCTCGCCGCGTGGAAGCAGGCGGCAGACCTCTACGAGCGAGACGGCAAGGTCAAAGAACAGAGCCAGGCCCTGGCACAGGCTGCACAGGCCTCGGAATCGTTGGGACAGGTCAATCAGGCCTTGCAGCAATTGGAACTGGCGCTGACCCTGGCACAACAGACAGGAGATCGTGCCCTGATCGCCGCCGTAATGGAACACCTTGGTCGTACATACCTGGCGGCGCGCAAACCGGACGCGGCGGTACAGTATTTGACCCACGCGTTGGCCATCGCACAAGCGGATGAGGATCGACGCCTCATCGCTGCCATCCACAACGACCTCGGCATCGCCCACGTCGCGCAACAGCATAACGAGGATGCGTTGGCCGCCTTCGCCACCAGCGCGCAAGAAGCGCAAGCGGCCGATGATCGCTCTCTGACTGTGCGAGCCCAGATCAACGCGGCCCGCATGGAGTTGAAGCTGAATCAACCGGACAACGCGCGTAACTGGCTGGATCGCGCCTTCGATGCCCTGAAAGATTTTGAACCTTCGCACGACAAGGCCATGAATCTCATTCAGGTTGGCCTGGCCTACCAGCAACTCCGTACCTCGATGCCGGCCATGAACGCACCCCTGCTGCTGCGCGCGGCCGGCGTGCTGCTGGAGGCAACGACCGTGGCAGAGCAAGTCGGCGACGCAAGGATGCGCTCCTATGCCGATGGCTATCTCGGGCACTTGTACGAAACCGAGCATCGCTATGACGAGGCGTTGCAACTCACCAGACGCGCGATTTTCTCCGGCCAGTCGGCCAACGCGCCGGAGTCGCTCTTCCGCTGGCAATGGCAACTCGGCCGTGTGTTGGCAGCGACGGGCAAGCTGGACGAGGCCATTGCCTCCTACGACCATGCCACCACGACTCTACGCCCCATTCGTACGGAAGTCGCTGCCGCATGGGGGAACGATTCTTTTGCCGGAGAAGATTCGATCCGCGCGCTCTACTTTGAGCTGGCCGATCTGCTGCTCCAGCGCGCCTCTCTGACGGACGACTCGCAAGGAGCCGAGCCGTACCTACGCCGCGCACGCGACACGATCGAAACCTACAAGGCCACCGAGTTACGGGATTACTTCCGGGACGACTGTGTGGATACGCTGCAAGCGCGTATCACGAAGCTGGACAGGCTGGCCGCCGGAACGGCCGTGGTCTATCCCATCGTCTTCGCGGATCGATTGGAACTGCTGGTCAGCCTCCCCAATGGACTGAAACGGCTGTCGATTCCTGTCTCATCAGTCACGCTCACACAGGAAGTGCGTGCCTTTCGCAAAACTGTTGAAAAGCGAACGACGCGCGAGTATCTCCCTCACGCCCAACAACTGTATACTTGGTTGATCCGCCCACTCGAACCTGATTTGGCCTCCTTCCAGATTGACACCCTGGTCTTTATCCCCGATGGCCCACTCCGCACGGTCCCGATGGCCGCACTCCATGACGGCGGGCAGTTCCTCATCGAGAAATTTGCGGTGGCCACCACACCCGGCCTGAATCTCACCGATCCGAAGCCCATCGACCGCAACAAGGTCCGGTTGCTGTCGAGCGGGCTCACGCGAGCCGTTCAAGGATTTCCCTCCCTTCCCTTCGTCGAAGAAGAAATCAATTCCATCCGAACGCTCTACCAAGGGGATCAACTCTTGAATGCTGAGTTCTTGACTCCGCGTCTCGAACAAGAATTAAAAGATCACCCCTATGGCATCTTGCACATTGCTACCCATGGCTGGTTTGCCGCAGACACCACCCAGTCCTATCTGTTGACCTATAACGGAAAACTCACCATCGATGAGCTGGACCATTTAATTGGACTGTTCCGGTATCGAAAAGATCCACTGGAACTCTTGACCCTCAGCGCGTGCCAGACCGGCATTGGCGACGACCGCTCGGCGCTCGGCCTGGCCGGTGTGGCTATCAAAGCCGGGGCCCGGAGTGCCCTCGCAACACTCTGGTTTATCAATGATGAAGCCTCGGCGACTTTGGTCTCTGAATTCTACCGGCAACTACGGAACCCCACGCGGTCGAAGGCACAGGCATTGCAGCAAGCACAGCAGAAGCTCTTGGCGGATCGAGTCTATGCACATCCGGCATATTGGTCGCCGTTTCTGTTGCTGAACAACTGGCTATAACAGGATGTTGCCTTGTGCTACAGTCTGCGAGAAATCAGAAGAATGTCTATTCGGTCTGTCTGGTCTGTCTCGTCTATCTTGTTAGGTTGGTTCAAGGCAAGGAATCTAGACAGATCCGGATAGACCAGATAGACGAGACAGACCAGACAGACAGCTCGGAGGCGCTACGGATGCGAAGCCTACCTGTTTCTCTACCAGTGGTACTGATCCTGAGCATGGGGTTGTGCGATCCAGCCACAACGCTGGCGGTATCGGATCAGCCCAGCGTCGCTCAGTCGGTACCGGTGGAGGATGTGACGCTTCCTCTCTACACTCCCCCCAAGAAGCTGATCCCGCGTGCTCGGGTGGGTGGTGGGTTGCGCGGGACGGATGGAAGCGATCCTGTCCTCGTGGCCTTGGTGCCGGACCATGTCGGACTTACCGTCAAGAAGTCTCCCGTCTTGAACTGGTTTCTCTCAAAACCGACGACGTACCCGCTAAAATTTACGCTGATCGACGTCCGATCAGTCACACCGCTGCATGAAGGCCTGATTCCCACACCAAGCCATGCAGGAGTCCAATCCATTAATCTCAAAGATTGGGACCTTGCGCTTGAATCAGACGTGCAATATCGCTGGTACATCTCCGCGATTCGCAATCCAGACTCGCCGTCACAGGATATTGTGGCCGGCGGAGTGATCGAGCGCTGTGAGTTCAGTACATGCCTCGTGGAAATGCAAGTGGATTTGAGCTGCGACCGACAAAGCGTGCTGCGAAATGCTTTGCGCGGTTTTTGGTACGACGCTATGGCCTGCCTGTGTGAGTTGATCGACTCGAGCCCTTCAGACCAAGCGCTTCGCAGACAACGCGCCGCATTGCTGAATCAAATCGGTCTTTCCGGCGTGGCACAATGGGATCTTCGTTCCATCCAAGCCCCCGTTCGGTAACCCCACACAGTCACACCGTTATTTAGTTCATCTGGTTTGTGTGGTTCATCTAGTTAATCGGATTAGTCTGGTTCAATCGAATAAACATGACAAACCAGACCAACGAGACAAACCAGATAAACCAGATGGTTCTGTAATCAAATTTGATTCAGCATCGAATCATTTTCGATTCATGTGAACCGCTTCCCATCCACCTGTCTGAGTTTGCACGGAGCGCAATTCTTGGAAAAACCTCGGACTGCGACCCATTTCGGACTAGGCACATAGCTTGCTGAATATTCGTTTAGCCTGGATTACTCAGAACAGCAGACGCGAAATTGTTTCAAAGCCCGGCGATTGCAACAGAACAGTTCATGAATAGTCCGAGCCAGCCAATGGCGGCTCCATCGATGAAGGGAGATGCAGCCATGACACAGGGAATCATTGCGGCGGTCGTGCTTATGGGGCTGGTGGGCCTTGAAATCTGCCAGTGGAATATCGGGGTCCCCTGGGTCATCGTGTGGGCATTGCTTATGGGCACGCTGGGGCTCGTTTGGGCAGTAGGCCTCAACATCTTTGATGACGACATTCACCCCCACGACGACCAGCAAGGAGGAAGCCTCACGTCAGAATCGCATGACGGAGAGACACCACACTCATCCCCGCAGCGGAAAGTTGCGGCCTGACAGCGACCTGGTTGCTCTGGTCTGTTTGGTCTATCTGTGTGTCACGTTCATCCATTATCGAGACAGTCCTGATACATCCTCTCCCGTTCCGCCTGTCGTATCCGGTTCTAACCCAGACCGTAGAACTCAGAACTTCTTCACCCGTCCTGCATGCCCCACTCGTCTCGCGCTGTTCCTCAAGCACGGCTCTTGCTATTTTTACTCGATGATTCTCCTTGCCGAATACCGCGTAAGTTGTTGCGGGGAGCATCATTGCCGGTGAGGCGCGTTACGACGCAGGAGAATTCTCGACCCATGACATTGCCATCCACCAGATGGAGTCGCACCGGCCTTCCATCCATCGCAATAGCCAGATATCTCCCTCCTCTTTCGGATCCTCCTCCACACATTATTGTGATAGATTGCCTTACGCTCATCACGCCCACCGCCTCTACCAGGATGCTGAAAAAGTCCGCCAGTGGCGTTGTTACTTCGCTCAGAGGCTTCCACACTCCTCATTCCACTTTGAGATCGTAGAGGTCACCATGGTCACCACAACCTCTCACTATTCCGTTCTCCTTGTGGAAGATAACCAGGACCTCGTCATTGGATTACAGGATTTGCTGCGCCATGACGGCTACGCCGTCACCATTGCCGGCACCGTCTCCGGCGCCATCGAACTCGTTCGAGCCCATCGCTTCAACGCTATCATACTGGACTTGGGCCTGCCGGACGGCGATGGGCTCGACGTCTTGAAAGAAATCCACCGCCGAGACCCCTCTCTCCCCGTCGTCATCGTGACCGCCCATATCTCGCGGGATCGCACCGTGGGATCGTTGACGGAAGGGGCGTTTGCCTATCTCACAAAACCGTATGATCGGGATGAACTTCGGCACACGCTCCGTCGCGCCATCGGGGTGAAGGAACTCGCCGTGAAGGTCGAGCGGACGGAACGCCTCCTCAGCCAGAGCGAGGAACGCTTGGAGCTTGCGATCCAAGGCTCCAATGACGGCTTCTGGGATGGACGGGTCCTTCCCGACGAACCGTGGAGTTCACCACACACACCGGTGTGGTGGTCTCCTCGCATTAAGACCATGCTGGGTTATACCGATGAAGAATTCCCCGATGTCTTAGCAAGCTGGGCTTCCCGGCTTCATCCCGAAGATACGGATCGCGTCTTCGCAGCCTTGACGGCCCATATCGACCGCCGTGACCCCTACGACGTGGAATACCGGCTTCTCACCAAGACCGGGGAGTATCAGTGGTTTCGCGCGCGGGGTCAGGCCATTTGGGATCACGCCGGTCACGTCCTCCGTATGTCCGGCTCCCTCCAATGCGTCACGGATCGCAAACGCGCGGAGGACGCGCTGCGTCGTAGCGAGCAACTCCTGCAAGACGTGGCCGACAACACCACGGCGGTCATCTATGTCAAGGATGCCGATGGCCGCTTTCTGTTTACCAACCGGCGTTTTGAGCAATTGTTTCATCTCACGACCGAACAGATTGTCGGCCATACGAACCACGAAATCTTTCCCCGGGAGATTGCCGACGCGTTCCGCGCAAACGATCTACAAGTTCTGGAGCGGAACAGTATGATTGAATATGAAGAGCTTGCGCCGCACGAGGACGGGTTGCACACTTATTTGTCGATCCAGTTTCCGCTGAGCGACCATACCGGGAAGCCCTATGCGACGTGCGGCATCTCCACCGACATTACCGAGCGGAAGCGCTTCGAACACACCCTCCGAACTCATGAACAACAGCTCCGCCTTGCCCTCACCTCGGCAGAGGTGGGCACATGGAATTGGGACCTCCACACGGATCACATCTATTGGTCCTCGCAGGTCGACAGGCTCCTCGGCCTATCGGATAGGGCGCAGCCGCGCACGAAATACGACTGGCAGGCGCTCGTGTATCGGGAGGATCGAGAGTCGATGGTGCGCGCGATGCGCCAGGCGATGGATCAAGCCGGCGCCGACGTGACATTACAGCACCGTGTCATGAGACAGAGCGGCAGCATCCAGTGGTTGGTCTGGACGGGTGAAATTATTCGAAATCGCGAAGGAAACGCGTTGCATATCTTGGGGACGGTCCGCGCCACAGCCGGTGGCGCGTGAAGCGCGAGACATGCGAGAAAGGCGCGACTTGAAGTTCGAAATTCCGAACCCTTCAGGCTTCAGCCCTCAGGCTTCACACCGTCTCGCGAGCCTCGCGCGAATGGTGGGACTTGTCTGCTTGCTCAGCCAATGTATCCCCTGCGTGTCCGAATCCGCGGCGATGGACATTGCCATTCTGCAGTCGTCCGACATTGCGGCGTATCGCGAGGCCATTACAGGCTTGAAGGCCACGGGTCCGATTGGAGCGATCTATACGGAATACGATGCGCAAGGCGACCTGGAGCTTGGGAAAAAGCTCGCGCGCAAGCTGCGGGCATCGAATGCGTCGCTGGTCGTCGCCGTGGGGCTCAAAGCCGCGTTGGCAGCGAAAGTAGAAATTCCGGATGTCCCGATCGTCTACATGATGATCCTGGACCCTTTGAAACATCAGCTCACCGCCGCCAACATGACCGGTACGCTCCTGGAGGTCCCCGTCGACCGACAGATGAAGATCATGCGGACGTTCCTGCCGACCCTTCACCAGCTCGGAACGCTCTATGATCCCGCCAAGACCTCGGTGAAGGACGCAGTGCCGCAGGCCACCATCTCCGGCTTTCAATTGAAGGGGTTTCCCGTCGAGAGTGATAAGGATGTACCCCAGAAATTGCGCAGGCTGCTCTCGGATACTGAGGCCCTCTGGCTCATACCGGATTCCACGGTATTGACGAATGAGTCCGTGCGATTCATCCTTGAATCAGCGCTCGAACGTCAGAGACCCGTGATCGGGTTCTCACCGGAGTTCACACGCCTGGGAGCATTGCTCAGCATATCCGTCAACTACGGCGATGTCGGCCGGGAAACCGGACTGCTCGCGAAGCGCGTTCTCGACGGGGAACGGCTGCAGCCGCTCAAGCCCGTGCCGGTCGAGCGACTCAAGATCAGCGTCAATCTCAAGACCGCGCGGTTCCTCGGCATGACGTTCCCAAAGGAGCTGACAAGTCTCATCGATGAAACTTACTAATGTGGACAAGCCAGTGAATCCTCTTGACCAGCCGGAGGAACCCATCGCTCCCATGCCATTACCCACAAGCCGGTTCCTCGGCCTGCGCACAAGGTTCGTGCTATTTTTCAGCCTGATTCTCGTCATCGCCTGTTCGGCCCTGACCGGGTACTACGTCAAAGAGCGGCGAAAGACGATGACGAACAATCTCCAGCAGCTGGGGACGATTCTCCTCACGAGTGTCGTACACAATGAACACTTCCAATATGCGGGCCTCGTGGCGGAAGATCGTGACACGCTCAAACAATTCATCGAAGGCCTCGTGGCGGTCCAGGATGTGGTGTATGTGGTCATCACCCGCTCAGACGGAACCGTGCTCGCTCAGTACACGAAGGGGTCGCGCCAATCTTCTACCAGCCTTGTGCGGTCTGTGGATCATCCTCTCTACCCTGACAGTGACATCACGAAACAGCTCTTCCAATCATCGAGTACGACACCTCTCGTAACACCTTTCTCCCGCTCCACCAGGATAGGAAGGCGATATACGTGGGAGGAAATCGTGTACGACTTTGCCATGCCGGTGCTGCAAACAGCAAAAGGAGACGTCTCATTGCCTCCATTTTCCATTCAGATGGATGAACGAAGCACCTCGTCATCCCCGACACAGCCGGTACTCGTGTCCGGTGTCGTCCAAATAGGATTGTCCGACGCACGCCGGAAACACGATCTCACAGAGGCAGTCGAAGATATTCTCCTCCTCGCCATCTTCATCATCAGCGTCGGTGCACTCGGCGCCTACCTGCTCACTCTCCGCATCACGAAGCCGCTGATAAACCTTGCCGGTGTGGCTCGACAAGTGGCTGAAGGCCGCTCACCCGTGCCCCTCACGCTCTCCACCCACGACGAAATCGGCCAACTGACGAGCATGTTTAACTTGATGACCGACTCGCTGCGGGAACGGAGCAGCGCCATTGCCACGAACATGGCCACCATCAAGCACCAGGTTAGTCAATTGACTACATTACATCAAGTCAGCGCGGCAATCGTTAGGACGCTGGATCTGAACCAGATTCTCAACACCGTCCTGGAACTCCTGATCGCCAATCTGGGATTTACGAGAATGTTTTTGATGCTGCGGAATCGCGAACGAGACACGGCGTATGTGGCCCAAATCGCCGGGGTCTCACCGGACATTGCGGAGGCTGCTCGCTATCTTGATGTGCCGATCCAGAACGACGGCAGCCTCCAAGCCGACCTGCTGATCCACGGCAAGCCCTTGCTCATCCTGAGCCTTGATGCCGTGGCCGACCGCATGCAATCACCGATACTGGACTTAGCTCGCCACGCAGGAGTGACGTCCTTTGTCGCGGTGCCGCTCCAGAGTCAGAACCAGACACTTGGGTACCTCGCCGCCGACCGAGGCTCACAACCCTGCACGGACGATGATCTCCATATGCTCTTGACGATCGCGAGCCACGTGGCCGCAGCCATCGACAATGCCAGAGCCTATTCACACCTCGAAGAACTGACGCAGCACCTCGAACAGCGTATTGTAGAGCGCACGCAGGAATTGTCCGCCGCCAATGAACGCCTCCAGGAACACGACCGGCGGCGGTCACTGTTTCTCTCGGTCGCGTCGCATGAGTTGCGCACCCCTATGACCGTCATTCGCAGCTTTGCAGACAATATGCGGGACGGCATTGCAGGGCCGGTGAGCGAACAACAACAGACCTACCTCACTCGCATCGGACATAACCTGAATCGGCTCACCAGAATCATCAATCAATTGCTCGATTGGTCCCGCATTGACAGCGAAAAGGACATGCTCTGCCTCATGCCGGTTTGTCTCGAAGCCACGGCCTTCCAGGTCGCCGACAATTTGCGCACCATCGCGGCAGAAAAATCGATTACACTTGAGGTCGTGCATGCGGAGGGCCTTCCAGCGGTCCTGGGGGAACGCGATAAGCTGGAACAAATTCTCTGGAATCTCATCGGCAATGCGATCAAGTTCACGCCGCAGGGCGGCCGCATCACCGTCGATTTCCGAACAACCCCCGAGGGCTTTGTCCAAACCTCTGTCGCCGATACCGGCTGCGGGATTGACCCGGGTCATGTCGGAAAGCTCTTCCAGGAGTTTTCCAAGGTACCGTCTGCCACACCCTCCGCTCAGGGTGCTCAGCTTGGCCTATTCATCACCAAAAGCCTGGTGACGATGCATCGGGGAACCATCTGGGTGGAGAGCACGCCCGGAGTCGGCACTCGCTTTTATTTCACCGTGCCTGTCGCCAGTCAACGGCGGAAGGGTTGAAGGTAGAAGGCTGAAGGTTCGAAGCGACTGGAGGAGTGTGTATTTTTCCGTATGCATGATCTACAATTCCGCGTAGTCTTCAGCCTTCAGTCTAACCACCTGAGTCCAGCATGCGCGCCAAAATTCTCATCGTCGAAGACGACCGCGATATTCTTCTCGGACTCGAGAATCGTATCACCTGGATGGGGCACGAGCCTGTCACAGCCGACAACGGCAAGGACGCGTTACGCCTGATTGAACAAGGGGAATTTGATCTCGTACTCCTGGATTTAGAACTGCCGATTCTGTCCGGTCTGGATATCCTGGAGCGAGTGAGAGGCGCCTCTCACAGCGAGCGGCGAACCGAAGGGCACACCAGCACACCGCTCATCATCATCCTGACCGCATTCGGCACCATCGAGCGCGCCGTGCAGGCCATGCAGTTTGGCGCATTTGATTTCCTGACGAAACCGTTCAACGCCGACCACCTGACCGTCGTGGTCAAAAAAGCGCTGGCCACCGTGGCACTGCACCGTCAAGTCGACGTCCTCCGTCAAGAAGTCGACGATCGGTACGAGCACCTCGTGGGAGCCAACGCCAAAATGGCCGAGCAACTCACGATCGCCAAACAAGCAGCGCCGTCCGACGTGACCGTCCTGCTGCTTGGTGAAACCGGTACGGGGAAGGAAGTCGTGGCCCGCGCCATTCATCGTTGGAGTCCACGCCGCTCGAAACATTTTGTCGCGGTCAATTGTGCGGCTTTGCCGGAGTCGCTGCTCGAGAACGAACTCTTCGGCCATGAAAAGGGTTCCTTCACCGGGGCGCTCAAACGGGAACCAGGGAAGATCGAGGTGGCAGAAGGAGGAACCGTATTTCTTGATGAAATCGGGGATATGCCCCTCCTTTTACAAAGCCGTCTGCTGCGGGTCATCCAGGATCAGACCTTCTATCGTCTGGGCGGAACCCAGCCGGTTCACACCAATGTCCGTTTCATTGCGGCCACGAACCAAGACATACGGCACGCAATCCAACAGGGCACGTTTCGTGAGGATCTCTACTACCGGCTCGCGGTGATCACCGTCACACTCCCGCCCCTGCGTGAACGGATGGACGATGTCCCTGCCCTTGCCCGGCATTTCGTCGATCGCGCGGTCAGAATAGGACTTCACCGCCCCTGCACCTTGAGTGACCATGCCGTACAGGCGTTGCAACAGTATCAGTGGCCGGGCAACATACGAGAACTGGAAAATGTCCTGACGCGTGCGCTCATCTTGTGTCCACATGACAGCATTGAGCCCACGTACCTGCATCTGGCAGATTCACCGTTCCACTCGACAACCGAGGCCGAAAGCGAGTCTCCTCCCCTTCACTACCATGAGAGCATGGAAGTCTACAGCCGGAAGGTCATCGAAGAAGCGTTGCGCAGAAATGGATGGAACCAAACCAGAGCATCCGAAGAACTCGGCCTTCAACGGACCTACCTCACGAAACTGCTTCGCCAGAAAGACATCCCTGGCAAACCCCCCAATAAAAGCAGCGGTGAGGGCTGAGTGGTGAGCACTGGGAAGTTTTGAGTTAGTTCCGGACGACTCAGAACTCAGAACTTCTTCCCTTCCCGATGGCTCTCAACTGACCGGGAGTCAACCACCAACGAAGGATGCCTCGGCCTGGCTTCGCCGGGATCGACAGCTCGATCAGGCAAGCCCCGGCTTTCTTCAGGGGGAAAGACGCAGAGACCCGGCCCGATAGGAGGACACTTGCAGCCATACCCAACTGTGGTTCATGACCAATACAGAGCACGCAGGACTCCGGCGTAAGATCCCGCAATAGCCTGACCATCTGTGCAGGCGAAGCCTCCGGCAATAGTTCATCGCGCAGTTGCAAAAGCGATGAACTCGCCAGCAGGCCGTGCAGCAATTGAGCCGTTTCGAGCGCACGTCTTGCAGGACTCGTGTAGATCACAGAAGGACGTACATCGAGCCGGCGCAGTCCTGCCGCTACCTGACGGACTCGCTGCTTGCCCCTCTCCGTCAACGGGCGATCGACATCCTTTCCCTCCCACTCCTCTCGCGCAACCGCAATGCCATGTCGAAATAATAGACAGTCCATCGGCTTATCCATTTGACTCAAAGATGGAAAACGCTCCCGCCTCCCCGATTGCCGTCTTCACAGAGACGCACCCTGCCTCTCCGGTCGTACTGACAATCCAACGGCAAGGAAGCGCGCGTCGATCACATCGAGAATGTGTCGTTGCAACTCATCCCGAAAATGCGCGAGACTCTCATCGTGAAGATAACGATCGACCGTGCGCGGCAGCCGCCGTCTCCAAGCCTGAGCAGCCTGTCTTGCACCATCAGCAACACGTCCTCCATGAATGAGGATGGCGCGGACTTCATGCTCGAAAAATCCCACATGCACTTCTTCATCTTCCAAAATCGAGGTCAAATCAGGCCGCAATTGGACTAATAGTCTCGCGAACTCCAATCCCAATGTTTCGTACCCGTAGAGATGCACCGCAAGGACCCTCCATTGATCGGGCATACGAGGGAGAGACGTCTTGCCGTACGAACTCACTCCAAGCAGCTGCTCAAACTGCTTGAGATGCTGCGCCTCTTCTTCCTCATGACGGCGCAAGAACTGCAGCACACCGGGCGGAACGTCCTGCGCTTGCGCAGAGCGTACCGCCCACAAGGCCATCGCCTCCGCCTTGAGGAACTGTTCCAGGATCGCCCGTTCACAGGAAGAAGGAAGCGGATGAGTCATGCGCTGAGTCTACCGGAACGATGGAGCAGAACCAAGATGTGAGTAGCATGTGAGTAGCAGCGAACGTTATATTTCAGGGAAATCCGCAAATCGTATGAACACGACCGCTGACGTACTTCAGCCCGCATGACTCATGACATATCTGTTTGAAAGCGACTCGCAGGGTTGTTGCGTCCTCGCAATGAGAGCGACGCCGAGCTATGCCCGAATGAGAAGATCGTCGAGGTGAGCAGCCTTTCCAATGTGCATGGCTGGAAGGGCATGGATAAACCGTCTCAATCGTAACCGCTCAGTTGGGCTTACCCGAATCACACCCACCGTGATCCAGGGTGTGTGAACCTTACTGACTACGGCCAGCGGGATGTCGATAAAGTCCTCCTCGCCTTCCAGCCATAATTGGACTCTGACAAGATCCCCTGCTCTCAGGTAATCTGGGGTGATGAGCTTATGTCCATCCTCTAAACTTTCGAGCACGCACCCGTCCGCTTGAAGCTGCGTGCTAGCGAGCGGAAGCACGCAGTCAATCGTAAACCTCGTGGTAAACCTTGGACTATCTTCCCTGGTCTGTTGTGCCCCCTGAGTCATCATATAATAGTAGCGCGGATAAAGAGGAAAGGGGGGCGTGGTTATTCCTCAATATATGCGAGGGGTTGCAAAAAATGGTGCCCCTAAAACATATGAGAAAATGCGCCGGACCACCGCGCGAATCTCATGCGTCGGATGTACCGGAAGTCGTGAGCATGAGAATGATCGTGCACAGAACGCGCTCGGTATATGATCGCTAAAACATGATCTCACCGCCGATCCGCACGACACAGCGTGCAAGATGGCTGACGGGCACAATCTAAGGCATCGTGTCAGATAGTGCCCTTGACTATGGCATCGTAAGTCGTTAATTTTGCGGCCCTGGCGGTGTAGCTCAGTTGGTAGAGCAGCGGACTCATAAGCCGCGGGTCCCCCGTTCAATCCGGGGCACCGCCACCATATTTTCCAGCAGCTTATGACTCCAATCTGATGCTGAACTGTTCATTTAATATAAAAGGTAACTGAAAAGGTAACACTCACCGTCCATGTCCAAAGCTCTCGATAAAATTGTCGAGTCCATGCGCGCATTCTCAGATGGAATCGCCCGCTGCCGCGCCGCCACTTTTTATGCTCCAGACGTGCAAGACGCCTACAATCGGTTGAGCCGGCTCAAATGGACCAGAGGGACCGAGACTGCTCGCAAGCCGTTACACCTACCCGCCCTCATTACTGGCCTTCTTCTTTCGATCCTACCCGTTCTGACCGGATGCGGCAACGGAGAGCAGGGCACCCAAGCGACTGCCGGTGGGATCGCAACTGCCACTGCGTCTCTTACGTGGAACCCGGTCACAGATCCCTCAGTCTCTGGTTATTTCGTCCACTACGGCCCGCAATCACCAGGTCAATCGGGCAGCTGCACATACGAACATTCCGTCTCCGTCGACTCCTCGTCAGCCACGATTACAGACCTGGCCCCTAATACCCTCTACCACTTTACGATCAGCGCCTATAATGGATTGGAAAGCGAATGCTCCAATGAGGTATCGATCGTCACGGCGCCAGCTCCTGCTCCTGTGACAGCCTCCTGAACCAAAAAGGGGTTGGTGGCCCGGGCCCGCTCGACCCCGGTATTCCGTCGCACCGAGAGTCACCCCGGCCATTCCTCGCGCGCCTCACTGCGGGGCGGCCTGTGTGCGATCGAACCCGATCCGGCCCCGCTTGATGACCACCATCGGCATCGAGGTCAGCGCGTGCTCTCGCGCATAGGCAATCAGTTCACCGGTCGTCGTGAGTTGCAGGCGGTCCAGCAAGCGCCCGCGATAACTCCCCACGGTGGGGATGCTCAACTTCAAGGTGTCGGCCATCTCCTGATACGATCGGCCCGCCGCAATGAGCGCCAGGATTTGGCGTTCTCTCCCGGTTAAGGGCCGCATGACCGTGTGTCGCGCGGGTTCGCGTACCGTCTGAGGGGTGAAGGGCTGCGTGGGCAATGGGACTGCTCCCAGAGGCTCTATGCGCGTGGAAGCCAGCGGTGCTGGTTCACTGACGCTCACACTGCTCTCCTTCAAGGCGCCTAACCAGTCGGCGTAGCGTTGAATCGGGTCGGTGAGCGAGTCGAACGACTTGAAACAATAATGGCTCAAGGCCGAGCCGTCAGAGTGATTGAGAATGGCGCGAATGGTGACATCATCAACCTTCAAGTCGTTGCTCAGATACGAGGCGAGCGTGCGCCTCAGGTCATAATTCCAGAGGCCCGTAATGCCAAGGATTAATCGTAGCTCGTACCAGCGCCGTCGCACTGAATCGGGCGTGATGGGTGTGCCCATCCCTTGCCCTCCGAACAGATACGGGCTCACATTATTAGGCCGGATGGCCCTCCAGGCCGCCAGCCACGGCATCAACTGCTTCGGCAGGGGCAACTCCTGATCCTCACCGGTCTTGGTCTTGCCCTTCTTCCAACAGCCCATCTCACCGTAGGGGGTGATCCCATCGAGTCGAGCGGTGCGGGCCTCACTCGGTCGACACCCCGTAAAGAGCATGAGGCCATAGAGCGCACGGTCTCGGATCTCCACTTCGTTTTCGGCGCGAGCAAAATAGCCCAGGAGCTTTCTGAGTTCGTCAAACTTCCCGGTGCGTCGGCGCTTCGGGGTTTTAAACTTCTTCAATCCCAACGTCGGATCGCCGCCCGTCCAGCGGTCCTGATACAGCCCCCAGCGACAGGCCGCGCGAATCAACGCCAGTTCCTTGTTTGTTTTGGTCGCGTTGGGCTGGAAATGCCCGGCGCAGAGCGCGTGCTGTCGCGCGAGAATCTCGGCCCGCGTCGGCGTGGTCGTTAACGTGAAAATCCATGGGGAGGCGACAGACAGCATTTTCGGATGGGACGCCCGGCCTTGCAGGGTCTCCAGGTAGGCCGCAATGAGATCAGGGAAGGATTCAATGTTCATGGTCACCCACCTTTCTGTTTCGATTGCGCCAACAGTTGTTCAAGCCGATTCAGGCTGATCGCCTGCTGCCCGATCTTCGACATGAGCCGAAAGCCGCGCCCGCCGACGATCCGCCCGTTGACTCGTGCGGTTCGGTTGTGGCCGTTGGCTGGTTGCCTGAATTGTTTGAAGTTCATGATGTCATCTTCCGCATGGCGGCGAACGATCTCCAGGCCTCTCCCTCGCTGAAGCGAAACGCGCACTCACTGACCAGCGCCCGCCAGTCCTCCACGCTGCGTGCCTCCTCGAAGTCCGGTAGGTGCATGCCGAGACAGATTCCCATGACATAGGTGAATTGGTCATTCCAGGTGCGCCCGGCCCGGGCTGCTGCGTGTTCGATGGCGTTGATCACGGCGACCGGACCGTCAAAATGGATGCGTTCGGTTTGCTGTGGGGCCACAAAAAAATGCGCACAGTCTCCTCGGTGACGGGGATGAAGCACCATGTCAGCCTCCTTGGTGATGGTTATGCCGCCTTCTTGCCCTTGAAATGCTGCTCTAACAAATGCCGAATCAACCCTGCTGCGCTCGTGCCGCGTTGGCGTTCGGCGTCGAGCTTCCGCTTCAGGTCTGCCGGAAGTTGGATATTGAGCCTTTGTCGTTTCATCGTCGCCTCCATCATGGTTAACAAGTTAACTGGTTACATCACTGGATGTCAAGAGGTGTACATTGACACCCATTGGTCGTTCCCCGTACTGTCCTCCCCGTGGCTGAAGAGCAAGCTAAACGTAAGCGGCAAATTGGTCCGCGTGTTGACGATGACCTCATTAAGGAGGTCCGGATTCTTGGAATTCGCCAGGGCAAGATGCTTGAGGACCTTGTAGAAGAAGCCCTCCGCGATCTACTCAAGAAGCACCGGGACAAGGGGAAGGGGAAATGAACACCCCATGAGCAAGACGGTCCTCTATAAGGACTACACGATTCGATCGACGCCCGTCTGTCTGTTCCCCACCGGCCAGTGGGGGATCGAGATTTCGATTGCGTGGGAGCATGAGGGTGCCGACCTCGCGCTTCCATTCTCTTTACACACTCCCTACCTGACCGAAAGTGAAGCGGATGCGCATGGAATTGCGTTTGGCCAACGTCTCATCGACGGCAAGGTTCCGGGGCTGTCGGTGGATCAAGAGCAAGTCCTCCTGCCGAAGGGGAAGAATTAAACGAATGAACAAGACCTCCCACTACCATGGATACACCATTCAATCCGCCCCTTATCGCCAGACAGATAGTGACAAATGGCAGCTTCACATCTTCATCTCCGTGGAAGATACCCGTGGCGTCCAAACGCGCGCCTTTCCTGTCGATGGGCTGTATGCGACTGAGGAGGAGGCCGATCTTCACGGGATTACCTATGGCCAACGTCTGATTGACGGGAAGGTTGACGGCCAGTCCATTGATGATATGAAAGACAGTGGATCAGGTGGTCCGGGTCCTGACAGAGGGGAAAGAAGGCCTCCTGCCGAATGATAGGGACGAGCTATGCAACTCGATGCACCCCCACCGTGCCCCGAATGTCAGAGCACCAGTGTCAGTCTTCTAACAACCTCCTCAATCAAAACATCCGCCCCATCGGGCACTGAACAGAAGCTCACGAAGCTCGACCCTCCCCTATGGATTTGCATGAACTGCCATCACAAATGGCCGAAAGAGAAACTATCTCTTTGATCCTCACAAACTCCTAGCCCGCCTTCGGATACCGGCCCATGCGATAGGGCCAGAGCGCACAGGTCATGAGCGTACATTCCCGAATTTCTTTCTCTTGACCATTGCAGCAATCGAGGCACTTCAGCCGGATGGCCCGTAGTGGCTTCGGGATACCGAGCGTTTGAGCCCGTCCTTCACGTTTTAGCCCCTCACGTGTCGCGTGTATCACAACAATCCCTCTAGTCCGTCCCTTT
>JBGTCI010000041.1:0-38644 GCA_041748925.1 Nitrospiraceae bacterium | reverse complement strand
CATTAGCCAACACCTTATTCAGCTGACGATTGTACTCGGGATTGGGCCGCTCCCGCTCCCCCTCGACTTCGAATCCGCGCGCATCGAGCAGCGGGTTCTCATTTTCATAGTCCCAGACGGCCAGCGGAGCCGGCAGGCCTGGATAGTGCCCGATGACGGCGATGGAATTGGAAACGGGGTCTGCGGAGGTAGGGTCGCGTGACGCGATGCCGAATTCTGTTTCTGTTCCCAGTACGCGTGGAGTCGTCGGCGAGGTAGGTTCCTGCATGGGTATGACGTCTTAGAAGGCTGCTGAAAAACTCAGTTTATACACAAAATGCCGATGGAATCTTCCATATGATGCGCCAATGTCAAATTGGCCTCAGGATGCTCAAAAAGGCTGTCCAGCAAGGCCGCAGCGAGCGAAGAGGCGAGGCGTACGCTTCGGTACGTTGAGCCTCTGAACGATGCGAGAACGCCGCTGGCGGACTTTTTCAGCATCCTGCTAGAGATAGTGCCCGGTCGTCACAGTTTCGATCTGACGCGAGTCGCCCGTACCCCCGCTGATCGTACGAAGATGCACGATCTTTTCGCCTTTTTTCCCGGAGATCTTCGCCCAATCGTCAGGATTGGTCGTATTGGGCAGGTCTTCGTGTTCCTTAAACTCCTCTCGAATGGCGCGGATTAAATCCTCGGACCGAAGGCCACGACCTTCCTCCGCGATCGCTCGCTTGACGGCAAACTTCTTCGCGCGCGACACGATACCTTCGATTAACGCACCGCTTGCGAAATCCTTGAAGTAGAGCACTTCCTTTTCACCGTTCGCGTAGGTGACCTCGATGAACTTATTCTCCTCCGAAGAAGCATACATCGCCCCGACTGTGAGATCGATCATCTGCTCGACTAATACCTTGGCATCTCCGCCATGACGTTTCAAATCTTCCTCGGCAAACGGCAGGTCGATGCTCAGATATTTCGAGAAAATATCTTTGGCAGCCACCGCATCGGGGCGACCCACCTTGACCTTCACATCCAACCGTCCGGCCCGGAGGACAGCCGGATCGATGAGATCCTGGCGATTACTGGCTCCGATGACAATCACATTGCGGAGCCGCTCCATGCCGTCGATTTCCGAGAGAAACTGCGGCACGATCGTCGATTCGATATCGGAGGAGATGCCGGTGCCTCGTGTTCTGAAGAGCGCATCCATTTCGTCGAAGAACACGATGACAGGGTTACCGTCCTCAGCCCGCTCTTTCGCTTTTTTGAAAACTTCGCGGACTTGACGTTCGGACTCACCGACATATTTATTGAGCAGCTCCGGTCCCTTCACATGCAAGAAGTAACTCCGCACTTCTTTGCCGGTGAGATGCCCGAGCTTCTTGGCGATCGAATTCGCGACAGCTTTGGCGATCAAGGTTTTCCCGCAGCCCGGCGGTCCATAGAGCAAGACCCCTTTGGGGGCGCTCAGCTTGTACTCTGAAAACAGGGTCGGATGAAGAAACGGCAGCTCGACCGCATCGCGGACTTGCTCCAACTCATGCTGTAACCCGCCGATGTGCTCATAGTCGACATCGGGCACTTCCTCCAAGACCAACTCTTCCGCCTCGGACCTCGGCAGCTTCTCGACAACATATCCGGAGCGAGGATCGTAGAGCAGGTGGTCGCCGACGCTCAATCGTTCGGCCAACAACGGGTCGCCGAGTTCTGCAACCTTTTCTTCATCGAAATGCAGCGTCACCAGAGCACGGTTGCCCTCCAGCACATCTTTGAGCCGTACAACTTCACCTTGAGTATCGAACCCTTTGACTTCAATGACGTTCAATGCCTCGTTCAACACCACTTCCTGTCCCTTGCGCATCGCCTTCCCATTAATCGACGGGTGCACGCTGACTTTCATTTTCCGGCCGGAAACATAGACATTTCCCGTTCCGTCTGCGTTGAGACTGGAAAAGATGGCGTAGGCCGAGGGAGGCGCGGTCAGTTTCTCAACTTCAGCACGCAACGATTCGATCTGGCCCTTCGCTTCTTGGAGAGTGGCGACGAGCTTTTCATTCTGTTTGGTGGCTTGGTCGAGCTGGTAGCGGGACTGGTACAGTCGGCGGATTTCTTCTTCCATTGACTGAATCTGAACACGAAGCTTTTCAACTTCGCGGACATGTTCGTCGTTGCGTGGTGCCACGGCCGCTTCTCCCTCAGTCAACCGCTTCGTAAGGTGCGTGACGGAATCTCGGAGAGACCGGAATCGACTCGGACTTTCTTTCTTGCCGTCCATGGCGCTACTCGACGAAAGCGAAACCCTTGGCTGAATCGAGAAGTCCTTGTCTGCGCGGATTCTATCACCCGTTCCCGGGGTGGTCAACCGGACGACAGCATCCTACATTGTGATGGTCATGCGCGACGCACGCTACTCCACGAGCGTCACAGCATCGAGTAACTCACGAACCGCCGATTCCACATCGGTCGCACCAAGAATCGCCGTGATCACCGCTGCACCGAATGCGCCGGCATGCCGCATCTCACGCGCGCGCGCCGCCGTCACTCCACCGATCCCGACAATCGGAATGCGGACCAGCCGGCACGCTTTCTCGAGCGTGCGAATGCCGAGCGGTGGACCGAACATCTGTTTAGTCGGCGTCTCGTAGATCGGGCCAAGCACGATGTAGTCTGCCCCCTGCGATTCACCTTGGACCGCCTCCTCTACCGAATGTACGGAAATGCCCAGCAGACGCTGTGTCCCCAGCATCTGGCGTGCGACCGACACAGGCAGACTATTGCTGCGCAAATGGACGCCGACTCCTTCCAGCGCCAACGCGACATCGATCCGATCGTTGATCAAGAGTTGAGAACCATGCGAAGCCGTCAGGGCCTGCACCTCACAGGCAAGTGTCACGAGTTCTCTGGTAGAGAGATCGCGTTCACGGAGTTGAATCGCAGGCGTCACGGCTGCGAGCACCCGTTGGAGAAGGGGGACCAATGGACGCCCCGTGGTCTGATGGCGATCCGTAACGACAAGAAGACGGCTGGAGAGTGTCAACATCAGGAAAGTGCTGATTCAGAAGTGCTGAGTGCTAAGCACACAAGGTCGCCCCTTGCTATCTTTAGTCTCAGCACTTATTGCTCAGGACGTATTATATAGGAAGCAGGATGCTCAAAATGGCTGTCCAGCAAGGCCGAAGGCGAATCGAAACCGGAGGCGTACCCTCAGGGGTACGTTGAGGATTTCGATGAGCCGAGAACGACGCAGGCGGACATTTTCAGCATTCTGCTATAGCATACCTTCGATGGGACTACTCGCCGTGGCATACAGTTTTCGTGGGATTCGTCCGGCCTTATACGCTAACCGGCCGGCGTACACCGCATACTTCATCGCCTCGGCCATGGCAATGGGATCTTTAGCCCCGGCAATGGCCGTGTTCATGAGCACTCCGTCCGCCCCTAATTCCATCGCAAGGGCGGCATCGGAGGCAGTTCCAACGCCGGCATCGACAATGATCGGCACCTTGACCATCTCCATGATGATTTTCAAGTTATAGGGATTACGGATACCGAGTCCAGACCCGATCGGCGCCGCCAACGGCATGACGGCGGGACACCCGACGTCGACAAGCTTCTGAGCTACGATGGGATCGTCATTCGTATAGGGCAGTACGATAAAGCCTTCTTTGACGAGAATCTTCGCCGCTTCGATCAATCCAGCCGTATCGGGAAAGAGAGTTCTCTCGTCACCAAGCACTTCCAGTTTGAT
This sequence comes from Nitrospiraceae bacterium, assembly GCA_041748925.1. GTDB lineage: Bacteria > Nitrospirota > Nitrospiria > Nitrospirales > Nitrospiraceae > Palsa-1315. The sequence continues at coordinate 34,917 of JBGTCI010000041.1, read as the reverse complement.
CAAATCGGATACGCCGGCGGCCCTGGCCAAGCGGGAATAGCGCAGGGCATCTTCCACGTTGTAACAGCCGGCTGTGTTGGGAAGAATGGTGTACTTCTTCGGATCGAGATAATCGAGCAGGTTCTCTTTGGAGCGGTCGGTGATATTAACGCGCCGCACCGCCACGGTCACTACATCGGCTCCCGACGCCTCAATGGCTTTCTTGGTTTCGGCAAAGTCCTTATACTTTCCGGTTCCAACAAACAGCCGAGACGTAAACTCACGACCGGCAATAATCAACCGATCATTCTGCATAGACGGAACCCTTCCTTTTGCCCCGAATATCCACTGGCGCACCCCCGCCGATGAAGCTCAAGATCTCGACTCGATCCCCTTCCTTCAGACTTCGGTGATCGAAATCCTTGCGGTCCAGGATCTCCAAATTCAGCTCCACTGCCACACGCTCGGTCTTGACGGCGAGTTCACGCAGCAAATCCCCCACGGTGGCACCGGCCTGACAGCCCCGCTGCTCTCCGTTCACCTGAATCTGAATCGCCTCCGCCATCATTCATCATCCTAGGGGACCAGAAATCTGGTTGTCAATAAGCCCCTTGCCTCTGAATCCATCACCACGTCAGAATACCGCCACCACGGTCTATGATGTCGACCCCTCAATACAATCAGCAAGTCGCCACCATCTTTCGGTCGATCGCGGAGCGATTAGCCTCCCAGCGAGCGAACCCCTATCGGGTCAGGGCCTATCGGAAGGCAGCGGAGAACATCGAAGCCTTGGAAGAAGACATTGCGGACGTTGCCTCTCGGCACGCGCTTGAAGATATTGATGGAGTCGGCAGGGACCTGGCGGACAAAATTGAAGAATTTCTCAGAATTGGAACCATTCAGGCCTATGAAGCCTTGAGAACGCCTCTCCCAGAAGCGGTGAAAACATGGGCTCAGCTCCCGGGACTGTCTGAATCGCTTGTGGCATACCTCTACACCCGCCTCTCCATCACCACATTGACCGATCTGGAACAGCTGGTGCGATCGCACATGCTTCGCACCGTACCAGGGTTCACTGGGTCGGAAGAACGGCTGCTGGAGGCGATCGCCGCCTCACAACAGCAGTCCTACATTAGGAGGCGCGAGGAAGCTCCTTGAAGATCTTCCAGGTCTTCAGCATCTCGACCGCCTTTTGGAGTTGTACATCCTGCTCGAGTGAGGGATCACCAGAGGCCTCGACGGGAGGAGGCTGAGGCGTGGCCCCGTTCTTCGGAATGCCTTCTTCCTGTCCTTTACCGTTCTGAGTCGGTTGATCTTTCCCCGGCACGACCGCGGGTTTGGCCTGCTTCAGCTCCCCTTCCTTTTCACCTGGCTTCGTCTCACCGGCCTTGGCAACAGTGGTCGGTGGCTGGGATTTCACAACGATATCAGGCGTGATACCGGTTGATTGGATCGAGCGCCCTTTCGGCGTGTAGTACTTCGCCGTCGTGAGGCGGAGCCCGGACCCATCCCCCAGCGGGAGAATCGTTTGCACCGATCCCTTACCAAATGAAGTCGTGCCAACGATCACCGCCCGCCCGTAGTCTTGCAACGCCCCGGCCACGATTTCCGACGCGCTGGCCGATCCTTCATTGATCAGAATAATCATAGGCGAGTCGTCCATCTGATCTTTCCCCTTTGCGATCCACTCGTCCTTTTTGCTTTCACGTCCTTTCGTATAGACGATTAGCTTGCCGCCGGGGAGAAACTGCTCGGAGACCTCAACGGACGCGGTCAATAGTCCTCCGGGATTGTTGCGGAGGTCGAGAATGGTCGATTGGAGTTTCTGGTCTTTGAACTGTTTGAGCACTTTGCTCAAATCCCGTCCCGTCGATTCTTGAAATTGCGTCAACCGAACGTACCCGATATTGTCCAATACCTTCGACTTCACGCTCTCGATTTTAATCGTATCGCGAACCAGCGTAAACTGAAGCGGCTCGGGAGTTCCCTCCCGCTGAATCGTCAGATTGACCTTCGAGCCCTTGGGGCCGCGCATCTTCTGAACCGCATCCATCAACGTGAGGTCCTTGGTCGTCTCCTCATTCACCTTGGTAATGAAATCACCGGCTTTGACTCCGGCTCGATAGGCCGGCGTGCCCTCAATGGGCGCAATCACCGCCAAACGATTCTCCTTCACACCGATCTGAATGCCCACGCCCCCAAACTCACCTTTCGTTTCAACCTGCATTTCCTTAAACATGTCGGGCGTCATGTACGCTGAATGTGGATCGAGGGTCGAGAGCATTCCACGTATGGCTCCCTGGACGAGATCCTTCACCTTTGTTTCGTCGACGTAACTCTTCTGAACTTGGGTCAACACCTCGGAAAACGTCTTCAACTCTTCGTAGGTTTCCGTGGCATGCCCGGTTCGCTCCCACCCTTTGCCAAGCAGCACACCCACGACCAGCGCAACCATCACCATCGGGGTTAATATCCAGAATCGTCGTCTAGGATTCTGTTCCATCATATGTTGTCCTTTCCTCTTCCCATTCTCTATTCAGGATGCTGAAAAAGTCCGCCAGCGGCGTTCTCGCATCGCTCAGAAGCTCAACGTACCGAAGCGTACGCCTCGCCTCTTCGCTCACTGCGGCCTTGCTGGACGGCCTTTTTGAGCATCCTGAGCTTTTGTGGCATCAGCACATTCTTTGAGATCTCAGCGATGTTGTATATATAAACCAAGTTATTCCGCAACCTGCTATCGCCTCGCCAACCATTGGAGAGGATCAAGCGGCTCCGCCCCCTGGCGTAACTCAAAGTATAGAGTATTTTCACCCGTCATGCCTGTGTCGCCTGCTTCGCCGATGGCTTGCCCGGCTCCCACCTGCGCTCCCACTGTCGCCAATATCTTTGAGGCATGGGCATACAGCGAAAAGAACCCATTCGCATGATCAAGGATTATAACGAGTCCGTAGCCTTTCAACCAGTCTGCATAGACGACGGATCCAGGCATGACCGCGTGAATGGCGCTCCCCTCGGCCGTCTTGATTTCGATGCCTCTGCGCTGCACATAGGTGTTGAAAGTTGGATGTTTCTGACGGCCGAAGAAAGAGACAACGCTCCCATCAGCCGGCCACGGTAGTGCGCCCTTCACCCCACGAGGAGCGACCGCTCCGGTCGGAGGCCGCACTGCGGCGGCGCGACGGCGCTGTTCCATTTCGCGCAACAGACTGTCGATACGCGACGCGGATCGTTCTAATTCTTGGAGGGCATGTTCGTACGACTCTTTTTCATGCGTGATCCTGGCAAGATAGATCTTCTTTTCTTTTTTGACCGATTTCATCTCCGCCAGCTGCTTTTCGGTACTTTGCTTGTACGACAGCATACCGATCCGCGCTTCTTCCCGCTGCCGTTCCGCCTGCTCCATACGGGTCATATCGGCTCGGAAGGTGCCCATGAGTGCATAATCCCGTTCGGATACGGCCGAAAGATATTGAAGCCGGCGCTGAAAGTCACCGTACGAGTCCGAGGCCAACAACGTTTTCCAATGCCCAAAACGCCCCTCCATGTACTGAACACGCAATCGAGCCAGAATGGCGTCCTGACGTTCTCGAACACTCACTCGCAAACCGGATAATTGCACATTAATGGCTTCGATCTCTTGATCTTTCTTCCGCAACTTTCGGCTGATCTCCTGATGCGTTTGCCGGTAGTGCACTACGCGTTCGTCGAGCGTCTGAATCCCCTGCAAGAGAGACTCTCGCTTTTTCCCTGCTTCATCAGCCTGTTTGCGTGTCTCTTCGATCTGGCCTTTGAGTTGGTCGAGGGCCTTGCGTTCTTTCTCAATCTTATCGGTGATCGGATCGGCAACCGCAACCATTGGCCAGGACACACCCAGCAACCCCAAGATGATGACTCCGGCTCTGAGCCCCGGCCAAGACCTCATGCCTTGGCCTCGCCGAAACGCCGTATCGACACGAAGCTGCCCGCAAACCCAAGCCCCATCCCTACCGCAATCAAGGCAAAACAGATCGATAGGGGAAAGAATGCTATGAGATTGTCGATCCCGGCGAATCGTCCCGTCGTCCGCATTTGCTGTCGAAACAATTCGTACATGCACTTGAGCATGACCAGCGAGAGTGCGCTGCCCAAGGCGCCAAGCACCGCGCCCTCTAACAAATAGGGGATTCGGATAAAACTGGTCGTGGCCCCGATGAGGCGCAAAATGGCGATCTCGTCCCGCCTGGCAAACAGCGTGAGGCGAATCGTATTGGCGATAATGGTTACGGCAGCCGCCGAGAGAATGATGCCTATGCCGATGGCGACCAACTCAATCGATCGAATCACTGTCGCAAGGGCGTCGATCCAATCTTGATTGTAGTCAACCTTGGAGACGCCGGCGACCTGCCTGACCCGTTCCGCCCATCGCTTGACCGCGTCCGGCGAACGGAACGACGGGCTGAGCGCCACGACGAAGGACGCCGGTAAGGGATTCTGGCCCAACCCCTCGAGCAAGTGAGACTCCGAAGGAAATTGCGCTTTGAACTCTCCCAGCGCCTGCTCTTTCGAGATAAACAGCAGTGAGGCGACCGCACGATCGCCCCGCAACTGCTGTTCCACTTCAGCGATCGAGTCGGAGGTGAGTTGTTCATCAAGATACACCATGATCTTGACATCGTCCTGAAGCCATCCGGCCGCCGCCCGCAGATTGACATAGAGCAGCAAGAAAATGCCGACACAAGCCAACGTAAAAGCCGTGGTCAAGATGGCCACCATCGTCGTCGTCCGGTTGGTTCGCATATTGACCCAGGACTCTCTGAGAAGATACGAGAGCGTCCTCACTCCAGCACCCGCTGTTCCCGCAGCAAACGGCCCTGTGACAATGTGAGCACCCGCCGATTGACCTGCCCCATAACCAGAGGATCATGCGTCGCCACCACGACGGTTGTCCCTCGAGCATTAATGAGTTTAAACAGTTCGATGATCTCGGACGTCAGGGCAGGGTCCAAATTTCCGGTCGGTTCATCCGCCAACAAGACGACCGGACCGTTGACAATAGCGCGCGCAATGCAGACTCTCTGTTGTTCTCCCGTCGAGAGACCCGCCGGAATCTGATCTCGCTTGTGTTCGACGCCGACCGCCCGTAGCGCTTCCGTGACTTTCCGGCGAATGTCGGCAGAAGAAATTCCTTGCACCAGCAGGGGCAGCGCGACATTGTCGAAGACGGACTTCTTCGGCAACAGCCGAAAGTCTTGAAACACCGTTCCCACCTTGCGGCGCAGATAGGGAATATCAGACGTCCTGAGCGTCGTCACATTTTTTTGGTGAACGAAGATCTGCCCCTCGTCGGGCCGTTCAGCCCCGATAAGCATCCGCAACAGCGTCGACTTGCCTGCTCCGCTGGGTCCCATGAGTAAGACAAATTCTCCCTTGCCGATCTCGAGACTGACGTCCAAGAGCGCCGGCCGCTGATCGTACTGTTTCGAAACATGGATCAATTGAATCATCGTCGCCTACCAACGGAGATCGTCTCCGGAAACTTCGAAGGCATTCTGAATATGCTCGATCTGCGAGGCGACGGCATCCGTGCCTTGCAGCAAAACGACATCGAATCGGCACAGCCGATCTTTGATGTGGTGGCGGGCCAAATACTGAGCCGCTAACTGGATTAACTTCTCCTGCTTCCGATGGTGAACGGCATGGATCGCTCCGCCGAACGCGTCGGTTTGACGCGCCTTCACCTCGACAAAGACCAGCACCTGACCGTCTTCGGCCACTAAGTCCAACTCCCCGACCGACGAACGCAGATTGCGTGCCACGATCCGATACCCCTTGTGCCGCAGATACTTCTCGGCTGCCGATTCCCCAGCTTGACCAAAAACTCTCCGGGGATCAAGGATGGTCACTGATTCATCCGTGAAAATTCGCCCAGGCCTGTATGTGAGAGGGGCCACCTGTCGCGGCTTCCACTCAAGACTTGTGCGACTGGAGCGAACGTGTGTCGATGGATCGCGCAGGGACCATGCTGAACGAGCCGTTGCAAATGCTCTTCCGTCCCATACCCTTTATGGGAGAGAAAGTTATAATCGGGGTAGATCAGATGGTACTCCTCCATCATGCGATCACGCGTGACTTTGGCCACAATCGACGCGGCGGCAATCGACATCGACAACATATCACCCTTAATGATAGAGCGGGAGGGAATGGCGAGATCCGGCAATGTTATGGCATCGATCAAGAGGCAGTCCGCCGGAGGAGTCAACGATGCCAGTGCGCGACGCATGGCCAGGCGAGTCGCTTCTAAAATGTTGACTCGGTCGATCTCCTGCTCTGTCGCAATTCCCACTCCGATACCACGTGCCCGCGCAACGATCACGTCGTAGAGCCGCGCCCGCTCGGATTCGGAGACTTGTTTGGAATCGTTCACGCCAACCAAGCGGCAACGAGAAGGTAGGATCACCGCCGCCGCGACGACAGGACCCGCGAGAGGGCCCCGTCCGGCTTCATCCAGGCCGGCGATGCGGCGACAGCCGCGCCGCCTGGCTTCTAATTCAAATTCGTCGGTAGGTCCCACGATGCGGCCCCGCGATGCGACTGTTGAAAGGGCACGCGACACTCGTCGTCGATGGAACCAGGGAATGAGACTAGGCTTTTGAGGCCGGGACAGCTTCGGCCGGCTCTTCAACCTTACGGGCGGTTCCGGTTTGCCCCTTGACGCTCGCGACAAATTCCCGATCTTCGACTTTAGCAAACTTCCCCTTCTTCCCTCGAAGATAGTACAGCTTGGCCCGGCGCACCTTGCCCTGACGCATGACCTCGACACGCGTGACGATCGGCGAATGGAGAGGGAAGATTCGTTCCACACCGACGCCGTAGGAGACTTTGCGCACCGTGAAGGTCTCCGTGTTCAGGAGCCCTTTCCGAGCGATCACCGCTCCTTCGAACACCTGAATACGCTCTTTTTCCCCTTCGACCACTTTCACGTGCACGCGGACGGTATCTCCGATTTCAAAACTGGGCGCCGACTTCTTCCTGAAAGACTGCTGTATCCGTTCCAACCGATTCATGAGACTACCCCCTCCTCCCCACATCGAACAGACGTCTTCGGGACGCCTTCACGAGTAAGTTCGTCTAACAATTGTTGATCTTCGAGACTGAAGACCCGATCCTGCAAAAGATCCGGCCGCCTCTGATAGGTGCTTCGCAGGGCTTCCTTCCGACGCCACCGACGAATGGCCTCATGATGCCCTGAAAGCAACACCTCCGGCACAGGCATCCCTCGAACCTCCGCCGGTCTTGTATAATGCGGATATTCGAGCATGGCATCCGTGAATGATTCTTCCACGATCGACTCTGGATCACCCAATACGCCGGGAATCAAACGGGCTGCGGCATCGATGAGCACCAGCGCCGGCAATTCGCCTCCAGTCAACACATAATCTCCGACGGAAATTTCTTCCGGATGCAACGCCAGCCGCACTCGTTCGTCGACCCCTTCGTAGTGGCCACAGAGAATGACGAGTCGACGAGGGTCATCCGCAAGATTTTTCGCGTAGGCCTGCGTGAACGGACGACCGTGCGGAGAGGGAAACAGCAACCGGATCTGTTCACCGGCCCGTGCATAGTCATTTTGAATCTCTTCCACCGCGCGCAAGATAGGCTCAGCCTTCATCACCATCCCAGCCCCTCCGCCATAGGGCACGTCGTCCGCTACCTTGTGGCGGTCGAGCATGTAGTCACGCAAGTTTCGCACGTGAACACGCAGCAGACCTTTTTCCTGCGCTCGTTTAAGAATGCTCTGACCGAGCACCGGCGCCACCATGTCGGGAAACAGCGTCAGGATGTCACACCGCATGGCGCTCCTCAAACAAGTCGTCGATCCCGCGAACCACCATCCGGCGGCGCTGGAGGTCCACCGACGTGACAAAACTCTTCGCGGCTGGAATGAGAATTTCTTTCGTCCCCTTGCGGACGACGAAGATCCGATTCTCCGGTATTTCCAGAATCGCTTCCAGCACGCCAACCTCGTCGCCCTGCTCGGTCTCAACCGCCAGCCCGATCAGATCACACTCAAAGTACACATCCGCCGCCAACACCGCAGCCGGGGCACGGGTCACTTGGAGCAATCCCCCGCGCAACGTCGCGGCTTCTTCCGGCGTCGTGACACCGACAAGGCTCATGATATACGTCGAGCCGGCTCGGCGAACATACGCCACGGTCTTCTCGATCGTCTCTCCTGTCGGCCCCAACACTCGAACCTGCTTCAACCGCTCCAAACGGCCAGGCACATCGCTCAACGATCGTACTTTAAATTCGCCTCGCACGCCAAAGTGGCGTGCGATCTTACCGATCGTCACAAAATCTTCCTGAGCGATCATCGGGTCCTAGGCGCCCTTCTTCTTCGCCGCCTTCTCCGATTCGAACTGCTTCCACACGCCGCTGCGGCGGAGCAATGTCTTGACGGTGACAGTCGGCTGAGCTCCCTGATGCAACCAGCTCAACACCCGTTCCTGCTTCAGCTCCGGCAGACCCGCCTCTTTCAAGGGATCGAAAATCCCGAGAATTTCCAGGAACCGCCCGTCGCGCGGCTTCCGAGAATCCGCTGCCACAACGCGGTAGAGCGGTCGCTTGTGTCGTCCTGTCCTCGTCAATCTCAAATGAACAGCCACTAGATTCCTCCTCCTATGCACACATCCGTAATGAATGATGGTTCTTGCGCCCTTACCTAGAACGCATCATCTGGGCAAGCTGCCGACGCCCACCCGACCCTGCCATAACCTTGGCGATTTTTCTTGCCGATAGAAACTGTTTAATCAATCGATTCACCTCTTCCACCTTCGTCCCGCTTCCGCGGGCAATCCGCTTTTTCCTGCTCCCATTGATGAGCGTATGATCGCGCCGCTCTCGTACGGTCATCGAATCGATCATCGCCAACACGCGTTTCATCTCTCGTTCCGGCATCTGCCCTTCCATCGCTCCCTTAAGCTTCTGGCCCCCCGGCAACATGCCTAAAATCTGATCCATCGAACCCAGGCGACTGACCTGCCCCAACTGAGCGCGGAAATCCTCCAGCGTGAGGGTGCTGCCTGTCAGCCGCTTTTGCGTCTCCTCTGCCTGCTCGCGTGAAAAGGTTTCTTGAGCCTTTTCGATCAGCGAGAGCACGTCGCCCATTCCGAGGATACGGGAGGCCATCCGATCCGGATGAAACAACTCCAGCGCATCGAGCTTCTCGCCCACACCCAAAAACTTGATCGGCTTGCCGGTCACCGCTCTGATAGACAGGATCGCCCCGCCCCGGGCATCGCCCTCAACCTTGGTCAGGATGATGCCGGTCAGTCCGATGCGTTGGTCGAACTGGCTCGCCATCGTGACCGCGTCTTGGCCCGTCATGGCGTCCGCCACCAAGAGTGTTTCTTGTGGCTGCACAGCCGCTTTCACCGCGACCAGCTCTCCCATCAACTCATCGTCGATGTGGAGACGCCCGCCGGTATCCAGCACGACAAGATCGTACCCCTGGTCTCGCCCCCGTTCCGCACCAGTCTGGCAAATACGGACGACATCGGTCTGAACCGCTTGCGCCTGGTCGGCTCGATACACGTCGATCGCAAGATCGCGCCCCAGACTTGCCAACTGATCACCGGCTGCCGGGCGACGAGGATCTGCCGCAACCAGAAGGACCCGTTTCCCTTGCGCCTTGAAGTACCGCCCGAGCTTCCCACAGGTCGTCGTCTTTCCAGCGCCTTGGAGCCCCACCATCATGACGACGGTCGGAGGATTCGAAGCGAGAGCCAGACCGGCCTTCTCGTGCCCCATCATCTCCCGAAGCTCGTCCCACACCACCTTGACGACCTGGTGGCCGGGGGTCAAACTCTGAAGGATTTCCTGCCCAACAGCTTTCGCGCGAACCCGCTCGACAAAATCCTTGACGATCTTGAAGTTGACGTCGGCTTCAAGCAGCGCCAGACGAACCTCTTTCAAGGCTTCCGCGATGTTCTCTTCGGTGAGGACACCGGAACCGCGCAGCTTTTTTAAAATCTTCTCGAATTTTTCGCTGAGAGAATCGAGCATAACGCCACAAATAAAAAGGCAATCGAAGCCTTATCCCGGATCTCCGATCGCCTCGAAAAATCTAGCAAAAGAGTATCGGGGAGTCTAAAGGACGGGGCAAGATGAAGTCAAGGGAAAGGGAGACGTACATTTTATTGACATGTCCTAGGCCTTTCGCTATGGTCCAAATGGTCCTGCCATGGTTTCCGTAAGACCACACAGAGAGTTATGAGAGTTCTGAGGCGGTTGCCGTGAGAAAATCATACTGGGTTCTGCTCATTTTCGTGCTCATCGGTGGACTATTGGGCGGAGTGCTGGGGGAAATCCTCCGGGTCATGGCCCCACATGGCACGATTCAAACGATCTTCGCCACCAATTTTACCCCTGGCATCAACCCACCGCTCACGATCGACCTGGTCCTCCTCAAGCTCACCCTAGGCTTTGAACTCAAAATTAACCTACTCAGTCTCGTCGGAATGTTCTTGGGGATCTATTTGTACAAGAACGTATAGCAGGATGCTGAAAAAGCCCTCCAGCCTGTCTTGTGCATTTGGTCTGTCTGGTCCATTCGGTCTGTCCCGTGTGTTTAGTTGAACGAATGAACCAGATAGACCGGATAGACCAGAGAAACCAGACAGACCTGGTTAGATCTCCGGTTTCAACTCCAACTCCTTCAGCTTCAGCGCTCGAATCCGGTTTCGTAGGACTGCGGCTCGTTCAAACTCCAACGCCTTGGCGGCGGCTTTCATTTCCGTTTCCAACCGTTTGATGATCTGTTCGGTCGCTTCCTCTGCCCCATAGACGGCCGGCGACTCAGCGGCCAAATCCAGCTGCACAGCATCCATATCTACCGTGGCATATTCGAGCGCCAGCACATCCTTCTTGATGCTCGTGGGCACGATCCCGTGTCTGGTATTATAGTCGGCCTGAATCGTGCGCCGGCGACTGGTCTCGGCGAGCGCCATTTGCATCGAATCGGTGACAGCATCACCGTAGAAAATTACGTGGCCCCGCACGTTTCTCGCTGCCCGCCCAGCCGTCTGGATCAACGCCCGATAAGACCGCAGATATCCTTCCTTATCCGCATCGAGAATCGCCACCAAAGTGACCTCGGGAAGATCCAGCCCTTCGCGCAGCAGATTGATCCCCACCAGCACATCGAACACCCCCCGCCTCAGATCGCGTATGATCTCAGCCCGTTCCAACGTTTTGATGTCGGAATGCAGATACCGCACCTTGATACCAAGATCGTGGTAGTACTCGCTCAAATCCTCTGCCATGCGCTTGGTCAAGGTGGTGATCAGCACACGCCCCCCCTGTGCCGTTTCAGTCCGCACTTCGCCGAGGAGATGATCCACCTGCCCTTTGGCCGGGCGCACGTCGATGACTGGATCCATCAAACCGGTCGGGCGAAGAACCTGCTCGACCACCTCTCCAGCCGCATGCCCAAGCTCATAGGGGCCTGGCGTCGCGGAAACATATACCGCCTGCTTGAGACAGCGCTCAAATTCGGCGAACGTCAGCGGCCGGTTATCGATCGCCGAGGGCAAGCGAAATCCGTACTCGACCAATGTGCGCTTCCGCGAATAGTCGCCCTCGGACATCCCACCCACTTGGGGAATCGTCGCATGAGACTCATCGACGATCAGCAAAAAGTCTTTGGGGAAATAGTCGATGAGTGTCGGAGGCTGCTCACCGGGCGCGCGGCCACTGAGGTGCCGCGAGTAGTTTTCGATGCCATGGCAATACCCCATCGCCCGAATCATTTCGAGGTCGAATTTGGTACGCTGCGCGATCCGCTGTGCTTCCACGAGCTGATTCTGTTTCTTGAAATAGGCGACGCGTTCGTCCAATTCTTCTTCGATGCCCGTAATCGCCTGCTCATACCGATCCGGCGCAATGAGATAGTGCGTGTTCGGATAGATTGCCACTTTCGGAAGTTTCCTGAGCGACTTTCCCGTGAGCGGATCGATTTCGTGAATCGCGTCGACCACGTCACCGAACAATTCGATCCGTACGGACACCGCATCATTCGAAGCCGGGAAAATTTCAATGACGTCACCTCGGGCACGAAAGGTTCCACGGTGGAAATCTATATCATCGCGGGCATATTGAATCTCGACCAGTTTCGCCAGAATCTTCTCCCGCCGAACCTCCATTCCTTCTTCGAGGAAGACCACCATCTCGTGATAGACCTCAGGCGACCCGAGGCCGTAAATACAGGAGACCGACGAGACGATCAGCACGTCGTTCCGTTGGAGCAACGCGGACGTCGCCGCATGCCGCATCTGGTCGATCGCGTCGTTGACCGAAGCGTCCTTGGCAATGTACGTGTTGCTTTGGGGAATATAGGCTTCCGGCTGGTAGTAATCGTAGTAGCTGACGAAATACTCCACCGCGTTGCGAGGGAAGAACTGTTTGAACTCTTGATAGAGCTGACCGGCCAGCGTCTTGTTATGGACCAACACCAATGTGGGCTTCTGCACCTGCGCGACCACATTAGCCATGGTAAAGGTCTTGCCGGATCCGGTCACACCGAGCAGCGCTTGGTGCTTCCGGCCGGCTCCAATCCCGGCCACTAACTTATCGATGGCCTGGCCTTGATCTCCGCAGGGCTTGAATGGGGCTTCGAGTTGAAACAGCGGCATGGGAAGTTATCTTACCATCGGAAACAGCACCGCGCGCAACGGCTGCAGGAAGTTCGAAGTTCTGGGTTCGACGTTCAAGAAATCTCGAACTTCGAACCGTCATCTGTCTCACCCGTCCCGCTTTTCTCGCAAGTCTCGCGAGTCTCGCATGAATTATGCGGTCTAATATCGTGAATGCCTGGACCCACCGACCGAGGCGCCAGGCCGATGAGCTGATCCTCGATTCTCGCCCTCGCGGAATCGCCGGCCCGATGGTTCGGCACTTCGATGGTGCCGGTGGCGAGGAGGCTGCTGTTCACTGACCGTTATAGGGACCGGAGACGGGAGAGCCACAAACACAGGAAGCGCGAGTTTCTTCGTCTCGATTCGTAATTGTCTCACCATTCGAAGATACTCTCGCTCTTCGGACTGAGAGAGAATCAAAAACGTCGCCCCTTCCTTTTCAGCCCGACCTGTTCGCCCTGTCCGATGGACGTACGAGTTCGGATTGGTCGGCAACTCATAGTGAATCACTTGGGCCACATCCTGAATGTCGAGACCTCTGGCTGCCACATCAGTCGCCACGAGCGAACGGAGCCGGCCGGCCCGAAAGGCGCCGAGCGTTCGTTCCCGCTGCGCTTGGCTGTGATTGCCGGTTAACGCACCGACCGAAGCCGGTTCTCCACCCAATTGGGCCGCCAAGCGCCGCACCTTATACTTTTGATCACAGAACACCATCGACCGCTCATTACCCGTAACGGTCTGCAGCAACGTATGGACAAGTTGCGTGCGCGCCTGATCCCCCGGTACGACATAGTAGGCATGCACGATCGTGGTTGGAGTGCTAATCCCAGGATCGACAGAGATGCGAACGGGATCGCGCTGCATGGTCTGCGCAAGCGTCTGAATGTCACCCGAAAATGTCGCGGAGAACAGCAACGTCTGCCGCTCAGCCGGGAGAAGACGAATAATCCGTTGAATGTCACGCAGGAATCCGCGATCCAACATCTGATCGGCCTCATCCATCACAAGAAACGTCACGCCGCTCAACTTCAAGTGGCCGGAGCCGGCCAAGTCGAGCAACCGTCCTGGCGTACCGACCACCACCATCGGTGGTCGTTGCAATGCACGGTAATGACGCTCGATCGGTGTCCCGCCGTACACTGATAAGGAGGTCACGGACATCGGGGCATACTTGCGTAGCTCCATTTCAATCTGAAGCGCCAATTCCCTTGTGGGCGCCAGCACCAAAAACTTCGGTCCGGAAACCTGCCGTGGTCCGGACTTGGTATAGGGACCAGGCGCGGGCGCAGAAGCCTCTCCTCGCAGGACCTGATCGATAATCGGCAATAAAAACGCCAGCGTTTTCCCGCTCCCGGTCTTGGCTTGCGCCATAATGTCCCGGCCTTTCAGCGCCACTGGAATGGCCGCCTGTTGCACCGGCGTAGGTGTCGTCAAGCCCGCCTGTGTCAGGCGTTGGACAAGGGACTTGGGCAAATTCATCTCAACAAACGTAGACATAAAACTCCTTGTATAGGCACACTTCCTGGGACTGCGCATGATCCGGCCCGGTCAGGGGGCCGAGAAACGCATCGAGTTGATGGGCAATTCTAGGAAGGAAATAGCGGGGCTGCCGGATAGGCAGCCCCGACGTGTAAAACACTTGTTACAACTTAGTACCGATCGCCTCCACCACCACGGCCGCCGCGACCGCCGCCTCCACCACCACCGGTACGTGGCTCCTGGGGGCGCGCTTCGTTGACGGTCAACGTGCGACCGCCTAACTCAGTGCCGTTCAATGCGGTGATCGCCGCCTGCGCTTCTGAATCCGAGGACATCTCCACGAACCCAAACCCGCGGGACTGGCCGGTAAACTTATCTGTGATAATCCTGGATGATGTCACCGCTCCATGAACAGCAAACAAATCGCTCAGCTGCTGCTCAGTTGTGGAATACGGCAAACCACCGACATAGATCTTCGAACCCATTGGGCTCCTCCTTTGAGAATATGTGTTGTCTTGGACTCGAGAACAAAGTAAGGAAGGAGTGGGCCGAAGATGCAAACACCATGGCGGCTCAAGGCTGGCTTCCGATCAAATTCCCGTGCAGAACCAAAACAACATCTGACTTAGGCCTTGTCTCTCTCCGTGGTATCACCACCAGGCCTCTCGCGATGACACACGAGACGTACTTTACTCCTCTACCCCTTCAAATGCAAGCAACGATACAATCATGCGCGATGCTATGCGTCTATCTAATAGGCCGCGGGAGGAGAAAGCGGGCGCTGAGAAAAGAGCGGAATGGCGTGCAAGCTATCGAAATCCAGATTTGTTTGTCCCCGAACCAGGAGTCCGACTTGACCGATCGCCAGCGACTGATCTTCAACTGTCACGGCAAACTGTCCGTCAAAGAAGGTTTCGATAAAGTCCTTGCTGACAATGGTGTTCCGCTGGATTCGCAGCATGTGCCAGGGAGCCGTCTTGGGCGTGATTGACGATTGCCCGAGTCGCGTCTCCTTTCCATCCACCACACGGCTCACTTCCAGCGTCTTCGTCGCAAGATCGACCACTGCCGCATAGAAATGCGTGGCATCCTTCACTCCAAATACCACTCCGCCCACTCCCGTCGCAGCGCCGACGGGAAATCGCATCCTGACTGACACATCTGGATATTCATACTGAAAGCCGTCGGCGACGATCAAACGGTAACAGGTCACCACCTGGCACGATGAATTCACGGCCAGAATATTGGACGCCGAGGGCGCATCAGCGTCTGCCTTGATCGTCCATTCTGCAACCGGTCCCTCGCCGAACTCCAGCATCGAGAATCCGGCAGGAGCCTCACTAGGCTTCTGTTGATCGAAGGTCCACCGATTAAACAACCCCCCTTGTGCCTGAGCTTTTAAGTTGGCTTCTTTTTCCGTCCGGCTCTCTGCCTGAATAGCGTGGGACCACTCGATACAGAAGCTCCACTCACCGGCAATCACGGCCAATGCAAGCACGACAGAGACCCTGCCTATATATTTAGACTTCACGCGTATACCACGTTCACTCGCGTCGATCCTCTCAATCTCTTCTTACTTCGGTGGCTGCTTCTTGAGATCGAGAATGTCCTGCTGGAACCGGTCGCGGGCAGCCATGATCGTGTCTCGCCGTCGCCACCGACCCCAGGTCCACCATCGAAGACGATCCCGAAACGTGACACCAGGTGTTGGAGCGCTTCCACTGGGCGCCTGCTGAAAATCATAGCCCTGCTGCGACTCGCGACTCTCGAAGAATCGGCGGTAGAGGTGATCGTACAATCCTTTGCCTGAGTCGCCCACGCCCATTGCACTCTCCCTACAATAACAAGTCCAATTGATGGCTTTCCGTCACCGGAGCCGAACAGGTCTGGCGTTGGCAGACATATGCCGTTGGCTGCCCATTCACACTTGTCTTCCCTGCGGCAAGCGCTAAGTCGGACTCCCCGGCGTGATGGGCGCCTTCGGCTACCACCACCGCACGATTCGGCAGATAGCGCCGATGGACTGTTGCGAGCAGTGATTCGGTCATCGCATCGCCACGAGTCCCGATCACCACAACTTCTTGTGGCGTCGTCAGGTACCAATCCAGCGCGCAGAGCATGGCCGATGAGCCATAGGCATTGTGCTCCATCACGTGACGGAACACCCGGAACAGCTGCTCAGCCCGGTCATGGTACCTCTGCTCTCTGGTGAAAGAGAACAGCCGCAACAAGACCAAGGCGACGATGGCATTACCGGATGGAATCGCGCTATCGGTCCCGGACTTCATGCGATGGAGGAGGACTTCGTGGTCTCGGCTCGTGTAAAAACACCCTCCCGCCGCCTCATCCCAATATCGCTTCAGCAAATGGTCCGTCACCTCGCGGGCTTGATCCAGATACCATCGATGCGACGTCGCCTCAAACGCGTCCAGCAATGCGGCGGCGAGACAGGCTGCATCGTCCAGATAGCCGTTCAAGCGCCCTTTCCCCTCCCTGACCGTACGATACACTCGCCCGTTCTCGACCGCATAGTCCAGCAGAAACGTGAGTGCCTGTTCCGCAGCCGCCAGATACGCGGGAACCCCGAATGCGTGATAGGCATCGAGATAGGCGGACACCATCATCCCATTCCAGCTCGTGAGAATATTGTCGTCCCGCTGCAGCTTCATCCGCTGCTCGCGTGCGGCAAGCAACTGTATCCTGGCAGGCCGCAACAAGGATTCTGCCTCCGCTTGCGCGTCGGGGTCGAGTTGAATCCCACCGAGCCGGTTCAACACGTTCTTGCCTTCAAAGTTGCCGCTCTCCGTCACCCCATAATGCCGGCAGAACTCCTCAGCCGTTTCGGCCCCCAGCACCGCCGCAATCTCTCCCTGCTCCCAGACGAAGTAGCGTCCCTCATGCCCCTCACTGTCGGCATCCTGTGCGGCAAAGAACGCGCCGTCCGGATGTGTGAGTTCACGACGAACGTACTCTAAGGTCTCTTCCACGACTTCACGAAATCGGTTCTCCTTGGTGAGACGCCATCCATCAAGATAAATCCGAACCAGCTGCGCGTTGTCGTAGAGCATCTTCTCGAAATGGGGAACCAACCACCGGTCATCCACTGAATAGCGATGAAACCCCCCGCCGAGATGATCGTAGACTCCTCCGGCCGCCATGGTTCTTAGCTGTAAGAGGACCTGTTCTTGATGGGAGACATCCTTTGTCCGAGCCGTCTGGCGCAGCAACAGGCTGAGCGGGGGAACCGTCGGAAATTTTGGTCCCTCACCGAATCCGCCATGCACCGGATCGAAAAACTGCCCTAAATTCTTGGCTGCCTCGTCGAGCAAACGATCCGTCAAGGGATCGTCAGACGGCTGCGGCGCTCCGACCCGCAGCAGTCCGGTTTTCACCTTCTCCACATTCTTGCGGACATCGTCTCGATGATTCCGATAGGCCTCGACGACACCGCGCATCACATCGGGAAATCCCGGCAGGTTGTAGCGGGGCGTCGGCGGGAAATACGTCCCCCCGTAGAACGGCTCTTGGTCAGGCGTCAGAAACATCGTCAAGGGCCACCCGCCCCCTCGTCCTAGAAATACCTGCGCGGACTTTTGGTAGATATCGTCAAGATCGGGCCGCTCTTCTCGATCGACCTTCACGTTAATAAAGTCCCGGTTCATGACACCGGCAATCTCGACATTTTCAAAACATTCATGGGCCATGACGTGGCACCAGTGGCACGCCGAGTAGCCGATCGACAACAAAATCGGCTTATCCTCTGCCTTTGCCCGCGACAATGCTTCCTCGCCCCAGGAATACCACTCCACTGGATTCTCCGCATGCTGCAAAAGATACGGGCTAGCTTCTGTGATCAGCCGATTCCGAAAACGATTTGCTTGTGCGATTGAATCTGTCATCGCGTACTCATCCTCATAATTTGCATACTACATTGGCCTGCAACCGCTCCGCAACGAGTCAGTCTATGTTATAGTTGTGTCCTATTCTTAGAAGGCTCACTGCATGAACGGCTCGACGCGCAGCTGTCCCCCCTCCGTTGTTGTGATCATTCTCCTGGGAATCATCCTCGCTCTGCTTCCCTTGGGGAGCCGAGGTTACGCGCAATCGGAGGAAGACCAGCGTGCATGGCTTGGTGCACTCGATAGCCTGTCGAGCGAACGGATGCTCGCCGACGTGCGCACGTTAAGCAGCCCGGCTTTCAACGGACGGCAAGCCGGATCCGCCGATGACCTGCGATCCGCACAATGGGTTGCACGGGAATTGACTTTGGCAGGGGTACAACTACCGCTCATTGACAACAACGGGATCGCCTTCTCCTCTCCCAAGGCCAGGAAGGAAGAGCCCGTTGGCATCATGGCCTCGATGGTCTCCACGTCACTCATCGAACCCGACCCGGTCGTTCGCACCGGCGCAGCGGACCAGTTGGTCACAGCGCAGTTGAGTAGAGACTACCTCCCGGTCTTTGACTCCCCCTCTGCCGATCTCCAGGGTCAGGTCGTGTTCGTCGGTTACGGCATTGTCGATCCCGCTCAAGGAATCGACGATTACGCCGGCGTCGATGTGAAGAACTGCATCGTGCTCTTCCTGCGTGGCAAACCGGATCACTACCCAAGCCCCGTCAGCCATGCAGATAAGATCCGCTTCGCACGAGATCGAGGAGCCTTGGCCTATCTGACTGCAACAGGGCCGATTCTCAGCCCATATGAAACTCGCCGCGGCGCCACGGGAAGGCCCAGCGCATTTTATGGGCAGCTCTCCCCTGACCAAGCCCTCCCTGGCGCATGGATCAGCACGGAATTGGCAGAGACTCTCCTCGCCGGAAGCGGCGATGAGTCCAATCCTGACGGCCTTCGCACTCTCCAAGAACAACTCAATAACGCCCCATCAGCGCGATCGCGCCTAGCCAATCGATATGCATCTCTCCATTGGAAAACCACGATAGAGGACGGCTTGCTGACCAACGTGGTAGGGCTCATCCCTGGGACAGGACCGGATACCATCGTCATCGGCGCCCATCGCGACCATTTCGGACGTCCAGCGGGCCTCTGGTTTCCAGGCGCTGACGACAATGCATCAGGAACTGCCATAGTGCTGGAGGTCGCACGGGCTCTTGGGAAAATTGGCCTACGTCCTCAACGGACGATCCTCTTTGTCTCCTTTAGTGGAGAGGAGAGAGATTTGCTCGGGTCACGCCTCTATACATCGAGACCCGTCATCCCCCTCGGCTCAACGAAGGCCATGATCAACATCGACCATGCCGGAGTGGGAAACGGACTGTTAACCGTCGGTATCACAGGGTTTGGAAAATCCACGTTAAAGGAAGCAGGGTGGGCAGCGGGTTTGGTAAACAAGCTTGACCTGTACGGATTCTTCCCCGGTGGCGACCACGTACCTTTCAAAGAGGCAGGAATTCCAACCGTCACCATCGTGAGCGGCGGGGTCCACCCGCACTTTCATCAGCCCACCGACACCGCCGACACGATCAATCCGGAAATTTTGCGGACCATAGCACGGTATGTCCTCGCGCTCACCTGGCAACTGGCGAATGCTCAATAGAAAGAACATGCGCGGCTAAGGCCGAGGTTTAGCCTGAAACGCTGGCGGGATTTTTCAGCGTCCTGTCAGGGGATCTCGTCGAGAATGGTGGATTGGATCGATGGCAACGGCGCGGTTTGGCGTGGAGGACCGGGAAGAACGATTGGTGAGCCGACTTGATTGGCGCCTTGAATGAGTCCGATCGTCAGTTGCGGCCCGAGCGTGCTCACTGCGCCGCTCCATGCTTGACCGGTCGTGGGATTCCGAAAGCTGTACGATTGGAAATTGTTCCCGGGGTTGTACAGATATCCCTGCGTGCCTTGATTGTCGAGATAGAGACTCCCTTGGCCGGGCAGCTTGAACAACGGCGCGACCCCACCATCGAATGAGCGAACGCTGGAAATCGTCGACTGGCCCCAAGCTTGCGAGGTCATCGACGGGAGCGCAAACAGGAGCAGGCCCAGCACAGCCAGCGCTGCCGGAAACGCTGAGACCGGTAGAAGACTTTGCTCGACCCGATGCCTTTGGAATCGCATAGCAGTTAGTCCATGACAGGTCCGTCCGACACCATTATAGTATGGAGAAAGATTCCTTGTCGATCAAAGGGGGCGTTATGGAGCAGAATCTTCCAGCACATGGATGGTGGCGCACATTTGGCTATGCCGTGGGAGTCAGTCTGGTCCTGTCGCCTGGCCTCAGCTGGGGATTGGAGATCGACAAGGTGCCGCCCACGGAAAGACGGGAAACCATCTCCCTCGCTGACGCGGCGCTTCGAGCACTGAAGCATAATCTGGACATCAGTATCAGCCGCCAGACGAAGGAAAGTCGGCAGGCCGATATCACCATCGAACAAGCCAAGTTCGACCCGACTCTGAGCGTGAACGGCCAATTCAACCGAACTGTGAATCCGCTTAATCGGCCGGTGTTCGGCGCGACCGGGAACAATTTAACTGGGATTACCACTTTTGACCAAAAAAACCAATCCATCACGTTTGATGCCACGACAAACCTGATTACTGGCGGCAACGTCGATCTGAACTATAGCCCCGCGCGCACAAATGTAAACCAGAATCTGGCCACGGGATTCTTGTTCAACCCTTCCTATACAGGCGGTCTCGCACTGACCCTCACGCAACCGCTCCTCCGCAACGCCGGGATAGACCTCAACAAAACCTTCATCCGCGTCGCGCAGAATAATGCCACCGTGGAAGAGCATGTCTTTCGCGATCGTGTCCTCACCGTCCTGGCCACGGTGGAACAAACCTATTGGGAAGTCGTCTTCACCAATGAAAATTTGAAAGTCGCAGAGGCCGCCATGAAAGCGGCGCAGGAACTCTTGGCCAGCAACCGCGCGAAGGCGAAGGCCGGCATCATGTCGATTGTCGATGTCTTGCAAGCCGAAGCCGCCGTTGCGTCGCGGGTCGAACAAGTCCTGGTCGCGGATAAAACGATTCGGGACCAGGAAGATCAGCTACGCCGACTGCTCAATCCTGCGGAAGAGGATCTGCGTCAGGACGTGCGATTGACTCCGCTCGATCAGCCAGTGGTGGTCCTCGAACCCATCAGTCTGCAGGAAGCCATCGACACGGCCATGGAGCAGAGGCCGGAAATCGTCCAAGCGAAGAAGAACATGGAGTCGAGCGATCTCAATACACAATTTGCTAAGAATCAACTCCTCCCCACTCTGTCGCTTCAAGGCACCATGGGACTTGCGGGGCTGGGAAAGGACTACAGTGACGCGGCTAAGAATAACTTCAGCGGCGATTTCTATAATTACGGAGCCGGGTTGGTATTAAGCTACCCGCTCGGCAACCGCTCGGCCTGGAGCACCTATAGCAAGCGGCAGCTGGAAGAAAAGAACGCCGAAGCGTCGTTCGTGAGTGTACGGCAGCAGATTATCGTGGGTGTGCGCGAAGCGGTTCGGCGCGTCCAAACGGATTTTAAGCGGATCGAAACGACTCGATCGGCCAGAATCATGGCGGAGAAGCAATTGCAGGCGGAGCAAGAGCGCCTGAAAGTGGGGCTCAGCACCACACGCTTTGTGCTCGACTTCCAACGAGATCTCGCGACGGCGCAAGGGAATGAATTGCGCGCCACGGTGGACTACAACAAATCGCTCTCCAACCTCGCGCGGCACAAAGCCACGACACTTGACCGCTATAATCTCCAATTAAACTGATCTCCATGACGGCGCCTGAGCCCGGTCTGCGCGCAACACCGACTCAGGCCAAAGAATGGGGATCAGTCCAGGCGCTGCTCCCCGTCGCCGCGACGCTCGGCTACTACGCGCTCCCCCCCTCGCTCCAAGAACAGACGCTGGTTCAGTTCGCGCCACAGATCGGCGCCTATCTCGCCTTGGGTTTTTGGGCCACGCATAACCGCGACATCCTATCTCGGCTTGGGCTGGAGAACGGAAAAATCCGAGATGGCCTACGCTGGGGACTCTTGATAGGCCTGCTTCTCGGCTGCCTGAATACGTTCGTGATTCTCTCGGCCTATCCACATCTGGGCTATGACATCAGTTTCCTCAAGACCACGCCGCATGGCCGGCTGCCCTTCTTGGTCATGGTTCCCTGGTTCATTTGCGGCATCGCCATCCTTGTGGAACTGAATTTTCGTGGATTTCTCCTCGGACGGCTTGCCTTACTCGAATCGAGACTATGGAAATCAGGCTTGATCCAACGCCTCTCGCCTCTCGCCCTCATCACCTGCGCGCTGGTATTCGCGTTCGACCCTTTCATGGTCAATACGTTTCAACATCTCCACTGGATCGCCCTCTGGGACGGGCTCATTTGGGGAATTATCTGGCTACGCACACGTAATCTCTACATCACGATCGTCGCGCACGCGGTCGAAGTCATCGCGATGTACAGCGCAGTGAGAGCGGCGATTGGGTGAGGACCTGTCACAGCCCCTCCCATCTGATATCAAGGCAAGCAGGACTCCTGACTCGCAAAGCTCAAGTGCGTGACCTCGTTGTGTTTCATTTCTCACCACGATATACAAGGCAGGGCAAGGCGATGACGCGTTTCAATGAACCTGAGGAGGAGGCAACGTGAGCGACTTCGTGAAATATACCGTGTACTTTCTGCTTGGCGGAACGATAGTGAGCGTCTCCACCTACCTTGGGTCGCAAGGAAAATCGTTTCTTGCCGCCCTTGCCAGTACCTTCCCAGCCATTACCGGCGCCACGTTCGTGCTGATCTACCTGAACGGCGGCAATGATGCAATCATCAGTTATGCAAAGAACTTGCTGTGGTTCGTCCCGCCCTGGACGGTCTACGTCGTGTCCATGATAGCGGCCGTCCCCCGATTCGGCTTCTGGCCCTCCATGATCGGCTCGCTCGTGCTGTATCTGGGCTGTGTGGGGGTCGTGAAGGTGGCGTCGAGATAGGTCTTTGGCTGACGGTCGCGCGGTTGTTTCGTTACCAAATGCTCGGGCCGCTTAGCTGAAATGAAGCCGATTCATTTCGCCGAGGGTCGACACCATCTGATCGAGTGCTGCGGTGACAGAGCGGCTCGCGGCTTGGGATGGGCCATCGGCGCCGGCCCAAATGTTGGGAGGGTTTTCGATCTCACGCACGTTCTGACAGAACCGGACGATCGTCTGTTTCCAGTGGATGGGACCTGACCCTTCATCAAGAAATTGGACTCGATCCCGCGAAAAGGGCTGGTCAAATTGCGCAGCCCGCAGCTGCCACATCTGTTCCATCGCCTTCTGCCGCTCGGGACTGAGTTCTAACCCGCTGGCCCGTTCATTGAGCGCCGCGAACAGTCCCCCGACAATGTGGTCGACCTCCGATTCGGGGAACACGCCGACGCACGATTGCATGAGCAGATATTTGTGAAAGAGGAACACCTCGGCGCTGATACGGGCTTCGTTCGCGGAAGGATCGTAGGCCCGGGCCAGCTCTCGCAACCCATCGCCCGACGCTCCTTCAAGGCAGGCGCCCAGCAAGTGGGCCAACTGGCGTCCGAGCCCGAGATACTCTGCCTGAGGCAGGCGCTGCATGATCTACTCCGGCTCCACGACAACCGCTGTGCCGCTGGTGCTGACCATCAACATGCTGGCGTTGGCGCCGATCGTTTCATAGTCGATATCAATACCGACAATAGCATTGGCGCCCAGATGACGAGCCTGCTCGCGCATCTCCCCGAGGGCAATATCTTTGGCCTTACGCAGCTCGGCTTCATACGCCGCCGATCTGCCACCCACAATATCACGAACCGACGCGAAGAAATCCCGAAAGATGTTCGCGCCGAGGATGGCATCCCCGGAAACCAATCCCAAATACTTGACCGCTTTCTTTCCGTCGAGACTCGGTGTTGTCGATAAAATCATAATCCCCTCCCGCTGAGCGCCCCCATCCTCTCACCATTAGAAAGAATCGCCAAGCCTTTCACCAAATCTCCTCGGTCCAGAGAATCTTGGCAACACCCCAACCTGCCGGGGATAATAGCAAATACCAGAGTAGATATTCACGAATGGTCCGCGCTACGATCATGCATTTATGTCGCCTGGAGCCTACCCCGTGGAATCCACCCCTCTACCTCAGAACCAGTCTACAGACCTCATCGTCGAGGGCGCGCGGCAGAATAATCTGAAGAACATCTCACTCCGTATCCCGCACAATCAGGTGACGGCCATCACCGGCGTATCAGGATCGGGAAAATCCTCTCTCGCGTTCGACACGCTGTTCGCTGAAGGCCAATGGCGCTATGTAGAATCGCTCTCCACCTATGCCCGCATGTTTCTCGACAAGGTGAATCGGCCCGATGTCGACCGGCTGATCAACGTCCGCCCCGCCATTGCGATCGAACAGAAAAACCCTATCCGTACCGCCCGATCGACGGTCGGAACCACAACCGAGGTTGCCGACCTCTTGCGGCTCCTGTTCGCCAAGGTAGGCCATCCTGTCTGCCCCGATTGCGCCATCAATGCGCGCAGTTTTCATCCTGGCAGCGTCGTCGACGACCTCCTGGACCATTGCGGCGACGCCCGAGCGATGATCCTCTTCCCTGTCACAGCGCCGCCGCCGAAACAGGACCAGGTCTTTCTCCAATCGCTGTTGCTGCGCGGGTACTCCAGGGTGCAGTGTGGTGCAGAGATCCTCGACCTCCACGAGATCCGCAACCTTCCCAAAACCAGGCCTGACCATCTTCATGTGATTCTCGATCGACTGGTGATCAGGCAAGATAATCGATCCCGCCTCGTCGAGGCGATCGAAACCGCGTTTCTCGAAGGCGAGGGCCTGTGCCGCGTGGAGGTCATTGACCAGGCCCCCCGTACCTACAGCACGAATTTTCGCTGCCAACAATGTGGCAGAATCTTCGAACCGATTCGTCCGGTCCTCTTTTCCTTCAACCACCCGCTGGGCGCCTGTCCGACGTGCAAAGGGTTCGGCAATATTCTCCGTTACGATCCAGACCTTGTTATTCCCGACCACAGCAAGTCGCTCGCCCAAGGCGCGATCGAACCCTGGAGCAAACCCAGCGGCGATTGGTGGCAGAAACAAATGTTGCTCTCCATGAAACGGCGCGGGGTCGATCTTGCCCTCCCCTATAAAGATCTACCCAAGCCTATCCAGCAGATGCTCTGGAACGGAGAAGGCAAGATGGAGGGCGTGCAGCAATTCTTCGAATATTTAGAAGGGAAACGCTATAAGCTGCACGTGCGCGTGATGCTCAGCCGCTACCGGACCCCAATCCCCTGCCCGAGCTGTGACGGGTCCCGTCTCCGACCGGACGCCCTCTACGTGAAGATCGCGGGTAAAGATATTCATGAGCTGTCAGCGCTCACGATCGAACAGACTGCCGCCTGGATCACAGCCCTCACACTTTCTCCCTACGAAGAGCAGGTCGCACGCGACATTCTTCGTCAACTGACGGCCAAGCTTGGCTTTCTCCTCCGCGTGGGCCTCGGCTATTTGACGCTCTCCCGCCAGACTCGCACGCTTTCGGGAGGAGAGGCGCAGCGGGCGGCCTTGGCCAACCAACTCGGCGCCCGTCTGGTCGGCACGCTCTACGTGCTCGACGAGCCGACCATCGGGCTCCACCCGCGTGACACCGCGACGCTCGCCGGCATTCTACGAGAGCTGGCAATCCTGGGTAATACGGTGGTCGTCGTCGAACACGATCGCCAGATGATGCAGGCAGCCGACTATCTTGTCGAGCTGGGCCCTTTGTCGGGCGAGAAGGGCGGCGAAGTGATCTGCGCTGCGCCACAACAGGAATTCGTTGCAGACCGGCGATCGATCACGGCGCGCTACTTGCGCGGCGAAGACGAAATCGCAACGCCTAGGTCCAGGCGAAGAGGAAACGGAAAACTGCTTGTCATCGCAGGCGCCTGCGAAAACAACCTCAAAGATCTGTTCGTCCGTCTTCCACTCGGCATGTTGATCTGTATCACCGGCGTCTCGGGCTCCGGCAAGAGCACTTTGGTCGAAGACACGCTCTACCGGGCCATCGCCCGCGCCTTTCGTATCGCGTCACTGCCGATGGGCAAGTTTCGCGCTATCAAAGGAATCGAACATCTCACCGGCATTAAGCTCATCGATCAAGAACCAATCGGCAGAACACCACGCTCGAATCCGATCACCTACCTAAAAGCGTTCGATGAGGCACGCTCTCTCTTTGCGTCCGAGCGCGATGCGCTCCGGCGCGGGCTCACGCCGGGCCATTTCTCCTTCAATACCACCGGGGGCCGGTGCGACCGATGCGAAGGGAGCGGAGTCGAAAAACTTGAGATGTATTTCTTTGAAGATATCTATGCCACCTGCGAGGCCTGCGACGGGAAGCGATTCAAACCGGACGTCCTCTCCATTCGCTATCGCGGGAAAACGATCCATGATGTGTTGCAGATGACGGTTGAAGAGGCGCTGGGATTTTTTAGCGGCTCACCCAAGCTCACCGAAAAGCTCCACCTTCTCTCTACCATCGGGCTCGGCTACCTCCGCCTCGGCCAATCCGCGACGACTCTCTCAGGCGGCGAGGCCCAACGGCTGAAGATCGCCGCTGAACTGAAGGACTCATCCGCGAAGAACGTGCTCTATATCATGGACGAGCCGACCACCGGGCTACACGTCGAAGATATCAAGAAGCTCCTGGCCATGCTGCAGAAGCTGGTGAACAGCGGCAATACCGTAGTGGTGGTGGAACACAACCTCGACGTCATCAAATCCGCAGATTGGATTATCGACTTAGGGCCAGAAGGCGGCGCAGCCGGCGGGCACATCGTGGCAGAAGGACGACCGGAGCAAGTGGCAAAGGTAACTGGTTCTCATACTGGGCAATTCCTCTCCCACGTCCTCGCCCCATCATCAGGATCATAGCCACGCCATATCACCGCACTCATTCCAATACCGGTTCGAAAGTGAAACGAAGCGGGACGAACAGAGATCGAAGATATCGCTGTAACGTTGTATGAAAATCCAGACAGATTGTTGCTCATACACCTTGGAATGGGCGTGGATCGTGGCATGGAGCAAACACTTGAGACACCTGAGTTGATCACCACTTTGCGAGTCGAACACTGTGACTCTACTGAAATAAGTAGTTACCTCGGCACCTCCCCCCTACTTACGTACAGATTGCTTTCGAGAACTGTAGGGAAATAGCATGCTATTTGCGTGTGGCTCTCAAAGCTGAGGACGATGGTGTGACAGGGGATTGTACTCGATGGGGTCGCATCCAGGTTATATTGCTGTAAGCTGGCCTGAATACTTCTCGCCAACCATGTTCGAACCAATAGGTGGTGAAAATTGAATAAATTCAATAATTATTCGAAACCACTCACATGGTTTATGGGATTGCTGCTTACTGCTTTTGTCGCCGGATGCAGTGGCGGCGGTGACGGTGGAGGGGGGGCCACTGCACAACCCGGCACGCTGGGCATTTCGCTGACGGATGCACCGGCCTGCGGCTTCAACCAGGTGAATGTGACGGTCAGCAGGGTGCGTGTCCATCAAAGCGACAATGCTTCCGAAAATGCAGCAGGCTGGACCGATATCACCCTCAACCCTCCGAGGAAAATCAACCTGCTTGACCTCAACGATCCGACGCAACCCAATCTCGCGCTCGAAAGCCTTGGTGAGACAGCGCTGGCGGCAGCCATTACACACAGTTGCGTCTAGTCTTAGTTCCGAACAATGGCGGTCCACCCTTTGCTAATTCGGTTGTCCTATCAGGGCCACCACCATCCAGCGAAATTCCGCTCGTTACGCCCAGTGCCGTACAAAGCGGCATTAAATTGATCCACCAGTTCACCGTGGCTTCCGGGCAACGCGTCGATCTGCTGCTGGACTTTGATGCCTGCAAATCCATCGTGCAAACCGGCAATGGTGCGTACAAGCTCAAGCCCGTTATCAAAGTCATTCCCTTTGTGCTGAATGGCATCGAAGGCTTCGTCAATACGGCTCTACTTGGCAACAATGTTGTCGTGTCAGCCCAGGTGGACGGTGACATCGTTCGTGCGACGGTGCCGAACACCCAAACCGGCAAATTCTTCCTCGCCCGTTTAGATCCGGATGACTACGACGTCGTGATCACAGCAAGAAACAGCCCGACGGATACCTGCTGTGCGACAGCGGTTATAACAGGAGTGCCGGTTCCAAGCAGCACGAGCATCACCACCATTAGCACTCAGGCACAGCCGTTCCAGTTGCAGTTCTCCACATTTCACACGATCGGCAACGCCGTGACGTTGATAAACCCGCCTCCTCTGCCTGCTGTTGATGATCGTGACGACGCTACCGTTACCGTTGCTGCGAAACAGGCCCTTTCCGGTGGGCCAACTGTCACGGTGAGATCGCAGGTCGCGACGGTCAATGACGCTGCGAATCCAGTCGGCGATTTTGGGTACGGATTGGTGCTTCCCACTGCGACGCCGTCACTGGCATCGTATGGGGCCTTGCCGATCACGCCGGATGCCACCGGGCAAGCAGCGGATGCCGGTGCGTATTCCATCCACGGTTCCGCGCAGACACCCACTGTGACCTACGCAACTCAAACTCCAGTACCGTCAACCGTCAATATTTCTGCTGGTGATAATCTGGACCAGGACTTTACACTGGCGCCATAGCCAAGATTGCGGGCAGCAGATTTTATCTGCTGCCCGCAACGCCCTGTCTTCTTACAGCCTCTCACATCGAAGGGAAACGGATCGGCAGCGGTGGCAACCGTGGTTGCCGAGCGCAAGCTGATCCTTCTGTATTCTTCCCAATTTCTGCGCTGCCTGGGCTGGAACGGAGGCACGGTGAGGTACACTCCATCGCACCCTACACATCACAAAAGCTTTAAGGAAAGCAGCGACGGCATGCTAGCCGAAGGGCAGCGTCTTATAGGTGCCTGCGGAGAATGAGCAGGAGCTTTAGCTGGCTATTTAGGTACAATGCATCATGGTGTTGCCGAGACCGCGCGCCTTTCGTCAGCCCCACGACGTTTATACGATCCGATCCATCGATCTCTCACTACGGGTGTGTCAGGGCTTTGGCACGGACTTTCACCGGAAGAGCGAAATTCGCAAGCCTGCTTTGTGGGGAAGGAAAGCTGGAACTGACCGAGTCTGCGAGGGAATTCCAGAAGGTTTCCACCCCACAGAGCAGGCTTGCGCGCTCTGGAGGCGAGGAAGCGCCAGGCCCTGTCACACCCGACCTACTTTTTTTGCGGCTCCAGCAACTTCTCCCCCTTCTTGAACACGGCGAAAATCGCCTGCGAGGGACAGGCATCCAGGCAGAGGCGGCAGCTTTCCAGGCAACGGGACGAGTCGAACTTGTAGGGAGGAGTCGAGAGCCAGGCGCCGGTCGGACAGATCGGGACACAGATCGCTTGATGGGTGCAGCGGTCGGGATGGCGGATGAGGTGATCGCGAATGACCATCATGGGTTTGACTCCTTCAAAGAGACCTTGGGAAAAGATCTCGAACATGTTTCTATCCGGAAGGCTGCTCACTTCCACTCCTTCACGAGTTCTTTCAACCGATCTTTCAGTTCCGGATGCTGCTCCAAATTGTTGTGAATCGCTCCGAGAATCTTTTCGACCCTGGCCGATTTGAGAGCATCTTTGTCCTTCTTGACCAGTCGATCATACTCCACATAGGCGGCCTGATGCGTCGACTCGAGGAGCGCCCGGGCTACGGCCAAGGCCTCGCCCAACTCGTAAGGCTCCGATGCCATGGCGGGCATGATGGTAAAGGCGCCATCGGTGCACACCAGCACGGCGGTTCCCTGTTTGCCCTTGAGCGGGATGACGGCCTTGATGGTTTTTCCCGTCAAGGCCTCCCAGTCGCCGAGCAATCCCGGAAACTGCTTCATGAAGGCCACCTTTTCGAGGTTGGCTTTCCACTTCTCTTCAACGGCCATATCGATCCTTGTGATGAGGCGCTACGATTTGAGCGGAGCGACGGTCGTGGGAACTGGGTGATCGGGCATGACGAGACGGGTCACGACCTCGCCTTTAATGACGTGGCGTTCCATGATTTCCGTCACGTCGGCCTCGGATTTGACTTGATACCACACGCCTTCGGGATAGATCACCACACTTGGTCCTTCTGCGCAATGATCGAGGCACCCGGCTTTATTCGCGCGAACGACGTCCTTCAAGTCCAGCCGCTTCGCTTCTTGCTTGAAGCGGGCGTGGAGCGCTTCGGATCCGAGCTTGGAGCAGCTCCCGCGGGGATCGTCGGGGCTCCGCTGATTCGTACAGACGAAGATGTGGCGTTTATAACCAGACATGATCGATCGTGGGTTAGACCGGCACGGTGATGGTATTGAGTCGTTCGAGCATACGTTTGACTTCGCCGCTTGCGAGCAGAGGTGAGCGCTTCTCTGTGGCATCGAGCAAGGCGGCAATTTCTCTCAGGCGCAACCCGGCACGCTGGAACTCATCGGGCGTCGACAGGTGAGAGGTCTGCCCGGCTCCGAGCTTATCGATCTCGGCGGTGATATCTCGGAAGTCTCGTTGGAGATTTTTCTGCATCGAACAGCTTTCGCAGTACCATTTCGGACTTTGATCGGTCGAGGGGGACAGTCGGTCGTAGGCCCGGCCGAAAAAGTCCTTACCGAGCGATAACTTGATGAGCGCAGCGCTGGTGGCGCCGCAGGCATTGCAGGACCCAGCTGCGGAATCCATAGAGCCTCCCTCTGTCAATCATGATTGAATGAGCGGGCGAATCTTACACCAGGCCCGCGCGCACTGTCCACATGGCAGGGGTTTGTCCAAGAGTCAGCTCGTGCATTTCCACAACCATTATAGATAGAATGAACCGAGAATTACTCGGATGGATTGTACGAGGAGGGAACGATCATGGTCATCGGGGTGCCGAAAGAGATCAAGGACCATGAGTATCGTGTCAGTGTCACGCCCGATGGGGTGCGGGCGTTGCGTCAGGCCGGACATCACGTGTGGGTCGAACGATCGGCTGGAGTCGGAAGCGGGTACTCAGATGAGGATTACCGAATTGCCGGCGCGACCATGGCTGAGTCAAAAGATCAGCTGTTTCAGCAGGCGATGCTCATTGTAAAGGTCAAAGAGCCGCTGCTGTCCGAGTGCCGCTTCTTCCGCCGGGGTCAGACTCTCTTCACCTATCTGCATTTAGCCTCGTTGCTGGAGATCACGAAGGCCCTCCTAGATACCACAATTACGGCTATTGCCTATGAGACGATCGAGGCGAAAGACGGTACGAGGCCGATGCTCAAACCGATGAGCGAAATCGCGGGGCGGATGTCGGTGCAGATCGGCGCACACTATCTGGAAAAGACGCAAGGAGGGCGCGGACTTCTCTTGGCCGGTGTGCCTGGTGTGGAGCCGGGACACGTCGTGGTGCTCGGGGCTGGAGTGGTGGGTAGCGAGGCGACTCGAATCGCTGTCGGGATGGGGGCTCAGGTGACGGTGATCAATCTTGACCTCGAACGGCTCCGGGCACTCGACGAATTGTATCGTGGTCGAATTGTGACACGAGCTTCCACGCAAGCTGCGATTGACGAATCAGTGCTGGCTGCAGATCTTGTTATCGGGGCGGTTCTCGTCCCTGGGGCTCGAGCGCCCAAATTGGTCTCGCGTGGAGTGGTGGCGCGCATGAAGCCGGGAGCCGTGGTGGTGGACGTCGCTGTCGATCAAGGCGGCTGCTTCGAGACCACAAAACCCACAACCCATTCGGACCCGGTTTATGTGCTGGATGGAGTCCTCCATTATGGGGTGTCCAATATGCCGGGAATTGTTCCGCATACATCGACTGCCGCATTGACGAATGCCACGCTTCCATATCTTCTGCGTCTGGCCTCGCAGGGAGTAGAAGAATCCGTACAGGCAGACGCTGGACTGGCGAAAGGGGTGAACCTGTCCGGCGGAAAGATTACCTGTCGAGAGGTGGCCGATGCCCATGGCTTGCGTTTCGACCCCTTGATGTAAGACAATCGCCGTTTGCTTTGTGGTTCTGTTGATTTTGTCGGGGCGTAGCGCAGCCCGGTAGCGCACTGCGTTCGGGACGCAGGGGTCGGAGGTTCGAATCCTCTCGCCCCGACCAAACAGAGCTTGCTCGTGCCGCTGGCCTCTTTATCGATTTATCGTTAGGATGGCCAGCGGATAAACCCCTCAAAGTCTTCTCTTCTAATACCAAGCCAACCTTGCTCAACCCGGAACCTTTTCGTATATAGTTCAGCCGTCCAGTGTGCATCGAAACTCCTCCGGCATTTCCTTTTTCCGTTTCAGAACCGTTGAACGAAACCTACCCGCGCGGAATCGCAAAACGCGTGACGCTTCTGCGGAGGTGTGAGAGTATCCCTTCGATGACCGAACCTCTTGAATCGGCAGCTCTCCGCGCGAGACTTGTTGTAAAGGGAAAGGTCCAAGGAGTCGGGTATCGAGCGTTTGCGGCGCGCGTCGCATCACAACGAGGACTCTGCGGCGGCGTCAGGAACCTCGATGATGGCCGAGTTGAACTTGAAGTTGAAGGCCCCAAAGACCAGATTCTGATCCTGATCGAACACGTAAAGACCGGGCCGCCGGCGGCGCGAGTGGCAGCCGTAGAAGTGGAGTGGAGTCCGGCGACAGGGCGATTTTCAGATTTTCGAGTGTGGTACTGAGAAAACCAGTTAGGAGCAACGGAACGTATGGCGCGAGGAAGCGAGGAGTTACACGAGCTGGGCGAAGCGCGCCGACACGCCGTCGACCAGGATGACGAGGACACTGCCGCGTCGTCGGGTGTGGCCGAGTCATCCATCGGCGAGGAAAAGTCGAGTAACCGCTCCGAAGGATTAGATACCCTCAAATGCTATTTGCGCGAGATCCGTCGCTCGACCTTGCTGACGTTTAAGCAAGAACAGCAGCTGGGCAAGCGGGTCATGGCAGGAGACGAGCAGGCGCGCCAGGAGATGATCGAATCGAATCTCCGTCTGGTCATCAGTATCGGCAAGCGGTATATGCATCGCGGGTTCCCCTTCTCCGATGTCATTGAAGAAGGCAATCTTGGGCTGATCAAGGCCGTTGAAAAATTCAACTATAAGCGCGGGTTTCGCTTCAGCACGTATGCGTCCTGGTGGATCCGGCAGTACATCGAACGAGCCATCATCAATCAGGCAAAGCTCGTGCGGTTGCCGGTGCATGTGGTGGAGCGGCTGAATCGTTATCTCGCCAAGACGGAGCAGCTCGTTCAGGAACTTGGACGAGAACCGACCGCATCGGAAGTTGCGGCACGGATGAAGACGACGGACGAAACGGTGTTGGATCTCAGACAAGTGGTCCGTACAACCTGTTCGTTGGACAGTCCGATCAGTGAGGGCGGGGATACATTCTTACGTGATGTGATTGAGGATCCCTCGTGTGTCTCGCCTGCCGATACCGCCGAGGGGGTGATGCGTCGAGCAGAGATGATGGAGTGGGTGCAGGAGTTGCCCGAGAAGGAGCAAACTGTTATTATGTCGCGGTTTGGGCTCGATGGGAGCGAGGCTAAGACGTTAGAGGAAATCGGCCGGCAGATGGGGTTGACCCGTGAACGGGTCCGGCAGATTGAAATGGCCGCGTTGGCGCGTTTGCGCCATACCATCGAACGAAGAACCATGACACAAGCCGACTTGCTCTGATCTATGCCCCCCGTCAACTATCGTGCCCTCATTCGCGAAGTCCCCGATTTCCCTAAACCCGGTATTCTCTTCTACGATATCACCACCCTGCTCAAGGATGCCCACGCCCTGGCGTCGATTACCGATGAATTAACCGCTTATTATCAGGGACAACAGATCTCTAAAGTCATCGGCATCGAGTCGCGCGGGTTCATTTTCGGCGGGATACTGGCGAACCGGTTACACGCCGGGTTCGTTCCAGTCCGGAAGCCCGGCAAGCTGCCCGCCGACAACTTTGAGGTCAAATACAGCCTCGAGTACGGTTCAAACTCCCTTGCCATCCACCGCGACGCGATTGGTGTCGGAGAACGGGTCCTGATCGTGGACGACTTGCTGGCCACAGGAGGCACGGCGGCCGCGACGGTGTCTCTCGTCCGGCAATTGGGAGGCGAGATCGTCGGGCTCGATTTCCTCGTAGAGCTCCAGAGCCTTAAAGGTCGAGAGAAACTGGTCGGCCACCCCATCCATTCGACAATCCTCTATCCATAGCAGGATTCTGAAAAAGTCCGCCAGCAGCGTTCTCGACTCATCGAAATCCTCAACGTACCCCAGAGGGTACGCCTCTGGTTTCGATTCGCCTGCGGCCTTGCTGGACGAACTTTTTGAGCATCCTGCGCAGGTTCTCCTGTTATCCTACACATGCGGACCGTTTAGTTTAGTTCCCACAGTGCCACGCTAGTTTTTTCGCAGCCTGCCAGAGGCGTTCAGCCTGTTCACCATAACCTCTTGTAATAGGCGGAAGCGTCGTGCTATGAATGCCGAACTTTTTTGGTTATTTAACGTTCACCCCAGGAGTAAGACCCGCCATGGCAACAAAAGCCCCCGCCAAGAAAAAACCGGTCGCGAAAGCCAAGGTGCGGGCGAAGATCGAGAAACCAGCGAGCAAATCAAAACGCACTCCGATTGTGGTCCCTGAAAAGCCTATCAGCATGACTGTCTCTCCCCTGGCTGCCAAACCGAAAGAAACGGCGAAAGAACGCGAAGATCGGGAACGGCGGCGCCAAGTCCTCCATCAGATGTTGATGCGGAAGCGCCAGGAAATTATCAAAGAGATTGAAGGGAGTCTGGGCCAATCCCTCATCGAAGATAAACAGCGGCGACTTGAATCTGCACGCGACGTCGGCGATCAAGCCCTC
>JBGTCI010000040.1:0-19716 GCA_041748925.1 Nitrospiraceae bacterium | reverse complement strand
TCTTGACCATTGCAGCAATCGAGGCACTTCAGCCGGATGGCCCGTAGTGGCTTCGGGATACCGAGCGTTTGAGCCCGTCCTTCACGTTTTAGCCCCTCACGTGTCGCGTGTATCACAACAATCCCTCTAGTCCGTCCCTTTAGGCTAGGGACGGTCACATCGACTCCTGGGGACCCTCCTAGCTCCTGACGGCTCTCGTGTCTGAGAGCATGAGCCATGCGACACGTATCTGACCCAGCGGATTATCCCACCTATCCACACCGCCCTGGGTGTCTCCATCGATACGTGACGATTACACGCGTTGATCTCACGCGAGGTGTCGAAGTCGCTCAGTGTCATGGGTGTCGACTGCGGATCATCCGCCCCTCTTCGATGCAAAAACCCTTGCCCTGGTGAAGCATGCGACCAGAAATTAAAGACTTTGTGCGCGCCGTTCACAATCTCGCCGGATCTGCGCGAGACAACACTGGCGCACTCACCAATGAGGAGTGCGGGATCGTGAATGACTGCATCCAAACTCTCCAAACGAGCGTGCTCCTGAAACAATCCGTTGATGAGGCCGCCCTTGCGGCGTCGCTCTCGGGGCTCCCGCCTGTCATCGACTGATGTGGGTATTCCGTTGGTTCAGACGGGTGGTGCGCCCGCAGCCAGCGGATCTGGTGGATCTGGCGAAAGCGCACGCGGAATGGAAGCGGCAACGAGAGGGCTTCCACTGTCGGAGCATTCCCGCGAAAGACACTCCCTCTGACACCTAGGCCCTCCCTCACACCGAGGCCAATTCTCACGGCGCGATTTCCGAACGAACTCCCCTTTAGCCTTCCGCTACCCCTCACCGCCAGTAGGCCCCTTTACTCAAAAAGGAATCGTGGTAATGGTCGACTCTGAAGGATCGCGCCTGATGAGGGCTTCAGCGACACCCCGAGAATGGCGTTACTAAAACTGCCCGCGTCCGCACAGGACATATTGACGGTCGTGTCCGCCCCCGCCGTATCTGTTCCGCAATGGTTATGATTGCCGCTGTTCAGGACTGCTGCCCGGACATCGTGGCTTGAGGTCGGAGTGTTGGTAGAACTCGCAAAGCTCCCGATGGCCACCACCAGCTCACCCACCGCACTACTCACGGTGACGCGAGCTTCGCTCGGAGCGGTGGCATCGAAATTCACTGCCGCGTTGCATGTTCCTATGGGAGAAGATTGATCAACGTTGCTGTAGGTACTGACTGAGACAATATGCGAGTTCATCACTTCGCTGAATGTGGCGACGACGGCGGCAGAGCCCGCTGGAGGGCTTAGGTAGTACCACAAAGAAATAGCGTTACGGTTGGACGAAGCAAATGAAGTCGGAGAGCCCGCCGGACACTGTATAGCTGCCGCTCCGTTATAGGTGACGCCGCTAATGGTGCCAGGAGTGGTGTCCTGTGAGGAGACGCGAATAATCGCAATACCATTGGCTAGGGTGCCCGCGACATGAGAATACGCCGATGTCGCGGATTCGTTGCTCTTGACACCGCTATTACTTGAGACGTCATGTGTGGGAGTTGCGGCCCACCCCGGCGAGGCCAGAAGGGAACAGAATAGAAGTGTCAGCAATCCACGGATGAACATAGATCCTCCTCTCGTGTGTGACGGAACGGTTAGCGCCCGGTGCGGCGCATCCAGTACCGCTCTGCTTGCTGTATCAATAACGACGCGATCTCCGCATTATCCCCGAGGCCTTTCGACCGCAGCAGGTCCTTCAGCCCCGGTTGCTTTGTTTCCAACATTTCCACGAGGCGCCCAGCGGCGCTCAGCTTGTCTTGCAATTCTGCCCCATAGACGCGTTCAAGCCGCGCGTACTGGAGCAGCCCATAACTCTCCAATGCCTCCGCGCTCATGTGCTTGGTGGCTTGCGCGGTCTTGGTAATCGCGCTAATCAGGGAATTCCCTACACTCGCCGGAAACTCTGCCCCCGCGAGCCACGAGCGGGCACAGGTATCGAACTGCTGCATCTCCGGCGTCATCGGAGGCGCGAACTGGCCAGGCTCATGGTATCGGATGATGAAATCTTCTGGTTTCGCCGGTGGGAACGCGGCATCGAACTGCTTCACTTCGTCGCTGCGCGTATCGGGCGCGATCTGTTCAGCGCTCGCGCCGAGCGCGTCAAACCGACGGGCCGCTTCATCAGGCGTAATTTTGCCGGCCGCCAGATTCGCTTTTTCGATTGCGATCCAGTCCGCGGTGTAGGTCGGATTGAGATTTTGGGGTGGGTACGGTTCGACCGGAATGCTGGGCGCAGTCGGCGCCGTCGTGGCAGGGGCGGGGGCTGGTGTCGCGGGCGTGTTGGGGTCATTCATCGGTCATCCTTTCTGTTTGCCGAATCTCAATAATCCTTCGACTTCAATTCCAATCTGGGAGATAACTTAGAGGCACGACAGGCCCTCTTCACCGGACTGCTATGAGTCACTTTCGACCTCTCTTCGATGCCATGCTGATTCTGGGATCATTGGTCGCCATTGGTGCCCTACTCGCGATACTGCTTCGATAAGCCCCATCGGTTCGCCTACCACAAAATAAAAAAATAAATTGCTTAGTGGGCGAGTGAACAGCCTGACAAGGGGTGAGGCGTATACAGCGAGCGGAGCCCCATTTGGGCCCCAGGGCCGTACCCACCCCCCCCATGTCGTTTCGTTTCATCTCTCATGTTTCACCTGGCCATCTGACTCGCCATCTTGGGAGGCGTCAACCGGATTGCCAGGTATGTGAGGGCGCCAGTCGATCGATCCCCTGGATGATGGCGCCGGCGTGATGTTGAGGACTCTGGCCTCTGCTCGACTCAATGCGCCTGTTAAGTCCACCGTGGCAATCTCTACACGATCAATCAACAATCCGGAGAGATGCGCCCGGTGACGAACGGCGAAGAAGTAGGCGGTAGGATGTTTATGTTTCTTGGCGAACGCGATTACCTCGTTTGCTTCTTTCATCGCCACGGTCAAGTCATACACTGCCGCTTTCCGTCCATCTGCTTGGATTGATTCAAGGGCGCTGGCTACCGCGGGGTTCTTCTTCATCCGTGCGCCTATCACACGCGCATAGCTGTCGCTGCATCCTTCGGCTCGTGCGGCTGCTCCCCAGTCTTCACCGCTGGCAACGCGTTGGATGATTCGCTCCTGTCGCTCAGTGAGCGCCTTGTTCACGGATGAATTCTCCCGCACACATACAGCAAACAGGTGGCATAGTCTGGATATTTTCTGAAGGCGCCCGAATCGGCGGCGTCGGCGGCGGGCGAGCGATTAGATTTCTTCAAGAAGAAGTCGAAGTAGTCCACGATATCTCGCGCGCCCCATGACTCGATGCCACCCACGGCGGACGCGGCTGCGGTTTCGCGGAACAGGTCCGCCCTGAACAATTTGATACGGACGAAGATCTCTAGGGCATCATCACTCAGCGCCAACAGGCGCTCCCGCGCCTCCTCCTTGGCTGCGGTGCGGAGGGCACTTTCAGCCTGTGACAATTCGGTCTGGGCCTCGACATCTTTTTGGATCGCGAGTTTTATGGCGGACTCCAGCGCGCGCACGCGATCGGCGGCGCGGTGCATGGCTTCCGTCTCCGCCGTCGCATCGCGCCCGTCAACCAGACATTCACCCTCGGCGGTTGCTGCTTGGTCGAGTAGCTCGCGCGCGGCGTCGAGGTCGGCCCGGAGTCGTTCCAGCTGGGCTGCGGTCTTCCCTTGGGCCAGCTCTTTTTGTTTCTTTGAGACTTGCGCCGCGATCGTATCTTCAGCGGGCGACGGAGCGGGGGGATCAGAAGGAGGTTCGGGGGTCAGCCCCGCCAGCACACTCCGAATTTTGGTTAGCATAAATGGACGCCTTTCTTGTGTGAAACGATTATGGTGCGTTACCTATCTGTTACCTTTTCACTGTTTCGGCAACCGCTCAATCACCCACTGGCCCGTGAATACAGGTGATCGTGCGCGAAGACCTGCGGTTAGGCAAACCGCTGCTTCGACTTTCCGGACGCCCTGCCCCACTGTCCTAGGGGTCAGTAGGAGCCATTGCGCTCAAAGAACGCCTCTAATGTTTTGAGCGCGAGGAGGACGGACATCCTGTTTAACCCGGCCCCATCGCTTAAGCGAAGTTCTACTGTTTTGCCGGTCGTAGAAACGTCGGTTTCTACCACACGTGGATCAAACTGGTGACCAATATTTAATCCATAAAATTTATCTGACATTGTCCCCTCCGTTGGTTATTGGTTAAGACTCGCTGATGGCGAGCCGATTGATTGCCGCCGTCTTCCTGGTCAGTGTCGCCTACCCCCTCCGCTTCGGTGTGTGTGCCGTGTCGGACTTCCCCGGAACCTGGCGCCGGGCTCCGGGATCCGAGACCGGCGCACCGCCCCTTTTCTTGAATCAAGGGTGCGCCTGTGCCTCAAACTGACGCTTCGACCGCAACAGAACCGAGTTGATCCAGACCGGTAGCCCTTCGAACTGCGCCACGACCCAATAGCGCGCCTTCGGACCAGCGCCCACCATGGCCAGGAATTCAGGCTGAGCCGGGCCGAGAATGTCACCCGTCGATAGTCGCTCCCAAAAAATCGGCCTGGCGTTCAGGGCCGCGGGTTCAATCACCACGTCGCTTGCATGTGCGATATCTGTCGACCCATGAATGCACCCAATCCCATGACTCCCATCCAGGCTTAATTCGTTTACTTCGTTTTTTTCGTCCTGTACTCTTTCACACAGTTCTTTCTTCGTTTCTTTCAATATGTGCCTCAAATTCTCTCTTTCTTTCTTTTGAACTAAGGCTAGATAGTCCATAATTAGAAGCTACCTACGAAATAAACGAAAGAAACGAAACAATGACGAGAATTCACGTCATACTGCTGGAAAGACAATCGGTTACGCCGAGTCGCCTTGTTACGAAATAAAGGGGGTGGGGTACGAAATAAGGTCATGCCTCCCCTCCCGTGGTCAGGCCTGGGCCTGCCCGCCAGACGCGTTGAGGCCGCCCAATGCTCTTAAGAATCACCGAGTGGATCAGGCCTGCTGCCTGCAACATCTGTTTGGCTTGATTGAGTCGGGCCTGTGACCGATTGCGCGCGAAGAGGTCACTAATCTCGCTGTCCGAGTATTCCCTGGTGCGGACCGCCCGGAGGATCACATCGGCATCGGCGTCGCCCGTGGCATCACCAAAGATGATCGTGGCGGATTCCTCGGAGTACTGCCAGATCGCCAGGGCCGCCATGAGATGAACTCGATCGATGGCGCGCTGGGCATCAAGGAGACAGTACAGCGCCGCCAGGCGGAGGACCTGCGCTTCGCCGCGTGCCAACAACGACCCCACGAGGCCCGGGCGATCGCTACTGAGATCGTGATAGACGGCCAGCCATACGTCTTTCGCCGCCTCGGTCAACTCGAGCTGCCCCACGCTCCGCCCCGCCTGCCCTGCCCTCCGAATCCGCAGAGCCAGCGCCTGGAGGGCGGTCGGCTCGGGACTGGACGAAAACGGGACCTCCTTCGACCGCTTCACCAACAACCAGAGAAACCGGTTGCCGAACCCGTTGAACGCTTCCGTCTCCGTGAGGTTCTTCTGCAATTCGGTTTGGGTGATATGCCCCATGATGGCAATGTGGGGTGCCGTCGCCCGGACGCGATTCGCCTTCGTCATGGGGCACAAATCTTTGCCGTCCCAGGCGTCACGCATGACCCCACTCAGGGAATTCCCTTCGCGGGCCATAATCCGCAACATCGCGCCGAATTCACTTTGCACCAGCAACAAGCGTTTATCCTCCACGCCGGCATCGACCAGGATCCGGACCGTGGCGCCGGTCGGTTTGCCTTTCTCTTTCACGGGCTGATCCTCATAGGCGGCATCCCGCACCGCATGGACCAGCCCTTCCCCGCTGGAGAGGGTGCCGCGATACTGCCCGCGCGTCCATGTGTCATCGCTCAGCCGACACAGTTGGGCAATGCGACTGTCGCTCCCGCCTTTGCGGGCCTTCGAGGATTTCCCAATGAGGACGGGCCAGAGCAGCAGCGGATGATAGGTGGCATCTAAGGTCAAATGCGGGGCCCGTCCGAGGAGACACCCGAACTCCGACAAGAACGTCGCCAGCAGCGCGACAGGATCGGCCTCGGTGTGCGGATCGAGGAGCCGCACGATGTCCCCCGCCAGCCCGTGATACGCGGCGTCATCGAGCACCGGCCACTTCTCAGTCGGCGCCATGAGGGCCGCGGCCTCCACGTCACATTCGCGCTCCCTCGCACTCCGACCAGGATCGGATAACAACGGCTCCGTCGTGAGACGTTCTAGCGCCTCGATCATAATCTCAGTGCCTTTCGGACTTGCCGCTTGCGTCACGTCGGCACCTCATCCTTGGCCCTGAGGGTATCGGCGACATGCTCGAAGAGTTCGGCGCGTTCATAGTCCGTCTGCGCGGAGGCAACCAGGTCCATCAACTTGTCCAGCTGTTCGTCTGAGAGCCCGGACACCTCGAGATTCGTGGCCGCCTGGAGAATCGCGTCAGCCCGTATTCGTCGATCGAGGGCCGCCAGTTCATACCGAAAGGCGAGGGCTTTTCGATCGATCCGAACAACAGGGGGCGGGAGCGGCGCTTTCAGTGGTGCCGTCGAATCGAGTCCGAGGATTCCCGCCACAAGGGGCAGGGCATCACGAAATGAAAGGTTGCGTGCCTTGCCCACCAAATCAAATCCGTCGCCCGCGTGGGGGTCGCACTGATTACAATAGAAGGTGCCGCGTCCCTCTTGATCATCGAAACGAAACCGATCTTTTCCCCCGCACACCGGGCAGGGCGCATGCCGTCGCGGATGATCTGGGACCACGATTCCCAGCGCGGGAAGAATAAGGTTTTGCCATCGGCCTCGCGCCGATTCCCGCACGGTCGCCGCCTCGAACCGCGCCGTCATCGTCATCGCGACACCGCCTCGCGGTCGGGCGCCGTCTGCTGCTCCAGTTCCATGAGCCGTCTGGCCATTTCCTTGAGCACATGCCCTAAGAGTGGTTGCCGCAGATCGTTGAGGCAGCCGAGCCAGAGTAAGTACTCGCTCGGCAGGTCCTCCAACGGCGCGCTTTTGTATTTGCCAAACGGCATCGTTGGACTTGTGCCGGTATGTGCTTGAGTTGGTATGGGTGTCGTGATACTGTGCATCGCTGTTGCTCCTCTCTTCTCGGGTCGCCCTGTCGTCGTCGCAGATTTCAGGGCGGCCCATCATGCGGACTCACTCACACTGTCTACTGCGTTTGCCTGGCGCCGTCGCGTTCTCGCGACGGTCGCTTTCTCGGTCAAGGTATTGACGGCTCGCGGACCGTTCATCTTCGCCAACATCCACGCATCGATGTCGCTTTCAAGCCACACCGGGAGCTTCTGGGAGAGATACGTGCGTTTTGGAAATTCCCCGCTCGCTTCCTTTCGCAACAAGACAGGATTGGACCAATAAATGCCCTTGGTCTCTGCGAGCTGAGGGCGCGTGAGGAATCGAAGGGCGGGAGCACTGGCAGAGGGCGTCGTCATAATAAATGCCTCCTTCAAGAACGACACGTTACAATGCGACTATCTCAGAACTTGCAACACTGGAGCAATAAGTTTATGGTGTAACAGATATATCTAAGGGGAGGGGTCGTCTTATGGGTGTGACACAGAACGCCAAGCCGATTGTCAGGAGTCTCCGCCGCATCGCTGAATTTTTGAATGTGATGGGACCGGGGGCAACGCAAGCCCACTGGAACGCGTTTCTCAAGGAGGTGCCCGGCGGGGAACAGGCGCATTTGGGCTCTTGGTGCATACCCTGGGACGAGGCCAAAAAACTCCGCAGGCAGATCCATCATGATCTGGCGTTCTTGCGCTGGCGCAACATTGCGTTAGCGTGTGAGCTGTCTGACGCGCCAGATCAGGCCAAAGACCACAGGCCATGGACGGATGATGAGAGAGCGTTCTTTCGAGCGGACGCACCGCTTGAACGGCCGTTCGACGACCTCGTGGACCGGCTGAATAAACTGGAATTTAAGACGGTCTGGCAATACCAGCCTCTGGCTCCACAGGACAAGCCGAGCGATCCGTCTCAGGCCACGCTCGAATTCCGTTGGAAGGATGGTACGACGGGACGATGGGCCACGCATTCGTGGATGTCCGCAGATGGGCTACAGGGCCTCTTGTACGCGGTGCTTGGCAAGGCACTCGAAAGCGGACTGCTGAGCCGGCTCAGAACGTGTCAGCTCTGCAACCAGTATCTTGTCGTGACGCGGGTGACGAAACAGTTCTGTCCGGGCTGCAAAGTTACCCATCACAATCACAACCGCCCGGGCTATTTTCAGGACAGGCGCGCGGAGATCAGGGCGGACAAAATCAAAGAAGCTCGCGCGCTCAAGCGCACCCTCAAGCTCACGCTTTCTGACGCATCAGTTGAGATCCTCTATGAGAAAACAGACTTGCCACGAAGGGTGATCGCCGCAGAGATTTTCAATAAGAAACAAACCGGCGTCAGTCGGCGGAAAACGGTCGCGCGAGCGAAGCGGGCTCCACGCCAGCCAGCCGTGGAGACACGGGAGGCGATCGCCGCACGGCTGCAGCCAGTCATCGCGGCCTATTACAAGCGGATGGCGAAGCTGGATCAGAAGCAGCCTGTCCGACGCGCCACGCCTCTGCCGACGAAGACGCGCTAAGAATTAAGGCGGGTGTGGTGGAGGCTTGCGTGCGGCCTATCGGTTCGGTGTCGTGCTCCGTCCCGCGTCCGCCTTTACCAAGCCCATGATGTGCCGCTCCCACGTCAGCATGGCCGCGCGTTTTTCTACGGCTCGCCGACTATGATCATAGACGCGATCCATCCCTGGCTTGGCGTGCCCCAGCAAGGCGTCGCGGACATCAGAGGCGACGCCGAGATCAGACCAGCCGGTCTTGGCTGTTCGTCGGAGATCATGCAATCGCCACTCCTCCGTGAATTGTTGCGCATATGTGGCGGGGTGTGCCTTCTTCAGCGTCGCAATGGTCCTCTCGATCTTCTCTTTCAAATTACTAAATCCTGAAAAGGCCGTCGTCCCGGTTGTCGAAAAGACAAACTCACACTGCGCGAGTGTTGGCATGCCCTGTATGATCCGCACGGCTTCAGGCCCGAGCGGCACGAGATGCCGCTTGCCATTTTTCGTTCGCTCCGGCGGGAGC
The DNA here is from genome assembly GCA_041748925.1 of Nitrospiraceae bacterium. Classification (GTDB taxonomy): domain Bacteria; phylum Nitrospirota; class Nitrospiria; order Nitrospirales; family Nitrospiraceae; genus Palsa-1315. Next base: position 10,567 of record JBGTCI010000040.1, on the reverse strand, counting down.
GACCATCGCGCGTTCTTGCTACCGAGATCAATCAACTCACTGTGCTTCATGCCGGTAACTTCATCCCGCCTCTGCCCGGTTAAGAGCAAGAGCTTCGGCAGCGCACCGAACGGCCCGACCTCTTCGCAGGCTCGCCACAGCAACGCAATCTCCGACGGGCGGTTGTGCTCCGCATCTCCAAAGAGGTGACGGTCTCGAGAGATCTCGGCGGCCACAGGTTTGACGTGATCCGTGGGCGCCACTTCAATCAAGTTCCGCTGGATGGCATAGTGCATGAGCACCCGGATCGCGGCCAAGGCCCGGTTACAACTCACCCCGAGCCCCCTGGCCTGCATATTGTGCAAGACCGTGAGCACGTCGGCGCGGGTGATACTGGCAATCGGGCGTGCACGCCAGCCCGCAAGATCCGGCCCCGCCAGCACCAACTTATAGCGTCGCAGTGACGAGGGCCTGAGCGCAGTTTTGTTGACCGGATGGTGCATGCGCAAAAATTCTTCGACTACGGCCTCGAAAGTGTCACGACTCCGACGGATCGCGTCCACCTTCGCCTGTTGTTCGGTCTGCCTAGGATCTTCGCCGCGGCCTATCCGCTCTCGGAGCGCGAGGGCTTCTCGTCTCGCCTGTTGAAGTGTCAGCCCTCCATGGCCGTCACGATCAGACACCCGGCCAAGCGTGAACCGCTTCACTTTCGATTGTCCAAGCAAGCGCGTCATACAGATCCATGATTTCGTGCCCGTACTCGTGATGCGTAACCCGAACCCCGGTGTCGAATTATCCCAGTAATCCCGCTGGACCAATTGCGGGCGACCGTTCGCCATCGGCCCCGCCGACGGGACGGGAATTCTCTTGAGCGCGAACGGTGTAAACGCGAGCCTGTTTTGATTCGCGCTTCGTATCGTCACCGGTGTGGCCGTGGTCATAGAAACCTCCTTTTCTCAGAAAAGGTAACCAAAGGTAGCAAGCGGGATGTGATTATATGAAACGGTACGAAACGGAGTGTAGAGGGAAATAGCTGTAATAGCAAGGACTAGAGAGGTATTTCTCAACAAACGAGACGCAGTGATACGAGCAGCATAGCATCAGCAGCGGACTCATAAGCCGCGGGTCCCCCGTTCAATCCGGGGCACCGCCACCATATTTTCCAGCAGCTTATGACTCCCTACCGCTGGAGAGACCAACTTCGGGTGCGGAACGGGTGCATTCTGATTGTTTTGAAGGCACCTCATCCAGTGTGTCAACCCACCCACGATTCCCGCTTGGAAACAGATGCCCGTAGGTATCCATCCTCACTTGGAATACTGCTGTGACCCGCCCGCTCTGGATTAGAAGGGAAAAGGAAGGCTGTGGCTGAGAACCGGCGTATGTGCCGGTCACTACTCGGTCGGAAGGGAATGCGTCGTTATCGGTCCAGGGACTTGTGGAGAGATGTTGCGCGGTTAGAGCTTCTTGGCAACAGGTACACCGCACGTCCTGCAGTGATAGTTGCCCGTCAAGTACCCTTCTTCGCTCACTTCCAATTCCTGGTTCGGATGCTCACAGGCCGGTGGCGCAACTTGTTGTTGCCATTTCTCTCGTACGGCCGAGGCTTCAGCCCTCGTCATGACGCTCCCACCGTAGTCCGCTCACACCGATTACCGGTGGCATTTCACTCATCAGGCAGCCACTTGAGGTCTCGCCGTGCCCCCCGATGGCTGTCCCATCTGGGTAGGCGTTGAACTAGAATGGGAAACCTGGGGGGCGAGTGAAAGTTGGTAGGTGGAGTAACCGCGTTGGCGAAGCAACACCCGTCCGTCCCGCGACATCCGATCTACAGCGGCAAAGACCTCTCCCCAACTGGAGTCGGGAAGGGACGTGACTACATCGTCTAGGCAGCACGGACCGCTTCTTTGCAGGGTTTCAAGAATAGCTGCTTCGATGGGCTTCATGACGGTAGACCTCCGTTTGAAGTGAGGTGCAGGAATGCGCCTGCATGGTCTACAGAAATGCTACGCATGGGAACTAGGAAATGCCCTAGTTTTCGTCAGAAGGCGCTGATGCAAAGAGGTGGGCAGAGCTCAGCGCGCGGTGGCGTTTGTAGGACAGATGTCCGAGGAAGATCGGCACCGGAACATTTAGGTCTTCGGTTTAGAGCTGATGGTAGCAGTCGCTGAAATAGAGGACGGATAGATGACCGAGAGCAGACTAGGGATTTTCCTCGTGGGCATCATTCCAGATCTGCCGTAGAGTAAAGATGCTTCATGAAGACGTGATGGGAAAACTGCATACGCGCAATGGAAACATTGTAAACGAGCAGTGCAAGCATCGCGAAGGCTGAAGCGGAAGGCTCGGCTCCGAAAGGAATCGGGCCTTTGTCTTTACGCCGAGGTGCTACTGCCAACCCTGAAAGGGATCGATACGGCCATGAGCAACCAAGAACAAACCCTCACCAATTCACCTCACCTTCCTTTCCATGCCTACGCCAACATCGGCGACGAGGACAACCTCGTCTCCGTCAAGCGCTTTGCCACCAAGAAAGACGCCGAGGCTTGGATCGAGCAACTGGCAATTGAACGGCCAGGATACTATATGGTCATTCATGAGTCTGGATTCGGTACACCCCCATAGACACAAGTAAGGCTACCCGCCTTGCGACGAGTAGCCCTGGTGCTGGCCTGCCCATTGCTTCCCTCAGAGGGGACATTTTCAAAACTTTCTGAAAAATCTTGCACTCACAGAGTCAGTTCCCCACTAGGGTCAGCGGCCAAAATTTGGAGAGCTGGGGGGTCTGTTTGAACTTATTTGAGGGTGCAGAGGTGCGACAGGATGGGCTTAGCCTTGGTAGGACAGTTGAATGCCGCCTATTCCGATGATCAGCGCAAATAAGGCCAACAGGATAGAAAAGGCAAACTGGAACGCTCTCCGATTGATGAACACGCCGGACACATGAAGGTACCGGGTCACGAGCATCAGCGGTAGCAAAAACATGGTGGTGACAAAGATGTTCATTTTGGGAAGGCTTTCCACCGCATAGCAGAAACCGTGATATGAGCTAACCCGGCCTAATCTAAAAGGCACGTGTCCTCGGTCGCAGACTGCGATACTTCCAAGAATTTCACCTGCCCGGAAGCTGCTCCACGAGGATGGAACGCGGTCCGCATGCATCGAAAATGAAAATAGACTATCCAGCAAGGCAGCAGCCGAAGAACAGGCTGGAGGCATACCCTCTGGGGCGCACGGTGCGACGAATAAGGAACACCATGTCTGTGCGCGCCGCCGTGTGGTGAGGCGCCCGGCTCCCCGTTGAGATTTCGACGAAACGAGAACGAAGGTGGGTGCCTGTTTTCAGTCGCCTGCCTAGAAGAAGGCCATCGACGCGTACGTCACTGTCGAATTATATTGGTCGGTAATCCCGCGGTCGTAGCGTAAGACCTGCCCACTCTCCGCCTCGATCAACCGTAGTAAGGAGTAGATGGGTGAGAAACCTGAGATCCGGCGCTGATCCTGTTCTTTCCTGACGTAGTTGGCAAACTCTTCCGGCTGTCGCTCTTCCACCGGTTTTAACATCTCCAGGTCAAACTGCATGCAGCGATGAAAGGAAAAGTCCGTCGGAGGCGCCTTGTCTCCGTATCGCATGCCCAAGTGAGCCAACTCTCCCGCTGCGATCACGCAGTAGGCCCTCCCCGATTGTGTGAGAACTTCTCGAAGTCCGCTCAAGAACTGGTCGACTGAATGGCGAACAGTTGGATCCCCCAGGCTCGCTGCCGAGAAGGAACTCAAGATCGGCACGATGGTGAAGGGCTTCTTGCTCCCCACAACGTCCTGAAGAAACGGAAGCTGGAACTCTACCGCCTGCTCCGCTTGATGGGAGAGATCGTCTTCAAAAAAGCTCGGGAGTTTGGCCTTGAGCTGACTCAGGATCGGTTGGTCGGCGAATACGACCCCGAGCGGCGTCTCGAAATCCTTATCCGTCACGGCAAACACTGAGTTCAACCCGGCAGAGGCCGTACCGATGATAACGAACAGATCCGGCTGCTCCGCATCTTGCAGCTCTTTGTAGGCCCAAGCATAGATTGGCCCTGCTTGTTTCAGGTCATAGGTCGGTGCGACGAGACCTTTGATCTTCTTCCCTACGTGCTCCGATGGTTTGAAGTCCGGTCCTTCTTTTGATGTAAAGAAGCCATCGATCTGTTTTTTCAGTTTTGCGCCGTCTGCTTCGTACCCCCGTCCGGCAAACGCTGCGCGACGCAGCGGGCTCTGCCGATAGGTCTCCTGCGCCAGACGCCGAGCATCCTCAGCACGCTGACCTTCCAGGAATAATTTCTCGTTCAGGTCGGAGACCAGCTGATCCATCTTGCTGGGTACGAGAAATTCGCCGAATCGTTTGAGATAGAGCGCTCCGATTTCCGCCAGCGAATGCTCGCCGTCGAAATGCTGAATAATGAAAAAGTAGCTGAGCGGCAGCACGAGCTTTTCATTGCTCAGCCCGGTCGGGTCCCAAAGGACCATGTATTGCTCTTCACCTTCTTTGATCGGCGAAAACTGCAGATTGCGAAGAGCAGGGCGCTGCGTGGGATCGTTCGTGGGTGTCGTAGTCATGGAGCTTCTTAATGGACTGCCATTGTAACGAGGGGATTGCCTTCGCTGCAACCGCGGAACTGGTGCAAATGGTCTATCTGGTCTGTTCGGTCTATCTGGTGTATTCGTTCCGAATACGAGACAGACGCGATAGACCGAACAGACCAGACAGACCTATTTTTCTTCAGGCGGATGACTGCTGGCTCGGCGGGCTATCACCACCAAGGTGAGGATGGTCAAACCCAAGAGCCAGAGACTCGGTCGGCCATAGGAGGGATCGCTGAATTCGATGAGATCAGTCAACCGCCCGATCAAGAGCGACATGCGGGCCATCACCGTGTAGCCGAACGCGGCGCCGAACGCGATCATCAGGAAGAGGATTCCTGTCCGGGCCACGACCTTACCTGGTCCCGTATGTTCGACTGAGAAAAAGAAGTAGAACAGCACGGAGCTGACGCCGATCAGGATAATGATGGTGTTCAGGCTGCTGGCTGGATTCAGGAGATTCCACGTAAAGGTGACACCTTCTCCAGGCACCAACGCCATAAGCGGGCGGACCGTATCCTCAATTTGCTTCAAGATAAAAGAGGAGATCGTTCGTGGAATGGCCAGCCCCGATCCCACCCCCACGATGAACGCAAACGCATACCGCGAAATCCAGGCGGCTTTGGGGACATAGCGCGTGAGCATGAGTGTCCCGATGGCGACCGGAATCAACAGCGCCCACTCCCCGTTCTCGACGATCGGCTTCCAGATCAGATGCACGATCACCGTATCGTACGTCTTGACGATCGTGTACCCGACCGACACACCGACGTAAAGATTCTCCGCCAGCTTGAAGAGCGGATTGTCCTTGTACAAGAATGAGAAGATAAAGAGGGTCAACCCCGTCGCTACCCACCCACCGATGATGGTTTCAATCGGCATCGTTCAGTGTGCCCCCGACTGGCCCTGCAGTCTGGTTCTGTTGCGCGATGAGAAATAGAAGAGGTTACACATAATGACCAACACAATGATGGCGAGATGCGTAGCCGATTGGGCATCCATGCCGGCTATCGCTCTCCCCTTCTGGTCCATCAAGGTTTCGTATTCCGCCGCGCCGCGCAGACCTCCGATCAGGCCGTTGATCTGCCCGCTGCGCAACAACGGATAGAGCCCCGGCGCCATGACGCCCGTGCAGCCTCCGCCGAGTTCGAACTTGTACTTGTCCTTGCCGAACACGTACCAGGCTTCCACACCGGGATTGCCGGCGCCCAAGCTGACGGCATAATTCACATCCCGCAGGTTTGCGACGTGTTGGAGCACCGGCAGTCCCTTCGTTGGTTTGCCGTTGTAGTCGGCTGGGAAGGCCCCATAGAGATTCTGTCCCATATTGATGATGACGGCGGTGCCGCCTGGGCTCCACCCAAGGAACACATAGTCCTTCCCGCTTTCCTTCCCCATCTCGTGTGCAACCTGTGTGATGATCTGGTCGGCCAGGCCGGTGCCGGAGACCCAGAGCGTCAGCGCGACCACGCGAAGATTCTTCTTGAAGACGTGACGCAGCAACGAAATCGCTTGAGGCTGGAGTTCAGGCTTGGATGCCGGATCGAAATCCAGCGAGAGGAGAAACACAGAACCCTCAGGGAGCGACTCGATGTGGTCGTAGACGCCGCGAACCTCCGGCGAAATCTTGATCGGCAAACCTACAGGGTAGAGCAGCGGCAAGAGTGTGCAGATACCGATCACCAGGAAGATGATCCGCCGGTCGATCTTCAGCATGCGCTCAGCGAAAGTCACGGTCGCTCCTTCGTCGCCACCGGGCATTCAGCCATCAGCAGTTAGCCTTCAGGTAAGAGACGAGTTTTCGATTCCGGAGCTGAGTGCTGACGGCTGATGGCTGATCGCTCGTCATCACTCTTTCCCGCCTCCCAGATACGACCGTTCCAGGCCAAAAATGATCTTGATGGAGAGCGCGATCGTGCCGAGGCTGACACCGATCAGGATCGCACGCCGCACTGACGCGTTCAGTACGTTCAAAATCCACTGCGACAGGTCGCCGCTGAGCGGAATCAGATACTCTCCGAGCGGGACGCGGCCCATCATGACGATCACTGCCGCGATGAGCAGTACCGCCGCCTCGCGACTCCGCGCTCGAAACGACCGATAGGCTGCCGAGGCGACAAAGAACGCGAGGATGGCGAACATTGTCCCCTGCAGCGGGACCATCATGAAGTTATAGATCCACCCGAAAGCCGTCATGGTGCCGTCAACGGCTTCCTTACCGTTCGACCACAGGCCAACTGCAATCGTACCCACCATGCTGATATAGAGAACGAAACTATAGCCCCATCCCGCTTCTTTGCGCCGGATCTTGACGGCATGGACGTGGAACAGGCTGCTGACTCCCAGGACCAGAGCAAACCCCCCGATGATCTGAAGCCACTTGGTGACGGATGTCAGCATCTGCTCTGAAGCCGGATGCGGCACGTAGTATTGCGCCGCGAACACGATGCCGGTGATGAGCGTGATCAGGAGCGGAACCTGCCGGCGGAGAAAGATCATTTTACGTCCTTGAACACATCCAGAAATAATTGCGGCCACTGCGCATCGAGCATGACTCCGAGGGTGGCCAGAACAGTCCCGATGCCGAGCACACCGAGGATGAGCGCTTTGCCGATGTCCTGCCCGCGCAGCGTGCCGACCTGCACCGGCTCTCTGGAGAGATAGGCGCTGGCAGCGTAAAGTTCCTCCCCGATCAAGGTGTAGTCGCAGGTGGTGACGAAGAACGGCAGCTGGTGATCGGCGTCTGTCCCGGCGATTTGGATCGCGCCGGTGCTCGCGCCGGTTTCCGTCAACAACAATGCCTCGGCAAAGTAATGCCCCATAAAGAAATTCGCGGCCGGTTTTTTGCGCAGCATGATGCCGTCGACTGCCGCGGTATAACTGAACTGATCCGACGTAATGAAGAAATTCGAATCCTCTTTGTAGAGATCGGGCTTGCCTGCTTCCAGGTACGCCTGCTTGGTAATTTCCTGGCACACGGCCATGGTAATCGGATCGCGGTGCGGCACGAGCAAATCAGTCTCATAGGCTGCTGTGCGCTTGGCCACGCGCCCGAGAATAACCGCTGCCGCGATCGTTGAAGGATCGCTCATGTCGTGGGCGCCGGTCAGATAGAGGATCGGCTTGCCCAACTCGGTGGCGCGGCCGATGGCCTCATCCACGGCATCGAGGCCGGGAATGCGCCGGAGGAAGATTTCCCGTTTTCTGGCCGTACCGATCGCGTAGAACACGATGCCACCGAACAGGAGCGCCAGCAACAGATTATTCATCTGATTCCAGTTCATCCAGTTCGGTTGCGGCGTAGCCTGAACCGGCGTGGCGATGAGACGATCGTCGTTCTGCACTGCAGCCACGGTAATGTGGTAGACAGTCCCGTCCTTGAGTTCGATCCCCCTCCCGTTCCTCAGCGTGAACTGGTGCTGGTCTCTCGTCGCCGGCCTCGTCCACCAGGGCCACTTAGATTCACGGACGTAGCGCTGGTTCGAGGGAAACTCCGCCACGACTTTCATCGCAGCGGGATCGGACACTATGGCCCCCTCGCTGAGCAAAATCTGATACTTGACCGTGGCACTATCGTAGGAAGCAGGCGACCACAGCACAGTCAGATTGCCGCCTCCGTCACTCGGCGTGTCGATCGCTCGAACATCCTGCGGTGGCGAGAGCGGCGTCTTCTCCGCATTGGATTGAGCAAACACCGGCGACCACGACTGACTCAGAACAACCACGAGCAGGAGCGACGATTTCACCCAGGCCTGGCGTCCTCGACCTTTCACCTTTAACGTTTCACGTTTCACGCGCACTAGGCCCCCTCGATCAGTTCAATGTTCGTCCGCGGTATGACGGCCTTGCTGCCGTCGGGAAAGCGGACTTCCATCACACGCACATCGCTCTCAGTTGGAATCTTCTGGAGATCGGCCGGCAGACTCGCGACTTCGCCGATTTTTCCAAACAACGGGTCGCGAATGATGCGAACCTGGTCGCCGATCCGGATGCCTTCCCGCTGCGACACGGTAGCCGCGCCGTGAGCGCCCGATGCGCCTGCGCCTTTGGGAATAATGATCTCGGGCCGAATGACACCGGCACGAATTTGCGTAGCCCCCGAAATAGAAGCCGGTTGCCCTGCATGAGCAGAGAGAAGCGTGAATGTCTTGGCGGCCATGGGAATGGCGCCGAACCCTTCGGTGAGAATCAGGGTAAAGCCGACCTGTTCCGTGCCGGTGATAGCCACACCCAGGTCATAGCCCAGTAGGGCGCGCAAATCCTTATCGTGAATGCCGCCGATTACCAGACCCGCAACCCCCACCTCTTTCGCGCGAGCCAGCGCATCCGAAGAGATAAAAGAACCGCCCACGACGACCTTCCCTTTCATGTCTGCGGTGAGGTGACGAGGCGTAAGGGCTTCGTCCGGTGACGTCACCGCGACCACGATCTCGCCTCGGGTTTCACCGCCGATGCCGAAGATGCCCTGCACCAGACTGCAATCCGTTTCGACCACGACACCTTGCTGCGGAATCACCTCGACAATGCGACCGTCGACATAACCCAACAACTCCAGCACGCGCGGCGGCTCTCGCAACAGCACCTGCCCGGTAACGGGAGAAACAGATTCCACGACGCCAGTGATCGGCGAGCGGACTTCCGTCTTCAGCCATTTGATGAGTGGTTTGCTTTCGGCCAGGATCTCGTCCTTCTGCACCGGATCGCCGGCCTTCTTGATCAAATACTCATGGATCTCATCCGGCGCCACGCCCAACTGATTGGCGAGATTCAGGGGATAGACCTTCCCTGGCAATTCCGCACGAGCCACCGCCTGATTCGCGCGCACAGTCTCCCCGGTTCCGACCAGCACGCTGCCTGGCAGCGACAGCATCCGTCGACGACGGACCGTTGTGTGCTCTGTAACGGTTAAACCTGGGGTGTAACTATGAGCCATACCAAATTTTGAGTTGTGAGTGTTGAGTGTTTAGTTCACTAAAAACTCACAACTCAACACTAAGAACTCGCAGTCGGATACAATCCGACTGCGTCGTACCATTTTGTCAGCGCCGCCACTCTGGCTGCGTGGTCGGCCGGCAACTGCAACGGACGCCCACGCCCATCGAGCAAAAGTCCCACTACGCCGCCTTGGACCTCTCGCGTGACTGCGACTCCCGCCCCTGCCCCGAGGCTCACCTGTTTCACCGGCTGGACTGCGATCGAGGCCGTCTGCCCGCTAGCCAGGGGGACCAGCCGCAGGTCTCCGAACGAGAGGTGCCCTTTGTCTACTCGACCATCTGGAAAGGTGATGGCATAGTCTGCACACCGATCCCCGTCTTTCCCCTGCCCGATCGGCGCGACACAGGTCCCCAAATACACCATGCAATCACGGACGAAGACATCGGTCGCCGCCTTCTCATTGATCGTCGAGAGCACTCCCAGATGCGGCATCATGAAGATGCTGTCCACCGAGAGCCTCGTCACCCCGAGCGGTTCATAGGCATCCACCATCATCAGCATCGATTGCACGCGGCGCGGCGCATGGGACAGAATCCCTCCGCTTCCGACGATCAAATCGAGTTTGAGCATATCGATCAGTGTCTTGCCGGACTGCTGCTGCTCGAACACATCCGAGATCGTGCGTTCTTGCTGAATACCTTTGAGGGCCGTCGCGAGAGATTTGTGATGGATCAAGGCAAGCCGGAGCGCCTCACGGGCAATCGCATGTTCGATCTGCAGTTCGTCCAGCGTCTGAGGAATCGTCGTCGGCCGGACCATCTTGTTTTTGATCCGGTTGCGGAGCGTCTGTTCGTCGATCGTGAACGGCACCCAACGCATGATATTGGGGAGTCCTGCTTCCGCCAGCACATTGGAAATACTGTACGACATGCCGAGGTTCGCGCTGACCGTTCGATTGAAGAGCCCTTCGAAGACCGAGAACACGTCCGTGGTCGCGCCGCCGATATCCACCCCGATCAAGTTCAAATGCTCC
>JBGTCI010000039.1:0-55878 GCA_041748925.1 Nitrospiraceae bacterium | reverse complement strand
CAGTTCCTGAACGACCACTTTCTTCCGTGCTTCCTCTTTGTGAAGCGATTCGATCACGGAATCCGTCGATTTACCATTGGCGATAATTTCCACGAGATGATGTAAGCGGGTCTGAATCAAGGATAGTTCTCGTTCGAGGGCAATACGCCGGTCAGGGAACTTCTCCTGCTCACTCCTGATTCGTCCTATCGCGGCTTGGACTGAGCGTTCGAGGACTCGTTCGTCAATGGCTTCACTCATGGCATGAAGGATGGCGGAGTCGAGAATATCTTGACGGACCTCAAGATTGTTTGAGCATACCGTGCCGCCTCGCTTATAGTTGTAAGCGCATCGGTACACGGTGCGTGTATATCGGCGTTTGGCTGTGCGCTTGATCGCCACGATTCACCCGCCACACGTCACGCACTTTGCAATGCTGCTTAGGAGATAGGCGGAGCGGCGATCTTCACCTGTAGGCCGAGAGAGCAATCGCCCATCTTCCCATCGGAGATAAGCTCGATGGTTTTGCGCTCTGCGCTCTTCGACTTGTTCCCTGAGATCAAAAACCCTACTGTTTTGGCATGGGTGAGTTTGATTTTTTAGGGCTACTTCTCTATTGTCTCGACGGTTCAAAAACAAATGTTTCTCCGCATCGATAAGTTTCAGGGCTCGTTGACTAGTTGGTGGAACTGGAAGAGGACAGCAAGGTCACTGAATCGGCGAGATCTGTTTAGGAGCTTCGAGATTATGACTCTAAACCATTCTGTCTCCCGTAATCCTTTCTCTTCCCTGGTCGGTCTCCTTTTCGTGGTTCTCATAGGTTCTTTCTTGGTGGGATGCGTAACCGTGCGCATGATGATGCCAGACGGAATGATGCCGGTCCTTGACACAAAAGGATGTACCTACACGGTCTTTAAAGGGGACGCCCTATGGACGGTTGTCCCTGAAGAGAAGTTACTCCCTCCTCGGGGCTCCTATGCCCTGCGGGTCGATCCGAAAACGAGCCGAGTGGCGGCACGAGTGTATATTCCGGAGCAAATACTAACATCATTTGATGTCGGTGAAGGAGCCTTGTGGGTAGCGGCAGGAGACTACGCGCCAGAAATCTACAAGCTCGATCCAGACACAGGCCGCGTTGTGACTTCTGTCCGCGTGGGGTCCATAAATATCTTCGGCAGCCCTATCCGTCTTGCTGTCGGTGCCGGTGCGGTTTGGGCTGTACGTGGAGGCGATCTCTTCCGTATGGATCCACAGAGCGACGAGGTCATCTCCATACCGTTAAGCCGCTACGTTCTGGATGTAACTATTGTAGAAAACACCGTGTGGGTTCATCTCTTCGATCAAAGCTCGATCTCTCGGATCGATGCCCGTACAGGCCAGCTCGCGGCAACTATAGTAGCTCCTCCGGACGATTTAGGCATAACTTCCCGCGAGTTCTTTGGCTCGTTTGCAACTGCGGAACGTCCAGCTTGGAGTCGGTGGATGGCTGCAGGCGCAGATGGGATGTGGGTTCTCCTGCATTTTGGCAAGAGACTGCCGCAGTATGTGGGTCGGGTGGACTTGCAGTTAAACCGGATTGTAGCTACTAACCAAGGCCAATTCGAAGCGATCATTACTGACATCGCCGCGAGTGAAGCGGCGATTTGGGTTTCAGCCTTTAACAAAGGATGGTTCTCGAGCACCACTCACTACTCGATCGTTGAGCTTGATCCGAAGACAACCTTTGTAAAACGAAAAATCCCCTACGCCTCCGTCTCAAGTATCTATTCAGCAATGCCAACCATGGCAGTCGGGGCCGGCACCATGTGGGTTTGCTTACCTGACTCTGGGCTCTATCGTGTCCCCCTGAGCGCAAGGAAGGAGACGGAGACTCATTTCTGACATGTTGTCGCGAAGCATAGAAGATCATCAAAAGGTGTTCTTTTTGAATACTCAGGAAGATCAGGACAAAGCCCTGAAAAATCGATGCCTAGGAATCCAGAACCGAGTTCTGGCCGAATTTACCTTCTTGTCCAGACCGATAGCGCAATCATTGGCGTAGAGAATAAACATCGATGCAGCCTTTCAGCCGGGTCAGCCCAATAAGTACCATGAGGAGCTTAGAGGACGGGACGAACGTGGGCATTTTTTAGCAGGGTTATAGTCCCGTAAGCGCCTATAAGCCGGAGCTCCACTCCGACTTGGCATGAATGGATGGCATGACCGCGCTCTCGCACAGTGTTTTGGGTCGTGTCGCTACGACGAGGTGGGGCAACAGATGGAATGGCTAGAGTGGGCGCTGAGCAGAGAGTCTCGTCAGTTTGTTCTCGATCACAATTTGTTTATTCCGCTGCTTTTTATTGCGAGACTTGTTGCCGTTACGACGCTCGAGTTAATCCTACCAGCTCGTAAGATTTCCTATCGTTCGGTGATTCCTTACGATCTGATCGGCGTCGTGTTCGTCGGTTACCTTGTAATTCCCGCGTCTGAGTTCTTGAGCAATCGAATCATGCCCCGAGTCAGCATGCCGGAATTCATCTTGACGCTGCCAGTGGTCGCTTCCTTCCTGCTATATTACGCGATTGGTGACTTTGGCGCCTATTGGATGCATCGCTTTATGCATTCTAAGTATGTCTGGCGCATTCATAAGTGGCATCATTCTCCCACGACAATGTATTGGTTGGCCGGCTACAGGGCATCGCTTCCACAACAAACGCTTTTCAACCTGCCCTGGATCTTTGCCTACACGGTCTTTGGCCTCTCTCCCTGGTGGATATATCTAGGAGTGGTCACCTCTCATATGCTGTTGAATGATTGGATGCATATGAATGTCTCCTGGCGATCAAATTGGCTTGAATGGATCATGGTGACTCCACGCTACCATCACATCCACCATAGCGACAACCCGATCTATTCCAACGTCAACTTTGGCGTCACCTTCACTATATGGGATCGAATATTTGGGACCTACCTAGACCCTGAGATGGTAAAGCAGCCCATCTCGTTTGGAATTGGCGAAAAGGCTTCGCTCCTTCGGCTTGTCTCAGGAGTGTGATGGAAGCGCAGCCTGTAAGGGCTCAGGTCGAACAACCATCTGCCTCCCTGCGTTAAGATAAACATTGAGATATTCGGCAGGACTTATTGCGAAGCCTCTTAATCTCAACCACCTGTCGTTTGTTCACTGGCTCAGCGAAGCAAGAGCAACATACCCCTGATGCTCCTGTTGATCGCGCTCACAGTCTCTTCGTTCTCGTCGACCTGGCATGTTTATTTCCAAATTGCCTAGCGCACCTTGATGCGATCAATTAAATTCTGCCTACCGGTCAATGACATTTGCAAACCATCTTTCGTAGCATGCGTGCAGTCAGTAGCCCAATCATTTGGCGCACAGCCTTTCGCGACCAGGACATGGACACCTTATGAACGTGTTGTGAACGCCATGCGAATTCTTATTGAACCCAATCCCAGGGGTTTTACTAGTAACTCTTTAGTGGCGGGAACCTTAATATCCCACATCTTTATTGAATCGGCTCTCTCTCGTATAAACACAGGAGGTTTTATTATGCTTTCTCTGCCTGTGACACTCGAAGTTCCGCATGCCGACAATGAGCAGCAGTTCCTGCTACAGGCAGTCGAAGCAGCTGTTAAAACATTCTGAATCCTAAATACTCAATCCAGCGATGATCTTGAGTAAGTGTCTTCGACGATTACCGCTCACTGATATCACGGCTTCACCAGGGCGCCCTCGGCACTGACGCACGAGCCGTAACCCCCGCGTAGATCGGATTCTGTAATCATTGCCTTTCTGGCTCAACAGAAGCCGCTAATCGCCTCGGGGAAAGGCGCATTTCGGAGCCGAGCCTATATCCCGAGCAGGAGCGTGTGGCTGATGTCATTGCCGTTTGCTTCCAACAGGATGTCGAGAAATTGATGTTCCATTAGAGAGAGCGGAAGATTGGAAGATGGAAGAGGGAGGAATCGAGCCAGGCAAAGTCGTGCTCGGCATGCGGGCTGGGTTTGCCAGTTGGCTGGTTCGATCGCTTGCCTCCCCAGTGGTTCGGTCAGTGCCTTGTCCAGGTGGACATATCTAGCTTTGAAAGCTTCGGGATGCGCTGACCAGACGCAAAGACGATCTCCGGACCTTTGAAATCCCGCTCTTTATATGCACGAACCGTCGCACCTGGTCCCACAATGACGCTTTCAATTTCATTGTTCCAGTCCTTCTCGTGCCTTCAGCGTCGCGTATTCTTTTGGACCTTGAAGTATGATATGTGGGTCTTTGGCATCGTATGTGGTGTCGTCAAACACCTCGATCCAGCAATTCTTATCGACCATCTTCATCTCCACATCTGCCGCCTCGACTGCCAGTGTTCCAATCGCAATCATTCCACTTACGATGAGGAATTTGAACAACAACATGATGACCTCCGTTTGGAATTGATATAGTTTATGAGTATTGAGTGTCCCAAACTGCCATACCGAGAACAGTGGGATAAGTCAGATGTTGAGGCCGCACCGACCTTTACGGCACTGTGATATCCCCTAGACTCTGGACTATTCAGGAATAACCCGCATATCTGCTACCTCCTACCAGGACAGGACAAACCAGCCCCACCTGCATACATTTCCTGAGTATCCTGCTTTCTGGTTTCTTGTGGGGTTAGGTTTGTCTGAGGTTGGGGTATCGAAATTCGTAAACCGCAGGGCAAATTTCTAGGCTTCCAGAGCAACTCCTTGAATTTCCACCCTCCTCATTGGTTCTTTCGCGACCGCAGAGCCCTCTCGGGACTTTCCCAGTTCCGAAACTAGCTCTGGGAGCATATAAATGGGGTTGAGCATCATGTCTTTTCATTGAGGGACGCCGCATGACACCTGGTGGTTACCAACGCTATCCGGTTCGATTGATGATAGAAGACGCGATCATCTTACTGATGCCGATCATTCTGATCCTTATCGGTCAGGTACTGGTGGAATGAGTTGGTCTCGGCCTCATGGGGTGCATTGCTGTACATCTAATTGAGGTCCCATGGGGCCTCGGGCGC
This sequence comes from Nitrospiraceae bacterium, assembly GCA_041748925.1. Classification (GTDB taxonomy): domain Bacteria; phylum Nitrospirota; class Nitrospiria; order Nitrospirales; family Nitrospiraceae; genus Palsa-1315. Next base: position 50,878 of record JBGTCI010000039.1, on the reverse strand, counting down.
GAGATGCGCTCGCCTTACTTGCGCCAATTGCCGCGACGCATATGAACAACAAAAAAAACAGCCATCGTGACCAGTACCGCATTCTTGGTTGGGTTTGCCCTTCATGTGACCAATCATGTTGTTTAGTCTCTTAGAAGCGAATTCTGAGGCTAGCAAGCAGGCTGTGAGCCGGTATCCTGATTCATGATAATGAAACTCCTCACAACCATTTCCATCACGGCACTGGCTCTCAATTGCCGCGCCTCGTGATACGGAAACCTCCCTCACTCCCATACCTTCTTCAGAAGGACGAGTGGTCCAAGATTCGTGCGTATAGGCGGACTTCGTAGGGTCAGCGCTTAAGACAATCCCTCGGCGCAGCGGCACGGGAATCGTGGCCCTGGTAAACCTTTTCCTTCCACCTGCTGTGCGTGAATTCCACGACATTGCGCCTGCCGAATCCAGCTGGCTGACAATGGCTTGCATTCAGGCAGACTAGGGCATCTCCTCGTATGCCCAATGCCTGGAGTGGCGTACCGTAAGACAAGCCTTAGTCCACGAGTTTTTCAATCCATTACATTGTAACTTGGAGGTTGTTATGTCATTCACACGTTGGTTTGTCTCCGCCACCTTCACCGGCGGGCTAATCGCACTGTCTCTACAGGGGGGCGGAGTCGTTCAGGCGGCGCCCATAGGCGATTCGTCCTCGAGTAGCAGCCAAGATGGACAACAGAAAGTTCCAAGCGGAATGAGAGACGCGGAATCGAGTAGTGAGATGCAACGGGATAAAGATGGTGCCGGTATTGCGGATACACAATCGCACAGAATCGGAGGGCAAATCGGTACGTCAGCTCAACGGGCCGATACTGACACGCCTAAAACTCCTGGATCGAGATTGACCGAAAAGAGCGGCATAACTGGGTCAGGTTCAGACAAGCCCGGTGCCACAGGCCCCACAGGCGGCGGCTCGTCTTCTGAAATGAGCGGCCAAAGTGGCGCCGGTGCTGAGCACTCAAGTGCTAACCCCTGTGAAGGCCGAGGAGGACAATCTGTTTTAGCGGCTGAGCAAGATCATGGGAATGATGGCCATACGATCCGGGGAGAAGTGTTGCGCGTGGAAGGCAACACCTATGTTGTGAGGGATCAGGGCGGCACGGAAGTGAGTTTGCATGCCGACCAGACCACGGCGAAACCTGTTACTGAAGGAGATTTTATTCAGGCGAACGTGAACGAGCAGAACCAGGTGCTATGGATTGGACCGCTCAAATCGACGGATCGGAGAAATGAGCATGAGACTGACTGCAGGTAGGCACGAGGCGTTTGCTTCGCTGAGGCCTCTCCCTGCCGCGTGAACAAAGGCCGTGTATTCTTCACATCCCAGTTCTCGTCACTGTTGGCGTGCTACGAGGCAACCTCTCAGCGGCACGCGAATCGTGGGGCAAAATAAATGGGGTAGCGGGTGCCCTCCACCAGACCATGCTTGCTCGTACCGGCGGCTCTTCAGGCGAAACCTCTCTTCTATTGACGCCGCCGGATAAACTCCTTTGGCTGTTTTTCCGTTGTTAAACCCCCGACCAGAAGATTCGAAGGGGGTGCGACTTCCTTTGTGGGGAGCATGCGAGGGGCTGGCCCCCTCAGCAGGAACGGGGAGGCGGTCTCAGAGCCGAGCACGCGACGGAGGGCGGTTCAACTCCCCTGCCATGGACAAGTAACATTACTAGCCATATTACTCTTCCTCCACTGTCACGCTAGCTCGCCCGATTTCAGTCGCGGTCCCTTCCAGCTTGAAAACGAACTGCACCGTGTGCTGGCCGGTGCCGAGAGATCCTGTACCGCACGCGCTAGACGTTTCCGCAAAGTTGCAATAGGGCGCGCTGTGCTCTGTGCGGATGAGCCTGCCATCGTGGTAGATGTCGGCCATCACGTCGCGGGTATCGGCCACGGTGCCCGTCACGCCCCACGCGCTAGTAGCCGGATTGCCCACAATCGTCAAGCGTACTGTACCCACCGGGGGCGGTGGGGCCGGAGACTCGGCAGGCCTGAACGTCGCAAGACTACTGATGACCGATTCGTTATTGGCTAGATCATGAGCCGTAATGAAGTAGTACTGGATGATCGCCGGTGTTCCGATATTGAAGCTTGTCGTCTGTCCCAACGTGGTCAGAAGAGTGCCAGACGATTTGGTGCTTGGGAGGATACTGCATTGATAGATGCGATATCCTGCCAGATCAGGTTCACTGTTAGCTGTCCATGTCAACGTGGCACCCGCCGCTGCACTTGACCACAACACAAAAAGACCCGTGATGGCTCGCATCCAGTTCATCTTCATATGATAGTCCTATCACAACAGACACACCGTTTTTGAGAAAATCAGTTTTGTTCACTGGCGTTGAGTAATATGCGTGCCGTCGAGGGGCACAAGAAGACCGTGAATTTCAGATGTCATAAGAAGAAGATGGTGGCGAGGTTTAGGGAGATTATAGAATCATGGCAGAACCATGGCGAAAACGTTGCGTTTCTTGGAGGATAGATATTGCAGTTGTTTGCCTACAGATGCGACAGTAAGGAATGAGTTAAGAAACAGTGAAGAATGAGACAAGCGAAGTGATAAACCATATCTTCGATCACCGGTCGGTAACAAGATATCCGCCTGAACGCGGTAGGGAGTGGTTCCGGCGATGCTGAAGGATGGTTGTATGCGATCAGCGCAAACGCATGAAAGTCACATGACAACGCGTGGGTTCACGACGGTGTCTTCCCTGCTCTCTACCAAATGCAGTTTTTCACGCAACTCGTCGCAGTAATCCAAATATAAGAAGTGTTTCTACGCGATGGCATCAACGGCACGCACACGCTGGTCAAGGAGGGCTGGTGCTGGTGGTATCGAAAATATGTGCCGGGGTGGACGGTGCTGGAAGGGTTAGAGCACGCGGTGCGAGAGGTGAAAATCCCTGGTGTATTGCGGAAAGCACGAATCCCCACCCGCTGAGGCGCTACGCAGATTTTTTCTGACTATCTCCTTTGCGCCTACTTTGCATCCCTCCTATGCGGTCACGCTCTTGCTCGTAGCCCACGGCGGCGTAGTACAGCACGAGATCGAAGAAATGGCCGAGGAGGAGCTGTAGCTCCATCTCCCCGTGCAGGTCCATGGCGCTCTCGGACAGACCTTCGCGCTGAACGAAGGTGCGCACGTGCTCCTTGGTGGAGACAATGGCCCAGACGAAGTGGCTGTAGGCCACGCCCTGCTGGGCGCGCGCCGCGCCAAGCTCGGTGTAACGCCGCTCCACCTGAGTCTCGGCGTTGTCCAACAGCCAGTCACTCATGTTGCGGTAGATCTCGCGGGTGCGGGCTTGGAGTTCGCTCGCCGGGACTTTGTTCAAATCGCTGCACCGGGGAGAACTCCACACCTTCTCGCTAAGATCGCGGGAAAGCTGTTCGATGTGATTCTCGATAAGCCGCACCAACCGGACAGCCAGCATGACGTACCTCCCGGTAGAACAAGCCTCTGGGTAGAGGAATTCGCGGACCCTGATTCTGGGCGGAGACCTTACTTGATCGATGGCACCAACGTCAACCACTCGCTCGTCAAAGATGGTTGGTGCTGGTGATATCGAAGCTTGCTCGTGCCGATAGCAGTGCTCTTTTCATCTCCGATATACCACGGTAACCCGGGCGAGAAAGTCGGTAAGTTCGGTAGTATGTCGTCGGATTGCGTCGCGGTCTTCTCGTGCCGCTGCTTGTTCCAAGGCGGCTCCCATCATGCTGATCGCGTCGAACCCATACCCTCCTCCGTCCCCCTTCATACGATGACCAATGACTTGAATCGGTGCAAAATTGTTTTCTTGTAACGCAGTTTCTATTGTCTGTACGTCACGGCGACGATTCTCTAGAAATCCTGGAACAATCTCTTCAAGGCCTTGGTCAATATGCAAGGTGATGCGTTGTTCGGCATTCCTGCTCGGTCCTGTGCTCATAAGATACGCCGTCCTTTACAAGCCTGGAGAACTTCCAAAAGGGTCTGCTTCTTGATAGGTTTGGTCATATGAGCATCGCAGCCGGCTTCGAGAATCTTGACTCCGTCTGCTTTAAGCGCCAGCGCGGTCAAAGCAATCACCTGTGTAGGGGGGAGGTCATGCTCCCGCTCCCAGGCACGGATCGCTTTTGTCGCCTCATAGCCATCCATCACCGGCATCTGCATGTCCATCAAGATAAGGTCATAGTAGCCGTTCTTGAATAGCTCCAACGCGATGCCTCCGTGATCCGCGATATCGAGACGATAGGGCGTCTGCTTCAAATAGGATCGGACCAGCACTTGATTATCGGGGGAATCTTCCACCAATAAGATGCGAAGTGCCCTGACTTCAGTAGGAGATATGGGAGCAACTGGTGCTGAACCCATCGTGCGGTGGATGCCTTTAGAACGGTCAAACGCGATGCTGATGGTCTCGAGTACATTCGATGTCCTGATGGGTTTGATCAAATACCCGCCCAACCCCATGTCATAGGTGCGGGCGATATCGTCGGCCCACTGGTCAGAGGCTAACATCACAATCGTCGGACTCTGAGGAGGATTGGCGCGTTTGATCTCTTCAGCGACCTGAAATCCATCCATGTCCGGCATGCGACAGTCGAGGAGCAAGAGCTGGTAAGGTCGTGCCGACGTAGAGGCTCGCTGCCATTCTTCGATGGCCTCGTGGCCCGACGCCGTATCTATCACCTCTGCCCCCAAAGCGGTCAAGGTTTCACGAAGAATCAGGCGATTGGTGGCATGGTCATCGACCACGAGGGTTTTGACCCCTTGAAGGTTGACCCGAACATTGTCTTGTGTGGATGCCAGGCTGGATTGCACCGCTAGTTGCACACAACAATGAAACGTGCTGCCCGCTCCGAGAGCACTCTCAACCCAGACTCGTCCGTTCATGAGTTCGGCTAATTGCCTTGAAATGGTCAGGCCTAGTCCGGTCCCGCCATACTTGCGCGTCATGGAAGCGTGGGCTTGCGTGAAGCTTTCAAAGATGGCAGTCAGCTTGTCGGGCGGAATGCCGATCCCTGTATCGCTGATAGAAAATCGAATGGCTCCAGGCATGGGGCGATCCGGATCTTGCATAACTCGCACCGTGACGGACCCGCTGTCGGTGAATTTGATCGCATTGCTGATGAGGTTGATGAGGATCTGATGTAGTCGGTTCGGGTCTCCGATGACGGCGTGGGGAACGTCAGATGAAAGATGGCAGGCCAGTTCGAGTCCTTTTTCATTGGCTCGCATGGCGAGAATCTCGATGGCTTTTTCAACCAAATCGCCCAAATCAAAGTCGGTTGATTCCAGCTCAAGATGACCGACCTCGACTTTCGACAGGTCGAGAATGTCGTTGATCAGACTCAAGAGATTGCTACCGGCACGCCGGAAAATGCGCAAGTATTTTCGTTGATCGGGGGTCAGATCCGTTTCCCATAGCAGATCCGCCATCCCGATAATCGCATTCATCGGCGTCCGAATCTCATGGCTCACGCTGGCAAGGAATTCACTTTTGGCAGCGCTCGCAACTTCGGCTCTTTCCTTTGCCTGGCGCAGGGCTTTCTCTGATTTCTCTCGCTCCATGGATTCCATCGCGAGGGTCACCATCGTGGCGAATGATGAGGCAACGGTCATTTCATCGGTGGTCCATGTGCGAGACGTGCCGAGGTATTCATGGCATAAGACGCCTACCGTCTTCCCTCTGTGTCTGATCGGCGCATCGAGCATTGCACCGATTCCAAGCGGCGTGAGATACGACGATGAAAATTCACAGGTACGGGGGTCAACATGGGCATCGTGAGCAGCGAGAGTATGTTCTTCCCGTTCCAACGCCTGGAAGTACGCCGGAAATTGGCTGGCCTGGAGAATGGTTCCTGCGCTGTGCTGACGAGTGGTGGTCTCATACAGATCTTGCAGCCGGATAGCAGAGCGGTCTTCCTGGAACAGCCAGATGCTGGTGCGCTCGACCGCCAGCACACGACTCGCCGCCTCGGTGATGGCCTGAAACGCCTGGTGAAGGTCTCCGGAGATGATCGCCTGGCTCTGTGTCAATTCGAGCAACCCTGCCTGATGTTCTTGGAGCAAACTGAAGCGCCGCCTCTCTTGCCTGGTGGCTCGCTTGTTCTCAGTGATGTTACGGCAGGTGCAAATGACGTCGGATTTATACCCCTCGCTGCGGCTGAATTGCTGCAATATAACTTCGACGTCGAACGGCTCTCCGGTCTTCTTTCTGCCCACTAATTCGCCGCGCCAATATCCGGCATGTACCATGAAGGGGAAATGGTGTTGCTCGATCATGGCCTGTTGCTCAGGGCCGTAGAGATCCTTCCACGACGTTCCAATCAATTCTTCAACTTCGTAGCCGTACGTGGCGGCATGGGCCGGATTCATGTAGGTGTACAATCCCTCGGCACTCAGAATGGCAAGACCCTCCATGCCGTGATCCACGGCATGCTGGAGTTGAACCAACGTCTCGTGCTGGCGTTTCTGCTCGGTGATGTCGACCATGATGCCGCGGACCCTGACTGGAGCCCCTTCTTCGATAAACACACTGACGATGTCTCTGATCCAGACAGTCCGTCCGTCCGCGGCAAGCATCCGGTATTCGAAATCATGGGGCAAGCCCAACTTTGTTTGCTCCACGCAATACGCCACGGTACGTTCACGGTCCTCGGGATGTATATGATCGGGCCAGAACGTCGGATTGTTGAGCCATTGCTGAACAGGATAGCCGAGAATGCGCTCGGCTTGGATGCTCACAAAGGTGAAGCAAAACGTGGCTGGGTCCGCTTCCCAGACAATCCCGGCAATGGAATTGAGCAGCGAGACATACCGCTGCTCGGAAAGGCGCAGTGCTTCCTCTGCCTGCTTGCGCTCGGTGATGTCGCGGACGATGGCTAGAAGATATTCTCGATCAAATTGGACCAGGCGAGCATTCACCTCGACTGGAAAAGTCGAGCCGTCTTTCCGACGATGGACGGTTTCCAACGTCAACGGACCACTTTCTCGTATCCGTGCCATGTATTGCGCGAAGATCGGTGCTGTAACGATCGGATCAATGTCGGGAACGGTCAGCGATCGGTGTTCTTGGCGGGTATAGCCTAGACTTGAGAAGGCTTTCTCATTGGAGTCTAAGAAGCGACCGGTGGCGGGATCAATGATCTCGATGGAGTCGTCCGCCTGATCGAGCAACACTCGAAACAGTTCCCACGCCTCCTCCGCCTGTTTGGACTTGGTGATGTTCTCGAACGCACCCGGCAGATATTGGGGTTGTGTGGTCCGTGAACGACGGGCGATCGTGGGCTTAGGTTGTCTCTTTGCCGTGCGATTGGCTCGAACCGGTGCCGTTTTCTTAGCCATGGCCACATACTCCCGCACTGACGACGGCATGTGCGTCGTGTGGAGAATCCATGAGTGAACATGATGTCACGTGTGGGGAGAGTGCCGTGGAGAGCGTCGCGTCGATCGCCGTCAGCACATCTCGTCGAGACCTTGGCTTGGTCATGGTGAGAAGAACGTTAGTCTTCGTGGGATTGCGGAACGAGAGAGAGTATGCCGGCTTGCTTGGCCCGATTGCGGCCTTCCTGCTTAGCTTGATAAAGCGCTTGATCCGCCGCCTTGATCAAATCGGTTGGGGAAGTGTTTCGGCTGGGAATCGTACTGGCGAAGCCCGCGCTGATGGTAGTATTTCCACCGTCGGAGTGCGTAATGCCAAGCGCCTCAATTCGTTGCCGAAGTGTTTCCGCCACCTGTGCGGCCCCATCCGTACGGGTGCCGGGAAGCACGACCACGAATTCGTCGCCGCCGTACCGAGCGACGAGGTCTCCTGGCCTGTTGACAGCTCCAGAAATAGCGGCGGCCACCTGCCGGAGACATTCATCGCCCGACGTATGGCCAAGGGTATCGTTGTAGGATTTGAAACGATCGATGTCGAGCATGATCAGAGAGAGCGGGGTCAATTCGCGGACGGCCCGGCGCCATTCCTGGTCTAAGAAATCGTCAAATTGCCGTCGGTTGGTGATCCCGGTGAGGCCGTCAAGACAGGACAGACGCAGCAACATCTGATTCGCTTCCTGGAGTTGGCGCATGACCTCAAGCAGCTCCTGCTCCCGGGCCCGTCGCCGGTCAATTTCGTGAACCAAGCGCAAAACCGACCGGACACGAGTCAAGAGCTCGATTTTGTTGACGGGTTTCCCAATGTAATCAAGCGCACCTGCGGCAAAGGCAAGTTGGAGATCGACGGGATCAGTCTTCACCGTCACCATCATGATGGGTGTGTCACGGAATCGTTCAACAGCCTTGATCTGGCGGCAGGCTTCGATGCCGCTCATCTCCGGCATGACGATGTCCATAAGGATCAGGTCGACTCGAGTTGCGGCGCCGTGTTTCCCGTCATCGAGCCCCAGCAAACGGAATGCGGAGGCAGCCGAGTCGGCGACCAAGAGATGGTCGTAGCCGGCAGCCGAGAGGATCGACTGAAGCAAGAGGCGGTCGTCCGCCGAATCATCAACAATCAAGATGCCCATGTGCCCTGAATCCAGTGAATATGAGTGATATGCCTGAGAAATCCTAACAGCTAGTCCTGGTAAACTCCAGGATAAAGCTTCTTGACGCAGGGCTGACAGATACCGTGGCTGAATTCGGCCTCGGAATGTTCGCCGATATATTCCTCCAACTGTTGCCAGAATCCGCCGTCATTGCGGATTTTTTTGCAGGATGCGCAGATAGGAATGAGTCCTCTGAGGACTTTGACATCTCGCAGCGCCTTCTGCAGCTCCTCATTGCTTCGACGGAGTTCCCCTTCTCTCGCTTTGCGACAGTCCATTTCCTTCTTCAACGCCAGCGCCGAGGAAGCGCGTGCCAGGAGTTCCACATCGTTCACCGGTTTGGTGATGTAATCATTCGCTCCCGCTGCAAAGGCGGCTTGGAGGTTTGAGCGATCGTGTTTGGCCGTGACCATGATGATGGGAATGTCGCACAGATGTGGTCGGTTCTTGATCTGGCGACAGGCTTCAACTCCATCCAACTCCGGCATGAGTACGTCCATCAGAATCAAGTCGATCTGAAGAGGCGGGTCTTGGCCATCCATGTCGAGCATGGGAAATGCAGTCTTTGCCGAGTCGGCGCTCAGGAGATCCGAATGGCCGGCCTTCCCCAGGATTGCGCGAAGGAGTGCCTGTTGGTCTGGAGAATCGTCGATGATAAGAATGCCCATGCTGATTCCTGCCAGGCGCTCGCACATGCGGTGCGAGCAATTACTTTTTAGTATAGCAGGTGCCGATTGGGCTACTGGAGCTTGGCGCGGACGAGTTCGCTGATCTGCTTGCCGTCTACCGGCTGGCCGGCCACACGCACCATCACGGCTTTCATCACCGCGCCCATCTCTTTCAGAGATCGAGCGCCGGTTTCCTGAATAACAGCGTCCACGTCGGTGGAGAGCTGTTCAGAAGAGAGGGCTTGAGGGAAATAGGATTCGAGAACGGTGATTTCCAGCCGTTCCTTTGCGGCAAGCTCTGCCCGGTTACCTTTTTCAAACTGCTCAACCGATTCCCGGCGTTGCTTGATCATGGTCGTCATCACGCGGCTCATTTCGGCATCGTCGAGATCCTTCTTGATCTCGATTTCCTTGTTCATGACGGCCGCCTTGATCATGCGAATCACGTCCATCCGCAATTGGTCGCGAGCCTTCATGGCAAGCTTCAGATCTTCGGTCAGGCGGTCACGCAAGGACATAGCATATCCCAGGACAAATGGGCTTACCCTGGGATTGGAGAATACCCCTTCATTTGACGTCAGTCAACGCACATCCATCGTCCGTACAGCAGTTTGCCCAGCATGGTTTTCATATCGCCTTGGGAGTATGATATTAGGAAGATCCTGCTGCGGCTCGGAAAAAGACTGGAGGACGTTGGGAAGCTGGCCATGGCGAGGCAACACTCAACGGTCCAACTCATGAGTGTCCTGACGATGGCAGTTCTCGTGTCCAGTTGTACGAATCCCGCCAGGCAGACGACCCCCACGTTCGGTTTACGTTCTATGCCCCCTGTGTCGTCGATTCCTGCTGATGTCCAGCAAATGGCGGTGCTGTATCCGCGTGGAGAGACTTCCGATTGGTCCAGTGCCTATGGTCGCTTGGAGGGGGCGGCGTTCCAGCTCAAGACATTCCGCCCGAATCTAAGGATCATCGATCGTTCCCATATGCAGGCGATCGTCTCGGAGCAGCGCTTTCAGGCCGGAGGTCTTGTCTCTGAAGACAGTGCCGTCCGCATTGGGCAGATGTTGGGTGTCGACAGCGTGTTGATCTATCGGATCGATGGACCGACGTTGCGCGACCGATTCTTTGCGCGCGAGCATCACGACCCTCCACCGGTCACCATCACGAGTAAAATCATTCGAGTCGAGAGTGGGGAAGTCGTCTATCACAACGTAGTAACGGCACGTGTAGATGAGACTGAGGAGTCCGGATGGTCGCTATCTGACAATGTCGACTATCAACGCTGGAGCCGTGAGGCATTAGACCGTGGCATAATGCAGACGGTCTATGATTTACATCGTGCATTTGACTAATCGTTGACCACTAGGAGGGTGCGATTGATTCATCGACAGAGTCGCGTGCAATGTGGGATGACCATGATCGTGAGTGTGTTCGCCCTCTCGCTGATCACGGCTTGCACCAGTGACCAACCCAAACCTCTTCCGCAGCCGACTCCGGACCAAGTACGGGGTCATGCCGATCGGACATTCGATACGCTCAAGCAAGAAGAACAAGAACGAGCCGCCCGGCCTCCGATGCCTCGTTAGAAGCGGCTCCCTACCGATTCGATTTATACAGGGTCCAAACCGCAAACTGGGTAACGGGTTTAACGAGCGGCAATTCCCAGAGGAGTTGTTGGCGAGGTACTTGCTCCACTTGTCGCGTTTCATGGAAGGTGCCAAGAAGACTGAACGAGACCAGCAGCCGCAATACGCCCGAGAGAAAGAAGACAAAAGGCAAATTGGAAGCAGGCTGGAGGATGACTCCCGCCCACTCGATGCGTGCGGGAAGACTTTCTACCAGCCAGCTCCCCAGCAATGCGCCCACCGACCATCCTACTGCATTGACCGTGCTGTACAGCGCAATGGCTTTCGCGCGCTCCTCAGGCCTGACCGAATCAAACACATAGTTCTGCAGTCCCAATGCCAACCCAGCCCAAATGACGCCGCCCAAAAAATTGACTGCCAGGAGAAAGCCTAAATCCGTACTCACAAGGTAGAGCATCGGCAAGATCGGCACCGTGAAGCTGGTAAAGGACAACAAGGCTTTGTTTCCAAAGCGGTCCCCGAATTGGCCCCAGGCCTGCAAGGAGAGAAGTTGACCGAGGAGGCCGGCAGCTAACCATCCTCCGTAACCAATGTAGGACAGATGAAGATCCCGTAACATATAGAGAACGAAGAATGGACCAGCGATCAACACAGAGGCGTGCATCAAGCCTGAAAAAAAGAGGAAGTAACGGAAGTCCTTCGTCGCACTAAGACGGAAAAAGCCGCGAAATCCTTGCTGTGCCTCCTGGTGAGCGGTCGGATGTATATCTTGAACGGGAGACAAGGCCAAAGCCGAGAGGATGCGAGCGCTTCCGGCCAACGCGAAGATCAGCACGAATCCCCACCAGGCGGTGGTGGAATCCTGCCAGATGCTCAATACCCATCCGGCTCCACAGAGCGAAAAGAAGCTGAGGCCTGCGACGATTTGGGCTCGACGTGCGAAATAGGCGCCCCGTTCGTGCTGATCGAGCCAATCGGCAATCAAGCTATTCCAAGCCGGCGCGGTGAAGTGTGCGCAGGCAAAATACGCGGCAGCTCCACATACGACGAGCCAAGGACCCCACTGCGGGATCAGCAGCGGCAGGAACACGATGGGAATCCAGGCGAAGGCTTGCCCAACAGTGCCGGCAGAGATGAGGGCTTTGCGATTGGGGAACCACTGCAATAACTTCACAGAGACGAGTTGAGCCCCTGTCCCGATGAGTTGGGGCAATGCCGACAGCACACTCAGTTGGAATGGGCTTGCATGAAGGAGCAGGGCGAAGGCGGAGAGATACTGTTCGCCGCTTCCTTGCGTGACCGCTTGGCAGGCACCGTCTCGGAGACCGTAGCGACGGCCTCGCTCGCCTACACTCTGCGATTGGGAAATAGTTGACGTCGTCTCTTGTTTACGTCCGGGGGAGGTCACCAACACCTAATCCTCATATCAACCTGATCCTCATATCCAATGGTGTTCTGGTTGAGCGTAACACAGAAGGTGGGAAAACGGAGCGGAATGAGACGATCCATCAGATCAGTCGATGATTGACCCCTTACCAATCTCTCTATACCATAACTGTACGTGTGGACAGAGGTCCATGGTGTCGGCAATGAAAGAAACTAGAAAGAGAGGGACGGAGGTTCTAGTATGGATCCTTGTCGGCCTGAGCATCGTCGTGGGTGTATGTCAGGACATTGAGGCACGAGACCTGTTCGCCCCGAAAGAGCAGGCAACGACCGAGGTCGATCCCACACAAAGTCCGTCGTTCGACGAGCAGAAGAAAGGCATCCCTCAATCCCTTTTCACCTGGATCAAGATGGCCAAAGGGTATGAGGTCGAGTGGGATACCTTCGGACGGAATGGCTGGTACACTCAAGACCCCCGACTGAAGCCCGTCGAGCCAGGGTCGGTGTTTCCTCGGAATACTCCCGCGATCTATATTGTATTCGAGTCAGCCCCACTGGAAGATCCTGCCCAGTTCAGTGCTCAGTGGTTTCTGGAGGGGGAGAAAGGTGTCCTCTCATCCCTGCCGCTGGGCAAAGATACGTTGGAAGTGCCGGGGCATGAACGCTATGGATTCCTGGAACTCAAGAAGGGGCCAGGCTTCTGGGACGTGGGAACGTATCTGGTGAAACTGTTCATCACCCCGCTCGGACAACAATCCTTTCATGCGGCCAATCAAGTGGGCACCATGCGGTTTACCATTGTCGAAGGCGCTGCTCCGGCAGGGAAAGGGCCGCACTAGCCCTGCGTCTCTTGTTCACCTATCGGTGATTGCAGCAGACCCGCGCATGAATATAGAGGACAAGCAGAGCAAAGGAGCAGGATGAGAGAGCGCATCAAAGTTACGGATCAAGAGAAGCTGACGCTGCTCTATGAGCGATTCAGAGACGTCTGCCTGGTCGAAAAAGAAGTTTGGAAAGAGATTTTCATGCCGCGAGAGGTGACGCAGGGGCCTGTCCGAACGAACATGCAAGATCGCTATGACGTGGAAATCGATGATCCCACGATCGAAGACGCCCTGGATGCAAATATCCCTCGCGGCACCCAGGCCCTGGCTGCCGCGATTCAGGAATATCGAACACACATTTCGTTTTATCGAAAAGGCTGAAGGGGTCAGCGGGCCGCGAGCACTCGCTCAAGATCCTGCACGATCTCTGGCGCCAACGGCTTCGTGCGGTGATGGTATCGGGCGACGACCTTCCCGGAACGATCGACTAAATACTTCTGGAAATTCCACTCCACCTCGCCGGGGATCGGGCCCCGTTCGGTCAGATACCGGTAGAGCGGATGTTTATTCTCGCCCTTCACGCTGATCTTGCTGAAGAGCGGAAACGACAGGCTGTACTTGGTGTGGCAGAATGTTTTGATTTCTGCATCCGTCCCTGGCTCCTGCTGCCCGAAGTTGTTCGCAGGGAACGCCAAGATTTCGAGGCCCTTCTCTCGATACTGCTCATACATCTTTTCGAGGTCGGTATACTGCGGCGTGTTGCCGCAGTAACTGGCCGTGTTGACCAACAATAGCACTTTGCCGCGGAACTGGCTCAGTGAGACCGGCTTCCCATCGATATCGTTCAGCGTAAAGTCATAGACCATGGGCGTCTGTGCTGCCATGAGTAGTATGGTCCCTTCTTGTTTGGCCTGTACGGGGCTCGTCTCAAATAAACCGCTCGATCCACCACCGGCGATCAAGCCAATTCCTGCGAACAATCCCACGAATGTATGATGCAACTTTCCCATGAAACACCTCGCGGTTAGAGTCGCTCTAGAGCGTCAATGCGCGCTTCCATCGGCGGATGCGTAGCAAAGAGGCGCATGACTCCTGAGGAATTACCGGAGATCTTCATTGTTGCGAGTGCATCCTGTCCGGAGTACTCGACCTGTGAGCGGGTGACCCAACGATCGATCGCGCGAAGGGCTGAGATCATCGACTCCTTGCCGTATACCTTTGCAGAAAAGGCATCCGCGCCAAACTCACGCTTCCGCGAAAACCAGCAGATCAGGACCGAGGCCAGGATGCTGACAACGATCTGGAGCACGATCGACAATCCAAAGCCGAGCATAGCTTGATCGCGTTGTGCGAAAATTCGGCGCACCCACATCGCAATGTAGTACACGAAGGTATTCATCAGCCCTGCCAGCACAGTGGTCGCGAACATATCTCCGTTGTAGACGTGTCCCATTTCGTGGGCAAGGACGGCTCGCACTTCCTGCTCTTGCAGATTGCTCAACAATCCAGTCGAGACAGCCACCATGGAGTTGTTCTTACTGGGGCCGGTCGCGAAGGCATTGGGATCGGGAGACTCGTAGATCCACACCTCCGGCATTGTAATGTTGAGCCGTTGCGCGATCTCCTGGACGGAGCCGTAAATGACATGTTCAGCTTGCGACCGAGGTTGAGTGATCTGGCGGCAATCCAACATGGCCCGAGCCATTTGTTTGGAGAATGCCAAGCTGATAAAGGCGCCACCAAAGCCGAAGGCAAGGGCCCAGACTAACGAACTGAGGTCCACCATTCCTTGCAGATCAATCCCGAACATGGGAAGAATGACGTTAATAAGCACCGGTACGGTGAGCGAGAGCGTCACCATAATCAGCACGTTGGCGGCTAACAGCAGAAACATGCCTTTCATCCACTTCATCGAGATCCTCCTTCACAACCATGTTCTCGCCCCGTTATTCGAGCGAGTCACCAGTGAGAGTGATTATACTAACGGATTCGGGGAAATGCATCTCACACGAGACTGCGATACGATGTGCCCTGTGAGATAACTCCAGAAATGCCAAGGTCAAGGCACCTCAAGTGCATGAATCTCTTAGGCAAAGTTGACCGATTCCCGTTCTTCCTGTTAGAAAGTGGCTCATGCAGAATGCGCCGATGCGATTATTCAACATATTGGCGACGGTCTGGGTGCTGACATCTGCCGGCGTGACAATCGTGCATGCAGCGGAACCCTCTCAGCCCGGCCCTCCTGTGGTGATCTCGGTGGCGGAAGACGGGGTGCAGCGAGCCACGGTCACACTCGATAGCTACTCCTATACCCCAAACCATTTGATTATCGAAGTGGGAAAACCGGTTGAACTGACGCTGACCAGTGTCACGACGATGATCCCTCATAACTTTGTCATCAAGGATCCAGCAGGAAAACTCTCCGTCCAACAGGATGTCAGTGCCGGCAAGACGGTCACCATAACATTTACACCGACTCAGCCTGGCATATTTCCCATCTACTGCGACAAACGGCTCTGGCCGTTGCCCAGCCATCGCGACAAAGGGATGGAAGGGACCTTGGAAGTGCGATAGGTGTGGCTACGAGTATAGAGAGTTCCAAGCAGGACCTGCTCCGCGATCTCCTCAAGCAAGTGTCCCGCCTCTTCTACACGACATTGGCCGTGGTTCCGACAGATGTGCGCGATCAAGTGAGCCTCGCCTATCTGTTCGCCCGCGCAGCGGACACGATTGCGGATACCGAATTGATCGATCGTCCGCGTCGGCTGGATTTGCTCGGCCAACTCAAAGCTCAGTTCGTGAGCGATCAGATTACCTGGACTCAGGTGCGAGACATTCAGCACGCCGTGGCGCCAATCCAACAGAACTCCGCCGAGCGTGTCCTGCTCGAACGACTGGAAGATTGCTTCAAGCTTTTCCAGACCTTTTCGTCGGACGATCGCCGCCGTATACAACGGCTCATGTCTACTCTGACGCAAGGCATGGAGATGGACCTTGTCGTCTTCCCCGGTACGTCAGCCGTAGATCTCACCGTTCTCAAGACGCTCGAGGATCTCGACCGCTATACCTATTACGTGGCTGGATGTGTGGGCGAGTTTTGGACAGACTTGATGTGTGCGCACCGAAAAGCATTGGCCTCCTGGAAGGTACGGGAGATGTCGGAGATCGGCGTGAGATTTGGCAAGGGATTGCAACTCACAAATATTGTGAAAGATATCGCACACGACCTCCAGAAAGGCCGATGCTATGTACCTGCGCCCATGCTGGCCGAAGCCGGACTCACTGCACGTGACTTACTAGACCAGCAAAACCGTGCACGTTTTCAGCCCGTCCTGAGCAAACTTGTCCGTATGGCGGTAGAACATCTTGACCAGGGCTGGCTCTACACTATGTCGATTCCACGACATGAAACTCGTCTACGCTTGTCCTGCATGTGGCCGATTCTTTCTGCCGGCGAATCGCTGAAGCTCGTGATGAATTCGCCCGATCTCTTGAACCCTGCCGTACACGTCAAAATTCCGCGTAGCCAGGTCTATCAAATCATGGCCCTCACGACAGGCACCTTCGCCTGCGGATACGTGGGAACGGCCTGCTGGGGACGGTTGCGAAAGCAGATCGTATGAGCTGCTGTCAATGACAACGGCAAGGCGATCGGCCTAGGATGGAACCCTCCCTGCACCCTCTCAGATTGTGCGTATTGCCATCGTCTTAGAGCCCCGGTCTCGGCTCCGCTACGATGCTGAGTTCCAATGGAGAACTGCCGCGCCGGATGTCGAGTTTCAATGCCTGCCCTGCCTCGACCCGACACTGTCGTTTGGCGTCGCGATCGGAGGTAACGGTCGCCAGATCGATGCCGTTACAGGCAAGGACTCTATCACCGACCTTGAGACCAGCCTTGTCAGCAGGAAGACCGCTGCGAAGTTCTCGCACGAGATAGTACCGAACGCCCGCTAATTCTTGTAGTTCCCAGTTGACGCCGATCTGTCCGGAGCCGAGCAACCCAGTTTGCGAACCGAACCTAGCGAGAACGCGATGTGCGATGACGCGGGCCAAACCTTCGGGGTCATCGACCGAGGCATCAGAACCATATCCTCCTCCATTGAATAACACCACGCCGCTTTCGACATCGATCATCCGTAAGGCCAGCGACACGCGGTTGATCTGGTCTCCCTCGGCTCGCTCCCATTGTTGCACTTCACCCACCACAATGGCCTGCGCGCCGACGAGTTTCCCGACTTTCAGCACCTCGGCATCGTCAGCATGCTGTAGTTGGACGACCTGCTCCTTGAACACCTCGTCGAGCTCCGTTCGCTCGACCATATTCACGTCCAAGTCTAACAGCAAGGTTGTCACAATCCCGGCGACACGCGACCCCGTTCCCTCCGCACCAGGTGCATCCTCAAACGACATGACGGCCATCGTCCGATAGCGATCAATCGTATCTCGATTGATTGGGCCGATGCCGGTCACGACCGGTTCAGGGCGTCCACGCATCCCAAATCCCAGAGCCGCTGTGCCTGACGAAGCACAAGCGCGACGCCGCTGTAGAATGGCCGCGGGCGGACCCCAGGCGCAGAGTTCGTTGTTCATCAGCACGACGTGGTGCGGATACTCACGTTGATGTTCTGCGGCAAGGTTGGTGAAGGGATAGAAAATACATCCGCCGACCCAGACGGATATCGGACAGAGTGCCAGCTCATAGAGCCACTGGTTACGGGCAGTCAGGGAGTATTCCCAGACCAGTAGACGGCCATCGTCTCGCAGCACACGGTCCGGCCGACCGATCTGTTCGACCACCTCGGTCTTCGTCATCGGCACAGCCAGTCGGTCCAGTTTGGATTCCGACTTCACAATCGTGTAGGCAACTCCGCAAGCCGAAAGCATACCGGCAAGGCCAACGATCACGACTGTGCGGATGATCGCGGAACAATGGATGGGAAGAACCACCTGCGGTATCGACATCGCTGAAAGCGTAACACTCTAGGAGTGAGGGCTGCAACGCAGCGAGGTGCGCCCGGTTGAAATCAGTTCAAAGAAGGATCGAATGGCATATCCGCATAATGGCGATAGTCGTCACCCAGGGCACTCACGATATCCGGCCAGATACGTGTAGGGTCCTTGTCGAACACGGCACTGGGATCTGCTGGAATGGTAAACCACGATCCAGTTTGCATTTCAGACTCCAACTGCCCTGGACCCCATCCGGAATATCCAATATAGGCACGAAAGGCTTCGCGCCCCTCACTGGTAGTCAAAATACGATCGACAAGCTCCGTATCCCCGCCGAGACAGATTCCATCGAAGACGTGATGGGAATTCTCAGGCAATTGATCCAAGCGATAGAGCATCATAACCTGGTTCGTCTGCACCGGCCCTCCGGAGAAAAGGACGTGCCGCTGGCCTTCGAGAATTGGGACTTGAGGGAGTGCCTCCGAAACCGACATCGCAGTCGGGCGATTGACGACGACACCCAGCGCCCCTTCGGCTCCGTGCTCACAGAGCAACACGACGGTCTGGCGAAAGTTCGGATCGCGCAAGGACGGTGCAGCGATGAGGAAGATGCCTTTCCCGAGCGGAGCTTTCATACGGTTAATCCTACCGCGCTGACCTATGGCGTGCAAGCGGCACGACAAACCGAGCCCTGCAGTATATATCACGCGAGACGGGCTGGACGGGCGAGACGAGGTAGGAATCAAGCGCTCCACGTCGCGCCTTTCCCGCGTGTCTCGCGCCTTCACGCGTCGTCACTTATAGAGGGATTCGCGTCGATCGCGAAGGAGATCGTTGTAGGGCGTAAGGGCCTTGTTCCGAGCATCGGCAGGATCGATCTCGACGATACAAAGTTCTTCCTGGTCTCGCGGCGCGCGATGCAGAATCGCTCCGCGTGGAGCGACGACTTCGCTGTTCCCAATAAACGTCAGCTGATCTTTGCCGTCTCGTGCTTCGCTCCCTGTCCGATTACACGTAATTGCGAACACTCGATTTTCCAGGCACCGAACAGGCATGGAGTCCGGGCAATTAGGCAGCACGAGGTTCGACGGATGGCAGATGATCTCTGCCCCCTTGAGCGCCAACGTGCGAGCAGCCTCCGGATAATACCAGTCGAAACAAATCATCGCGCCGATCTTGGCCAACCCGATATCCCACACCTGAAATCCTGTGTCGCCGGGCATAAAGAACAGCGTTTCCTCAAAAAACAGATGGGTCTTGCGATAGCACCCGATAAACCCGGAGGGGCCGACAATCACGGCGGAGTTATAGCAAGCAGATCCGGCGCGCTCTGGAAGACCGGCAACGATCACCATCCGTCGCCGCTTCGCAAGATCGATCAACCGTTGTGTCGTTGGTCCGTTCGGCACCGACTCTGACAGCGTGATCGCTTCTTGCTGTGACACGAACTGATAACCGGATGCGCACAACTCGGGCAAGACGATCAAATCGGCGTCAGCCCGGTCGAGCGTGCCCACAACCGTATCGAGATTGTGCGACACCTCACCGAACCGTGGAGTGAATTGAAAAAACCCGACACGCATGATCGTCATGTCCCGAGAATAAAACGGGCAGGGTTGCCCCTGCCCGTTCGAAAAGATCGCCGACCGAATAACTTACTTCACTTCGGACAAATGGGTGACTGCGCCTTCGGCATGTTGTGTGCCCACATCGGCGTGACCGGCCTTACCATGGGCCACGGCTTCCTTGAGATGCGTGATCCCTTCATCCACATGCGGATTCTTTCCAGCTGCCTGAGCATGCTTGAGTGCTTCTTCAGCATGCTGCACCAAGGCATCGGCATGCCCCTGTTTACCATGTGCCACGGCTTCCTTGGCATGCTCCAAGGCTTCAGCCGCATGCTTGTCTGCGGCAAGTGCAAGTCCGCTGAAGAGCGGGACACCAACAAGCGCGGCAACCGCCGCAAGGACCAGTGCTCCGCGATGGATTCTCATTTTCATGGGTTCCTCCTCAGTGGTTAAGGTTCATTCGACGGGTGAACGGTATCTGTAGTTTCCTCGACGTGCATCACCTTACACAGCCGGTTTTTCACTGTCAAGAAGGCCGCACCTGGGGATCGACGTTCAGGATGTGCTGCAATCCCTTGGCATCCTTTTCCACCGGGCAGGCAAAATCTCGACTCCATTCCCACCAGGACCCCGGATAGTTTCGGACCTTCCGATACCCAGCGAGTTTGAGGACAAAATACAGCCAGGCTGAACGGACGCCACCGGTGCAATAGCAGATGACCTCTTGATCCTGTAGGAGACCTTTCTCGGCGAGACTCTCAGTGATCGTCTGCAGATCTTTCACTGTGGCATTCGCGTGAAGAAATCCAGTCCAAGCCAGATGAATCGCAGAGGGAATGTGGCCAGGTCGCGGTATCCCCGACACCTCTTTCCCAAGATATTCTTCGAGGCTACGCGCATCGACGATCACGGTGTTTGGATGCGGCTGCTTCACGAGTTGCTTCAGCTCGTCTTTGTTGGCGATCACAGCAGCCACCGGCCTGACGGTGAAAGTCCCCGGTCTGGGTATCACGGACCCATGCTCGAATGGCCGTTTCTCCTGTACCCACTTGACCCACCCGCCGTCGAGAATGCGCAGGCGCGTGTGTCCAAGATATTCCAACATCCAGAACATGCGGCCTTCGTCTCCCCAATTGTCGAACGGATTGGAATAGATGACCACGTCGCTGTCCTGACTGATGCCCAATGCGCGGATCTTTTGTTCCATGCGCCCGCGATCGGGATCGAGCAATCCCTTCGGCACGGCATGGGGATCGCTGTACTCATGCCAGGTCGAATGCACGGCCCCTGGAATATGGCCGCCGAACTCGTAGGCCGCGCGCCCACGCACGTCGAGAATCACCAAGCCCGGCTGTCCTAAGTTCTGCTGGAGTGTTTCGGTATCAATAAGCAACGCGTGGGTCATGTCGTGCCTTTTGCCATGAGCCTTCAGCTGTCAGCCCTCAGCCTTCAGCTCAGCTTTGCAACTTCCTCCGTCTTGCTGACGGCTGACCGCTGAGAGCTGATTGCTCTCGCCCAATACTGCCGCTAGCGCGCCGGACAACGGAAAGTCCCGCTCATACACAACGAATCGATAGGGATCGCCCCCCGTCAGCCCATATTTAGTCTGCAGCATCTCATGTTGTTTATCGGTCACGATGTGATACTGCACGCGCGTCTTCACTTTCAAGCTCTCCGCCTGGGCCGGGAGTTGGTACGCAAACTTGTATTCCCGGCTGGCCAATGGCAACAGCCGGTTATCATACAGTTCGACGATAGCCGGCTGCCACATGATCCAGCGTCCCATTGTCGATGTTTGATGATCGAGCACCCTTCCCTGCTGATCCTCCACGGAAAACTCCACGGTAAAGTATCGGTCGGGATCGCCGGTCGGAATCTTATGGCCGGCGCCTGCATTGATCAGAGTAAGCGTAAATCCGACCCGATCGCCCGGCTTAGGCGAAGCGGTGTCGGCCTTTACGTGTATTCCCACCGCCCGCTTCACCATATCGGGGTCGTGTCCGCCGCGCCAGAGGTGCTGGCGTCCACGCCGAATCGGACTATTCACTGCAACCGGCCTATCAATTTCAGGCATGTGGCAGCTCTGGCAAATGAAGCCCCGCTCCTGCATGAAGAACTTGCCTTCGTACTCCGCGTAGGTCCCACAAGGCCCCACGTTATAAAACTGGGCCGGTCCAGACACGACATTGTGACAGCGATAACAGACCTGCGCGGTCCTGAAGTTCGGATCGAACTTGGTCGGGTGCGGCGCAGCCGAATCCTCGAATGGTCCGTAGATGACTCCGTCCCGCACGTGACAGACTGCGCAAGTCACTGATTCTTTCTGGAACTCGGGATCATACTGGGGATTAGGCTCTTGAACGGCCCTCTCTACCCGCCCTCGCGGAATCTCCTTTACCAAGGTCGGCTGCTGGTTTTCCAGCGGGGTGTGACAGTTCAAACACACCCAGATATTCTTGTCCTTTTTCCAATAGGCCTGAAAGTACGGATCCTCATAGGCATAGGCGTGGATACTCGTCTTCCATTCGTCGTAGATCTCGCGATGGCATTGGCCGCAAGACTCAGCCTTCAGGCTCGTCAGACCCTCAGGAACTTTTTGAAATGGGATCGCATGAGCGTAATCCGACCGTAACCCGAAAATCACGACCGGTTTGATCTCGGTGTAATACAGATACACAAGCCCGCTCGCCAGAACACAGCCGAGCAGAATTTTAACAGCGGTCTTCATGTGGCTAGAAGAGCCTGAAGATGGCGATCGACCGAAGTGGCCAACGCTGTCAGATGATACCCGCCTTCGAGCGACGAGAGTATGCGACCGCCGGCATGGCGCTTGGCGATGCCGGCCACGATACCGGTGAGGTCCGCGTAACCCTCTTTCGTTAATCCCATGCTCGCGAGCGGATCATCCTGATGCGCATCGAAGCCGGCGGAGACGATCACGAATTCCGGCTTGAACGCATCGGCCGCCGGCACCAACGATTTCTGAAAGACGGCGCGATACTCCTCATCACCCTCGCCCGCTTGCATCGGCACGTTAATGGTGAACCCTTCCCCTGCTCCCCGTCCCCGTTCCGACTCTCGACCCGTTCCCGGATAATGCGGGTATTGGTGCGTGCTGAAGAAGAGCACGGAGGGATCGTCCTCGAAACTATGCTGCGTACCGTTCCCATGATGTACATCCCAATCCACAATCAATACACGCTTGAGCCCATATTTCTTCTGCACATAACGCGCCGCAATCGCGACATTATTAAAGAGACAGAATCCCATTGCGCGACCCGCCTCGGCATGATGCCCCGGCGGCCTCACCGCACAGAAGACATGCTCCACTTGCCGGCTCATGATCGCATCGACAGCAGCCAACACCCCACCGGCCGCCAGATACGCGGCGGTCAATGAACCAGGAGACATGGATGTATCGGGATCGAGCGAGACCCGCCCATTCGTCGGGGCATGGGCCTTCAGCATCGCAAGATACGAGGGCGTATGGATCTGCGTAATCCATTCATCTTCAGCCGCACGCGGTTCAATTCTGGTCAGTCGAGCCGCCGCACCACTCTGTTCCAACTGTTGCATGATGGCGCGCAACCGATTGGGAGACTCTGGATGCCCAGCCCCCATGTCATGGTCGAGATAACGTGGGTCATAGACGAGCCCAGTGTTTCCCATAGCAAATTCCGTAAGGCGTCAGACGTAACGCGTATCGTGGTTATTGAAGAAATCAGATTATCACGCAGCAAAGCGCATAGACAACGAGCGGAAACGCATGCTACGGTCGTTGAAGCACTCACCACACGTGGAGAGAGACATGCCGAACCCCCGTATCGAGCCGCTCAAGAAAGTCCTGACGATTGATCCGAACGACGAAGTGGCTTGGTTTGGTCTTGGGAAAGCCTACATGGAAGATGCCAATTTCGAAGAAGCGGCTAAAGCCCTTCAGCAGTGCATCACGGTGAAACCTACCTACTCAGCCGCCTACTATGCCTGGGCCCAATCATTACACAAACTGGGCCGGATCGATGAATGCCGCACCGTCTGCGCCACCGGCATCGATGTATCCACAAAAAACGGCGACGCGATGGTGACAAAGAATTTCGAGCTGCTCAAAGGCTCGCTGCCCAGACCAAAGAAACCAGAGTAACCTACTGACTTATACCGGCTCCGCTCCTTCGTCATCATCATCCACTTTGAGGCCGCTGGCTTCCGGCTGGCGCTTGGAGATTTCCTCATACACTTCATCGAGCCAGCGGCTCGCGCAGCCAAGGATCTCCCTGACTAACGGTTCCGGTTGGCCCGTGCGCTTGATGGTCCATTGGCAGACATATTCTAATAGCACGTTTCGTTCGAACCGTTCCGACGATTGCATGGCTACCGAAGTCATTTCGTTCAGCCCCGTCTTGAGAATCTCGGCCACCGTATCACGCCCATAGGACGTGCTGGCGGTGACATATTGGACTGCCCGGTTGAGTTCTTGGTCAGTCATAAAATTTCCCATTTCTCCTGGCGCATCATACCGAGAATGCCACTGCAGATGGAAGATTTCAGTCGAGAGAAAACTTCTGCGACCGCCTGAGCTGGAATGTTATGATCGCGACCGTACAGGTCCAACACGCAGATGCATGAGGAAAGAACAAAGAAGATGCGACGTATGCCTGTGATGACCCGGAAACCTTCGATCCCACGCACACCCTCTGCCCCTAGAGGGCGAAGCCGTATCTATTCCGAGCGCTGGGATCTCTCACATTTGGCTGAGGATCCGGTGCTGCGCTTTGAGAGCCTCGTGGGAGAGATCGAATCCAAGGTGACGCGATTTGAATCTGCGCGCGCCCAGCTCAGTCCAACCATGCCAACTTCAATCTTCCACCCGCTCCTGACCCTCAGTGAGGACATTGCGGCTGCATCGTCCCGGATCAGCGCCTATGCCTACCTCTGGTTCTCTGAAAATACAAAGGACCTCGCCGCACGTTCGTTTAAGACTAAGGTCGAGGAGCGGCTTACAGCGCTTCAGAACCGGCTGGTCTTTTTCGACCTCTGGTGGCAGAGCGTCGATGAGGACAACGCACGACGGCTCATGGCCGGAACAGGCACACTCCAGTATCACCTCGAAACCATTCGCCGGTTTAAGCCTCACACGCTGTCTGAACCGGAAGAAAAAATCATCAACATCAAGAACGTCACGGGTCGCAGCGCCGTTCAGTCGCTGTACGACGTCGTCACGAACAGCTTCACGTTTACACTCACCGTCAACGGCAAACGGAAAACGATGACGCGTGAGGAGCTGACGGCCTATCTGCGCCATGCGCAAGGGCGGCTGCGTGAAGCCGCCTATCGGGAGCTATACCGCGTCTACGCCGATCAGCATGATCTGCTCGGAGAAATCTACAAGACCTTGGTCAACGACTGGAAAGCTGAAAATCTCCAAGTGCGTCGGTTCGCTTCCCCGATTGCTGCCCGCAACCTCGGGAATGACATTCCAGATGAAGCTGTGGCGTCGCTCCTGAAGGTCTGTCAGAAAAACGCGGGCGTCTTTCAGCACTACTTCCGCATCAAAGCTCGCCTGTGCAAAATTACGCCCATGAGCCGCTATCACATCTATGCGCCGCATCGGACGGAGCAGAAATCCTATCGCTATCAAGACGCTGTCAGAATGGTACTGGACGCCTATCGAGGATTCTCTCCGCAGTTAGCGGAGCTGGCGGAACGGGTAGTCCATGAACACCATATCGACACGAGGACGAGACCCGGAAAAATCGGGGGCGCCTATTGTTACAGTATCGTTCCAAGCATGACCCCGTATGTGCTGCTGAACTTCACCGGCGAAGCACGTGATATTGCGACGATGGCCCATGAACTGGGCCACGCCGTCCACGGCATGCTGGCGGCGCGGCACTCCATCTTTACTTTCCATTCCACCCTCCCTCTGGCGGAAACAGCCTCAGTGTTTGGGGAACGCATCCTGTCCGATGCACTCATGAACCAGGAACGGGACAAGAAGGTGAAGCAGGGGCTCCTGGTCAATCAACTGGATGACATCTACGCCACGGTCCTCCGACAAGCCTATTTCGTTCAATTTGAGAATCATGCTCATGAAATGATCGCCCAGGGCGCGACCGTGGAAGATCTGGCAAAAACCTATCTGGCCGAAGTGCGGCAGCAGTTTGGGAAAGGCATCAAGGTCCCGGAAGAGTTTCAATGGGAATGGCTGAGCATCCCCCATATCTTTGCCAGTCCCTTCTATTGCTACGCCTACAGCTTCGGCAACTTATTGGTCCTCGCTCTCTACCGCATGTACCAAAAAGAAGGGGCGGAATTCGTACCTAAGTATCTGGATTTGCTGAGTGCCGGCGGGTCGGAAGCGCCGCAGACGATTCTCGCCAAAGTCGGCGTCGATATGGCCTCTGAAGACTTTTGGCAATCGGGGTTCGATACGATCCACGAGATGGTCAATCAGCTGGAACAAACGCTGTAGAGGTGCTCCGCCTTCCCAAGACAATAGTCATCCCCCTCGATCTTATTCCACCTCCCCCCTCTTGACACACAGCGAGGACTGGGATATCATCAACCTGGTTGATAACGGTTATCAGAATCGTTCCTTAGTGTTGTGTAGGCTCAACGCTAAGATTAAGATAAAAGGATGCGATCCATGTACCTCTGTCTTTGTAAGGGAATTACCGATTCGGATGTCCGTGAAGCGGGACAGGCCGGCATCGTCATGCCTTGCCAACTCAAAGCAAAATTTGGGCTGAGAGAGGGAGGATGCTGTGGTCGCTGTTCAAAGAATATTCATGAGTTTGTGCAACTCGCGACGAGTGCGCACCAAGTCCCTTACTCCAACGGCGCGCGAAGCTAGTCCTGGCTGAGCAGCCTTCCCCCCTCCTCCACAAAACTGCTGCGAGACAGACGTTCGCCATCGACGACGGTCTTGTCCCGTCCACGGCTGTACAGAAATCTGACGTTTGATGGAAAAACTGAAACGCAACAAGCACGTGCGGGTGCAGGCTGGGTCACATCACTGGCTAGCGAGAAGAGCCTCGCTGCATCATCACAGCGACTTCGGCCACACGCCGACCCAATGCTTTGGCGTCAGCCAACTCTTTGTTGTCAATGCCGGGGCTATCGCCTTCCGTGGTCGCGGATGCGCCGAATGCCCCGCCCCCACTGACGACGATCATCTTATTCTCCAGCATCGCGGCAAGGATCGTCAGCATCGTCACTTCCTTCCCGCTCGACACCTGACCGCCCGTAGCGAAGGCCGCGCCGATCTTGTTCTTCATCTTGTATTCTGGAAATACGCCGAATTTAAACTGCCAGTTATCAAAAAATGTCTTCACCTCGCCCGACATGTTCGACCAATAGACCGGCGAACCAACCACGACCGCATCGGCCGAGAACAAATCGTCTGCCGTCACCTTGCCGACTCGTTTCAACAGTGCCTCGGCGCCCGAAACACTTTTCACACCGTCGACCACCGCTTCGGCCATGCGTTCCGTATTACCGGAGAGCGAATGGTAGGCCACGAGCACTTTCACTGGCGGAGCCGGCTCACCGGCAAATGTCTCGACGGAGCCGTTGCCTAGCACTAGAAGAAGTGCATACAGAAACAGAGAACCTATGAGACGGGGTCGTGAACTAGCGGTAGGTGAAAAAAACATCAACTCACAGAGAGAAGGAAACGGCGCACAGGATTGGCGCCTGTTCAACGACGGACGATTTCTTCTTCCATCCGTTCTTCAACAGAAACTTCAGTCAACGTTCCGCGATAATCGCACTTATGGCAGCGAACTCGCCATTCCTCGATCCACTTTTCCTGCACGTACGACTGCCGACACTTCGGACACACAAATACGCCTTTCACGTAATGCACTTTCCGTGTCTCTTTCATGCGCCCCTCTCCTGTGTTTGCTGGCCCAGGATGGCATAGGAAACCGCGCGATTGCAAGGCGCTCTCAGCTCGCAACCTCCGGCTTGACTCATCTCCAGTGGGCCGATAGGATGCCGCCGTGCAACGAGGCCGATCACTCGCGCTTTTCTTTATCCTCCTCCTCTCGTTCCCCTGCTGTACCCAAGCAGGGAGTGATCCTGCTATGCCAGGATTGCTCCCGATTTCCCTCCCGGGAGGCACCATCATTCATGCGGAGTTAGCCGACACACCTCAAAAACGTACGGATGGATTGATGTACCGTGAGCATTTAGACGCCGATCGCGGCATGCTCTTTACGTTCTCGCAAGCGCAAGCCTGGGTATTTTGGATGAAGAACACAAGGATTTCGCTCGATCTCATCTGGCTGAATGAGAAAAAGGAAATCATCCATATGGAACAGCGCGTTCCGGTTTGCACAAGAACGGACGACAGCTGCCCACAATATCGGCCCAACGAAGCCGCACTCTATGTCCTGGAGCTCGCAGGGGGTCGAGCTGAGAGTTTAAAGTTGCAGCGGGGATCGAAACTTCAATTCCGACTCCCGTAGGTCTAGCAAGCTACGGAAAGTCTATTGACGCAGGCCAGTAACCTCACTGATCCACACGTTTGGGACACCGAGGAAAGCTTCGTGGGATGCTCAAAAAGACCGTCCAGCAAGGCCGCAGCCGACGAAAGCCCCGGAGGCGTAGCCTCTGGGCTACGTTGAGGATGCTTTCGAGGCCAGAACGAAGCTGGCGGTTTTTTTTCAGCATCCCGTGGGCTAGGACCGTTCTTGCCAGGCTCGCATGCGCCTCGCCGTAATCACCCCATCCACGCGTTCAACGGCTTTCAGCACCTGATCGAGATGGCGGGTGTCTGAAACTTCCACGATAAAATCCAGCACAGCTTTCTGATCCTCCCGCGTCGTGATCTCGGCACGGCTGATGTTGGCATGGCATTCCGCAATCGCGGAAGACACGTTCGCCAATACCCCGGTCTTATCGACAGCGACAATGGACATTTTGATCGAGTGCGTGCTGGGTGTGGCGGCATCCCACTCCACTTCCACCAGCCGTTCTTTGTCATAGTCCAGCGCCTCAAGGTTCGGACAATCGACGGCATGGATCGTCAGCCCACGACCACGAGTGATATACCCGAGAATGCGGTCGCCGGGCACGGGATGGCAACAGCGCGACAGCTGCATCAGCAGATCCCGAGACCCTTTGACCTGTACGCCAGCGGCATCGCTCTTTCCACCAACCGCTTTACGCGCGGCAGGACGTTCATGAGCCGGCGCCTGTGTTTCGGTCGACGGAATCGTGAGTTTGCCGATGATCTGCGATGTCGCCACGCGGCCAAACCCTACGGCCGCAGCCAGTTCGTCGGTGCTGTCGAACCCAGACTGACGAGCGGCATCCAAGAGTGCCGCAGATTTGAACATCCGGGCAGGCGCCATCCCCTGACGGCGGAACTCCGACTCCAGTAAACGACGGCCGATCTCAATACTCCGTTTCTGTTCTTCGAGCTTGATCCAGTGTTTGATCTTGGTCTTCGCGCGCGAGGTGCGGACAAACTTCAACCAGTCTTTGTGCGGCGATTGGGTGGGAGACGTCAGAATTTCGACTGTATCTCCGCTGGCCAATTGATATTTGAGCGGCACGATCTTCCCATCCACCTTAGCCCCGACACAATGGTCCCCGACTTGCGTGTGAATGGCAAAGGCAAAATCGACGGGTGTCGATCCTTTCGGCAACTCTTTCACAATCCCTTTTGGCGTGAACACATAGACCACGTCGTGGAAGAGGTCGAGCTTTACCGAGTCCATGAACTGCCGGTTGTCCGTCAAATCTTCATGCCACTCGACGAACTGATGGAGCCAACCGAAAGCCTTGCTGTCACGATCTGCAACGTGTCCTTGTTCTTTGTACTTCCAATGCGCGGCGATGCCCTGCTCGGCGATACGATGCATCTCCTCCGTGCGGATTTGGAATTCGACATGCTCCCCCTTCGGGCCCACCACCGTCGTATGCAGAGACTGATACAGATTGGACTTTGGAATCGCGATGTAGTCCTTGAAGCGTCCGGGTACGGGCCGCCAGGCTGAGTGAATCACGCCGAGCACGGCATAGCAGTTCATCTTGGTGTCGGTCACGATCCGCAACGCCGTCAGATCGTAGACCTCCTCAAACGTGATCGACTGCTTATTCATTTTTTGGTAAATGCCGTAGAGATGTTTGGGCCGGCCGTAGACTTGTCCGGCCAATCCGTTCTCTTGCATGGCACTCTTCACGAGCCCGCGGACTTCATCAATGTACTGTTGCCGATCCTCGTCCCGTTTCGCCACACGGATACGCAAGGCCTCGTAGACGTCCGGCTTGAGGTGCTTGAGACACAGATCCTCCAGCTCATTCTTGACCCAACCGATACCCAGTCGATTCGCCAAGGGCGCATAGATCTCCAACGTCTCCTGGGCGATTTCCTTCCGCTTAGCCGCGCTGAGATGTTCCAAGGTGCGCATGTTGTGCAGCCGGTCGGCAAGCTTGATGAGGACGACCCGGATATCATCCGCCATCGACAGCACCATTTTACGGAAATTCTCCGCCTGTTTTTCTTCATAGCTCCGAAACGTGATCTTGCCGATTTTGGTGACCCCGTCGACCAGATGCACGACATCCTTCCCGAACTCCCTTTCGAGTTCGTCAAGCGTCGCGACCGTATCTTCCAGGGTATCGTGCAGCAGGGCTGCGACGATGGCAGTGACGTCCGTTTTAAGCGAGGTCAGGACTCCGGCAACAGCGATGGGATGTTGAAGGTAGGGTTCTCCGGAACGACGAAGCTGCCCTTCGTGCGCTTTCGCAGAAAAATCATAGGCCTTGCGAACGAGACCGAGGTCGGCATCGGGCTGATAGCTTTTGATTCGATCCAGCAACTGGTCGAGATCTGTGACGGTTTCGTACACCATAATTCGCTCACTGACTTACTCGCTCACACTCGGTCGGACATCGCGGATGCGAAGCTGAATCCGGTCACGGCCGTTCCAGTGATTCAGTTCCGGCGTGAAGGCCAGATCGACCGGGGCGCATGACGGAATGCCACGCTCCAGCAGTGACTTCATCCCGAATCCGATACTATCGAACGGCAGCGATGTCCCTTGCCGAACAGTCATTTTCAGGTGCTTCTCGCCGACGGTGCGCGCATCCATGACTTCAAGCCGAGTCACCGCAAACGTGGGCTCTGGATTACCCTCACCGAACGGATGTAATGAACCGATTTCCTGAATTAACTGCAGGTTCACTTCGTCCAACCGCACTTCGGCATCGACGTGCAATGTCGGAACTTTGGCGCCGTCGTGGGACCACCCGGCCACCACTTCTGAGAATCTGGCACGAAACTCGTCAATCCGATCTTCGCGAATCGTCACACCTGCGGCACTGGGATGCCCACCGAAGGCCTCCAACATGTCCTGACAGGAAGACAGTCCTTGATACAGGTCGAACCCGCCGGTCGTCCGTGCCGACCCTTTGGCGATGCCCTGCTCATTGATGGCCATGACAATAGCCGGGCGGTGAAACCGATCGACCAAGCGCGCTGCGACAATACCGACCACCCCGAGGTGCCACTGCCGGGAGGCCAGTACGAGCGCTGGTGGCAATGCTTGATCCTTCAACGAGGCCAGCGCCTCCGCCACGATATCCACTTCGATGCGCTGCCGCTCTCGATTCAGCTGCTCAAGCCGGTCTGCTAACTGCTGCGCCTCGGCTGGATTGTCGGTCGTCAACAACCGCACACCCAACATGGCATCGTCCAATCGCCCGGCGGCATTGATGCGTGGTGCCATCTTGAAGGCGATCGTTTCCGCCGTACACTCCCGCATTACCCCCGCCACTTGCTTCAACGCTCGAACCCCGCAACGCGCGCCACGCGACAATTGGGCCAACCCTTCACGCACAAAGTTGCGATTCTCATCGTGCAAAGGCACGACGTCGGCGACCGTCGCCAATGCTACAAGATCGAGCAACGACTCCAAGGGCACTCCAGCGACTCCGTAGCGCAGCTGGTAGGCCTGCGCCACCTTGTAGGCCAGCGCGGCGGAGCAGAGGCCACGAAAGGGATAGCGGGCACCGGCTCTGTGGGGATTGAGCACCGCCACAGCCGGTGGCATCTCCTCGTCGGTCTGGTGATGGTCCGTCACCACGACGTCCATGCCGAGGTGGGCCGCCCATGCGATTTCCTTATGCGAGGTCGTGCCGCAATCGGACGTCACCAACAGCGAAATGCCTTCGTCGTGCAAACGCTGCACGGCGCCGAGGTTGAGTCCATAGCCTTCCCGCAGGCGATGCGGGACATACGCTCGAACCTGTGCGCCCAAGCCTCCAAAGAACGACAGATACACGCTGGTCGCCGTAATGCCGTCGACATCGTAGTCGCCGTAAAAACAGATCGGTTCCCGAGTCGTCACGGCGCGATGCAACCGTTCGATCGCCTGGTCCATATCGGGAATCAAAAACGGATCGTGCGGTGTCTGCAACGACATCCATGTCGTTGCTTCATCCGGCGTGGTCACGCCGCGAGCCAGAAACAGCGAAGCCGTAGCAGGAGAAATCGAGAGGGCCTCGGCTAACGAAGCCCGCTGAGACAAATTGACATCACGAAAAACCCAAAGCTTGGACTTCACGAAAGCCCCTTCACTGGTTCCACGTCTCGAAGCTAACTATCTGAGAATTAAAGGGATACTAGCCGCTCAGCCCTGCATTGTCAAACAAGAGAACGTAGAGTCGCGCTCGTGACGGACGGAGGTCGGACCTGAATACCGGAGTGCGGTGAGGAGGAGGGAAAAGAAGGGAGTCGGTCGCACAGACTGCCGGTCTACTCTCCCCCCTTTTGTACGTAGTTCTTGACGAATTCTTCCGCGTTCGTTTCGAGCACGTCGTCGATTTCATCAACCAGTTTATCGATGTCTTCCTTCAATTTCTTGCCGGCTTCGACGACCTTCGGATTGGCCTTGACCTCTTCCTTCCCCTGAGGCTCTCGCCGAGGTTCCTGTTTCCGCTCTTGTTTCTCCATCCGAGCACCTCCCGTGATTCTGGGAAACTCTCGTGGATCAGCCACTAGCGTGATCCCGTACGATCACCTTACTCCACGACTCTTTTAGCCGTCAAGCCAAGGCCGAAACAGTACCGCGGTGTGAGGATTTCATTATCAGCCGTCAACGTTCAGTAGTCAGCACAAACCTGAACGCTGATCGCTTCGATACTCTCGCTATTTGATAATCAGCGAGACGATCAAAAGCGCCACAATATTGATAACTTTAATCATCGGATTGATCGCCGGGCCAGCCGTATCCTTATAGGGATCACCGACCGTGTCGCCCGTCACCGCCGCCTTGTGTGTATCCGTCCCCTTCTTACCCTGCTCTTCAATATACTTCTTGGCGTTGTCCCAGGCGCCGCCGCCGCTTGTCATCGAAATGGCGACGAATAGACCGGTGACGATACTGCCGACAAGCATGCCGCCCAAGGCCTGCGGTCCCAGAATTACGCCGACCACAATCGGCGAGATGACCGGAATCAATCCCGGCACCATCATTTTCTTGATCGCCGCCTGCGTCACGATATCCACACAAGTCCCGTATTCCGGCTTGCCCGTTCCCTCCATAATCCCTTTGATCGTCCGGAACTGCCTGCGCACCTCTTCCACCACGAGACCGGCCGCTTCTCCCACCGCCTTCATACAGAGGGCCCCGAAGATAAAGGGCAGCATCCCGCCCAAGAAGAGTCCGACTAAGACAGAAGGATTGGAGAGGTCGAACGTGCTCGCCCCACTCCCTTTTGCCACCTCACGCGCATATTCGGCAAACAACACCACTGCCGCGAGACCAGCGGATCCGATCGCATAGCCCTTGGTCACCGCTTTCGTCGTGTTCCCGACCGCATCCAACGGATCGGTGATATCCCGCACCTCTTTGCCGAGGTGAGCCATCTCCGCAATACCGCCTGCGTTGTCTGTGATCGGACCGAACGCATCGATGGCCACGACGATACCGGCCATAGACAACATCGACACCGCCGCAACGGCCACGCCGTACAAGCCGCCCGATGCCGCGCCGCCGCAGATCCAATAGCTCAGAAGAATCGCGCCGCCGATCACCACCACCGGCCAGGCTGTTGCTTCCATCCCAACCGCCAGTCCGGCGATGATGTTGGTCGCATGGCCCGTTTCACTGGCCTTGGCAATAGCCTTTACCGGCTTATAACTCTTGGATGTGTAATAATCGGTGATGAAGACGAGGGCCAGGGTCACAGCCAAGCCGATCAACGCCGCAAGGTAGTAACTCAACCCACTCACGCCGCCCACACCATCCATAATCGAAGAGGTCACGGGAAAGAAGGCAATCGCCGCAATGCCGCCCGCCACAAACAGGCCCTTGTAGAGCGCCGTCATGATCTCGCCGCCCTGGCTCACCTTCACGAAGAAAATTCCGATGATCGTCGCGAAGATCGTGACGCCTCCAAGGGCAAGAGGATACAGAATCGGAGCGCTGACTCCCTTGAACAGCGTGAAGGCCAACACCATCGCCGCCACCGTTGTTACCGCGTAGGTTTCGAAGAGGTCCGCAGCCATACCGGCGCAGTCGCCGACATTGTCACCCACGTTGTCCGCAATGACAGCCGGGTTGCGAGGATCGTCTTCCGGAATGCCCGCCTCAACCTTCCCCACCAAGTCCGCGCCGACGTCCGCCGCTTTGGTATAGATACCGCCGCCCACACGGGCAAACACCGAAATCAAGCTTCCGCCGAACCCAAGACTTAGCAGTGCATGGATTGCATGCTCTTGTCCCGCAAATTGCGCAGCCAATGAGTAGAAAAGGGTAATGGCCAGCAAACCCAAGCCGATCAACAAGAGTCCCGTTACCGCACCGCCACGGAACGCCACAGTAAGCGCCGCATTCATCCCCGTATGGGCAGCCTGCGCCGTACGGACGTTCGCCCGCACCGCGATAACCATTCCCACGTAGCCAGCCAGCGACGACGCGCCGGCGCCGATTAAGAACCCAACGGCAGTCAGTAGTCCGAATTTGTCGGAGAAGGCCCCTGCCCCCCACAAGACTGCGAATAACACAGCAGCCACGACGGCAACGGTCTTATATTGGCGGTTCAGATAGGCGCTTGCGCCTTCCTGGATGGCCTTGGCAATATCCTGCATCTTCTGGTTTCCGGCATCGAGTTTGAACACCCACATGGCCAGATACAGGCCGTAGGCAATGCCGGTCACCGCAGCTATCAACGCAAACGTAATGATGACTGAGTCGCTCACAGTGCTCTCCTCCCAATGAAATCAAAGGCTCTTTATGTCACACGGTTCCCTCTGGCTTCAACCCATCAAAAGTACGTGTGGGGGGGAAACCGAAGGGTGGTGCAGGCTTAGTCTTGCAGCTAACTAGCCGAAAAGTTGCGCCATTCTATACAGGTGACGAGAGAGGATCAAGATAAAAGACGGGGTCATTTTGCTGAGTACTCAACGCACACTTTCTGGCTACCCAGCGATTTAGGAAACCGCTTCATCTACTCCAGCCTATTCAGACGCATTCCGCCGCTGATGCTGCTGTCGGACCGTGAGTCACGGGAGCAGTCATGATAGGATGTGCGGCGAGCCAAAGGGACTGTCCATGAGCCGGCCCACGGAAAATCACGCAAGGAGGACGCATGTCGACCATTGAGAAATCCATTGAAGTCAACGTGCCAGAGTATACCGCCTACTCTCAATGGACGCACTTTGAGGAATTTCCCGGCTTCATGGAAGGTGTAAAAGAAGTCACACGGCTGGATGCGAAACGGTTTCGTTGGAAAGCAGAAATTGCGGGGCAGGACAAGGAGTGGGAGACGGAGATTACAGAGCAGATGGCGGACCAGCGTCTCGCGTGGACGAGTAGAGGCCGCGCCATTAACAGATGGGTCGTGACATTTCACCCACTCTCGAATACCAGGTCCAAGGTCATGTTGCAATTAGAGTATGACCCTGAGGGTGTCGTCGAACCTACAGGAAATACATTGGAAGTGGCGTCTTCGCGCGCTCAGGGAGATCTGGAACGATTTAAGGAATTCATCGAAACGCGTTGGAGCCCGCCTAGTCGCGAGACAATCTTCGATAATTTCCCGATGTAGGTGAGCGAGGTGATCTGACGGATGAAGCTTCCTCTACCGGTCGAGCGTCACAACATCAACCTGCCAGTCACCGACTCAGCTGGATCCAGCACTCCTCTTCTTCCCCGGCGCCTTCACGATCATTTCCGCCCAGCGGAATCAGTCCTTGAACACATCTGGATAGACCTGTTTCATACACACTTGGCACACACCATGACTAAACTCAACCTCTGAATGGTCCTGAATGTACTCCTCCAGTTGTTGCCAATCCCCAGCGTCCGTCCGCACCCTCTTGCAGTTGGCACAGATCGGAATAAGCTTGCGTAACACCTTGACTTCTCCCAGCGCTTGTTCGAGTTCCTGTGTGCGCATGAGCAACTCCTGCTCTCTCGCCTTCCGCGTGATCCGTTCTTCTCGTAACGTGAGGGCCGAGGACACGCGGGCAACGAGTTCCACTGAACTGACTGGTTTACGAATATAGTCCATCGCACCGGATGCAAAGGCCGCGAGGAGATCCTTCTCTTCGGTCTTTGCTGTCACGACAATGATGGGGATATCTTGAAGGCTTTCGGTTTTCTTGATCCGGCGGCACGCTTCAAGACCATCCACACCAGGCAGCATGATATCCATGAGGATGAGATCAACCTCTCCAGTCCTTTGCCCAGCGTTACTCTGGCCTAAAATCCCCAACGCAGCCTCAGCAGAGTCGGCAACGATCAGAGACTCGTACCCAGCAGCCCGAAGTCTGTTCGATAGGAGATCTTGCTCGTCTCGCGAATCATCCACAATTAAAATGACCACGATTTCCCCCCTTTTCGGAATCTGTGATTGGAGTCCATTGAGCGAGTCATCACGATTTGTTTTGAGACTTTTTCCGGTTGAAAGCCCGTGGCCTTATTCCCCATTGGTTATGAACCAGTCTCAGCTTATCGTGAGTGCCCCGATATTACGCTCAGTTGCATCACGACTTCCATAGAGGATATTGGACCGGGCTTATTGAGCCTCTAAAAGCGACAGGTTTACGGCGGTGGTCGACTTTGTTATAGTGCGCGGCGGGGGAATACTAGTGGGCGTGGCGCCGGATTATATTTTGGTAGAGGGGCAGACATTCAGCAAGGCAAAGCTGTCGCTCGATAACCACGTCTACAAGAACTGTGCGATCGATGACTGTGACATCTACTTCAGCGGTGGACAGTACGAGCTGCTCGACACCCATATTACCAATTCCCGCCTCATCCTCAACCACCCGGCCAAGGGCATGTACAACGCCGTTCAGATCTTTAAGATGAAGTCGCCCGGCTCCAGCATCATCTGCGAATAGCGCGTATCGCGCTATTCGTGCGAGACTTGCGAGAAAAGCGGGACGGACCGGAAGTGTCATCTTCACGAGTCGCGCCTGTCGCGCACGTCTCGCTAGTCTCGCTCGCGCTTCACGAACGACGTCACTTCGTTACCGGGACATTCTCAGCGTACTTGACGATCTCGATCGGCTGGAAAACTGGGTCTTGTGATCCTGTGGAAGACTCGGCCTCGACACGCTGCAGGAATGGGGCTGGGCCGGTGATCGGCGCGTAGTTGAGCGTCACCTCAACATCGAATGTCTTGGTGTCTTTTGGTGTGGGAAACGTAAAGGTTTCGACGCGCAGTTCCTCCGGCTTCAAGACCGTATCCTCAAGGACTTTGACTGCCTCAAAGTCGAAGCTCGTCTTCTGACCCTTGGCATCCTGATAGACTCGGCCATAGACCCGCTTGTCGGTATACACGGTCCTCAGATTCTTCCCTTTGATATCCAGATCGAGCACCACGGTTGCCCAGGCAGGATGGGTAGCCGGCAGATTGTGAGGAACAAGACTTTGCACCTTTACCGTGACCGTGGTTTTCTCTCCCTCGATTTTTGCTTGGACGTCCAACGTGGCCGCTTCCTGTCGGAGCTTCCCAATCCGTCCGGGAAACGTATGGTTCGCCACCTTGCGTTTCTTCTCCCCGTTCGCGGACTCGCCGATTTGCTCCGGCATGTGACAGGTCTGGCACTCCTTGCCGGACTTCACGGCCTTGCTCTGATCCCAGTTGCCCAGTAGATCGTTGGTCCTGCCTAAGTTGGCGGCCGAGGGTACCGATTGGTGGCAATTGAGGCAGAGATCGGACTTTTGAAACAGTCCAAGCTCCACCGACCTGTGTGCGCGGTTCTGAACAGAGTCCTTATAGGGTCCATAGAGCGTCTTGCTTTCGAGTTCGTACTTGGGCTCCGGCGGTTGTTTCGTCCGATCGACCTGCTTGATCAAGTGGCATTGCGCGCAGGCCACCCCGTCCAGAGACGGGTCGCCCGCCTTGGTCTGATCGATAAAGAGCTGGACTTGAGCAGGGAATTCGCGCACGTGCGGCGCATGACAGCGAAAGCACACCGCCTTATCCTTTCCTGCCTGGGAAGACAGGAACACGTCGAGCGAGGCTCGGAAGGCCGGAGAATGGATCGAGCGTGAAAGCGGAGAGGTTTCCCACTCTTCGAACACACGCTCATGGCAACGTTTGCACTTACTGGAACTGGGAAAGACCTGTTCGATGGTGCTCTGCGACATAGCCAGCTCTTCTGCAGACATTCCTCGGTCGAGCCAGGGAGCAAGAAGCAACGCACTCACGGCGATCACTACACCAATTCCAATCTTCACACGGCTCGAATTTCTCACCATCATCCTATTCTTCTACTTCAAGAGCACCAAGCAGGCTGCTCAAAAAGGCCGTCCCGCATACAAAGACCGTTATTTGGTTGAACCAAACAAACCAGATAGACCAGACCAACCAGACAACCGGGCGATTAAAGTGTTTTGGCCCGATAGGTCAAGAGACGCGGCTGCGTATACTCATCGAAAATCTTTTTCGAGATCTCCCGATCTTTATCGGTCGCCAAGGTCGCGAGATATTTTTCCTTAAGCGCCGGTTCGGGCGTCGGAATCAACGCATAGTTCAATACCGCTTCAATCGACGCGGCAGTCGATCCGGCTGGGATCGCAAGAAAGAAGGGGACTTTTCGCGTATGACCCCCCTTGATGAAGGGATCAGGAATAGGGCCACGAAGAATTTTGTCGTAAGGTAAACCGAACTGCTTGGTCTCTTCTTTCAACACCTTGCCTTGCGCATCCTTGGCGGTCACAATCAGGTAAAACTGCTTGAGCACAGGATCGCCGTCGGGGAAGCTGTGAGGGAGGCTACCGATTCTCACCAGCGCCGTCCCCTCCACCACAGAGGCCGATTTGACGGCCTCAAGATCCACGCGGGGCATCCATTCAGCCTGCAGGTTTCGATTCTTGAGGATGGTGCCGGACACCACCACCCCACGGAACCAGTGCCGGCCGATTGCGCGGGTCATGGCGCCGCGCTTCGAGGTGGAACTTCCGGTCGAGGGCTCCATGTGGCAGTCTTGGCACACCGTCCCCTGCAAGATCTCACCGGCTAGATCTTTCTGCGTCACATCCTTCACTTTATCGAAATGACAGGACGCGCAATAGCTTGCACCGCGGAATAGGTCGGATTGCATCGCGGGATGGACAAGATTTTCCTCCGGGTCCGCATAGGGCCCAAAGATCATCTTGCCCGGCTCGATCTTGAATGATGGAGGAGAGTTCGGTGTCTGCTCAATCTGCTTGATCAGATGGCAGGAGGCACAGCCGATGCCCTCCACTTGCGGTTTGCCGGACAACACCTGAGCCACAATCTTGTCTGCATATTGTGGAAACACGGTGGTCGACGGCGCATGACAGGCAAGACAGCGGCGGCGCTCGTCGGTCGTCGGATTGGTCTGCAGCCAAACCCCCAACACTGTACGGAAGACCGGTGACTCCAGCGACGTGCCATGCAGGAGCGCCGCATCGACCCGGCCGAAGGTCTTGAGATCCGGCGTCTGTTCGCGCGCACCTTTCCATTCCTCATAGTGCCGATCATGGCATTGCTTGCAGTCTTCCGATCGAATGAAGACTTTTTCGATATCCGCTACCCAATCAGCTGAGGCCGAAGCTGGAACCTCTGCCTTCTGTGCAATGGCGCGGCCATGGTACAGGCCGATGACGCCCACCACGAGCGCGAGGAAGAGGGCTGCAGCGATTCGTGGCGCGGCCGGTTTGCGTCGTACCATCCTCAATCCCGCTTACATCCGACGAAATGGAAATTCACTCCCCACCCGACTGGATCGCCCGGATCCGCCGGCTCATACGTGCCGACGGTGAAGTTACATTCCTTCATCCCTCGTTTGATCGCTCTCCCAAAATCTACCATGTTTCTGATCTCGGTCTTGTCGATTTCCTTGATGATGGATCGAACCTTGATGCCGGCATAGTCGGCGCGCGAACTCCCGATCACTTCGAATACCGCGACGCCCTGCGCCCGTTCGAGTTTCAACTCTTTTTTGATAGCCTCGTCCACGTCTCCGACGATCACGCCGAATTCTTCCCCCAATCGCCCGGCTTCTTCCACGGTCATCGGTTCCTGATTCGCCGCGCTCATCGCCACCGGCGCCGGGGCGATACAGCTCAGGATTCCCATGCACAGGCTGACACACAAGAAAAAAGCCCTTCCACTCCGAAGGGCCTTTGTATGAACACTGACTGAGCTGATCCGAGCCTCCTCCAACGTTCGCGCCTCTCATCCGTCAGCAGAGCAACCTCGCAAAATGCTCAAAATGGTCGTCCAGCGAGGCCGCAGGGAGCGAGCTAAGTGAGGCGTACCCTCTGGGTACGTCGCAGCGAAGGTCGCGACTGAGAACGAAGCTGGCGGCCATTTTCAGCAACTTGCTAGAGTTTTGAGACTGGGTCGATAATCAGCTGAAACCAAGGCGCGACAGCTTTCTGTCCATTCCGCTCTTTGTTCTCACCGTTCCACACGGCAAACGACACGGTTTGTACCCGGCCAGGAATCAGCTTGGCTTCGTTCTCTTGCTCCTCACTCACCAACGGTCTACGCATGACGACACGCCACACTCCATCTTTCCATACAGCCTTCCCCTGAACTCGGCCTTGTTTCTCTTTGGTCGTCAGAGTACTGAAGCCGCCACCGATGAGGTCCTCGACAGAAGAGACCCGGCGCGGAATGACTTCAAACGTCCGCACGCCATCGCGAGCTTTCTCGGAAGTCTTGGCCGCCCGGCGATCGATATCGCTCTGCCAATCGGCCTTCCAATGCCAAATATTGATGTAGTGATCGAGTTGACCCATGCAGAAGAACGCGGGAGCATCGCCGAGGGGGAGTCCGATCGCGACTCCGTCTCGAAAGGTCCCCGGCGTCAGACGGTCGTTCTTCGTGTTGTCCTGCCATTCCAGCAGAAACGCGATCTCGGCGCCGTTATGGAGCGACCGCACCGTCAAGGCTCGCGCGGTCGGCTCCGGCCAGACCGGCCTGGTAATGACCTGACCGCTCAACGGAATCGTCATCGGCGAGATCTTAGCCCATGCGGCATCCTCGGGCCCCGTCGGCAGTTCTCCCTCAACGAGGCGTGCGCGAATCATCATCCCCTCGGAGCTGACAAGGGGCACGCCGAAGCCTACCAAGACGCCGGCCACAACCAAAATGAAGAGAAACAGGAGTAGGACAGGGCGGGAAGAAATCTTCGTCGTCGTACGCACGATGCAAGATCCTCGATTGACCGGCGCGAGCACATCGTGATGGGTTCAGACTACCACACAGCCCGAGCGCGGCCAAACCAACTGCGCTCAATGGCTACCAGAGTTTCACGCGGCGAATTTTGTTTTCGCCCCGTTCGCAGATGTATAGATAGCCCTGGGAGTCCAATGAGAGTCCGACTGGAGAGTTGACGACAGCCTCCACTCCGAGAAGTCCGTCTCCATGTTTCACCGTCCCGGCGGACTCTTTCGCCACGAAGCGTGCGGCACCACAACCACCCATATTCTTATCTTCGTAGCCACTGTCTCCGTTGCCCGCCACTGTCGTGATCAGACCGGTCGCAACCTCGACCTTGCGGACGCGATGGTTCATCGTGTCGGAGATGTAGAGGTTGTCCTGTTGATCGACCACTACGGCCTCCGGCGCATGGAGCATGGCTCTGATCGCCGGCTTATCGTCACCATCGTAGCCGTATCGGCAAACGCCGGCCACCGTCGAGATGATGCCGCTGCGGTGATCGATACTGCGAACGCGGTTACTGCCTTTGTCGACGAAAATAATATCGCCTTTCCCATTCACCGTGAGCCCGACGACATCGTAGATGCGGGCCTCGAGCGCGGGTTTCCCATCGTCGAGATACATGGACATGTCCAGTCCATCTGAACAGACCGGCATGAGCCAGCCATGGTCGTCGCTGAAATCGATACCGATGGCATCGCCGGAAAGCACGACCAGATTCCTCGCGACAAGCGGTTGCTCACGAGCCTCATCCTCAGCCGTCCAAGTCCCGGCCACGGTTGTGACGATACCCGTCCTGGGATCGTAGCAACGGATCCGGTGCGCCTGGGTGTCGGCGATGTACATCACGTCGTTGGGATCGAAAGCGATTGCGGCCGGCCAGGTGAGGTTGACCTCGAGGGCCGGACCATCTCCGTTAAACCCATGCTGCCCGGTGCCGATAATTGTGGTAATGATGCCGGTCTCACGGTCCACTTTCCGGATACGATTACTGCCGGAATCGCAGATATAGAGATCGTTGCGGGAGTCGAACGCGACGTCGAGTGGCAGATAGAGGCCGGCTTCCCCACAGAGGCCTTCATCGCCGCTATAGCAGGTTTCGCCGATCCCGGCAAAATTATGGAGTGTGCCTTCCTTGAGATTGACCCGCCGGATACGATCCGACCCGGACTCGGCGAAGTAGAACCAAGTTTCGTCCTTGTCGAGCGCGGCGTGATGAGGCAGTGGAATTCCGGACTTGACCGCCCGTTTTCCATCGCCGGTGCTCCGGGCCTTGCCGTTGCCTGCGAAGGTTTCGATATACCCCGTTGCGAGTTGAAGCTCGGTCTCCATAGTGTCCGTGGCCCTTATTCCGGCTGGCTAGCCGCGTGAAACTGAATGAGCCGTCGCGGTCGGCTGTTCCACGGACGCTGGTGCTTGCGCCATGGGTTCTGGAGTTGGTTGCTGTGGAGCAGCGGCCATCTGCTGCTGGGCCGCTTGGGCTTCGGCTTCAATCGCGTCAGCCTCATGCACGGACTTCTTGAAGCCCTTAATCGCTTTGCCGACGCCTTCCCCCAGTTGAGGCAACTTCCCCGCACCGAAGATGATCAGCACGATGAAGAGGATCAGGATCAACTCTGTAAAACCAAGACTCCCAAACATGGTGTATTCCTCCGTATGAATGGGTTAATCAGGTCGCACTGCTGTCTTTAGTCCGTTTGGAAAATCGTTCCTTCAAGCGCTTCCTGGCCTGCTCGGCCTGCTCGAACATCTTCGCCTTGTCGTAGACGCTGATTAAGTTGTAGTAGGCCAGCGGCTCCTCGGGGTTCTGTTCGACGGCCTCTTCCATGACCTTGATGGCGAGGTCCGTCTTCTTGTGATTCAGCGCCAGCTCCATCAGCTTGAAACTGCCCTCCAAATGCTTCGGGTCCAATTCGAGCGTTCGGACATAGCACTGGATGGCCATGTCGATCGTATTGTAGTCCGAGACCTGGGGATTATCGAGCTCGACATAGACCCCGGCAAGATTGTACCAAGCCATAGGATCGTCCGGCGTAATTTCCACGAGACGCTCGTAATACCCCTTGGCCTCCATGAATTTCTTTTTGTCGGCATAGACCCGCCCAAGATTGAAGAGTGCCAGGACATCGTGGGGAAATACGTCAAGCGCATGCTTGAACTCAATTTCCGCTTCATCCGTCATCGCCTTCGTGGCGTAGATCGTGCCCAAATTCGAATAGTACATCGCAAGCGACCGATTCATCTCGGCGCGGAGCCCTTCCGCCATCTCAATCGACTTCTTGACCTCCACAAGCGCGTCATCCATCCGACCCTTGCTGAAATAGAGCTCGCCCAACCGACAGCGGGCCTGAAAATCATCGGGCTCAACCGCCAAGAGCTTTTCAATTTCGACGATTTCTTCATCGGGACTCAGCGGCTGATCGCCGGGATCGACGATGGTCTGGCTTTGTTCAGGAACAGAGACGGTTGGTTCGTTCATACGATTCCCTGTATTTAAAGTCTGTTAAATGTGTCCGCCCGCCAATGAATCCGGTCTGCTGACCATGGGAGCGTTTGCTGCCGGCGCCGATTCCGCCGCATCACGCCGCTGCCGGTCCATGGTCAAGAGCATCGCGCCGAGCACCACCATAAGCGTCAGATTGGAATACAGGAGCGCATATCCCGCGATAAACATCAATCCAAGGCCATACCCGGCAAGCCGCCCCATGTGGAGTAACTTAATCACCGTGTACGACCAGCACAACAGGCCTGTCAGGTAAAACGCAAACGGGAGGAAAAACGTATAGCCCATGCCGAACTGAAAGATCCACCCGATGCCGTCCGCTGCCTTACGAATGTTACTGGCCATCCCAGCATCATACCGATGGAGCAGATAATCTAAGAACAGCATCACCGTAAACACGGATACGGAGGTCGCCCAAAACCAGATGGCGCGGCGGCGTTGCCTCTGATTGCGAGTCCGAAACGAAACGCCCTGCCCATAGGCCCACATCACCAGGATGCTGGACAAGACCAAGAGCCCTTCACCTCCACGATGCGCCTCGTACACCAAGGGCGGGGCCGCTACAGTGCCAATAAAGCTATAGATGGTGGACATGATCTGATAATACAACCAGCCCCCGACCCCTAGAAGATAGGTGATGCCCAGGATGCGATGCGACCATTCGGTATGGGTGGAGATATATTCCACCATCAGACAGATCAACGCGACCAGCGCCACGATGTTATAAATAGCCGATCCCAGAAAGGCGGGAGGGACCAACAAGAAACCTATCGTGAGGAGCAACAGGAGCGCGACACAGGAAATCACGATCCTATTCGAGCCCACAAACCCACGATTGGCCACCCGATTGATGGCCGCCACACTCAGGGCTAGAAACAGCAGAATCGCCACGACATTGAGCAGCCACTGCCCAATCTGCGTCAAGGCCGTGAAGGTCGGGACAATCCATTCATGCTCCTGGGCCAGCTTGCTGAGATGCATCCCCAACCGCGACACAAGCCGATACAGGATCAATTCCGAGAA
This sequence comes from Nitrospiraceae bacterium, assembly GCA_041748925.1. Taxonomy (GTDB): domain Bacteria; phylum Nitrospirota; class Nitrospiria; order Nitrospirales; family Nitrospiraceae; genus Palsa-1315. The sequence continues at coordinate 6,163 of JBGTCI010000039.1, read as the reverse complement.
AGAAACGATCAGGACAAGCTTAATCGTGTACCGAAACAACAGGGATTGATCGCTGAGCTTCCCCGTAATCCGGTCGATGGTGGAATTCGTGACAATCACTCCGTACACCCTTGAGGCGCGGGCGAATTATACCGATCGGAAAAAGATAGGATCAACGTCATGTGGGACAGGCTCATGACAACCCCGCCGGCTGCGGCTCGCGCACTCCCTGGGCCTTGGCCCGTGCGATGTACAGCAATCCATCGGCCATCGAGTAATTGAACGGCAACTCGCACACGACTTCACTCACCTTTTCATAGACATGCTGATAGAGATGCTCTGCTTCGTCCGGCGTCATGCCTTCCGTCACTTCATAGAAGAATCCCAGGCTCAAGTCCTCTGCCGATGGGCGCATGATGCGCCTGATTCCATAGCCTCCGGGGTCGCTCATGATCGGTGCTTCTTTTTCCAAATCGAAAAGGCAGGGCTGACAAGAGAACCCGTACGATCCGTGAAGCCGTTCGTTCTCCACGATGAAATTCATCGTCTCCCTGGCTTCTTCTTCCTTCTCGGTCGGGAACCCGACAATGATGTAGCAATGCACCGCAATCCCGAGATCGACGCAATCGCCGGCAATGCGCCGTACCCATTCCTGCTTGATCCCTTTCTTCATGAAGTCCATCACGCGCTGATTGAACGACTCCAATCCGAATACGATCTTCAGACACCCGGCGTCCCGCATCGACGCCAGAAGTTCACGGGTCAGATGCTTCTCGAAGCGCATCTCACAAGTCCATTTGATGTCCAGCTTCTTGTCAATGATCTGCTGGCACAATCGCTTAGCCGGCGAGAGGGCCACACACTCGTCGGTAAAGAAGAAGCGTTGCGCTCCATACCGCTGCTTGAGCCATTCCAATTCCTCAACGGTCCGTCCCGGCTCTTTCTGCCTGAAGTTCTGGTGATCCAGCGTAAGGGCACAGAACGCACAGTCCTTGTAGTAGCACCCTCGTGAAAACTGCACAGGCAGCACCGGCTCCGGCGACAAATACAGTCCGAGTGGGAAGCCATCGTAGTTGGGAGCCGGCAGCTGGTTGATATTTTCAGAATAAAACGGCTGGTTGACCGTAATCTTCCCGTTCTGGCGGTAGATCAGGTTCGGAACTTTGCTGAAATCTTTTTTCCCGGCCATTTGATTGACGAGTTCGAGCAGCGCGGTTTCGCCCTCGAACACGATGATATCGTCGGTCAGATCGAAGAGACTCGGACAGCGTCGCACGTTATCCACCAATCTGGTGAAGATGCTGCCGCCGATGGTCAGATGGATATGAGGAGCGGCTTCCTTAATCAAACGACAGAGCGTCAGGCCGGGGATAATCTGCGAGGTCGCCGTAATCGACACCCCGATCAAATCAGGCTGGTCGCCGACAATCGACTGCACGAACTGCTCACGAAAGAGCCGGATATAGGGATTCTGGCTTTCATCCCTGATGATCTTCATCAGATCTTTGGATGAATAGATGGAACAGTTGCCGAACTGATTGTCAACGACCGTCAGTCTGGTCGGAAAATAGAGGGTGGAGAGCACCTCCAGCCATTTGTCGATAAGAAAAAGACTTTCCTTATAACCTTCGAGATCGTAGAAGCCCTCACCGCGGAGGGTCTCTTTGGCCGGCTCAATCCGATCGATGAGATACGGAAAACGGTCCAGCGACTCCACTATTCTCGCCAAATGCTCGGCACTTCCTGGTCCGGTTTCCCCGTTGTGCTCCTGCTCAAGCGTTCGCTGTTTATCGACTAACTCCTGATAGAGATCCGCTCCATATGAATGGGTGACGACCCTGTCTAAGAGCTCGATCCCAAGATCGCGTTGGGAGACGTTTGTGACACCACCCTGAGCCAGAAATCCCGTCAACGAGGGGAGGCTAAGATAGGGTTGCGACGGATGCCACGTTGGAGGAAAGAGCAGCGAAATTTTCATGCTGATTAACCACCAACTGAGTGAGAAATAAGATGATTTTTCAATACATTCAGACTCGTTTTTATACACTCCGCTATCGGACAAATGCAACCCTCCGAAGCTCTCACTTCATCCAGCTCCCACCTTCCTCCAGCTTATCTTTTCAATGGGAGTTCCATTTACATACCTTGGCATTTAGAATATAAAAAGATTAGGTTTTGCCGTCACTTTTGGAAAGGAGTGATGTCTATGACACTATGTGGAAAATCAATGACCGTCGTACTGACAGGGGCTCTGGTTACAGCAATAGCCGTCGCACTGCCTTTTCCACCGGCATTTGGCGAAGGTGGCGCGAGGCGAGACGTTGTACTTCGTAGTGTTGTGGACACACTCTATCTGGTCGAGTTCGAGGCGACCCAAGCCGGAACTCCCACGAGCCGCGAGCAAAGGATCGAGCAGCTCGAGAAACTCGTTATCCCCACCATCGAGAGTCTGGGAAAAGACAGCAAGGTCCGTGCTGGAGGCATCGCCGCCGACACTCTCACCGGAGCCTTCGTGGTTGAAGCTACGTCGGAAGATGAGGTGAATGAGCTTGTTCGTGCGCTTCCTGCCCAGGGCATCATGCAATGGAAGGTGACTCAGCTCGAAACCTTCGCTAAGCGGGCCGACATCGAGAAGAAGGTGGTCCAGAGTCTCCGCACACAGAAGTAGTCTGGCGGGCTGATCCAAATCTTGAACGCTCTCGACAAATAAGAAGCCCCAGCCGGGTCTGATACCCGACTGGGGTTTTCTTGTTCTGCCCTCACCCTACCTCTACTAAGAGTAAAAGCCGGCCTTTCCAGAAACTGATTCCCTTACTACAGCTTCAGGGTAAACCAGGTGGAGAGGGCCTTCATGCCGTTCCGTTCGATGTTATTCCCGTCCCACACCGCAAAGGCGATGGGCACGGACATTCCCGCTTTGAACTGGGTGTCGTTGGCATCACCGGTTTCCAACGTGCGCTTCACCACCACGCGCCATGTTGGACCCGAGTATCCACCACCCTTGACGGCCCCAGAAGGTTCCCACACACCATTTCCGATGACATCCTGATGCGCTTGTGTAGTCAGGGTGCTGAAGCCATTGGCGTTCAGATCCTCAACCGAGCTCACGCGCAACGTCGGGTCGGACATAATGTTGCCCGACCAGATGCCAGGATTGAACGGCCCAAGGCTTCGGCCGATCCGGTCCGGATAGGTCACACCGCCAGCCGGCTCTTCGAAATAGTAGTCCCAGAAAATGCCTGGGTATTGGTCGTCCACATCCCAAATACCTGCGCTATCCTTGCCGATGTCCTTCTGCCACTCTGCGTTCCACCGCCAGATGTTGGTCGTGCCGCCTGACTGGCCCATGCACTGGAAGGGTGGCGCTCCAGCCGTATTGACCGGGAACATGACCGCCGCCTGATCCCGGAAATCCTGCGGACCGATAGTCGTATCGTTCTTGGTCTGGTCCTGCCATTCTATACGCAGGCCGATTTCTTTACCGTTGGTCATGGCTTTCACGAACATCGACTTGACTGAAATATTCGGATGCATCGGCGTGGTAATCAGCTGGCCACTCAATGGAATGATCACCCCTGGCACGCCTTCCCAGACTGGGTTCGCGCCATCCATCGGGATCGCGCCCTTGACCATCTTCGCCGGAATCGTCACAGGCTGGCTGACAGCCAACGGAACCTGCCCGATCGTCAGCATGACACCAACGATCAACGCAGAGAGAAGAATGCCGAGCACCACACGCTTGCTGTGTGTCTGCACTACTCTCATAGGATACCCCTCCTCTCTATTAAAAAAGTAAACTCAGCTGATACCAACAATCAATCAATGCGGAGTAGCAAGTATAGAGAAGAGGGCCAACAGCACACCCGCGATCAACGACGCGATAAGAATGCCGATTCTTATACGGTTGCTCGATGGCTTCTCTTCTTTCATAAGATACTCCTTCTCTCGATATGAATACAGTGCGGCCGCCCGAGATCGCTACCGACACACAATCTATAGAGACATTCCTGAACACGGACAATCGTCAGGCGGTTCCGGTCGGCCCCTCCTCTTCTTTGTCTTTACTCTGATCCTTCTTGTCTAAAAATGACTCTGCGCCGACTTCGTTCAGCAAGAGACTCAGCTCGTTTCCCTGATCCTGCGCGCCACATTCATACGTCTGGCCTTCCGGTGAATTGAACGTGGCCGGGCGATAATCGGTCTCTGAGTAGGGTTGGGGAACGACGCCTAGAAACGCGGCTTCAAAGTCCATCCATTCTGCCATCATATCTGCTACGTGTTTGTAAAAACCTGATCCGGCTTTCTTAACCAACATCCTGCAAAATAACGGGACCCACCGTCCGATATGATTCTTGACAAACTTTTTCTGCGCGTCCAGCACGATCTGGGTCTTGTCTGCTCCATCATGACAACGGGAATAGGATTCTTTATAGGCCAGGAAATGCATGAACTCGAATTCGACGCTCAAATGGTCCAGTCGCTCATGGATGTCCTTGGATAACTCCACCCCGAACGCACGATAGAATCCGGCGATATCGCCCATGACTTGCGATTGCGCAAACACGTGATCGTTTCCAAAGAGCGTTTCATAGGGAGGACAGTCTAGAGTGATGACATTGCTGAATACTCGGCGATGCTCGGCCTGCAAATCGCTGATTTGCCAGTTGACACATTCCGACGCGACAACTTTTTCGATCTGATCGAACTGCTTGCGCAGCAACACCAGCTTGAGCTTGGCCCGCTCACCGCCGATGCCGTCCAGCGCCTTGTCCAAGGCATCGATCGCCGCTCGCCCATCCTCAACGAACTCTCCGCATTGCACGTAATCCAGGAACTCGTCGTCTTCCGGATAGAGCTGGCTCCAGGACACAAGGAGATAGAGCTTACTGCGATTGAGGGCGCGTTCGACTGCAGGTGAATCTTTAATGGCCGGCGATGCGGGAATGACTCCGGCCACGGCCTGAGAATGTGTTTGCACCGGCTGTTTACCCGTCATGAAAATCGGTCCCTAGGTTGACCCTGTTGCCCTGGCGAATTTCCAGGCATACGAGGCCATACCTTTGGCACAAAGCCTTTGTATGGTAGGTATTGAATCAGGGGTTGTCAAGCACGATCTTCCCATCCGCGATGAGTAATCTAAGACAGTGTTTTCTCAAACTTTTCGACTTCGTGAATCGCCCCACTTCTCTCCAGCTTTCTCTCTTGAATTCAGATCTCTCCTTGTGGGTCACGGGAGTGACTGCGTCAACGATCGAAACGGTGTGACTCGAATAGCCACACGATCATTCACTGTCCGGCATACGTGTTCGCACAGCCCACAGCCGACACAACGCTGAGCCGTCACAACAATCTGCTGCCGGTCAAAATCCATCGAGAGGGCATCCGTGGGACATTTTGATGCGCAGGCATGGCATCCTTGCCCAGCCGTGCAGACTCGATGTGAGACTGACGCAAGACCCATTCGTATCTGCCCGCGTCCTTCGACAGGCAGCAACGCTTCGGTCGCACAGGCCGCAATGCAGGGCACATCCTCACAGAGATAGCACGGCGTTTGATCCGCAAAAATCACCGGTGTCCCGTTCTGCGGATGAAACGTAATTGCTCCGTAAGGACAGACTTTGGCGCAGTCGCCGCACTGTGTGCACCGTTCCAAAAAGAGCGCCTCGTCGGCAGCGCCGGGAGGACGCAGCCAATCGGCCCGCACCGGCGCTGGAATCGGTCGTTCCGGCACAATCTCTTGGTGCGTGTTAAATTCTTTTGCCGCTTTGGCAACAGACATGACAGAGTCTTTAAGGAAGTCTCGACGTCCGTATGGCGAATCGGTAGCCACAGTAATACACCGTTACATGACGCCGTCGGCGCGCAGTTTATAGACCTCGACGCAGCGATCGCAGGCCCCGAATTCGATATCCCAGCCGGGATGGTTCTCGCGGATGAAATCGAGCACATAGCCCTCGATCTTGTTGCCCATGTCCTCGACCCACGAATAGGTCGGGAAGCGGCACAAGGGACAGGGAAATCCCGGCATCAACATGACCTTATTTTCCGTCTCCGGAACCTCGCCCCCCTCGACATCCACGGCACGGTCCATCACGCGCAAAGTGTCCGACGCCATTTCGATCAATTCCGAGTGGGTAAAGAAGCTCGTCTGCCACAACCCTTCGAACACCGATTTCAATTGCGG
>JBGTCI010000038.1:0-48525 GCA_041748925.1 Nitrospiraceae bacterium | reverse complement strand
ACCGGCGCCTATTCCTCCACGCAGTTTGTCGGGTCGTTTGTCGGGTATGTTCCGGCAGAATCTCCGCGGCTGGCGATGATCGTACTCCTCGATGAACCTCAAGGCGAAGCCTGGGGCGGAGCCGTGGCGGCGCCCGTCTTTCGGCGGGTCGGGGAGCAGGTACTCAACTATCTTGGTGTGTCCAGAGAAGACACTGTGAAAATCGCATTGGCGATGAAGGATCACTGACAGGCCATGGCTCGCAATCCCGTCACCCTCACGCAGTTGCTCGCGGCGTTTCGCGGGCAGGTCGAGGTTTTGGAGCAGCGTGGCGAGATGAATCGTCCGGTGCATGCGATCACAGACGATTCGCGGGCCGTGACGGGCGGGAGCCTTTTTGTCGCCGTCAAGGGTGAACGTGTCGATGGTCACAGATTTGTCGAGCCAGCCATCAAAGCCGGAGCGGTTGCAGTGGTTGCGCAGGAGTCTGTGCCATCAGGGCCGGTACCGCTCGTGCTGGTGGCTGATTCGCGGAAGGCGCTTGGTCTTCTCGGCAGCAGGTTTCATGGGGATCCATCCGCCCGACTCAAAATGATCGGCGTGACGGGTACGAATGGAAAAACGACGACGACGTATCTCTGTAAGGCGTTACTGGAAGGGATCGGCCGGCGGGTCGGGTTGATCGGCACGGTGGGATATCAGATCGGGGGTGAAACGCTTCCTGCCTCTCACACGACGCCCGGTGCACTGGATCTTCAAGAACTATTGGCCAAGATGGTCGAGAGCGGACTCACCACCGCGGTGATGGAAGTGTCGTCCCACGCTCTCGCATTAGACCGGACGTCGGGCTGTGAGTATGACGTGGCGGTGTTCACGAATCTCACGCAGGATCACCTCGATTTTCATCACACGATGGATGAGTATTTTGAGGCGAAGCGGCGATTGTTTACCGGACTAGCCGGGGGGCAGAAAAATGGGAAACGCGCCCTCGTCAATGTGGACGATCCACGAGGGGCCGCGATCCGCGCAGCCTCTCCTGTGCCGGTCTGGGGGTACGCCATTCAGAACCAGGCTGATCTCAAAGCGGAACGAGTGTCCCTCTCACTTACCGGTACCACGTTCACAGCAGCGACTCCCGCAGGCTCGTTCACCATCGAGAGTCGGTTGGTTGGTGAGCATAACGTCTACAACTTGCTGGGAGCGATCGGAGTCGCGCTGCATGACGGAGCGACGTCCGATCAGATCTGCGAAGCGGCCGCTCATATTACCAATGTTCCAGGTCGTTTCGAGCGGATCTCTTCAGGGCAAGGTTTTACCGTGGTCGTCGATTACGCCCATACCGAAGACGCACTCCTCCGACTGCTGACGGCTGCCCAAGCATTAAAGACCGATCGGATCATTACCGTGTTCGGCTGCGGCGGCGACCGGGATCGAGGGAAGCGGCCGAAGATGGGACGCGCGGCTGTTGAATACAGCGACGTGGTGATCCTGACATCCGATAACCCTCGAACTGAAGACCCGATGGCGATCCTACGGGAAGTCGAAATCGGCGTGCGCGCCGCGCTCGAGCGCCGCGGGCATGTACAGTATCACTTGGTGCCTGACCGTCGTGAAGCGATCGGCGTCGCCATTCGTGAGGCACGTCTGGGCGACATGGTGCTTATTGCCGGCAAGGGGCATGAAGATTATCAAATCATCGGCACCAAGAAGTTTCACTTTGACGATCGTGAGGTGGCTCGCGAGGCCATTCAGCAATTGCAGGATTGCGCGTGAGAGTTCAGGTCACCGCCGAGATCGCGCAGGACAAGGAATCGATGGGACTCTTTACGGTCGAGGAGTTACGAGAAGTCATCAGCGTGAAAGTTCTCGCGGGGCAGGACTCGTTATCAGGGAAGCACAGGATCAGACAAATCAGCACGGATTCCCGATCGGTTCGCCGCGGTGATCTCTTTGTGGCGCTCAGAGGAGACCGGTACGACGGACATGAGTTTGTGCCGGCCGTACTTGCACAGGGTGCAGTGGGCGCCATCGTTCACGATGAATACCGCCTTCCTCCAAGCTCCGCAGCAGTACGCTGGATCGGCGGCGGACCTGCGCCCTTTCTCTTCGGAGTACGTGACCCGCTGTTTGCCTACCAACAGTTGGCGACGCATCACCGCAGCCGGTTCCATATTCCCGTCGTGGCGGTGACCGGGAGCAATGGTAAGACCACGACGAAAGATATGGTGGCGGCGGTGTTGGCCCAGCGGTGGCCGGTCCTAAAGACCGAGGGGAACTTCAACAATCGGATCGGCGTACCGTACACCCTGTTTCGGCTCGCGACTCGCCATCAAGCGGCCGTTATTGAGATGGGCGTGGATCAGCAAGGGCAGACGACCAGGCTTTGTGAGATCGTCAGGCCCACGATCGGGGTGATTACCAATATTGGGCCGGACCATCTCGAGTTCTTCGGAAGCATGGAAGGGTCGGCGCAGGCCAAGGCGGAATTGTTGGACCTGCTTCCAGTCGATGGCACGGCGATTGTGAACGCCGACGACTCCTACTTTGGCTACCTCGCCGCGCGTGCGCAATGCCGCGTCATGTCGTTCGGATTTTCGGAGATGGCCGATGTCCGCGCGAGCGGGGTTACGACCGATGTTCGCCAAGGTACGACCTTCCGGTTGCATCTCCCTGGAAGGAGCCGTCCCACAATTGTTCGAATCAAGGTGCCTGGTGCCCATAACGTGACCAACGCGCTCGCGGCTGCAGCGGTGGGTGCTGCGTTGAACCTGTCCGGTTCGATGATTGCCCAAGGGCTGGGCCGATTCCGTCCTGCCGCGATGCGGTCCCAGGTGGTTACCCACCATGGCGTCCATATCATCAACGATTGCTACAACGCCAACCCCGCTTCGATGAAAGCGGCACTCCAATTGCTGGCACAGTGGAATCCTGCACGCGAACGGATTGCCGTGTTGGGAGACATGCTCGAACTCGGGCCTGAGACAGGTCGGATGCACCGGGACGTCGGGCAATTTTTTGCCACACAGGGGCTGTCGCGGCTGATCGTCTGTGGGACGTTGGGTCGGGACATTGCAGAAGGAGCCAGGCTGGGCGGGATGGGCCGTGCACAAGTCGACGAAGTGGTCGATGCAGCGGCTGCGGCTGATCACCTCAAGCGGATAGTGCGACAGGGCGATGTGGTCTTAGTGAAGGCCTCTCGCGGCATGAGAATGGAGCAGGTTGTACAGGCTCTGACGGGAATGAGGGCAGTCGTCAAGCAGGCATCGTAAGGGAGCCGGCGCCCATCCGACGCAACAGTCGTCAGACGGGCCGGCGCATGTTCAACGAAAAGGCCGCATGCTTTACAACTGGCTATATCCGTATCATACGGAATATTCATTTCTGAACGTCTTTCGATATCTGAGTTTCCGGATCATCTACGCAGCCGTGACGGCGTTCTTGATCGCCTTTGTGTTGGCTCCGTGGGTGATACGGAAGTTGCAAGACATCAAGCTGGGCCAGCAGATTCGCGATGATGGTCCCAAAAGCCATCTGGCGAAGAGCGGCACGCCCACCATGGGCGGGATTCTCATCCTCTTCGCGGTCATCCTTTCGACGCTCCTCTGGGCCGATATTGCGAAGCCCTACATCTGGCTTGTGCTCGCCGCGACGTTGGGGTTCGGAGCGATTGGATTTGTCGACGACTATCTCAAATTCGTCAAGACCCAATCGAAGGGGCTGTTGGCGTGGCAGAAATTCACGGCACAAGTGGTGCTCGCCTTGGCGATTGCGCTGGTCCTCTATTTCCTGCCTGGCTATACGACCAAGCTCAGCATCCCGTTTTTCAAGAACGTCGTTCCGGATCTCGGCTGGTGGTACATCGCTTTTGCTGTGGTGGTCATTGTCGGGAGTTCCAATGCCGTCAATCTGACCGATGGTCTCGACGGGCTTGCGGTGGGACCCGTCATGATCGCGGCGCTGGCCTATACGATTGTGGCCTATGTCGTCGGCCACCGACTGATGTCGGACTATCTGCTCATTCAGCATATCGAAGGCGCAGGTGAACTCGCGGTTTTTACCGCGGCCATTTTAGGGGCGAGTCTGGGGTTCCTGTGGTTCAACACCTATCCGGCTTCCGTGTTCATGGGGGATGTGGGATCGCTCCCTTTGGGCGCGGCATTGGGCACGGTCGCGGTGATCAGCAAGCACGAGCTGCTGCTCCTGATGGTCGGCGGAGTGTTTGTGATTGAAGCGGTCTCGGTCATTTTTCAGGTGATCTCGTTCAAGTCGCGCGGGAAACGCATTTTTCTCATGGCGCCTATCCATCATCACTTTGAGATGAAGGGGTGGGAGGAGCCCAAGGTCGTGGTGCGTTTGTGGATTATCGCCATCCTGTTGGCCTTGTTGAGTCTAAGCACCTTAAAGCTCCGGTGATGGCATGGTGGGAGAAGCGGCTGTGGAACTGGCGGGGGCACGTGTCACGGTAATGGGACTTGCCAGAAGCGGAGTCGCGGCTAGCCGACTGCTTCAGGCGGCAGGGGCGCGGGTCACGGTCGCCGACCGGAAGGAATCGGTAGAACTGACATCGGCCCTCGGCGCCATCGACCGCGATCATGTCGGTGTGACCGTCGGGGCGCAGTATGAATCATCGCTCGATGAAGCGGACTTGGTGGTGATCAGCCCAGGAGTCCCCTATCGATTAGCCTCACTCGAGGCAGTTCGTCGCCGCGGTGTGAAGGTGATCAGTGAATTGGAGCTTGCCTCGCAGTTCTTCCGAAGCCCGCTCCTTGCCGTCACTGGGACGAACGGCAAGAGCACGACCGTGACGTTGATCGGCAAGTTTCTCGCGGAAAGCGGCAAGCGAGCATTTGTCGGCGGCAATTTGGGCACCGCCTTGAGCGAAGCGGCGGTGGAAGACTTGCGCGCCAAGCAGACAGGGAAGCCGAGTCCGTTCGACTATCTCGTCGTCGAGGTCTCCAGTTTCCAGCTCGAAACGATCGATCGATTCCAGCCCTGGATCGCCGCCCTGCTCAATGTGACGGTCGATCATCAGGACCGTTATGAGTCGCTGGATGAATACATCGCGGCCAAACAACGGATCTTTGAAAATCAAGTCGCGTCTGATTTTGCACTGTTCAATCTTGACGACGACCGTGTGGCGGCGTTGCGACATCGAGTTCGTGCGACACGTCTAGGGTTTACGACCGCGTCGACGATCGGTGTAGATATGTATGGGGGAACCTACCTCGAAGGCGACCGGATCGTGACGACGGCGACCGGGGTGCGGCAGGAGATTTGCCGCCGAAGCGAGATCCGTATCATCGGCCACCACAACGTGCAGAACGTCATAGCTGCCTCAACCTATGCCGTCCTGTGTGGCTGCCCTCTCGATGCGATTCGTCGCGTCCTCACGACGTTTCCCGGACTCGAACATGCCCTAGAAGTTGTTCGCGAGCGTCGCGGAGTCCGATTTGTCAACGATTCAAAGGGAACGAATGTCGATGCCACGCTCAAAGCGCTGGAGAGTATCGATCAACCGATTTGGCTCATTGCCGGCGGACGGGATAAGGGAGGCGATTTTTCTCGACTCGCCCAGGCGGTCAGCCGGCGGGTCACGCGCGTGATTCTGATCGGAGAAGCGGCACCGTTGTTGCGACAGGCCTGGAAGGGCGTCGCCTCGATGAGCGAGGCGGCCACCTTACGGGACGCGGTGGATCTGGCGGCGCAAGGCGCATCGCCTGGCGACGTGGTGTTGTTGTCCCCGGCCTGTGCCAGCTTCGACATGTTTGCGGACTATCAAGACCGTGGTCGTCAATTCAAGGCATTGGTCCATGCCTTACCGGCGTAATGTGCAAGGCGAGGGAGGGGCGGTTCTGAGTCATGGCGCATCGATCAGCAGGGACTCTGGCGCTTCCATGGTCCCAGCCCAGCCAACGATCTGGCAAGCAACGGGTGGCGACAGACCATACGCTCCTGGCGGTGACCATGATCTTGGCGTTGGTAGGGCTCGTCATGGTGTTCAGTGCGAGCGCCATTGTGGCAGGCAACCGGTTTCAGGATTCTGGGTTTTTTCTGAAACGGCAGATCGCCTGGCTCGCGTTCGGCGTTGTGTTGATGCATCTCACGTCGAGGATCGATTACACGCTCTGGAGGAAGCTCTCCGTTCCGATGTTGGTCTGTATGTTGTTGCTGCTCGTCATCGTGCTGGTGCCGTCACTCGGTGTGGCGGCCAATGGGGCGCGGCGATGGTTGCGATTGGGGCCGATCTCAGTTCAGCCGGCGGAAATGGTCAAGCTCGTGGCGGTCATCTATATGGCGGCATATCTGACCAAGAAAGGAGACAAAATCGCGCTGTTTCGCGATGGTCTCCTGCCGGCCCTGATCGTAATCGGACTGCTGGGTGGACTGGTGCTGCTGGAGCCGGATCTTGGGACGGTTGTGGTGCTCGGACTGGTGACAGTCGGGATGTGCTTTCTCGCCGGGGCGCGTATCTCCCATCTCTTAGCCTTAGGTCTCTGCGCGATTCCGGTCGTACTGGTGTTGGTGCTCGGTTCCAGTTATCGACGCCAACGGCTCATGACGTTTCTTGCTCCATGGAAGGATGCGTCGGATGCCGGGTTTCAAATTACGCAATCCTTCTTGGCCTTCGGCAGCGGCGGTCCGTTCGGGGTGGGATTGGGCGAGGGAAAACAGAAGCTCTACTTTCTTCCGGAGGCGCATACGGATTTTGTCCTGGCGCTGGTCGGCGAAGAACTGGGGCTCATCGGAACCGCCACCGTGACCCTGCTGTTTGCATTTTTTGTCTGGCGGGGGTTTCAGATCGCGGCGCGCGCGCGGGTGCCGTTCGGCCGTTATCTGGGCATGGGCATTACCTTGTTGATCGGCGGTCAGGCGTTGGTGAATGCGGCGGTGGTGACCGGGCTCTTGCCGACGAAAGGACTTACCTTACCATTCGTGAGCTACGGAGGGTCGTCGCTGGTGGTCAGTCTGATCGGCGTGGGGATCCTGCTCAGTATTTCCCGCGATCGCCATGCCGGCGAGTCGCGGGGCGGACATGGCGGGTCGGATTACGGATGACGATCGTGATTGCAGCAGGAGGAACCGGAGGGCATCTCTATCCGGCTGTGGCGTTGGCGCGAGAGTTTCTCCGGCGCGATCCCAGGACCAAGGTCCTCTTCGTCGGAACGGCGCGTGGACTTGAATCGAACGTGCTCGATCACGAGGGATTCGACCTGGCGCTGATCAGCGCCAAGCCGGTGATGGGCAAGGGGCTACTCGGGGCGGTGACAGGCTTGTGCGCCATGCCGGTCAGCTTGTGGCAGTGTCTGCGGATTTTGCGAACGAGGCGGGCGGATCTGGTCATCGGGGTCGGCGGCTATACAAGTCCGATGATGCTGCTTGCTGCGGCATGGGTTGGGGTCACACGCGTGATTCTTGAGCCGAATGCGAATCCCGGAATGGCGAACAAGGCGGTGGGGCCGTTTGCCCAACGCGTGTTTCTCGCATTCGAGTCGGCGTCTGACTCGTTCGATCGTTCCAAGGTGCGCGTGGTAGGGACCCCGATTCGTAAAGCGTTCCTGGACGGGGTGCAGCAGCGTCGCGAGAAATCGGGGCCGCTACATCTGCTGATTTTCGGTGGCAGTCAGGGGGCGAAGGCGCTGAACGCAGCGGTGATGGAAGGATTGTCCGAACTGATGACACAACTGCCGCATCTCACAGTGACCCATCAGACCGGCGAGTCCGACCATGCGCGCGTGGCCGAAGCCTATCGTCGCGCCAGCATCGAGTCGCACGTCATGCCGTTTATCTATGACATGCCCGCGGCGCTACGGGAGGCGGATCTGGTTGTGGCGAGGGCCGGCGCCATGACGGTGGCAGAACTCACGGCGTGCGGAAAGCCGGCCATCCTCATTCCACTGCCGTCCGCCATCTACGACCACCAGACGCAGAATGCCAAAGTGATGGAAGCAGCCGGGGCCGCTGTGTTGCTCCCGCAATCTTCGCTCACGGGGACCCTATTGGTCCGCACGGTGGCGGGTATTATTGGGGATCCTGAACGATTGCGCGCGATGGGCGAGGCCAGTCTATCTCTACGGCGAATCGATGCAGCCGAGATCATAGTCCGCGAATGCTATGCACTCATGGGGGGTCATCATGATGTCAACCAGTCTGTTGGAGCGGCAGGAGGCTAATGGCGTTGGACAACGTGGACAGGGATCACAGTCATATCCACCGGTTGGTGGAGTAAGGCGCGCGACGATGTTTCGCAAGACGCAACAGATTCACTTGGTCGGAATCGGGGGATCGGGGATGAGCGGTATCGCCGAGGTGTTGTTGACCCTGGGGTACAAAGTGACGGGCTCGGACCTGCACGGTTCCGATACGACGCGGAGATTGGAAGAGCTTGGCGGGCGCATCTTTATCGGTCATCAGGAATCAAACGTGGGAGAGGCCCAAGTGGTGGTCATCTCCTCCGCTGTGTCGGCACAGAATCCCGAGGTCGTGGCGGCCAAGGTGAAGCAGATTCCCGTGATTCCACGGGCCGAGATGCTCGCGGAATTGATGCGGCTGAAATTCGGGGTCGCCATTGCCGGCGCTCACGGAAAAACCACGACGACATCAATGGTCGCCAATGTGCTGGCGCAGGGCGGGTTGGACCCCACGATGGTGATCGGAGGCAAAGTGAATGCGCTGGGGAGTCATGCCCGCCTTGGTCGAGGAGATCTCCTCGTGGCGGAAGCCGATGAGAGCGACGGGTCGTTTCTCCGTCTGTCCCCGACCATCGCCGCGGTCACGAATCTCGACCGGGAACATCTCGACCACTACGGCAGCATGGAACGCATCAACGAGTGCTTCCTCGAGTTTATCAATAAGGTGCCGTTCTATGGATTGGCTGTGTTGTGTGCCGATGATGATCGGCTCAGGGCGCTGTTTCCGAGCATCGTGAAACGCTATCAGACCTACGGCCTCCGTGAGCGTGACGGTGTCCTGCCGGACTTCTTTGCGACAGAAATCAGCCTGAACCAATGGGGCGCCGAGTTTCGGGCACAGTTCCGCGGGCGCAATCTGGGCCCGTTCCGTCTGGCGGTGCCCGGTCGACACAATGTCTCCAACGCGCTCGTGGCCATCGCGATCGGAATCGAATTGGATGTGCCGGTGGACCTCATCAGGAAGGCGCTGGCTGCTTATACCGGAGTAGAGCGCCGCTTTCATCTGCGCGGGGAAGCCAATGGGATCATGGTCGTGGACGACTACGGGCATCATCCGACTGAGATCAAGGCCACGCTGGCCGCAGCGAAGCAAGGCTGGGGAGACCGGCGGCTGGTGGTGCTGTTTCAGCCGCATCGCTATACCAGGACGCGAGACCTGCTGGAGGATTTTGCGAAGGCGTTCGATCAATCGGACGTCCTGTTCTTGACGGATATCTATGCGGCAGGCGAACAGCCGATTCCCGGGGTGTCCGGAGCCAAGCTGGCCGAGATTGTTCGTGCGGCCGGCCACCCGTCCGTAACCTTCGTAGAACAGAAAGACACGTTGGTGGATCAGGTGCTGCCACATCTGAAATCCGGGGATCTCGTCATCACATTGGGGGCAGGGGATATCTGGAAGACCGGGATCGGATTATTGGCCCGATCAACCCCCACTGCCTGATGCCATGGAGCGAAGGAGTCGGCGTGTCACGAGAGCAAGGAGAGTCCATGCGCGATTTACGCAGGCAGATATGCGAACTGCCGTGGCAGGCCTTCGGGGATCTGTGTCCTTCCAGGCTCCACTGCGGGAATACACCTCGTTCAAGATCGGAGGGCCGGCCGATGTCCTGGTTGAGCCGGCTGATATTGAGGACGTCTGTCTGGTGGTCCAGCAGGCGCGCGCGCGCAGGATTCCGTTGTTCGTCCTGGGCGGGACGAATCTGCTCATTCGGGATGGGGGTATCCGCGGCATCGTCATCAGTTTGGTGCGGTTGCGGGGCATGAAGGAGGAATCGGAGTCCATCCTCTATGCCGAAGGGGGCGTCGGAATGCCGACGCTGATCGGATATGCCATCCGCCACTCCCTCGCGGGATTGGAATGGGCGGCGGGAATTCCAGGGACTGTGTCCGGCTGTGTCGTGATGAATGCCGGCACGAAGCTCGGAGAAATGAAGGATTCAGTGAAGGCCGTTCGCATGGTGAATATGAAAGGTCAGGTCGTGGACGTCGAGGCAACCCAGGTGAGGTTCGAGTATCGACGGGCTTTGCTGCCACGCGGCATCGTCGTGGGAGTGTGGCTTCAATTGAAGCAAGGGATCCGTTCGGAGATTGAGCGGGTGGTGAAAGACTACCTCCACTACCGACGGGACACGCAACCGCTCGCGATGCCGAGCGCCGGCTGCGTGTTCAAGAATCCTCCGAACGATTCTGCCGGCCGGCTGATCGAGACAGTCGGCCTCAAGGGCGCACGTGTTGGCGATGCGGAAGTGTCGATGAAGCATGCCAACTTTATGGTCAATCGCGGTCAGGCGAGCGCAGCGGACGTGCTGGCGCTGATCAAAAAAGTCCGCAGCGCGATTCGCCGTCGAGTGGGGGTGCGATTGGATCTTGAACTCAAAATCGTAGGAGAGACGTAGCGGTATGGGCGACCCTCGATCGATAGAGCGACCCCTTCTGACACGCGCCCGCGTCGGGGTGCTGATGGGAGGGCAATCGGCTGAGCGTGACGTGTCGCTCCGGACGGGGATCGCGGTGCATCGTTCGCTGGTCCATCGTGGCTACGACGCAGTAGCCATCGATGTTGGACCGACCCTCGCTCAAGATTTGCGAGACCAGAAGATCGGCCTGGTGTTTCTCGCGTTGCACGGACCAGGCGGTGAAGATGGTGCGATCCAAGGATTCCTGGAAACCCTTGGAATTCCTTACACCGGGTCCGGCATTCAGGCCAGTGCGATCGGCATGCATAAGGTGGCGACAAAAACGCTTTTGGCCTCAGCGCGTATTCCTGTGCCGGCCGGCACGGTCGTGAAGCGCGGGGAGAAGGTCTCGAGTGCCGTGGTGCTGCGGGCGGCGAAATTGCGCTGGCCCGTCGTCGTGAAGCCTGCGTCGCAAGGCTCCACGATCGGCGTCACCATCGTGCGGAAGCCGGCGCAATGGCGGGACGCCTTGGCTTTGGCGCATCGCTACGATGTGGATGCCATGGTCGAGGCCTACATTCCGGGGCGTGAAGTCACGGTGTCGATCATTGGTCGGAATAATTCTTCTCCAGTGGTGCTCCCTGCTGTAGAAATTGTTGCGCCGGGCGGCTTTTATGACTTTGCGGCGAAGTATGAAAAGAAGACGACACAGTATCTCTGTCCTGCGCCTTTGACCGCATCGGTGACCCGGCAGATTCGCGCGTTGGCGCTACGCACCTTTGAGGTACTGGGTTGTGAAGGTGCGGCCCGGGTCGATTTCCGTATTACCCCGCGTGGCCGCTCTGTTGTGTTGGAGATTAATACGGTGCCGGGTATGACTGAAACGAGTTTGCTGCCGATGGCGGCGGCTCGGGCCGAGATGGATTATGACGAGTTGACCGAACAGATTCTGGAGTCCGCCCTCGTTCGCGCGGCCCGTTCCACCCGTCCGTCAGGGGAAGGGAGTATCCCATGAAGATGGTGGCACGGAAGAGAACGGCGCCGGCAATCGGCCCGCGGTTGAACCAATGGAAGGGCGCTCGAGCCACGAAGATTCTGGATCAGCGCCAACAGGCGCAACGAGAAAGACTTGTGCTGGGTAAACGGCGAGCGCTACGCGTGGGGCAATGGATTATCGGGCTTGCGGTGTTGGCGTGGGGGCTGACCATGCTTGCCAGAGAGATGGGGCCGGTTTTTCAGGGGTGGCTCACAATCCACGACGTCGAAGTTGAAGGTCTTCACCGCGTCACGAAACCGGAAGTGGTGGAGCGGCTCGTCTTGAAGCCCGGCATGGGGCTTCATCAAGTCAGCACATCATTTCTCGCCGAGCGAGTGCGGATGCATGCCTGGATCAAGGAGGCGACGGTCGAACGCAGGCCTCCGAATCTGCTGCATGTCACCATCGTGGAGCGAACGCCGGCTGCCATTATTCTGACAGGCGCGGACTATTGGTTGAGTGATGAGAACGGATATCTCCTTGCCAAGTTGGGGAAGCAGGATGACCAGACGTTGCCATTGTTGATCGGGTTGGAACTTCAGTCCCTTCAGCACGGTGAGGCAGGGGTCCGCAACGCGGTTCAGTCCGGGGTCGTGGTGGCCAAGCTCATTGCGAATACCTTCGGGGGGCGGGTTGAAGTCAATCTCACACATTTCTCGAATGTCGTGGCGTCAGCCAATGGAGTGCGATTCCAGTTCGGCGACGATTCCCTGGTTGACCAGTGGGAGCGGTTCAGGAAAGTAAATCCATCATTGAAAACCGGCCCATTCGATGATCGGAAGCGAACGGTGAGCGAGATCGATTTGCGTTACAACAACCGCGTCATTGTGCGGGAAAGGGTGTGAGGACTGTGCCGAAGCGTGATCAGATTCTCGTGGGGCTGGACATCGGAACCACGAAGATCTGCGCCATTGTGTCGGAAGTCACCGATGAGGGCGCGCTCAATATCATCGGGGTCGGATCCAGCCCGTCGAGAGGTCTTCGCAAGGGCGTTGTGGTCGATATCGAGAGTACTGTGGAATCGATCAAGAAGGCGGTCGAGGAAGCCGAGCTGATGGCGGCGGTTCAGATCAATTCTGTCTATACCGGCATCGCCGGCAGCCACATTTCTGCGGAGAACTGCAAGGGGGTTGTGGCGCTCAAAAAGTCAGAAGTCACGCGGGAGGACATCCAGCGTGCGGTCGAGAGCGCGCGGACCCTGGCGGTCATTCCCCATGAACGACGGATTCTTCATGTGCTGCCTCGTGAATTCATGGTGGACGGGCAGGAAGGAGTTCGGGAGCCATTGGGTTTGTCCGGAAACCGTCTTGAAGTCAACGTGCATGTGATTACCGGCGCCGTGACGTCAGCGCAGAACATCATCAAGTGCGTGAATCGCGCAGGGCTCGACGTTGTGGACATGGTGCTGCAGCCCTTGGCCTCCAGCGAGGCCGTCCTGAGCCAGGAAGAGCGCGATCTGGGGGTCGTCATGGTCGATCTCGGTGGCGGGACGACCGACCTCGCGATTTTCCTCGATGGGAGTATTCGGCACTCCGCGGTCTTGCCGATCGGCGGACAGAATCTGACGAAGGATCTCGCCATCGGGCTGCTGACCTCTCAGACCGAAGCCGAGAAGATCAAATTGCATCGGGGGATCGCCAGAACCGGATTGGTGCAAGGCCATGAAACAGTGGAGGTCCCGTCGGTCGGTGATCGTCCCGCACGGACGTTTTCACGCCGTGACATTGCCGAGATTCTTGAGCCGCGGGTCGAAGAAATATTCGAGCTGGTTCGTCGGGAAATCACGCGTGCCGGCTACGAGGGCATGCTGGGGGCCGGGGTGGTGATTACAGGCGGCACGTCGTTGTTGGAAGGGATGCCCGATGCGGCAGAGCAGGTCTTGAATCTTCCGGGCCGCCGCGGTGCGCCAAGTGGAATTGGAGGGCTTCGAGACATTGTCAGTAATCCCATGCATGCCACGGGTGTCGGCCTACTGCTCCATGCCCGGCACCATGTTGAGGAGATGGCCACGGCTGGACTGCGCAGCGGACGGCCGTTGCACAAGGTATTCGATCGTATGAAGTCCTGGATGTTCGAGTTCTTTTAACCGTTGCGCGCAGCGGTCGGCCGCTACGCGAATTTTATCAAGGGAGGTGTCCTGATGTTTTCGTTTGAAGAAGATGTCGTGTCCCCCGTTCGGATCAAAGTGATCGGCGTTGGTGGCGCCGGGTGCAATGCTCTGAACACCATGATCACGTCCGGATTGGCGCGGGTCGATTTCATCGCGGCGAATACCGATTTGCAGGCGTTGGATCGGTCGCGGGCGTCGTATAAGGTGCAACTGGGACCCGAGCGGACCAGGGGACTCGGCGCCGGGGCGAAGCCGGAAGTCGGAAAAGACTCGGCCTTGGAAAGCAAAGATCAGATTCGGGAATGCCTTGAAGGCGCCGACATGGTATTCGTGACCGCAGGGATGGGCGGCGGAACCGGAACGGGCGCTGCGCCGATCGTGGCGAGCATCGCGCGCGAACTCGGTATCTTGACGGTCGGGGTTGTGACGAAACCGTTTTCATACGAAGGCCATCGCCGGATGGTTCATGCGGACGAAGGGATTCGTGATCTCCGTCGCCATGTGGATACCTTGCTCGTGATCCCGAATCAGCGATTGCTCGGCATCGTCGACAAAGCGACGCCGTTGCTCGAAGCGTTCAAGGTGGCCGATGATGTGCTTCGGCAGGCCATTCAAGGGATTGCGGACGTGATCACGACCACCGGCCATGTGAACGTGGACTTTGCCGATGTTCGCACCGTGATGTCCCATACCGGTCGCGCCGTGATGGGGATGGGCGTGGCACGCGGAACGAATCGGGCGATTGAAGCGGCGCAAAAGGCGATTTGCAGTCCACTATTGGAGGAAGGCAGCGTCGAGGGCGCGCGCGGCGTGTTGTTGAATATTACCGGCGGGCCTAACATGTCGCTGCACGAGATTGAGGAAGCGGCCACGATTATCCAACAGACAGCCGATGCGGAGGCCAATATCATTGTCGGGCAGGTGATCAATCCCGATATGGGAGACGACCTGGTCGTGACGGTGATTGCCACCGGGTTTGAGCGGGAGGATCAGCCTGTTCCGATTCCCGTGGCTGCGGCTCGGACTTCCCGCAACGGCCAACAGCCGATGCCCGGCGCCGGCCAGACGATGGGAGAACGATCATATGCGGAGCGGCCCTTCAAAGATCTCGACCGTCCGACCTTCTTGCGGCGGATGGGAGATGGAAGAGAGTCGATGGAGCGAACTGCAGCGGTCACTGATGATGAGTGGGATGTGCCTACGTTCCTGCGCAAGCAAGTTGACTAAGCGAACAGGTCTGTAGGGGTGAGTCGTCTCAGCAGAGTATGGCCATGAGTGCAGCGGTCATCACGGTTCCTGCCTTTGCGTCCGCGCGCGACGGCGTCCGACATTTCTTCGGAACGCGCCGCCATGCAGACTCGCTGGCAGTTGATGTAGGAGTGCCAACTCGCCAGTCTGGGGCGCAGGGGGGTGGCTGGCTGCTGTCCGTCAAGCAGGTGCACGGGACCGATGCCTTGGTGGTGGATCGTGCACTCACCGAGTCGGATCAGTTCCCCGGCGGGTGGGACGCGTTGGTAACCGATCAACCCGGCGTGACGGTGGCGGTGCGCACGGCGGATTGCGTCCCTGTGCTCGTGCATGACCCACGTCGACGTGTCGTGGCGGCGATTCATGCCGGTTGGCGGGGTGCTGTGGCGGGGATTGTTTCGAAGACCTTCACACTGATGGCGAACCGATTCGGATCGACGCGGGCGGATCTGCGAGTCAGCATTGGACCTTCGGCCGGTCCCTGCTGCTATGAAGTGGACAATCCGGTGCTTGACCAGCTCAGAGTTGGGTTACCTGATTGGGAGTCGGTTGTGCATGACTATCGAGGGCATAAGGCTCGGCTGGACCTCAAGGCCTTGATCCGTCGGCAAGTGGAAGGAGAGGGTGTGTCTACACCGTCTGTTTCGTCGGTGAATCTCTGTACGATCTGCCATGATCGACTCTTTTATTCCTATCGACGGGAAGGCCGAGTGAATGGGACGATGGTCAGCGGGATCACCCTGCTCTCTCATCGATAGGAATTGGTCCAGGTGTGCACGCTGACATCGGCCAGGCGATTTCTGTACAATATTTAGAACTTTGGAGAGACTGCGCTAGGATTGTGAATGATCCGACGGGCCGGCTTTAGCGACTGGAGGCTCAATCAGTGAAAGTATCCTGTTCGTTTTCTAGTCGATCCGGCATTCGGCTCAGACCGGCTATTTTGGGAGCCTGACGTGTCTAGTCCAACGATTCCGAACAAGATCGCATTCATCGGTGGCGGCCAGATGGCTGAGGCCATGATCGGTGGTCTTCTTTCAGGACAGGTGTGTTCTGCTGAGTCGATGTGGGCGGCGGATCCAGTTGCTGAGCGTCGCGATCGCTTAAAAAGTCTGTTCGGCATTCGGATTGGTCCTTCCAACAGTGAGGCAGTCGCCTGGGCCGATGTAGTCGTCTTGGCGGTGAAGCCTCAGATGCTTCCTGCTGTGCTCAGTGAGCTTGGCCCGATGCTGGCCCATGCCCTTGTGATCTCGATTGTGGCTGGGGTGACAATTCGGACAATTGCAGAACAGACGGGCAGGGCGACGAGAGTGGTCCGTGCGATGCCGAATACTCCGGCACTCATCCGGGAAGGTATGACCGCTCTTGCGCCGGGCGCCGGAGTTTCCGATGATGACGTTCGGTTGGTTCGAACCATGTTCGAAGCTGTCGGCCTGGTCGTGCTGGTTGAGGAGCGAATGATGGATGCTGTGACAGGACTGAGCGGCAGTGGGCCGGCCTATATATTTCAGGCTATTGAAGCGCTGGCGGATGGAGGGGTGATGATGGGTTTGCCGCGGCAGACCGCTGAGCTTCTTGCCGCCCAGACGGTGCTCGGGTCGGCTCGCTTGGTGCTGGAGTCAGGGGTGCACCCTGCTCAATTGAAAGATCGAGTGGCCTCCCCCGGAGGCACGACTATCGCCGGGCTTCATCAGCTCGAACAGGGAGGGTTCCGTGCCGCGCTGATGGCGGCAGTCGAAGCGGCGACCACACGATCGAAGGAGTTGGGGCGCTGATGTTTGTCGCGGGTAATGCTCTTTCTGGGGTGGCGACCATCCTTGACTATGTGTTATGGCTTTATATGTGGGTGATCATCGCTCGTGCCCTGATCTCATGGGTGAACCCGGACCCATGGAATCCAATCGTGCAATTTCTCAATCGTGCGACCGAACCAATCCTGGCTCCAATCCGACGGATGATCGGGGTACGGATAGGGATGGATCTGTCCCCGATCATCGCGATCCTGATCATTACCTTCTTGCAAATCGCGGTTGTGCAATCACTCAAAGAATTGGCCATGAGAATGAACTGAGATGACCATGGGGGATGCCATGAGAATTACACCGCTCGATATCCAGCAAATGGTGTTCAAGGTCAACTTTCGCGGGTACGACAAGGAAGAGGTCAATCGCTTCCTCGAAGAACTGGCACAGACGGTCGAATCGTTGAATCGAGACCATGCGGTTCAACGAGAAAAGATCTTATTTCTGGAACAGCAGCTCGCTGAGCTGAAGCGGACGGAAGCGACCTTGTCGAACACCCTCCTGTCTGCTCAATCGCTGGCAGATGATGTGAAGCAGAATGCTCAACGGGAGGCGGATCTCGTCATCAAGGAGGCTGAACTCAAGGCGGGTGAGTTGATCCGTCAGGCCAGGGTGGAGCTGACCGATACGCAACGCGACCTCTCGTCGATCCAGAAGCAGCGTCTGCTTATGGTTGAGCGATTGCGCGCATCGTTACGAATGTTCGAGCGTATGTTGGAAGTGGAAGAACAGGAAGCGTTCCATGACGCCGCGACCGCATCGGAGGAGAAGCTCGAAGGGGAATCCAGTCCGACATTATAACTCGTCCGAAGTGACTGGTTTCCCCTACTCAGGCGTTTCGGTAATTGTGTCGCGCGGCTCATCCACTGCCGCATCTTTCCCACCAGTGACAGACATCTCGGCTATGGCCACCAATCATGTCATGCAGGCGGCGCTACAATCGGCCGTTGACGACAGTGTTTTTCCCGGCGCCCAGTTGGCAGTGCGTCTGCGTGGCGAACTGCAATGTGTCGTTGTCGCTGGGCGATTGTCGTCAGATCCTCCGGGCCTTCCCGTACAACCTACGACGGTCTACGACCTCGCCTCTCTGACGAAACCGCTGGCGACGGTGACATCAGTGTTGCTTCTGATTCAGTGTGCCAAAGTTGCTCTTCTGGATCCCATGCAAAAGGTATTAGCTGAACTTGAAGGGGCGCCGATCGGTCAAGCAACGGTGCGAGAACTCTTGACTCATTCCTCAGGCTTGCCCGGGTGGCGGCCGTTCTACGAGCGGCTTGACGCCAGAGGTATTGTCTCGGAGTTTTCCGGCAGGGATCATCCCGTCAAACAACATGTATTGGAGATGCTTCGCGACGAACCGTTGATCTATCCACGCGGAACGCAAAGCGTTTACAGTGACCTTGGATTCATGTTGCTAGGGTTTCTCGTGGAGCGCCTTAGCGGAATGGCGCTGAATCTCTGGTGCGAAGAGGCAATCGTCCGACCGCTACGGGCCGACCCCATGATGTTTTGTCCTACTGCAGGACGAGCGCATCTCGATGTTGTACGCTCAATCATTGATGTATCACGCATAGCCCCGACCGAACAGGACGAGTGGCGCGGTCGACTCTTACGTGGGGAGGTGCACGACGAGAACGCCGCAGCAATGGGTGGCGTCGCCGGTCATGCAGGACTATTCGGGACTGCCGAGTCGGTGTTGGCGGTCTCCGGAGCCTGGCTCCGCGGTTATCATGGGAAAGAGTCGACTCTGGATGGAGAGCTTGTCAGGCAGTTTACGACCCGTCAACAATCTGCGGCTCAATCGAGTTGGGCGCTGGGATGGGACACTCCGTCAGAGCCGTCCTCCTCGGGGTCCAGTTTTTCCGAGAAATCGTTCGGGCATCTCGGCTACACTGGGACGTCGCTGTGGATTGATCCGTTGTGCGAATTAGAGGTGGTGTTGTTATCCAACCGGGTACATCCCAGCCGAAGGAACGAAAAGATTAGGGTCTTCCGTCCCTATATTCATGACCTGGCGTACCGAGAGTTTGTGTCTGCGTAAGCGTTCGGGGGCTAGGCTAGGTCCTGGTAATCCACCCAGGTTTCTTTTTCGGCGAGATACTTCGTGCCTTTGAAATTGGCGCGAGTTCTCAGTTTGTTGAAGCCGAATCTCTGCATCGCTTCGATGAGTTCTTGTACCGCAGCGGTGATGGTCGGATGCGAATGCCCTTCGACATTCAAGGCTTCATACATGACCTTCGCGGCGTAGCCTGAGGGTGTTCGGTTGACGAGGATTGTGCGATTGAAATACCGATCGCTCGGGTCAACCCCTTCAACCTGGTGCTTTTCAATCAGTCCTTCCTTTTTGAAAAGCAGCGGAAGCGAACTCATCCTGACCTCCACAACGTTCGAACGATACAATTCAGAGGTGAGATTATAGGGACGGGCCGCGCCGACTGCAAGCCGTTGACAACGGAGTACCGCCCTCCTATCATCTCCCCCCGCTGTCGTAGACCGCTGTATTCCAGAAGATATGAATATCCCCAACAGCTTGACCATCCTCCGTATCCTCCTGATTCCCTGCTACGTCGGGTTACTGATCTACGGCAAGTTCAATCTAGCGCTCATCGTTCTTCTCGTCGCAGGGCTGACTGATGCGCTGGATGGGGCGATCGCCCGTATGAAGAATCAGTATACCCGGCTCGGAGCCGTCTTGGACCCTCTGGCTGATAAGTTGCTTCTCACCTCTGGATTCATCACGCTCTCGATGATTCATTTAATTCCTTTGTGGGTCACCATCCTCGTGGTCAGCCGGGATGTGATACTGATGCTGGGAACGGCGGTGGCTCACTTCACCGAGTCTCGAGTGGATCTTACCCCCACCTTCCTGGGCAAGGGCACCACGTTTCTCCAGCTGTCCTATGTCGTGATGGTCATATTCTTAAGCTCCCGCCACATCGATCTCGCCGTCATGCTACCCCTCCTGTTCGGGATGGTCGCCTTCACGCTATTATCCGGTTTGCATTATCTCTACCGAGGCATTCGGCACACGAGTGCAGCCAGCAGCTAAGGCTTTGTTTTGCTTGAGCCCGCGTGCCTCGTCGCCTGCGCAGAGATTGTGCATTTGTTTGACAGGTTTGGGGGTGGCCAGTAGACTCGCCTGGTAGGTATTCCCCTCAGTCTACAACCGGCCAGGGCGATGGCCACATCGAAGGGTGAGTGTTGCGCATGGCTACCTTTGCGTATGTTGGACGAACCAGATCGGGTGCCGTTAAGAAGGGCGAGCTAAGCGCAAAAACCCGAGATGAGGCAGTGGATCAACTCCGTAAGCAAAGCGTCGTCGTCACGAGTCTTGAAGAAAAGAAGGGTGGTGGGTTCGATCTCGGTAAAATCAGTCTTGGGTCCGGTCTCACCGATAAAGACTTGGTTGTATTTACGCGACAATTCGGCACGATGATCAATGCGGGGCTCCCCTTGGTGCAGTGTCTCGAAATCCTCTCGACCCAGTCCGAGAATAAAGTGCTGCGAGAAACAGTCGGGGAAGTGAAGACTCAGGTGGAGGCAGGCTCGACCTTTTCAGACGCGTTGCGTCGCCATCCCAAAGTCTTCGACGATCTGTACGTCAACCTGGTCCATGCCGGTGAAGTGGGTGGTCTGCTCGATACGATCTTGACGCGTCTCGCAAAATACATCGAGAAAGCGATGAAGCTTAAAGGGCAGATCAAGTCTGCCATGATCTACCCTTCAGCGATCATGGGAGTTGCCGTGATCGTTATTACTGTGCTCATGCTTTTTGTCATTCCAATTTTTGCAAAGATGTTTCTTGAACTGTCAGGCGGGAAAGTGGCGTTGCCCGGCCCCACACAGATAGTTATCGACATCAGTAACTTCTTTATCGCGTACTGGTATGTCATTCTCGGGGCCATTGTGGGGATCGTCATTGGTATTAAAAAATACTATGGGACCGTTAAAGGGCGGATGGTAATTGATAAGCTGCTCCTCAAGTTACCAGTGGTTGGAGATTTAATCAGAAAAGCCTCGGTTGCTAAGTTTACCCGCACACTCGGTACATTGCTCGCCAGCGGGGTCCCTTTACTCGATGGGATGACCATCTGTGCGAAGACCTCGGGTAATAAGGTCGTTGAAGAAACGTTGATCAACGCGCGCGTCAGTATCAGTGGTGGAAAAACTATCGCCGATCCCTTGGCAGCAAGCGGGGTCTTTCCGAAGATGGTGACGCATATGATTGCCGTCGGTGAGTCAACTGGCGCGCTGGATGCTATGTTGGGGAAAATTGCAGACTTTTACGAAGACGAAGTTGATCAGGCCGTTGCCTCGCTGACGGCACTGCTTGAGCCGATGATGATGGTGTTCCTTGGGGTTGTGATCGGGTTTATCGTGATTGCGATGTATCTCCCGATCTTCAAAATGGCGTCTGCCATCGGGTAGAGGGAGACGTTCAGTCCGTTCATCACACGGAGTTTTGGCCTAGTTCCCAATCGACGTTGGGCTTTTCTGGCCCAAAACACTCGGTGCCTCATCACCTGTGCGATGCCACAGTTCCTGGGCTCTTATCTGAGGACAATGAACGAGGCACATCTCTCTTCATGCCCCGCCGATCTCCTTCTCGTCCGTCGGTCTACCACTCATGAATGATTTGCGCGCAAGACTGTATTGGATCATGGGGCTTCGGATGGCCCTTGTGACTCTGATGCTCGGCCTGTCTCTCGTGTTTCAAGTCGAGAAGGGCGGGCGGGTCGAAACGTTCTATACTCTGATTATTGTCACCTACATCCTGACGATCCCTTCCGTCATTCTGCTCCGTGCGCTTACCTCACAGGCAGCTCTCACGGTACTTTTTTGGGCTCAGGTTGGGATCGACTTCCTTCTTGAAACGGTGCTGGTTGCCAGGACAGGAGGGATCGAGAGTCCCTTTGCGGTGCTGTATGTCATGACAGTGGCGGTCGCCAGTCTCCTTCCCCGTCGGCGGGTGGGGCTGCTTACTGCCTGTTTCTGTATTATTTTGTTTGGGCTCTTAACGAACATTCAACTGTATGGTCTTATTGAAGGATGGGGGTGGCTGCCGCCGAGTCGGCTGACCATGCCTGAAACATTTCAAACATTCGGTGTCTACGCCCTTTCCCTTCTTGTCGTCGGGATTCTTGGCGGAACATTAGCCGATCAACTTCAACAGGCAGACCAATCGTTACGCGAGAAGGAACAGGGACTCACTCGCCTTCAAGTCTTTCACGAGAATATCGTCCATAGCATCAGCAGCGGTGTGTTTACGGCAGATGCCACGGGGTGCATTACCTCGTTCAACCCAGCGGCACAGGAAGCGACCGGGTATACGATCACTCACGTTGTCGGGCGTCCCTGGCGCGAGGTTTTCAACTGGCATCCTAACCAGGAGTCAGACGAGCAACTCAGTGGTGCCGTGTCGACAACGAAACGATTCGAGGTGGAATGTAAGCGTGTCGACGGCAATCGCCTGATCCTCGGTATGACCCTGTCTCCATTGCACGAGCAGGGGAAGCAGACAGGCTTGGTCGGTGTGTTCAAAGATCTGACACAGATTCGGGATCTCGAAGAGGAAATGCGGCGCAAGGAATGGCTGGCTAGTTTAGGCGAGATGTCTGCCGGGATGGCCCATGAGATTCGGAATCCGCTTGGCGCGTTGGCCGGCGCGATGCAAATGCTTCGAAAAGATGCCATGGAGGACGAAACGAATCGCCGGTTGATGGACATTGCGATTCGGGAGGCCACACGGCTCGACAACATCATTACTGAATTCCTTCAGTATGCACGTCCGCCGGCGCTCAATCTTGCAGAGCGTGATCTCAACAAAGTACTTGCCGAGACGCTCGATCTCGTTCAACATGAAGCGCGAACACGTACGAAGATCAAGATCGTCACGTCCCTGGCAACCGGAGCGCTCACAGCTCTGGTCGATCAAGATCAGCTCCGGCAAGTCTTCTGGAATATGGCGACGAATGCATTTGAAGCCATGCCAGAGGGGGGACAATTGACGATCTCGACGAACTGCCGCCAGGTTGATGCCGGCGGCCGCAAGGGCGACGTTATCGAAATTGCGTTTCAGGATACAGGGGAAGGTGTTCCAAAACAGAACCTTGACAAGATCTTTCTTCCATTTTTCACGACGAAGAAAACAGGGTCAGGGTTGGGTCTTGCCGCTGTGCATCGCATCGTCGATCTGCACGGGGGATGGATCAAGGTCGAAAGTCAGGAGCGTCAAGGCTCACGGTTTGTTGTATGTTTGCCGCGGTCAGGGGATGCCGGGGTGCGGTTGTGGCATGAGGGACGGACGCCGTGGAAAAGATCCTAATTGTTGATGACGAGCGGGGACTGCGCGAAGTTTTGAGCATCATGCTCAAACGGGCGGGCTATGCGGTAACAGAAGCGTCGGATGGCGAAGAGGCCATCGGTCATATCAACAAGGAGATCTTCGATCTCGTCATCACCGATCTCCGCATGCCGAAAGCCGATGGCATGGCGGTCCTGAAGGCGGTGAAATCTTCTTCTCCTGAAACCGTGGTCCTCGTCATTACGGCGTTTGCCACCGCAGACTCGGCGGTCGATGCGATGAAACAGGGCGCGTACGACTACCTGACCAAGCCGTTCCAGGTTGATGAAGTGCAGCTGATCATCCGCAACGCCCTTGAGAAGCGGCGTCTCTCGACGGAAAATATTCTCTTAAAGCGCGAAATGGCGAGCCAGTCGTCGTTTGCGCAGATCGTCGGCCAAAGCGAGAGTATGCAGAAGGTATTCGACGTGGTGCGTAAAGTTGCGGACGCCAAGAGTAATGTGCTGATTTGTGGAGAGAGCGGAACGGGAAAAGAGTTGGTGGCGCGCGCGATTCACTATAATAGCGCCCGGAGTCCGATGCCGTTTGTGGCGGTGAATTGCAGTGCGGTGCCGGAGACATTGCTCGAAAGCGAACTCTTCGGGCACATGAAGGGGTCCTTTACCGGCGCGATGGCCAATAAGGCGGGGTTGTTCGAGGTTGCCAACGGCGGCACGATCTTTTTGGATGAAATCGGCGATACGACCCCAACAATTCAAGTGAAGCTGCTGCGCGTGATTCAGGAACGAGAGTTCCGGCGGGTGGGCGGCAACCAGGATGTGAAGGTCGATGTGCGCATTGTGGCTGCGACCAATAAGGACCTTGAAAAAGCCGTAGCCGACGGCTCATTTCGCGAAGATTTGTACTATCGCTTGGACGTGATTCCGATTCGGCTTCCACCGTTGCGGCTTCGAGCGGGAGACATCCCGCTTCTCGTCAAACATTTCCTTGAGAAGTTTTCGCAGGAGAGCGGCAAGCCGGCTCCCGTCTTGACATCGGAGGCGATGCATGTGTTGTTGGGCCATGAGTGGCGCGGTAACGTGCGCGAGCTTGAAAACTTGATGGAGCGCGTGGTCACTTTTTCCGCCGGCGCGCCTGTCTCGGATGAGGATATTCGTGGCTGGCTTCATCGAGTCGTGACCCCTCAGCCGCAGGGTGTGTCCACCGACTTACCGGAGGAAGGGTTGGATTTGGAAGGGCTCATCAACGGCATTGAAAAAGACCTGCTCTTGAAGGCGCTCGAACGGGCCATGTGGGTAAAGAAGAAAGCCGCGCGGTTGCTCAAGCTCAACACGCGCTCCTTTCGCTATCGACTAGAGAAGTATGCCATCAAGGGAGGCCGTGATTAATCCGCAGCCGAGTCCGTCCGAGATCACCGTCTTCGCTCCTGCCAAAATCAACCTGATCCTCCGTATTCTCGATCGCCGCCCCGACGGGTTCCACAATCTCTGGTCAGTCATGCAGACGGTCGCGCTCGACGACGAGGTGCAGATCAGATTGCGTGCCGATCGGCAGGGTATTCGGCTGACGTGCGATGTAGCGCAGCTGGCGGCAGACCAGAGCAACCTCGTCTATCGCGCAGCCACCGAGATATTGGCGCGAGCCCAGCAATCGATCGGGCTCGACATTGAGCTGCGAAAACACATTCCGATGGGAGCCGGCCTCGGTGGAGGCAGCAGTGATGCCGCAGCCACCATCATAGGGTTGAATCATTTATTGCAGCTGAAGTGGTCTCCGGCGCAGATGGCTGATGCCGGGCAATCGTTAGGCAGCGATGTGCCATTTTTTCTCTTTGCCCCTTCAGCGTGTGTAACGGGTCGGGGAGAAACAGTTCGGCCGGTCGTCGTTGAAGGGGCGCGATGGGTCGTGCTCGTCAACCCGGGGTTTGGGGTCGATACCAAGCGGGCGTATCAAGAATTAGCGGCCACCAGGACCGCTGTGATGCCGCTGTCGCTGGTCCAGCGAGGACTTGACCGGCAATCTGGGGTGAGCTGGGCCCAATTGATCGCTGCGGCAGAGAATGATTTCGAAGCGCCGGTTTTCGCAGCGCATGGGAAGCTTCGGGAGATCAAACAGAGCTTGCAGACTCACGGAGCCGAGATCGCGCTGCTGTCAGGAAGCGGGGCGACGGTGTTTGGGGTGTTCGCGGACGAGGCGCGCGCGCGCCTGGCCCAGGCCCAATTCGTGGGTGAAAATTTGATGAAGGTGTTTGTCGCTCCCACCTGTTCTGGCCCGCTTGGCTGGCGCTATGAGCAGCCACAATAAGCTGTGGCTCGGTTGACAACTCCTCGTATATTCCGTTAAAGTCTGACCCCTTAGCTGGCTTCCTCAACAGCGTGCAGTGAATAAATAAAGGTAGGCGGGTCACGAGTACGCCCACCGACGCCCGCCGTCGAGACGAACCCTATACGCAATTAGAACGTGACGCAGTGGTATCCAGAGACCCTCTGAGGAATCGATGAGCGGAGAACTACAGATATTCTCTGGCAACGCGAATCCGGCCCTGGCCCATGAGATTTGTGCCTACCTTGGGACCAAGTTGGGCGAGGCCACGGTCGGGTCATTCAGTGACGGTGAAATTCGCGTCAAGATTGAGGAAAACGTGCGTGGCGGCGACGTGTTCGTCGTGCAGTCGAGTTGCCAGCCGGTCAACGATTCCCTGATGGAGCTGTTGATTATTATCGATGCGCTCAAACGATCCTCCGCGAATCGCATTACCGCGGTCATCCCGTATTTCGGCTATGCTCGCCAAGACCGTAAGGATCAGCCACGTGTGCCTATTTCAGCGAAACTCGTGGCCGATCTCATTAGCACAGCCGGTACCGATCGGGTGCTGACAATGGATCTCCATGCAGGGCAGATCCAGGGGTTCTTCAATCTGCCGGTGGACCATCTCTACGCGCTGCCCGTCTTATTGGATTACATTACAAAAAAGAAGGTGAGTGACCTGGTGGTCGTCTCGCCGGACGCCGGCGGAGTCGAGCGGGCTCGCGCCTTTGCGAAACGGCTCGAAGCGAGTTTGGCGATTATCGACAAGCGACGTGAAGGACCCAATCAGACGCAGATCATGAACATCATCGGCGACGTCGCAGGCAAGAGCGCGCTGTTGCTAGACGACATGATCGACACGGCTGGGACCATTGTGAAGGGGGCGCAGGCCTGTATGGATCGCGGGGCTCGGGAAGTGTGGACCGCCTGTACCCATGCGGTGCTCACCGGGCCGGCATTGGAGCGGATCCAGCAATCCTGTCTGAAGCAAGTGATTGTGACCAATTCGATTCCGTTACGAGGCAAAGAGCAGCTCTGTCCGAAGTTGCATCAATTATCGGTCGCGCCACTGTTAGGTGAGGCGATTCGACGAATCCATGAAGATGAGTCGGTGAGTTCATTGTTTGCTTAACCTGAGACCGAGGTACCCAGAGACCAGCGAGAAGGGGGCGGAAGGCTATCATGAAGTTTGATCTAGCAGTCACCATACGAGAGAAAACAGGAAAAGGTGCGGCGCGCCAGCTTCGGCGAGAGGGCAAGGTCCCGGGCGTGTTGTATGGTCAGGGGGAGTGCCTGCTCTTGACGATTGAACCCGAGAGCCTGGTCAAGATTTTGAAGGCACAGGCGGGGGGAGCCGCGCTCGTGTCGCTCACGCTGACCGGCGCAAAGTCGAAACCGAACCGCACCGCGCTGCTGCGCGATTTTCAGGTCGATCCGGTCGAAGGGCATGTTCTGCATGCGGATTTGTTTGAAATCTCGATGGACAAGCCGATTCGCGTGAAGGTACCTCTGCATTTGACCGGCGGAGTGCCGGTTGGCGTGAAAGAAGGCGGTATCCTTCATCACAATATGCGTGAGTTGCATATCGAGTGTCTGCCCGCTGCGTTGCCGGACTTCATCGAAGTCGATGCATCGGGGCTCGCTATTGCGCAAGGTCTCCATCTGAAAGACCTGGCCGCGCGCGAAGGGGTTCGCTATCTCGATGATCCTGAGCAGATGGTTGTGAGTGTGGCGGCGCCGATGACGGAAGCCAAACTCGAATCACTGCTTGCGAGCGGAGCGGCCGCACCGGAGGGCGCGAAAGAGCCTGAGGTGGTCGCGAAGGGTAAAGTGGCAGGTGAAGCCGCTGAGGGGGGCGAACCAGCGAAAGCCGGTGCGGCGGCGGCTGCTCCTGATGCGAAAGGCGGCGAGAAGAAGGGCGCTGCTGCGCCAAAAGCCGAGAAGAAAGAAGCCGAAAAGAAGAAATAACGTTGCGTCTCATCGTTGGGCTGGGCAACCCGGGCGCTGCCTATGCCCACACCCGCCACAACGTCGGTATGTGGGTCATCGAGCGGGCCGCGGCTCGGTGGTCCATCCGTCTCGCCAGGCGTGGCATGACTCATCGCGGTTCGGGGCGGCTTGGGTCGGAACTCCTCGAGCTCGCCGGCACTCTCGACTGGATGAACATCACCGGTCCTCCGCTCAAAGGTCTCCTGCGCGAGTTTTCACTGACCGCCGACGACCTGATTCTCATCCATGACGATCTTGATCTCGTTCCAGGGCGTCTCCGGATCAAACAAGCCGGTGGCCATGGGGGACATAACGGGATCAAGTCGATCATCGAGACGATCGGGACGCCCCAGTTTGCCCGACTCAAGATCGGGATCGGCCGACCGACGCCGCATCAGGATTCGGCTGACTATGTGTTGCAGGCATTCACGAAAGAAGAGATCGAGGTATTGAATCCCTGTCTCGATCGCGCCGTCGATGCGTTGGAATGCTTGATCCACCGAGGAGTCGCAGTGGCAATGAACGAGTTCAATGTACGGGAACGCGAGACGACGGAAGAGGAATAAGTGCTGAGTACTGAGACGAAAGAGCCTCGGAATTTATTCTCAGCACTCAGCACTTTGGACTCAGCACTGAGGTAATCGATGGGACTCTGTTGCGGCATGATCGGACTTCCGAACGTGGGGAAGACAACAGTCTTCAACGCACTCACGGGCAGCGGCGCGCTAGCCGCCAACTATCCCTTCGCAACCGTCGATCCCAATACGGGCATTGCCCTGGTACCCGATCCGAGACTCGGAGTCCTCACAGATCTCTTTAAGTCAAAGAAGACGACCTACAGCACGCTGGAAGTCCGCGACATTGCCGGATTGGTCGAAGGGGCGAGCAAGGGCGAAGGCCTCGGCAATCAGTTTCTTGGACACATTCGCGAAGTCGATGCGCTGCTCCATGTCGTCCGTTGTTTCCAGGGAACGGATGTCGTGCACGTCAGCGGAGGGGTGAATCCTCTTCGCGACATCGGCGTCATTGAAACCGAGTTGTTATTGGCGGACCTCGACACGCTCGATCGGCGGAAGCAAAAGACGGAAAAGAAAGTTCGAGCGGGTGATAAAAAGGCCGCGTTTGAAGTGACGTTCATCGATAAGCTGATCGGATTGCTCGATAAGGGTGAATGGCTGGGCAACCTGACCTACACCCCCGAAGAGCGCGTGGTGCTCGACGAATGTCAGTTGCTGGCAGCCAAACCTGTGCTCTTCGTGGCAAATGTGTCGGAACAGGCAGACGCCGATGAAGCAATGGTAAAGGCTGTGCGCGAGTTTGCCGACACACGCGGCGCGCGCGTGGTCACGATCTGCGGCCAGCTCGAAGCCGAACTCTCCACGTTGCCCGAATCCGAACGGACCGATTTCCTGAAAGAGATGGGGCTGACGGAATCGGGCCTTGTCCGGCTGACCCGTGAAGCCTATACGTTGCTGAGCATCGTGACCTTCTTCACCGCCGGTGAAATCGAATCCCGGGCATGGCCGATTCCCAAAGGCATGAAGGCGCCGCAAGCAGCGGGAAAGATTCACTCCGACATGGAGCGGGGCTTCATCCGCGCCGAGGTCTATCACTACGACGATCTCCTGGCTTGCGGGTCAGAGGCGAAGGTGAAGGAGAAGGGGCTGTTTCGGCTTGAAGGTAAAGATTACGTCATCAAAGAAGCCGACATCGTGTATTTCAGGTTCAATGTGTAGTCGACCTTGTGTTGCCGCAACGAAGGTGTCGATCGGATAAACGATACGCCTTACCTTGTAGCGTTGAGCTGCAATCGGGTTGTCTTGATAATAGCTTTCAAGTTGGCTTCACTTACTTCTTGGTGTGCGTATCGTCGCAGTGAATTTGCCAGATGAACTAAGCGGCCGGTTCGTGAAGCTTCGGATGGACTCCAAATCTCTCCAGTAAGAGGGCCACTGACATTGTCCCACATTGAGAAGTAGTAAGTTGTTCCATCCCTTCCAAAACGACCTTTCTTCGTGTAGTGAGTTTCAAGCAACATGGTTTTCCAAACATCTAAGACGCGATCTGGAGTTCCTTGATCAATGCCCTTAGTTCTGCTTTCTATGGGTATTTCTCGAAAGTCAGAGGGTGTTCTAGATTTGAGGTCCTGTTATTCCTTGGTTTCTATTCCAGGAGTCTGATTGCCGTTCCGATCCAATAATGTGATTCTTCCGGCCTCATATTCTTTTAGTATTCTGTATCTCCTATGCTACTCCTAGCCCGGAGGTGAATAACTTCCATTTCATGTGAGGTCTTTCGAATCCCGACCAGAGATTCAGTTGTGAATGATTCAAGAATCAGAACCTTAGCCATAACCTCTGGCCTGAATCCTTCCTCAAATAGCTGTCTAATTTTTGATGATATTGATCCGGCATGCCAAAGAGATGCCCCTCTGGTACGAGGTGTTCTTGTGCACTCACCGGGGAAATGCATGCGAGGAATATTGCTATTGTCAACGCAGCTAATCTCATACCTCAAGAACACCCCTGGTTTGACCCAATGATACCCCAATAACTCCCAAAGTCGAACAAGAAGGAAATCCCCACAATCGCGGAGAAAACTGGAACATCCCAGTTTCTTAGATGTCTGCCTGGGCTCAGAGCGGACTTTGCCGGAGGAGCGGGGACCCCCCGAGGTTGAGGCGAGAAGGAAAGCTGGAACTGACTGAAGCCCCGCGGTCGTGAGACCGCGGCTGAAGGAATTCCAGAAGGCTTCCACTTCAGAGCGCCGTGGATGGGGTGGCGCGTGAGGTGTGGAAGCGAAGAGTCTCAGGCCACCGGCTTTCTGCTCCGAAGGCAAGGAAGCGGTTGAGCCCAGGCAGGCCTTCAGTATTATTAATTCTCCTTAATCCAAGCGGTTTCCCTTCCCTACTCCTCACATTTCGTCAAAATCTCATAGTAGAATTATCCTAAGCCTCGCCCATGGAGGACCACCTTGATACACTCGGGGCGCGTTCGACAGAGATTTTCCCTAAGCCTCCTCCTCCTGACAGCCTTATCCTCGATTACGATTCCGGCACAGGCTGAATGGTATGTGGCTGGTCAAGCCGGATACAACTTTGCCGGCTCCTTGCGCAACGTTACAACCACAGGTCCGTTTAGTGGTATAGAACTGCAAGACTTCGACATGAAGAACAGTCTTGCCTATGGCGGCAAGGTGGGTGTGTATCCCTTTCACGGTGCGCTAGGATTCGAGCTGGATGTCTTCCACAGTACACCGCATGTGAAGAATCTCGACAATTCCCCCGGCATTCATCTGGCGGTGACGAATGTCGGCGCAAATATTCTGTTGCGATACCCTGGTGTGACCTTTCAACCCTATCTCGGCGCCGGCCCCGCTATTCTCATTGCGCGCCTAAGTCCTTCGGTGGAGACACAGCAGGACACACAGGTCTCGGTCGGTTTCAACTTTCTCACGGGTATCCGCGCATTCGTGACGCCTCACGTGGCGCTCTTCACGGAATATAAATACACGGATGCAAAGTTTGGTTTTGATGACGCCTTCGGTTCGTTCGGTGGTTTCGACAGTACGTACCGGGTGAACCAAATATTTGCCGGTATCTCCTATCATTTCTGAGGGAGGGCGCCATGTCGACTCGATGGATGACAGCCATGGCCGGTGGAGTGTTGTTGTTGGGCCTCACGGGCTGCGCAGAGTCGATACATCAGACGCAACGAGTGGCCCTGCTTAGCGAGGCTGAGAAGAATGGGTACGCCGACGTGTATGATCCGACCAGCCCATTCTATGCTAGCCCAGGGTTCTGGTGGAGTCCCTTTGGCTACTATCCAGGATTCTCCGGGTACGGGCCTGGATATCGATCAGGCTACCCCTATTATTACTATCCCCGTTCCGGCTTTTCCTCCGGCAGACCCTCTTCTGGTTTCAATGGACCAAGCTCTCGTCCTTCGCCTCCGGCGAATGCGCCGTCACGAATGTTCAAAGGAAGGCGGTAGACCAAGCGAGCGGGCTCCATCGCCGGCTGTTTATTGACACCTTCTGAGGGCCTATGTTAGCGTCAGCCCTTCGCGCTGGCTGAATCCAGCGCGCCTACACCTCGCTCCCAACATTGAGTTGGGGGCCTTTGTCCAGGAGGATTGCTGCATGGAGCTCTACGAGTCTCTGTTCATTATTCGTGCGTCCGTCTCCGACCAGGAGACCGCGGCCTTGATTGAGAAGATGAAGGCGGTGGCAGAGAAGACCGGCGCGCAGTTCATCAAATCGGAAAACTGGGGTAAGAAGAAGCTCGCCTACGAGGTGAAGCGGGAGCGGAAGGGCACGTACGTCTACTTCTACTTCAGGGCGCCTAACATTACGGTTGGTGAATTAGAGCGGTCATATCGGTTGGAAGACACGATCATCAAGTTTTTGACCGTCCACCTCAAAAAAGAACTGGTGCCGCCACGGCCGCTCGAAACGTCATCGGAGGAGTTTGCCGGTGGCCGGGTTTAACAAAGTCATTCTCCTCGGGAACCTCACGCGGAATCCTGAACTGCGGTACACGCCGAACGGGACGCCGGTGGCCAGTTTGGGCCTCGCGGTCAGCCGGCGGTACAAGCAGGGCGACGAATTGAAGGAAGAAGTTTGTTTTGTCGACATTGTTGTCTTCGGCAAGCAGGCGGAACATTGCGGACAGTATCTGAGTAAGGGAAGCGGTATCATTGTCGATGGGCGGTTGCAGCAGCGCCGGTGGGAAACGGAGGACGGCCAAAAGCGCAGCAAGCACGAGGTGGTGGCCCAAACAGTGACGTTCATGCCGAAACGCCAGGATGGCGGTGGTGGCGGGAGCGAGGCGCCGTCACACGATGATCCCGGCTATGAATCCGACGAGCACGTCTAACAAACAGGGAGACGGTTTATGGAGCGTGAACAACAAGGTGGAGACCGAGAAGGTGGTGGGGGCGGACGGTTTTTCCAACGCAGGAGGCCTTGCAGATTTTGTATCGATAAAGGGTCGATCGATTTCAAAGATGTCGGGTTGTTAAGAAACTTTTTGACGGAGAGGGGTCGAATTGTCCCGCGGCGTCTCTCAGGCCATTGCATGAGGCACCCGCGCGAATTGACGGCCGCCGTCAAACGGGCTCGACACATCGCGCTCATCAGCTTCGCAGAAGAGCGATAACCGGTCACGTTGGGGATGTACATGCAGGTAGGTGCGACGATGGAACTGCTCAGGCCGCTGCTGACTGAGATCACTGCCGATGGGCTCTCACTGGTCGGCGAGGTCACGGCTGAAGAACTCGGCCTCACCGAGGACGATGCCGTGCTCACCGATCCACTGGCTGTAAGTCTGGACCTGACCAACATCGAAGGGTTGGTCGCTGTGACCGGTGTTCTGGAAGGGACGATCCTCCGCCAATGTGTGCGGTGTTTGAAGGAGTATGAGGATCCGCTGGCTTTTTCTGTGCGGGCTGCCTTTATCCCGGAGCCCAAGTCGGCGCCTCGCCATCCGAAGCGAATCGATCCTCGAAAGACGCGTGCGGAAGCTGTGGAAGTCGAACTAGAAGAAGAGCCCGACGATCAGTATCACTATCAGGGTAATCAGCTGGAACTAGCCGCCATGTTGCGCGAACATGTGATTCTCTCTGCCCCGATGCAGCCGCTCTGCAGTGAGGACTGTTTGGGGCTCTGCGCGCAATGTGGGAAAAATTTAAATGAGGGACCGTGTCAGTGTACCGTGGAGCCACCGATTCCGACATTCCGGGTGGTTCAGGACATCAAACGTAAGACCGGCGGATCGTCAGCATCATAGCGTGACCGCCTGCTATCGAGAGTGAGAAGGAGTTGCCATGCCGAATCCGAAACATAAACATTCACGGGAACGACGCGACAAGCGGCGCACACAAAAATTGCGCATTACTCCGCCGGGTATGTCCGTCTGTCCGCAGTGCCACGAGATCAAGCTGCCGCATTACACCTGTTTGAATTGCGGAACGTATAAGGGTAAAGCGGTCATCCAGGTCGAAGAATCGTAGGCCCGGTTAGTGCTGCGGGGCCGTCGGGCCGTGCCTGCAGGGCTTACTGGCTGCACGAGTGACCACCGGATTCTGCTTGTTTGCCTGTTGCGTCGATCCTATCACTGCTCTAAAATCCTGCCGCACGTAGCAGTGGTGACTGCTGCTCTTCTTTCGTGACCGCGTGTCACGTCATCATTCGATGAGTACTCAGCCTCTATGAAGATCGCGCTGGATGTCATGGGCGGTGACCACGGACCGGCCCCGGCCATTGAAGGGGCGCTCCAGGCCGCCCAGGAGTGTGATGTCGAAGTGGTGCTGGTCGGCGACAAGGCCACGCTTACCGACGAATGTCACCGTCTCGGCTGTACGGACCCTCGTCTGTCTATTCGACATGCCTCGCAGGTCGTTGAGATGCACGAGTCGCCGGCTACTGTCGCTCGCAAGAAGCGGGATTCCTCTATCTGGGTTGCCACTGAGCTGGTCAAGAATGGCGAGGCGAGTGCTGTGGTCAGTCCTGGGAACACCGGTGCCAGCATGGTGGCGTCATTCTTTCTGCTCGGGCTGACGAAGGGTGTCGAGCGTCCGGCGATCGCAACAAGCCTGCCCACTCTGACTGGTACGGCCATTATGTTGGATGTGGGGGCGAATGTGGACTGTACGGCTCAGCACCTGGTCCAATTCGCCATCATGGGGAATGAATATGGCAGATATCTCTTTGGCAAGCCCAACCCACGTGTCGGGCTGCTGAGTATCGGGGAAGAAGACGGCAAAGGGAATGAGGTGACGAAGGAGGCGTTCAAGATCCTCAAAACCAGTCCGCTTAACTTCATCGGCAATATCGAAGGCCGCGATGTGTACAGCGGGAACGCTGATGTGGTGGTGTGCGATGGCTTCATCGGAAACGTGGCGCTGAAGATATCCGAAGGAGTAGCCGATACAATCAAAAAACTGTTGGTCAAGGAAATTTCCGGTTCCTTCTTCGGCCGCTTGGCCTATCCGTTTATTGCCAAGCCGCTGCGGAACTTGAAGAAAAAAATCGATTACGCGGAGTTCGGGGGGGCGCCGCTCCTGGGCGTCAACGGCATTACGATGATCTGCCATGGCCGTTCGTCTGCCAAGGCGATCAAGAATGCCATTCGCCGGGCGAAGGGGCTGGCGGAGAGTCGTGTGGATGAGCTGATTCAGCGCGATATTGAAGAAAGCTTTTCGCAAGTCAAGTCCGCGGAGGATTCACCGGCATGAAGGCCCGTATCGCCGGGACTGGATCGTACGTGCCGGCCAAGGTGCTGACCAATCTCGACCTCGAACGGATGGTGGCCACCTCGGACCAATGGATTGTCGAACGGACCGGTATTCGCGAGCGGCATGTGGCCGGTCCCGGTGAGGCCTGCTCCGATCTGGCGGTGAAGGCGGCGGAACAGGCCCTGACGGCTGCGGGAGTGAGTGCAGCCGATCTTGACCTGATCCTGTTGGCCACCTGTACCGGTGATTATCCGATTCCTGCCACTGCTTGTCTGATTCAACATCAGTTGGGGGCGACGCGTGCGGCGGCGTGCGATTTGTCGGCTGCCTGTTGCGGGTTCGTCTACGCGTTATCCGTGGCGGACGCCTATGTGAGAACCGGCATGCGCCATGTGTTGATCGTCGGATCGGAAGTCATGTCGGCGATTACCGATTGGACCGACCGCAACACCTGTATTTTGTTCGGCGACGGGGCCGGCGCAGCCGTCATCAGCGCCAGTGAAAATGACCGGGGTATCCTGTCCACGCATCTTCGTTCCGATGGCGCCCTCTGCGATTTGATTGCGGTGCCGGGGGGTGGATCGCGTCTGCCGCCTTCCGAAAAGGTCGTGGCGGAACGGATGCAGTACATCAAGATGAAGGGGAACGAGACGTTTAAGGTGGCGGTTCGGACCTTGGAAGAGGTCGCACGGGAAACTCTGGCCGCGAATCATCTCCGTGTGGAAGACCTCGATCTCTATGTGCCACACCAAGCGAATGTGC
Organism: Nitrospiraceae bacterium; assembly: GCA_041748925.1. GTDB lineage: Bacteria > Nitrospirota > Nitrospiria > Nitrospirales > Nitrospiraceae > Palsa-1315. The sequence goes on along the minus strand of JBGTCI010000038.1, from coordinate 13,168 downwards.
GTATCCTGAAGGCGGTGGCCGATCGTCTCGGACTTCCGCCAGAAAAAGTGATGCTGAATCTCGATCGATATGGGAATACGTCGGCAGCCTCAATCCCCATTGCATTGGATGAAGCCGTGCGTCAGGGGCGAATCAAAGAAGGGGATCTGGTGATGTTAGGGGCCTTCGGCGCGGGATTGACGTGGGCATCTGCTCTCATTCGATGGTAGCAAAGGAAGCGATCAGCACGTCACGTTTCCTCAAAGGACCGGCTGATTACAGATAGGTGATAGCGAACAACTTCTACCAACTTTTCCCGTTGACATTCAAAGGGAATTCGACGATATCTAACCCCACGAGGAAGGCGCGGTGCGCCTGTTTCAGCTTCGAGTACCACGACGATGAGAGCAAGCGGTAGCCTCGTGCAATCACTCCAGTAGTATGGCAACTCACCAATCAACACAATCATCGAGTATTGGGTTGGTCTTTCCAGGCCAGGGGTCTCAGTCAGTCGGGATGGGGAGAGCGTTAGTGGAAGCCCATCCGAGCGTCAGGCGTTTCTACGAAGAGGCATCGTCGGTACTGGGATATGATATCGCCGCGCTGTGTTTCGAAGGACCAGTGGAACGATTGAACCTCACGGAATATACTCAGCCGGCATTGTTGGTCAGCAGCATTGCCGCGCTCGAGGCGTTCAAGCCATTAGGCATCACACCGATCGCAGTGGCCGGTCATAGCCTGGGTGAATACTCGGCCCTTGTGGCTGCAGGCGGAATGACTTATCGTGAGGCCGTGGCGATTGTGCAGAAGCGAGGCCGCTATATGGCCGAAGCCGTGCCGTCGGGAACCGGGCTTGTTGCCGCGCTGCTCGGTCTGACGGCAGACGTGGTGAGAGCAGTGTGCCGGGACGCCTCATCGGTGGGAGTCGTAGCTGCGGCAAATTTCAATTCGCCCGGTCAAATTGTCATTGCCGGGGAGAAGGCCGCCGTGGAACGGGCGATTGAACTGGCGAAGGCCAAAGGGTGTAAGAAGGCGATTCCCCTTCCTGTGAGTGTGCCCGTGCATACCCCTCTGATGCAGAAGGCGGCAGATCGACTGGCCGTAGATTTGGCGGCGATCACCTGGTCCGATCTCACGATGCCGTTGATTAACAACGCCGAAGCCAAAGCCCTCACGAAGGCGAGCGACATCCGGGCGTCGCTGGTACGACAACTTCCTTCATCGGTGCTCTGGGAAGACTCGGTGCAGGCCATGGCGGCGATGGGTGTGACGACGTTCGTCGAGGTTGGGCCGGGAACGGTCTTGAGCGGCTTGATCAAACGGATTCGGCCGGACGCGGTGACCATGAATGTCAATGATCCTAAGTCGCTTGAGGCGACCCGCGCTGCGTTGAGCGCGTAACAGGCTATAGGTAAGCCATTGTGGGACAGCAGACCTACGATGTCCAATACGTTTCGAACAAGGGGAAAACACACTCGCAGGATGCTCAAAAAGGCTGTCCAGCAAGGCCGCAGTGAGCGAAGAGGCGAGGCGTACGCTTCGGTACGTTGAGCCTCTGAGCGATGCGAGAACGATGCTGGCAGACTTTTTCAGCATCCTGATGAAAGGATAGAGGAGCGAGCGGATGTCACTCCATGGTAAGGTGGCGATTGTCACAGGGGCGGCGCAAGGGATTGGCCGGGCGATCGCAGAAGCGCTGGCTCAGGCCGGGGCGGATATTGTGATCGCCGATCTTGATCCAAGCCGTTCCAAGGACACGGTTGCGGCAGTGGAGCAGTTGGGGCGCAAGGCGCTGAATGTCAAAGTCAATGTGGCGGATGGCGCTGATACCAAAGCCATGGTCGACCAGGTGCTGAGGGAATGGGGGAAGGTCGATATTTTGGTGAACAATGCCGGGATCACGCGTGACGGGCTGTTGTTGCGGATGAAGGAAGAAGATTGGAATCTTGTGCTGCAAGTCAACTTGAACGGGACGTTCAACTGCACGAAGGCGGTCTTGCTGCCGATGACCAAACAACGGTATGGTCGCATCGTCAACATCGCATCGATAGTCGGGGTGATGGGCAATGTGGGGCAGGCCAATTACGCGGCATCGAAAGCGGCGGTGATCGGGTTGACCAAGACGGTGGCGCGGGAATATGCGAGCCGCTCCGTCACGGTGAATGCAGTCGCGCCCGGATTCATCGATACCGCCATGACGCAAGGATTGTCGACGGAGGTGAAAGACACGCTCCAGAAGCAAATCCCTTTGGGACGGTTGGGTACACCGGCCGATATCGCGGCGGCGGTGTGTTTTCTCGTGTCGGACGAAGCCAGCTATATCACCGGACACGTGCTGCACGTGAACGGTGGGATGTTGATGCCCTGACGACCGAGCAGATACAATATTGTATGATGCTGCGGCGAGAGGCTTGCAGCGACAAGGAGGATCTAGGATGGGAAAGGAGCCGGGGAAATCAATGGGTACTGTGGATGAACGGGTAAAGAAAATTATCGGTGAACAGCTCGGAGTCGAAGAGGATGAGGTCACGCCCGAAGCCAGCTTCGTAGAGGATCTCGGCGCCGACTCGCTCGATACGGTGGAGCTGGTGATGGCCCTCGAAGAAGAGTTCGGCATCGAGATCCCCGACGAAGACGCAGAGAAGATTCTGACGGTCGGGAAAGCGCTGGACTACATTAAGGAAAAGGCCTAGCGGTCGCAGGTCGTGATGAGTCCTCGTTCGACCAGGCGGATTGTGGTGACCGGTCTGGGGCTGATCACGCCTCTGGGAACGGGTGTCGATAAGACCTGGAAGGCCCTCTGCGCCGGTGAATCCGGAATCGGTCGCATCACGAAATTCGATCCTGCCGCATACGATGCTCAAATCGCAGGCGAAGTGAAAGACTTCGATCCAGCCCAGTTCATCGAGAAAAAAGAAATCAAAAAAATGGATACGTTCATCCACTATGCCGTGGGCGCTGCCCAACTGGCGGTGGATGATGCGGGGTTTACCGTGGTGCCGGAAGAGGCGACGAAAGTCGGTGTGTATATCGGATCGGGCATCGGAGGACTTGGGTCGATCGAGCACTACCACAAGATTCTTCAGGAAAAGGGCCCCGGGCGCGTCTCGCCGTTTTTCATTCCGATGACCATCATCAACCTGGCTTCCGGGCAGGTGGCGATCAGGCTGGGCGCCAAGGGGCCGAACTCCTGCGCCGTGACGGCGTGTGCAACAGGCAATCACTGTATCGGCGACGCCTATCGATTGATTCAGGCGGGCGATGCCGAGGTCATGATCGCGGGCGGAGCGGAAGCCGCCATTACGCCGTTAGGGGTTGCAGGATTTGCCGCGTCGAAAGCCCTGTCGTTTCGCAACGATGAACCGACGAAAGCGAGCCGGCCGTTCGATAAGGATCGGGACGGGTTTGTGCTCGGCGAAGGTGCCGGAGTTGTGGTGCTGGAGGAACTGGACCATGCACGTCGGCGTGGGGTTCGGATCTATGCCGAATTGATCGGCTACGGTATGAATAGCGACGCCTACCATATTACTGCTCCGTCTGAAGAGGGAGAGGGAGCGGTCCGGTGTATGGAGCTGGCGTTGAAAGATGCCGGCATCGGCAAGGATCAGGTCGGATATATCAATGCGCATGGCACATCGACGATGGCGGACGCGATTGAGACCAAGGCCATCAAGCAGGTGTTCGGTGGGCAGGCCTCCCGCATTCCGGTGAGTTCGACCAAGTCAATGACCGGTCACTTACTCGGGGCAGCCGGTGGGATTGAAGCGGTGTTTAGTGTCCTGGCGCTTCATCACGGTATTCTTCCCCCAACGATCAACCTTGACCAGCCGGATCCTGCCTGCGACCTGGATTACATTCCGCATAGGTCCAGACCGGCTGCGGTGAAGGTTGCGCTGTCGAATTCTTTCGGATTCGGCGGGGTCAATGCCTGCCTGCTCTTTAGAAAGCTCGAGGCTTTATAAGCCTGTGCGAGGGATATACTCGCCACTATGACTTCGGCTTCTTCCGCCGACGCACTCCAGTCCTCATTGGGCTATCGATTTCAGGCGCGTGCCTTGCTCGAAGAAGCCTTGACTCATTCCTCTCACGTGAACGAGCAGAAGTCAGCTTCGGCACAACATAATGAGCGGCTCGAATTTCTTGGCGATGCCGTGCTGTCGCTGGTCATGAGCGAGTATCTGGCCTCCGCATTGCCGCAGTCTTCAGAGGGAGCTCTCTCGAAACTGAAAGCACAGTTGGTGAGTGAGGCAACGCTGGCGCTGGTAGCCCGCCGGCTCGAACTGGGAGAGCATCTCAAGCTCGGGCGAGGGGAGGACCGTTCGAAGGGGCGTGAGAAAGATTCGTTGTTGGCCGATGCGTTGGAGGCGGTGCTGGCGGCAGTTCATCTTGATGGAGGATTCGAGGCAAGCCGTATGGTGACGCGCAGAATTTTCGCAGACGAACTCACGCATATTGCCGCGCAACAGGACCAGCCCGGAGCGGGCGATTACAAGACCCAGTTTCAGGAATGGTGTCAAAAGCGCCATGACACACTGCCGCGCTATGTGACGGTTCGGGAAACAGGGCCCGACCACCAGAAGTTATTCGAAGTGGAACTGTCGATTCAGGGTGAGGTCGTGGGGATAGGGTCCGGGCGAAGCAAAAAGGAAGCAGAGCAACAGGCGGCGAAGCAGGCCCTCCGACAGGTAGGGACTGTGCAGTAGCGGCATTTCACACGGGGTCGGTGACTAATCCAGGGAGGCTGATGATGCAGAGACGGATCATAGTGAACATAGTGGCAGTGATGCTCGTACTCGGTGGAAGTCTGTTGTTGGGTATGGGCACCCTTTTCGCGGCTGACAAAGCTTCAATGGAGAAAGCAGAAGGAGTTAAAGGTCCCAAGGCCACTATTAAAACCAAGTTTGGCGATATGGACGTCGTCTTCTTTCCTGAGAAGGCTCCCAAGCACGTTGAAAACTTCATCGCGTTGGCAAAATCTGGCTTCTACAACGGCACGATCTTTCATCGGGTGATTCCGGGGTTTATGATTCAAGGCGGCGATCCCAATACCAAAGATCTGAATAAGTCGGAGACCTATGGCCAGGGTGGGCCGAGTCAGCGGCTCAAGGCCGAGTTCAACGACATTCCTCACCGGCGAGGGATTGTTTCCATGGCGAGAACGAGCGATCCCAACAGTGCTGGTTCGCAGTTCTTCATTGTCGTCAAGGATTCAAATTTTCTCGATGGGCAATACACAGTCTTTGGCGAGGTGGTGAAGGGGATGGAGGTAGCAGACAAGATCGTCAACTTGCCGAAGAACAGCCGTGACCTTCCGACTGAACGAGCAGAGTTGACAGTCGTGGTGGTCGAGTAACAGATGCGAGGTTGTTGGGTCATGATGCGAGACACGGTTGCCTTGAGAATCTTCATGCTGTGTGGAGTGCTGCTGGGGATCGGGCTTCTCATCGGTTGTGGAGGGACGGCCGATCTGAAGCCGTTTGCTCCTCCGCCAAGCCCTGGTCCGAAAGCCATTATCAAGACCAAGTTCGGGGACATCCATATCAAGTTGAATCCTGACGTAGCCCCCAAACATGTTGAGAATTTTATCAAGCTCGCGAAGTCCGGCTTTTACGATGGGACGATTTTTCACCGGGTCATTCCCGGTTTTATGATTCAGGGGGGTGATCCCAATACCAAGAACTCGTTGCGCAAGGACACCTATGGGCAGGGCGGCCCCAAGGACGAGAAGGGTAATCCCATCTTGCTCAAGGCGGAGTTCAGCGACACTCCTCACAAGCGCGGCATTGTGTCGATGGCGCGAGCAAACGAGCCTGACACAGCGGGGTCGCAGTTTTTCATTGTGGTCGAGCCGTCCCCTTTCCTCGATGGAAAATACACGGCGTTTGGCGAGGTCACCAAAGGCCTTGGCGTGGCCGATAAGATCGTCATCATGCCAAGAAACGAGCGTGACTTGCCGAACGAGCGGATTGAGATGACGGTGACGATCGTCGAATAGCAGTATGGTCTTTCGGGCATCGGTGATCTCAGCGCACGCAATACGGAATGTGCTTGCTATGCCGAGTTGGAGCCCGAGAGATCCGGCGGCCTGAACGAACGCTATTTAATCTTTTCGATGAATGTACGGAGCCGGGCTCGCTCGGATGGAAAGAACAGAACGAAGCTTAGGCCAAAGGCACGGCCCGAGATCCAACGTACTGAGGCTCGTTCGACCTTCACGGGTGTTGACTGGTCGGGAAGCTGAATTGCAAGCTGAACGTCGAGCGCTTCTGCCAGATTGATGTCGGATTCAGCTCGGCAGCCGCCTGTCGAAATGTTAGTGACTGTGGCGTCGCCTTCGATCTCGCCTGAAGAAAACCCCAGGGTGCATCGTAACTGCACCCGGCGTGTTATTCGAATTTTTCGGTCTTTCTCTGCGCTCATGGGTGCGCTCTATCGTTCTCGGGTATGGTTACCGGTTAGTGGTGGTGTTGACACCCCAGTCCATGGGTATGGGGCTCAGGCGCCGGGGGCGGCATAAACTGCTGCCCGGGTAAAATGATGTGGCCCGGCTCACGTTGTTTGGTCAGGTGTTCTGCAATTTCCGGATGGTAGGCCCGCACATAGCCGAGAAGCCCGCCGAGGAACCGTTGCGATTGAAAGTCTGTACCGGAAAAGCGTGAGACGAAGGCGATCGCACGGTCCAATATCTCCGGTGCCGAGGACGCATCGGCGATCTCCTGCGGGTTCTGCTTCTTGAACGTGTCGTATTCCTTTTTCAAATGCTCTGCGAACACCGGCATCGGAGCAGCAGGCACATGGAGGGGACTGAGCGTTCTCCGCAAGCCCTGCAACGCCGCCACGATCTCCGCATCTTGCCCGTCGCGGCGGCTTTGGAAGTAACCAAAGATCACCACTTCAACAAGATTGAAGAGGGCCACGGCCTTTTTGTCGCCGAGCTCGGTCAGTTCTCGATAGAAATCTCGGCGTACCGGCATGAATTGCACCGCCAGCCGCTTCTGTTGATAGCCGCTCCCGGATTCGAGATAGACACAGTCGGCCGGACATGAAACCCGTACGATTCTGTGCTCACCGCAACACTGGCTGCAAATCAAGCCGGCCAAGGCGGGGCAAGGCCGCTTGCCCTTCCGTTGTGTGCAATAAGCGCATTGGCTCATTTTTTTAGGGGTTCCTCCTGTGCCGGCTTCGGCGGGGGCGGAATGAAGCCATAGTCCGCCAGCGTCCGTTTTTCTTGTTTTGACTTCGCACTGCTGGGGGTTTCGAGCCCGTTCATCTCTGCCGCATGCGCCAATTCATAAGGCACAAGGATGAGGTTGTTTGCACGGTCGATGCTGAGGTCTCCCGGCGAGGGCAGGAATTCAGCGATGACTTGAAATCGCTTGTCCCAGCTCATGCGCCAGACTTTTCCGGTTGTAAAATCGGAGACGTACATGTTGCCCCAGCGGTCGAAATCCACCCCGCGAAGATTCTGAAAGCGGTTGGAAAAGAACCCGTTAGAAAAGAGCTCCGTCAGCACGCCTTCCGGAGAGACTTCGAAAATTTTCCCCTGCTCCCAACTGACCGCGATGATCTGACCGGATTTGGGATGGACGGCAAGGCCGGAGGGTCCCGCGAGGGAGTGATCTGTGATGAGCACCGAAACCGTTTGGGTGGCCAGATTGACGCGGTAGATCGTGTTCGCTTTCTGGTCGGAGCAGTAGAGGAGTCCCTTCCCATCAAAGGTGACGTCGTTCAACGAGGTCGGGACCGACTCAGATCGTGAGGCAGCAGGCGATCGGATGATGAGAGTCATGACTGGTTTACCGGTGGTGGTGTCAAAGCCCCGCAGGGTGTCGAGGTCGGCCACGTAAAGTACGTGTTCAACCAAGGCCATGCCTTTGGGGGCATGAAGGGTGACGTCGTCCTTTCCTCCTTGGATAAACTTCAGATTGAGGAGTTTGCCATTGGGGTCGAGCTTGGTGATGAATCCGTTATTGTCGGCGGTCTCAGCTTCGCCGTTCACGCTCGAGATGAAATAGTTTTTCTCGATGGGATCGCTAACGAAGCTATAAGGCGATTGCAGCTCAGTGACGGTGATCTGGGCGTTGAGCGGGCCGGCGATCGCAAGGGGCATGACCCAGATAAGCCAGGCCGCTGGATGGCTCATGACACGTGTCAGAAGGGACATCACGGAGGAGATTGTGTTCACAAGATAGGTGGCTATTGATTGTGGTTGATGAAGCATCGTAGCTGTCATGCGAAGAGCCTGTCAAGAAATCCATGTAAGGCGTGAGGGGTAAGGGGTTAGGGGTAAAGGGTAGGCAGAGCAGCGATCAACATAAGATTCCCATGTCCCTCGCTTCACCCCCACCCCTTACTCCTCACCTCTTGGAGGGTCGTTGACTTGCTCAAAAATGCCCTGCTATGGTGCCGTGTTTTTCTGATGGTCTCTCATCGGAGGAGGTATCCGTGGCGGCACGATTGATCGACGGCAAAGCATTGGCATTGCAAGTACGCGAGCGGTTGGCGACCGAATCAGCGGCGGTCTTGGTTAAGACCGGAATGAAGCCCGGCCTGGCGACGATCCTGGTGGGCGACGATCCCGCCTCGCATCTCTATGTGAAGAGCAAGCAGAAAGCCTGTGATGCGGCGGGCATCTATATCGATGATCACAAATTACCGGCGAGCACGACGCAAGCAGAGCTGTTGGCCTTGATCGAAAAAGAGAACGCCGATCCTAAGATCCACGGGATTTTGGTTCAGTTGCCGCTCCCGAAGCATATCGACAGCAAAGTTGTGCTCGAAGCGGTGTCGCCCGATAAGGACGCAGACGGGTTTCATCCATACAATTTCGGCCGACTTGTTGAGGGGCATCCCGTGTTTGAGGCCTGCACGCCGAAGGGCGTCATCAAAATGATCGAATCCACCGGTGTGAGTATTGAAGGAAAGCGCGCTGTTGTACTGGGACGCAGCAATATCGTCGGCAAACCGTTGGCGCTCATGCTGCTTCAGCGCCATGCCACGGTGACGATTTGCCATTCCAAGACCAAGGATTTGCCGGCGGTCTGCCGCGAAGCCGAGTTGTTGCTGGTCGCAATTGGGAAGGCCAAGTTTGTCACGGCCGACATGGTGCGCGAGGGAGCCGTCGTCATCGATGTGGGGACAAACAAAACTCCTGAGGGGAAATTGTGTGGCGATGTCGATTTTGAGCCGGTCAGTCAGAAGGCAGGCTGGATCAGCCCTGTGCCGGGCGGTGTGGGACCGATGACGATTGCGATGTTGCTGGACAACACGGTCGAGTCTGCTAAGAGAATGGCGAAGATGTTGTAGAAGGATGAGGGCTCCCTTGCTCGCTGCCCGCGCATGATCAGAATGTGCTCGGTCAATGCGCGCAGTACGGAGCCCCCAATCCTCCTACAACAGCGGGTGAAGTATAAGAGGGTACGGAAAGAAGATGAGTCGGGAGCCGAGGCGATTACGAGAGGTGCTCGATCAGGGACAGTTCGCTGTCACGATTGAGTACAATCCTCCTAAAGGTACCAACATCTCCGGCGTGTTAGAGAACGCCAAACAGCTGGTGGGGCGCGTGCACGGGGTTAATGTCACGGATAACACGGCCGCGGTGGTGCGGGCCGGGTCTTTGCCTGTTTGCCGACTCCTCTACGAACTCGGTCATGATCCGGTCATGCAGATGACCTGCCGCGATCGGAATCGGATTGGGATACAGTCGGACCTCATGGGCGCCTCCATGCTCGGCATCCGCAATATTCTGTGCCTCACAGGGGACTATCCGACCGTCGGAGACCATAAGGAAGCGAAGCCGGTCTATGATCTGGACTCCGTCCAAGTCATGCAGTTGGTGCAAGGACTCAACAACGGGCGGGATATGGCCGGCAACAAGTTGGATGGCTCGACGGCATTTACCATCGGGGCTGCGGTGACTCCCGAGGCCGATCCACTAGGACCGATGCTTGCCAAGTTTGAAGTGAAGGTAAAAGCGGGCGCCCAGTTTTTCCAGACGCAGGCGATTTACCATCCGGAGCAGTTCGCGTCCTTCATGAAGGCCGTGCGCCCCTTCAAGGTGAAAGTGCTGGCGGGTATTCTCGTCCTCCGGAACGCCAAGATGGCAGAGTTCATGAATGCCAATATTCCCGGCGTGTCAGTTCCCCAGGAAATGATCGACGAACTCAGGGCTGCCGGCCCCGAGCGAGCGGAAGATGTGGGGGTGGACATTGCGGTCCGGACGATCAAGGCGGTACGGTCGCACTGCGACGGGGTCCATATTATGGCGATTAAGGCCACGCACCGGCTGGCTGACATTATTACCAAAGCGGAAGTGGGCTGATGACGATTCCCGAGTTTCAGCGGTATAAACGAGACAAGAAGAAACTCATCGTCGTCACGGCCTACGACGCGCTGTTCACACGCATTGTCGAACAGGCCGGCATCGAAGCGATTCTAGTCGGGGACTCACTGGGTGTGGTTGTACAGGGGAAGGCCACGACGCTCTCTGTCACGATGGACGACATGCTCTACCACACGAAGCTTGTGGCAGGGGCGGCTCAACGAGCGCTCGTCATCGGCGATATGCCGTTCATGTCCTATCAAGCCGGTCTGGAAGAGGCGCTGCGCAATGCCGGACGGTTCCTCCAGGCCGGGGCACAGGCCATCAAGCTGGAAGGCGGCGCAGTGATGGCTGATCGGGTGACTGCGATGACCAGCATCGGCATTCCAGTGATGGGGCATCTCGGCATGACTCCTCAATCCGTCCATCGATTTGGCGGCTACAAAGTGCAGGGGAAAGAGTCGGATCATGCGCGGACGTTGCTGAATGATGCCAAGGCCCTCGAAGCGGCCGGCGCCTTCGCCATCGTGCTCGAAGCCATTCCTGCCGAGTTGGCCAAGACGATTACAGAACAGGTGGCTATTCCCACTATCGGGATCGGCGCCGGTCCGCACTGTGATGGCCAGGTCCTTGTGCTCTACGATCTTCTCGGTCTTTTCGATGAGTTTGTGCCGAAGTTCGTGAGACCATACGCGCATCTCAAGGCAGATGCGCTCCAAGCCCTTCGTCGTTATAAAGAAGAAGTCGAGCAGGGCAAGTTTCCGAACGATTCCGAGTCCTATCATTAATAGGCTGCTGAATGACCAGCCTGTCCATTACGAAATGGCAGTCTCCATATCAGCAACTAAATTGTATTGTTCTCAGGTGAAGAAGGGGGCTCAAGGGCGAGGCGAATTTGATAGGGCGAAGAACTCGCAAGTGGTGTGGAAATCACCCGGCACGCTTCAGAAAACGCGATGACGTCGATTCCCATATACAATTGAGGCAGGTTTTGAAGTCGTGCGACCCCGCGACGAACGAGCCTCTGCGCAGCCTGTTCATTGCCAAGGAATTGCTTCAGATTCGCTGCGGCAAGTTGGATAAGGGCTTGGAAGAAGTTTCCTGGCTCGGTATCGTGTCCCACGGCGTGCCAGAGTCCTTCAAAGACCTCGTGGCTTTCCCACCAGTAGGCGTAGTTGTACAGGTCGATCCCATATAAGTAATCATCTGACCGTTGCCATTCTTCCGGTGGAAAGGCTAGGAGCTTCTGCTCCGGCTGATCGTAGGAATGGCCGAGAGGGTCGCGACGCGGGTGCGGATTTTTCCCTGGAAGAAATCGATAGGATGGAAACGGCCTAGTCGTGTAACGATGCCAAGTCGTATCAGGCGGGTGAGGCTCAATCACGGACTTGCTCGTTGGACGCCCGCGACCTGGAAAATGTGGCGATCCTCTAGTCGCACCGCGGTCAATGCTCTTCCCCATACGCAGCCACTGTCGATCGCTAACAGATTGGGCTCGATGTGCAATCCTAACGCAGCCCAGTGGCCGCAGATGACCGTTGTATCGGAGTTTTTACGATTTGGAATGCGGAACCAGGGAAGATATCCCGATGGGGCCTGCTCCGGCGGGCCGGAAAATCCCGACATCTCACCGGTTGAGGTGCAGGTTCGGAGTTTGGTCAACGCACGAGTGATACTCACGAGACGTTCGTCGCCCGCCAAGGCGGAATCCCATCGAGGTGAGAGCACCCGGAAAAGCGCTTCGAGGACGCTTCGATAGTTCGGCCCGGATAGTACCGCTTCGACTTCTCTCGCAAGATTCGCCGCGTCATCAATGTTCCATTGAGGCAGGAGACCTGCGTGCACCATGAAGAACGATCTCTCGCGGTAATGGAGGGGCTGGCGGCGAAGCCAGTCCACTAATTCTGCTCGATCCTCTGCCGCCAGCACATCCTGAATCGTGTCTTTGGGCCGAAGTGTGGCGATGTTTTCGGCAACGGCGAGTAGAAACAGATCATGATTTCCCAGCACGATCTGTGCGGCAGGGCCAAGCTGTTTGATGTATCGGAGGACCTCAAGCGAGTTTGGTCCTCGATTCACCAGGTCGCCGACGAACCACAATCGGTCTGTCGTGGGATCAAAATTGATGCGATCGACGAGCTGATTGAGCTGCGTGGAGCACCCTTGCACATCGCCGATGGCATAAGTGCTCATGGATAGGCAGCAGGTTGGTTGAATCGAAATCGTGCAGGAGCGTGTCTCACGGAAATCGTGCTTCGATCACACTTCTAAGTCCGCCGCGCGCGGCGAATATCCCAGTGACTTTCGCCCATACCGGGCGGCAGGCTTTGACAATGTCCTGCAAGATGCGATTGACGGAATTCTCATAGAAAATTCCCACATTTCGGTAGGCGTGGATATACATCTTGAGGGATTTAAGTTCGAGGCATTGTTTGTCGGGCATGTAGTGAAGGGTGATCGTTCCGAAATCCGCCAGGCCGGTCTTGGGACAGATGGCGGTATATTCAGGAATCTCAATCGTGATTTCATAGCCCTTGTATTGGTTCGGAAATGTCTCGATGTCAGGCAGTGGAGCGGTAATACCGCTCCTTGCATGCCGCTCGTTATACCCCAGCTTCGTGACTCGCAATTTCTTGCTGATCCCTTTACCTCTCACCCCTCACTCCTTACGTCTTCTAGACTTGTTTCATCCACTCCACTTGTCCGATTTTTTCCAGTTGAATATAGAGGGTCACCCAGGGGCAAGTCATCTCGGGGTACACCTCGCACAATCCTCCTTTTCGAACACCTCCGCAGGGGCCGTGGCTCATGAATTTCGGGCACTCGGCTTTGAGCGAGTCGTCCGGAATCGGAGGACGCTTATGGACT
>JBGTCI010000037.1:0-43823 GCA_041748925.1 Nitrospiraceae bacterium | reverse complement strand
TACGAGCGGGGTCGCCCCGGCTTTGTCAGGTTTCATGAAGGAGGATATGGAGAAGATCTTCGGTGAAGAGTTTGCCGCGTTTGTGGAGTGGCTCGGCCGACTACGCGAGCAAACTAAGGTCACTGAGCCGGACTTCGAAACCCGTCGAACCTTGCTGCGTGAAGAGCTGGACGGGTTTCGCTTGTTGGGGAAGGTTCAGTACCCGAAAGCCTGGCTGGATGAGCGTGCTGCCAAGACGTGAGGCCTACTTGGTAAGGGGTGAGGGGTTGGAGACGTAAAATGTGGGACGTGAAAAGTGAAATGGTACACGAAGAACAGACAGCTGAGAGAGGAGCGCTATGGTTTTACTGGAATTTAGTATGTCGCCGTTGGGCAAGGGAGAGAGCGTGGGCAAGTATGTGGCGCGCTCGATCGATATTATCGATAAGAGCGGAGTGGACTATCGGTTGAACCCGATGGGGACGGTGCTCGAAGGGGAGTGGGACGAGGTACTTGCCGTCGTCAAACAATGCTATGAGCGTATGAAAAAAGATTGCGGCCGTATTTCCTGTACCATGAAAGTCGACTATCGGAAAGGCCACACTGGGCGTTTGCAGAGCAAGGTGGCGAGTGTTGAGAAGACACTGAAGCGGACAATCAAGCACTAACGCACCACACATCCTGGATACGCCATCAACTTCCTCACACAATCATGATCTTCTTCAAGCTTGAGGGAGATGAGCTGTTCTAGGTTCTACCGAAGTCCTAAGGACGAGGTTTACTAGCAGTTCTCGTTCGTTACTCCCTCCGCACACGGCATTACTGCCAAACCCGCCTACGCATCTCGTAGGGAGTCCCATCTTATTACAGTCACAGATCTGCAGCGACGAGGCGATCTGTTTGGGGTGGGGTGTCGAAATATCAGTTATTCACGAATTCCAAGAACCATTTAGTTTGTATTTGAAAGTAATAGGTAACCTATATATACTGTGCCGCCTCGTAACTGGTCTTCGCTTTCAGTGGGAGTGCGTCATGCAAAAGCATTCAGCAGATTTGCCAGAATCCCTGGTGGTAAGGGCGAGACAAGTGGCCGGAAATTCATTGGGCTGCGGCTGATCCTACCTCCTGCTTAGTAGAGCGCCAGAGAACTTCGTCATCTATAGAGTTATAACCCACTAGAGCGCCACAAGAACAGCCTTATGACGGACGAGACCGAACTCACGATGCAATACGGTCGTGAACTCTTGCTGAAGGACCGCACGATTCTTGAGCGGGAGGTCATGATATTCCGTCCGTTTGGGTTGGACGAGCAGGGACATACGATCAGAGACCTGAGCGGGATGAGTATCAGAGCCGTCGTCGTCTACCTGGAGCAGTCGATGGCCCGTACGAGAGGAACGTCAGCCGGGGCTCAGGCGGTAGAGGACCTGTGTTTCCTATTGAATCAGCGCATCAAGGACCCGGTTTATCATGTGACGCCGAGGTTTCTGATGAATCCGTGGAACAGCTACTCGTACGAGTTCGCGGCCTATTTGTATGAGCTCTGCGAGCGTATGTCCGGCGATCCTCGATTTTTGTTTCGGGGTGGGATGGAGAAGGCCTCTTCGATCATGCAGGTGCTGGCCAGGCCGTTTTCGCTGGCGCAGATTTACAGCATGTTTCCCTACTTCGGGAACAAGTTCGCGTCCGGGTCGATTGAATTCCGAGTCATCGAAGTGACCTCGACCTCCGCAACGCTGGCCATGAAGTTTTCCGACCGGACTCTTCGCCAGTTTGGCCCCTACCGTAGGCGATGTGCCCATCTCATGTGCCAAGCTGCTCAAGGCATTATGGTGGCAGTACCGGTGCGCGTCCATGGCCTTTCACCGGCCACTCTCACAGAACGTTCTTGCATTGCAAATGACGACGAGTGGTGTCAGTGGGACATCCACTGGCAGGCAGAGGGACAGGGCGCTTGGCGCCAAAGATTCTGGCGCATGGTGGCAGGACCGGGAGGGGACCGGTCGTCAGAGATCCAACCAGAAGTATTCCCTTCGCACGAACGAGTCGAGGATACCCCCGCTCAAGAGAGCGCCAGCGGTCGAGGAATGGAGATCTCGCCGATTCTTGCAGCGACCGGCGTCACACAATCGCAGCGGCATGTGACGTGGTCGTTCTGCGGAGCGCTGGCCGGTATGACTCTGGCCGCGGGGCTCCGCATGATCAATCCCTCGGCAAGCATGGGCGAAATCATTCTTCTCGGATTGGTGCCTATGCTTATCGCTGGGATGCTGATCAATCGCCATCTTCGCCTGGAAAGCCAACAACGCGAGGCGTTGATTCAGGAACAGATTACGTTCGTGGAATCACGACATGAGGAATTGCGAGAGGCGTATTTGGGACAGGAGCAGACGCGCGTCGAACTCCGCAGAAAGGTGGTTCAGTTGACGGCCCTCCACCGAGCCGGACTGCTCTTCAGCTCGAGGATGGATCGAGAAGCGCTGATGCAGAAAGTGTTGGAGGCTCTCACCACTGATCTGCAGTACGATCGGGCGATGGTCTCGTACTACGATCCAGTTCGCCGGGTCGTCAAGGACGCGCGGCTACTAGGCGTCTCGCCCGAGATCCAGGCGTTTGCGCGCGCGCGTGAGATTCCGGTCACCGATCCTATGAGCCCCGAGGGCTTGGTGCTGCTGCAGGGGAAGCCGCTGTTGATTGGGGATCTGCAGGCGGTGTGGGATCGCATTCATCCATTGAACCAACTGCTCGCCTCGATGACACAGGGCAAGGCGCTGATCGCCGTACCGTTGAAAACCAAAGATCGGATTCTGGGGAGCCTGACGGTTGATCGGATACAGGCGCACAGTCTGACTCAGGATGATCTTGAGTTGATGACGACGGTCGCCCATCAAGTCGCAATCGCACTGGATAATGTCTCTGCGTATGAGCAAATCGAATTCCTGAACGTAGGACTCGAAGCCAAAGTGCGTGCGCGTACGGCTGAACTCGAGCAGGGAGATCGCCTGCGGTCTCAATTCCTTTCACATGTCTCGCACGAACTCAAAACCCCGTTGACCTCGATCAAGGGGTTCTTGCAGAACCTGCTCGATGGATTGACGGGGCCGCTCAATGAGAAACAGCAGCGTTATGTGTCACGGATGCTGGAAAACTCCGATCGGTTGATCCGCATGATCGAGGCCTTGCTGGATCGAACGAGGATTCAATCCGGGAGGTTGGATCTCGTTCCTGGCGAAATAGACCTGGGACCCTGTGTGGCGGATGCCGTCGAGCAATTGCGATTATTGGCCCAAGCCAAACAGCAGACCCTGGATGCGGTCGTTCCTTCAGTTCCACTGACGGTCTGGGCGGATCGGGACCGCCTCATCCAGATCGTCACAAATCTGGTCCAGAATGCGGTGAAGTTCACCCCGGAGGGCGGCAGCATTACGGTCACGGTGAGGCAGGAGACCCAGACGCTCGCCGGAGTGTCCGTGCTCGATACCGGACCGGGTATTCCGCCGGAGTTCCTCGATCAGATATTCGATCCGTTCTTTCGGGCCAAGGAGGTCCTCAGCGAAAAAAAGGGGCTGGGCTTGGGCCTGTCGATCGTACGAACGTTGGTGGAGTTACACGGTGGGACGATCGCCGCGCGAAATGAACCCGATCGCGGGGCGGAGCTGTACTTCACCATTCCCTTGCTTCCCACGATGGCGGCCCCCCGTGGCAGTGCATCGGCCGGTGCGTCGCGTATTCTGGTGGTCGAAGATGACCCGGATATCCGTCAGCTCCTGCAAGATTGCTTGCAGGCCAAGGGATATCTTGTCCAGACAGCGGCTGACGGCGTCCGCGCGCTGGATGCGGTGCATGCCGAGACGTTCGACGGCATGATTCTAGACATCAGCATTCCCTCTATGGATGGGATGGATGTGCTTCAGAAAATCCGACGATGGGATCAGGAGATCCCGATCGTGATGGTCACAGCGTCAGGCTCCAAAGAATTGGCGGTCCGGGCGATCAGCATGGGCGCACAGGCCTATATGTTGAAACCGTTCGATGTCGACGAACTGCAACGGGTTGCAGACTATTGGTTTCGGCCTTTGGAGCGAATCTCATCGGAGTCCCCGGATGACTCGTGCACACCAGATAAGCGGGCTGAGGAACCTGGCCAGGAATGACAGGACATGTTGAATAGCACTGTATCGCTTCTTCAGATGCGGGTGTTGCGGATCTGTGCGATCGCGCTGTGGTTGGTGGGATTGTCCGGGGTTGCCTCAGCACAGGTGCCACGAATTCAAGGACAGGGAGCCGCCGCATCCGCGATGAGTAATGCTTTTGCAGCCCAAGCCGACGACCCCTCGGCTCTCCACTACAATCCGGCAGGGATGACACAGTTGCAGGGGATTCAATTCATGGTTGGGGCACTCGCGTCCGGGGGATCGACGAATTTCACCAACCTGACCGGCGCCACAGCGCGTGGTGACAGAAACGGGAGTATCGCATGGCCCCCTCCCGGTCATGCGTACATCACGGCAAACTTGAAGGATCTCGGAGTGACGTCTCTGAGAGATCTTTCGGTCGGAATTGGCCTGACTGTGCCTTTCGGCTCGTTGACTCGCTGGCCGAACGACGGGCCGTTCAAGACGGCCACGACCTTCAGCGCACTGCCGCTGCTGGATATCAAACCTACCCTTGCCTACAAGGCGACGGAGAACCTCTCTCTAGGGTTGGGCGCCGACATCTATACATTCACCGGACTTGTCGGCGAAGGTCATGTCGAGAAACAGTCTATCTGGCCAGGGGGCCTCGGTATTCCAGCCGGCTCGACTGTGGAGCTGTTCGGCAAGGACACAGCGGCTGGTTTCAATGCCAGTCTGTTGTACACGGCGTTGCGCAATGCGGATGGAAAGCCCCTGGCGAATATCGGTATTGTGTATCGAAGTCAGGCGACCTTACACCTGAACGGCGCATTATTGGCTGATGGAGCCAAAGTGTCCGATGCCAGAGCCGCGCTGGTGTTGCCGCAAATCATGACGGGCGCGATCGCAATCTGGCCTGTTCGGACAAACGAACGGGAATGGAAACTGGAGATGGACGTCGACTACGTCGGGTGGAAGTCTGTACGAAATCTCGATGTCATGTTGGGAAACGGTGTGACGATCGCGCAGCCGCAGAATTGGCGGAGTACCTATGCCGTGAACCTCGGAACCGAATATAAGTGGCTGGTGCTTGAGTCGCTCCCGAACTGGGAGGTAGCGCTGCGAGGCGGCTATACCAACCAACAGAATCAAATGCCTGATAAGACTTTTGATCCAGGAATTCCTTCTTCGGACCTCCATGTTGTAGGGGGAGGGCTTGGATTGCTGTGTAAGGAACAGGGATTGTTGTTGGGTCTGGTAAGATGTGGAGAACTCGGCGTGGGCTCACTGAAACCCAAAGCCATTGGTGTCGACCTTTCGTTTCAAGCGGCGCTCTACGAAGACCGTACGGTGTCCGGCAATCGCAACCCGACCGTCGATGGAACCTACAGGACCACGTTGTATCTCGGGAGTGCGACAATTCGAATGGTGTATTAACGGGCGAGACTGGCGGGACGGGCGAGAAGGGCGCGACGCGCCAAGACCAAGACAGGGTGAGCTGGGGATTGCTTGGATTTCTCCCTTGTCCCGCTCGTCGCGCATGTCGCGCTTTTCCCGCTAGTCTCGCCCGCCGCTAGGCAGATTCGTACAGGCGTGGAACGCGGGAGCCGATCTTGCAGAGCACTTCATACGCGATCGTGTCTATCCAGCCGGCTACTTCATCAGCCCAGATCGATTCCCCTTCCTGCTGTCCGATCAGCGTGACCGTCTCACCAACTTGCACCTCTGCGATGTCCGTGACATCCACCATAATCATGTCCATACAGACCAGCCCGACGATCGAGGCACGGCGTCCACGAATCAAGACTGATCCACGGTGGGAAAGCTGCCGGCTGTAGCCATCGGCATAGCCGATCGGCAGCACCGCGATCCTTGTCGGTCGTGTTGCGACAAATGTGCCGTTGTAGCTGACTGTCCCTCCTTGCGGAATGGTCCGCAATTGGACAATCGTGGTGTGTAACGAGAGGACGGGTTTGAGATCGGGAGCGGGGACTGTAGCCGGCAAGGTGTGATATCCGTAGAGCATGATGCCGGGACGTACAAGTGAAAAGTGCGCGTCGGGAAACCTGACGATGGCGGCGCTGTTTGCCGTGTGCACCAACGGGAGGGTGATACCACGTTGTCGGATCTGCCCCACCACGGCACGAAATGCGGCAAGCTGCCGTTCTGTGAAGGCGCTGTCTTTTCCGTCTGCGTCGGCAAGATGGGTCATCAGACCTTCGACTTGAAGGGGACTTCGCAGGAGAGGGTTGTCGAGGAGCGTGAATAGCTCTTCCGAAGAAAACCCAAGACGTCCCATCCCGGTTTCGACCTTGAGATGAATCGGGTAGGGGACCGGATACGAACAAACGGCCTTGGCCAAGACGGGAAGGATGCGCCCATCGCTGACGACCGGCGTCAGCTGGTGAGCGACTAGGTCGGACACCTGTTCCTCAAAGAGCGCACCCAGAACAACGATTGACGTTGAGGGAACGGATTGGCGGAGTGCAATACCTTCGTCGAGAGAGGCCACGGCAAACCGTTTGATGCCCTGTCGGGCAAGCGCCCGAGCGGTTTCCACGGCTCCATGTCCGTAGGCATTGGCCTTGACGACCGACATCACCTCACAGCCGGCAGGCAAGTAGCGCGTGATGCGAGAGAGATTATGGGCAAGGGCCGAAAGATTGACGGTGGCGTACGTGGGTAACACGGTCGAAATTGAGGTCACACTTCCATGATTTCGTGTTCTTTTTTCTTGACCACGTCGTCGATTTTTTGGATGTACTGATCAGTCAACTTCTGCGTGTCGCCTTCGGACTTTCGCAGCTCGTCTTCGGTTAACTTGGCATCCTTTTGAAGTTTCTTCAACTCTTCGTTGGCATCTCGACGAAGCCCGCGTATCACGACTTTCGTGTCTTCGCCGTGTTTTTTGCAGATCTTACTGAGTTCTTTACGCCGTTCTTCGGTAAGCGGAGGAAGGGGAACACGGATGATCTTTCCGTCGTTGGACGGTGTGATACCAAGCCCCGATCCTGCCAAGGCCTTTTCGATTTCCTTAATCAGAGCCGGCTCCCAAGGCTGAATCGTGATAAGGCGTGCCTCCGGCGTCGAAATATTGGCCACCTGCTTCAGCGGAGTCATCGTGCCATCGTAGTCGACCCGAACGCCGTCGAAGAGGGCGACCGACGCCCGCCCCGTTCGCAGGCCTGCCAAATCGCGTTTGAGGTGCTCCAGTGCGGACTCCATCTTTTCCGTAACCTTTTGGTGTATGGCGGCAGGGTTGGACATGACAGACTCCCCAGAAAGTTAGCGGCGATCGGGGGTGACAACGGTTCCGATCGCTTCGCCCGTGGCGACGCGTTTGAAGTTGCCCTGTTCTTTCAGGTTGAATACGATGAGCGGAAGGTTGTTATCCATGCAGAGGCTGATGGCTGTGGCGTCCATCACTTTTAAATCCTGATTCAAAATTGAGAGAAAAGAGATCGTCTGGTATTTCTTGGCAGAGGGGTTCTTGACGGGATCGGCGTCGTAGATGCCGTCGACCTTCGTCCCTTTCATGATGACTTGGGCCCCGATCTCCATCGCCCTAAGCGCCGCCGCGGTATCGGTCGAGAAGTAAGGATTTCCCGTGCCGCCCGCGAAAATCACCACACGCTTCTTTTCAAGATGGCGAATGGCTCGCCGACGGATATAGCCCTCCGCCAGTTGGCGCATTTCGATCGCAGACTGCACCCTCGTCATAATGCCTGCGCGCTCAAGCGCGTTTTGTAGGGCTAAGGCATTGAGTACGGTTGCGAGCATTCCCATGTAGTCGGCTGAGGCGCGTTCCATACCGGACGCGCTGGCGGCAATCCCGCGGAAGATATTGCCTCCGCCGATGACCACAGCGACTTCGATGTCGAGCGCTACGACGGAGGCGATTTCCGAGGCGAGGCCTTCAAGGATGGAGGGTTGGATGCCGTAGCCCTGCTCACCGGCCAACATCTCTCCGCTCACTTTGAGGAGGATGCGCCGATAGTTGGCAGAACTCATGCTTCGCCTAATTGGTACCGGGTGAAGCGGCGGATGTTCATGTTCTCCCCGATGATGGCAATCTTCATTGCGAGGAGATCCTTAATTGTGACGGCGGGATCCTTGACAAAGGACTGCTCGAGCAGACAGGTCTCCTGGAAGAACTTTTCCAGCTTACCTTCGACGATCTTCGGCCATGCGGCAGGGGGCTTGAGCAATAATTTGGCTTGTCCCTCATAAATCGATCGTTCTTTTTCGATGACTGAAGCGGGAATATCCTCCCGCCTGACATAGGAGGGTTTCCCGGCAGCCACCTGGAGAGCCAAATCGTTGACGAACGTCTTAAACTCGTCATTTCGAGCGACGAAGTCGGTTTCACAATTGACCTCAATGAGCACACCGATTTTCCCGCCCATATGAATGTACGCATGTACGAGGCCTTGGTTGGTCTCGCGGCCCGATTTTTTGAGCGCGGCGGCCAAGCCTTTCTGGCGCAGGTGATCAATGGCTTTTTCGATATCGTCGCCGTTTTCGGTGAGCGCCTTCTGGCAGTCGAGGATGCCGGCGCCGGTTTTCTCTCTCAGTTCTTTGACAAGGTGACTTGATCCAGCCATACGTGACGGTCCTTCTCGATAAACAGTGGGTGTGGTCGTCGATGTCTACAGATATCGGGCGTTATGAAGCCGGCGCGCTCGCAAAGCTGACAGCCGCGGCCTTGTCTCCCCCTGCAGCAGGAACGGGCTTAAAATCTGCTTCTTCTCGCTGCGTCCGCAAATGAGCGCCTTCAATACAGGCGTCGGCAATGCGGGACGTGATGAGCTTGATGGAGCGGATGGCATCGTCGTTTCCGGGGATTGGGTAGGTGACGTGGTCCGGATCGCAGTTCGAATCCAGAATCGCAATCACGGGGATCTCCAACCGGTTCGCTTCCTGCACGGCAATGTGCTCAATGCGTGTGTCGAGTACGAAGACGGCTCCTGGAACGCCCCGCATGTCCTTGATACCGCTCAGATACTTCTCGAGCTTCACAATCTCTTTCTGCATCTTCATGATTTCTTTTTTCTTCAACCCGTATTGGCTGGGATCTGCCAACTTGCCCCCCAGCTTTTTCATTTTTTCGATGCTCTTCCGGATGGTCTGAAAATTCGTGAGCATTCCGCCGAGCCAGCGTTGATTGACGAAGAACATGTTGGCACGCACGGCTTCTTCTTGAAGGATTTCTGCGGCCTGCCGCTTGGTCCCGACAAACAGGACAGACTGACCGGCGGCGACAGTGTCGCGGACGAAGGCATAGGCTTGTTCCATCCGAGTCAGTGTTTGCTGAAGGTCGATGATATAGATGCCGTTTCGTTCTCCGAAGAGGAACTTCTTCATCTTTGGGTTCCACCGGTTCGTCTGGTGGCCGAAATGGACACCTGCTTCTAACAGTTCCTTGATCGAAACCACTCCCATGCCTTCACCTCCCCTCAAGACTTGCAGAGCACCTAGTTTACGCAGGCGAGGGGGACTGGCCCCCTTATTCTCAAGTCGAGCGACGTCCGTGACGTCGATATGAATTTGATACTGTTCCTCCACGCACGAGATTATGCAAAGAAGAGACGATCGCTCAATGGCGACAGCCTTGGCACGCTAGCATGGTGACGATCAGTTTGCAAGGCCAGAGCCGTCAGACCGGGGCCGCCCCCTTTGCTTGCCGCCCTCTTCGACCGGGTGGTAAGATCGCGCAGCAATTGGAGGGAATCCGTGCCGAACATCTTGTTGTTGGTCTCGCCGAGTTGCGGGGCCTGCCCGTCGGCGAAGAGTCTGTGGAAACAGTTGCGAACAAAGTATAGTTTCAGCTATCGGGAGGTGGATATCACCACGGAAGATGGACGAAGCCTCGCTGACCGGCATGCAGTCAGGGCGGTGCCTGCCACCATTATCGATGGGCGGCTGACGTTCGTCGGGGTACCGAGCCGAGAGAGCGCCGAGAAGGCCCTGTTGCTGAAAATGAAACCGCGTGAGTAGGGCAGAAGGATTGCTCCATGATCGACGACGATTTTGAACTACCCGAACTCCCTGTCATCGACAAGGGCCCCCCGCCCGAGTGCCCCATGTGCGGCGACCCAATGGCATTCATCGATGGTGACTGGGGCTGTATCGATTGTAACGGCGAGCTGATGGGGCCGGAAACCGGTTAGGCGCTGCAATGTTGAATGGTGATGTGTCTGTCCTTAGATATTCAGCATTTAGCTCTCGGGATTAGATGCTCCGCATCGTCACCGGGCCATTTCATCCAGTTCTTGATCGTGCCCTGATCGAGGACATTCGGTCCTGCAAGGCCGTCGATCCCTTCGCTCCGCTAGCCGTCATTGTGCCCTCGGCTTCGCTGGTTGAACGGCTGAAGCTGTTACTCGTCCGACATGAGCCTCGCGCCTTCCTCAACATCCACTTTCTGACGTTCCATCAATTGGCCCTCCGTCTGCGTGATGATCTCGCATCGGTCTCTGAAGACAGCCCGGCACCGACACTACAATTGGTAGACGATTTCTTCTTTGAGCAATTGGTACGGCAGGTGGTTCGACGCAAGTTGCCAGGGCTCGAACCGCTCACACGCTTGCCTGCTTCACCGGGGACCTGGAAAGGCCTGTGGGCAACCCTGCGCGATTTAAAAGACGCGGTGGTCGCACCAACGACGGCTGTAACAGCCATCGCGGAAGGGGTGTTCGAGGAGGAAGACCGAGCCTGGCTCTATTCCCTATTCACCCTGCATGCGGCCATCGTGGAAGCCGGCAGGTTGCTCGGAGTCGGTTCTCCCGATGACCTCGCTGCGTCACTTGGCCGGGATCTCTCAGCCTCCTCGTTCCTCAACAGACTACAACGTCTGTTTTACTAT
Source organism: Nitrospiraceae bacterium (assembly GCA_041748925.1). Lineage (GTDB taxonomy): Bacteria > Nitrospirota > Nitrospiria > Nitrospirales > Nitrospiraceae > Palsa-1315. The sequence goes on along the minus strand of JBGTCI010000037.1, from coordinate 32,864 downwards.
GGATTCTACGACCTCTCGCAGGTCCAACTCTCGTTCTTCGAATCGGTTGTCCGCGTCGCACCGACTACGTTGTATTTTCCTCTGCAAGATCGCCCGGCCTATTTCTTTGCCCGCCAATTTTTTGAGCGCCATCTTCTCCCGCTCGCAGACACCCATGAGGAGCGAAGTGAGGAAGGGGAGAGAACCGCAACAACACAGCCGGTCGAACTCTCCGTCACGAACGTCATCGGGATCGAAGAGGAGTTGGCGACAGTCTGCCGTGAAATCCTGACCCTGGTTGAAGTGAATGGCTACCGTTTCGATGAGATTGGCGTGGTGGCTCGCACGTTGGAGCCCTACCAGACCCGGCTCCAATCGGTCTTCGATCATCATCTGGTGCCATTCACGACAACGGCCGGTCGGCCACTCTCGCGCGAACCCCTGGTCAAGATCCTCTTGCGACTGGCTTCGCTCCCACTTCATGACTTCGACCGTGCTGTCATGTTGGATGTGGTCACGTCGCCCTTTTATCATGCACAGAGCGCCGGCTCCGCCAGAGCTCATTTCCGCCCTGATGCCTGGCGGTTTCTTGTCTACACCTTGGGCATTACAAAAGGAGAGACGGAATGGCGGCGTCTGGCAGAGCCGGCCAGTTCGTCGATTCTTCGCGATGCAGAAGCGGAGTCTGACGAAGATAATCAGACAGTGGCCGGGACGTCCGATGCGGCTCAACGCACATACTTGTGGGAGGTCGTGTCACAATTGATCCGCGATTGCCGGGCTCTCCCCGCACAAGGATCGATTGGGGTCTTGACCGATGCATTTCTCGCACTGGTCAAACCCCATGTACGCGTGCCCGATCTGTTCGACGTACCATCGAGCGAGTCACTCGAATCCACCGATCTCACCAAGGTTGGCTCACTGATCCGATCTGCGCTGGCCCGTTTACAGCAACTGGATTCGCTGGGAGCGAACCTCTCCTGGCAAGAATGGGTCGAGCTGTTCCGGCGAGTCTTAGACGAGACCAGCATCCCTATCGAAGAGGACCGGCATCAGGGTGTTCACGTGTTGGATGCTATGACGGCCCGCGGCCAGACAGTTCGAGCGCTTTTTCTTCTTGGTATGAACGAAAAAATCTTTCCACGATACGTGCGGGAAGATCCCTTTCTGCGGGACCGTCAACGAGTCGTGCTGGAATCGACTCTGGGCTACAAGATCGATGAGAAACTGGCCGGGCATGAAGAGGAATTACTCTTGTTTGAACTCCTCAGCCGCTCGGCAACCAATCGGTTGTATCTGTCGTACCAACGAGCGGACGAAACAGGGCGGGTCATGGCACCGTCCGGCTTTATCGTTATGGCCATGCGCGATCCACGATTTGTCGGAAAACCTGAAGCGATAATCCCTCGACGGCTGACCGTGCAGATCAGCGAACAGCCGTCGATTCAAGACGTGTTGCCGGTCGAGGATTTGGCCTTGGGCTGCCTGTTGCAGGGCCACGATGCGTCACTAGTACTCGATGCGATGGGACGTGATCGCCCCCTCTTCGAGCAGGGCCTGGCCACTCTCAAAACCATCGAGCGAGAATCCCCCGAGCTTGGTCCGTTCGACGGGATGGTCGGCGCACAGGAACCGGCAATAGCGGAACGGAGCTTTTCGCCGACGGCATTGGAGCGATATGCGACCTGCCCCTTTCAATACTTCGCAGAAAGAGTTCTTCGGTTGGAGCCGGTACGACGGACCCAGGAGGGCCATCTCCTTCCCCTCATGCTTGGAACGTTGGTTCATGAATCGCTTCGTGTGACCTACGAACGGTTGCTGCGGCTTCAGTGGCCGGATGACCAACTAACCGAGGCCACCGTGCACTCTCTGGTGCATGACGCGGTAACCGAGACCTTTGTTGCCCATGCTGCAAACCAGGGGACGGGGCATGCCCTGCTGTGGACGCTGGCTCGCGAACAGGTGACCGCATTGGTCGAGGCAGCGATCTCATCCGACCAGGAAGAGTATCTCGCAACCGGATTCCGTCCTGTCGCGTTTGAAACAACAGCTCAAGGAGTTGTCCAACTGGATCCCGATGCATCGCCGGCTTCCCTGAAGATTCATGGCACCTTGGACCGTGTCGACTTCCGAGCTGAGCCTCCGGCGCTCCGTATCGTGGACTATAAGTTTAAGCAGGGGAGTGAGATCGCCGCCGTGGATCGCAACTTGGCTCTGTCGGCCGTGCGCGGATTTCGACTGCAACCGCCGCTCTATGCCCGTATGACGCTGCCGTCGTTGCCCGCTGCAATCGACGTTCAATTGCTGTTCCTGGCTCCGGAGTGGAAGCAAAAAATCTCTCGCTCAACTTTCGACGCCGGCCTCTGGACCGGCCACACGGGCGACATGATCCGACAGACGCTCTCGACATTGATTCACGGGATCGCGAACAGAGAATTCTTTATTCTTCCCGATGGCTATTGCGATTATTGCGAATTCTCCGGCGCCTGCCGCCGCCACGACGCCATGGCCTGGTGGCGCTCGTATCGATCGCCCCAGGCCCGAGTTTTACGCCGGTTGAGAAAACAAAAGGTCAACGATGAGTGAGTCACTCATACTCACAGACTCCCAGGATCGGCTCCTGGCGGAGACAACCTGGGACCGCAATGTCGTGGTGGTTGCAGGAGCCGGGACCGGCAAGACCACGATCCTCGTCAATCGCATCTTGAACCTCCTATTGAGAGAACCAAACCCCTTGGACATCACGGAAATTGTGGCTCTCACCTTCACCAACAAAGCCGCAACTGAAATGAAGCAGCGGCTTCGCACACAGCTCATTCGTCTGACCGAGCAGACGAATGAGCTGATTGCCACCTTTCAGAACCGTTACCATCTCTCAGCTGACCAAGTTGCCGAACGAGCCAGGACTGCCCTTGAGCAGATGGAAAAAGCCCAGATTGGCACCTTGCATAGTTTTGCCGCGCATCTTCTGCGACTCCATCCACTTGAATCAGAAATTGATCCATTATTTCAAGAGGATGATGGATCTAGATTCAAGGAATTGTTTCACTCAAGCTGGGACCGATGGTTAGATGATGAGCTTGGATCAACCGGACCACAACATGACCGATGGCGACGAGTCTTGACCGGAGCTACCCTCGACGATATTCAGCAGTTTACCACTGCCCTCGCCGGGGATTTTGTGGACCTCGCTGAGTTGGAACGCCAGTGCCGATTGATTGCCCTGGATGGCGCCTTGCGTGATTGGGTTGTTGCCACACATGGCCGTGCCGCCACTCTTCTTGCCACGCAAGATCGCCCGAAACGGCGTAAGGCGGAACAGATGCTCGCCGCTGCACTGCAATCGCTGGCACTCTTGTTGGAACATGGACCACCAGGACTCACTTATTTATCTCAGGAGGAACGAGCTGTCTTAGAAAAAGATCTGGGAAAAGCCCCTGCCGGATGGGATGGGGCAGCGTTCCAGGAGGCGGCCTCCATTATCGGACTTGCCCAACAACTTCTTATGGTCGACCAGTCATACTTTCAAGAGGTGGTGACGCTCGTATGGCCCTTCCTCCAACAAGTACGTCGAGAGTTTCTTACCTCCGGGTGGATCGCATTCGATGGGTTGTTGGCACGAGCCAAAACCCTCTTGCGTGACCACCAGGCTGTCCGAAATCGGATTAAACACACCTATCGAGCGATCCTGGTCGATGAGTTCCAGGACACTGATCCGGTGCAGTACGAGATTATCCTCTACCTCGGTGAACGGGCAGGCAGCCATCAGACCGCGTGGCATGACGTGGATTTGGAGCCGGGCAAATTGTTTATCGTGGGAGATCCTAAGCAATCGATCTATGCCTTCCGTCGAGCCGACATCGAAGCCTTCGAGCGAGTGGTGGAGAAAATTCGAGCGGGCGGGGGAGCGGTCTATTCTCTGGTGACGAATTTTCGCAGCGACGGAGCTGTGCTCGACGTCGTCAATAATGTCTTCGACCGGCTTTTCCAACCGACAGAACATGTTCAGCCGGCTAATGAACGGCTGACAGCCAGGCCTCAGCGAAAGCCGGAGGTTTCCGTCTCAGGGGCTCAGCTTCGCCTCGTCACGCCGGGAGAGGACGACGAGGAGTTCGATGTGCAGGCTGCGACCAGGGCAGAAGCGGAAGCGCTGGCGCGTTGGCTGAAGGAGGAGCTACTTCCCGGCACGACGGTCACGGATCGTGAACGACGCGAGGGACCACTCCAATTGGGCCACATTGCCCTGATCTTCAGAAAGTTGACCCAGGCACAGGTCTATCTGGACGCGCTTCGCCGCTACGACATCGCCTATATCACTGACGGGGAAAAGCATTTTTATCGGCGGCAGGAAATTATCGATTTAGTCAACCTCCTCCGGGTCATCGACAACCAGCACGATACGATTGCCCTGGTCGGGATCTTGCGCTCACCCCTGGGAGGCATGACCGACCGGGATCTTCTCGCCTTTAAGCAGAGAGGGGGGTTGGATTACCAGCAACGGGAATGGCTATCTGTCTGGGACCATCCACAGGCAGAAACGGTGAGGCGACTCTATGAGCGCTTGGCCGAACTGCATCAGCTGGCTCCCTTGCGACCTGTGCCTGATGCCATCGATCTGATCTTCAATAGATTGCCCGTTCTGGAATTGGCCGCAGCCTCGCTCCATGGCGAGCAAGCCGTGGCCAATTTGCGGAAGATTAGAAAGATGGCCGAAGCACTGGCCGATCGCCCTCATCTCACCTTGAGCGGATTCGTCGATCTCATGATCACCAGGGTCTTAGAACAGCCGGATGAGGCGGAAAGCGCTCTGGCTGAAGAATCACTGGACGCCGTCCGAGTGCTGACGATCCATAAAGCCAAAGGATTGGAATTTCCAGTGGTCATTCTTCCCGGTCTGCACCAGGGGTCTAAGATTCCTCGCAGGGGGCCATCTATTCATCATGATTGGTCGAGCCGGTGTTATAGCCTACAGATGGGTGGCCGCCTGAATCTCGGAGCCGTCCTCGTAGATATGAAGATGGCGGCGCGGGAAGAGGCGGAACAGCGGCGACTCCTGTATGTCGGCATGACCAGGGCGCGCGATTTGTTGATTCTATCCGGCGGGCAGACCACCAAACCGGGACATGACACTGTCCTTTCCCTGCTCGGAGAGACGATTGCAGACGAGGGAACGTCTTCAACGAATGACCAGGCTTGCATCGGATCAAGCCGGCTCATGCGTATCCTCACGCCTGCCACGGTCACAACGAGAAGGCACCGACGGGAAATCCTGTCCGCGATGGCCCCTCGACCGGCACTCGGCCCCATTCTCATTCGCCGCCATGTAAGGCAGGCCGAGTGGGAGCGGCGTCGAACGACTCCACGGCGACTGACCCCTTCAAGCCTTGCAGAAGGCAAGCCTACGGCCAGTTCCCCTCATACTGTTACAGAGCGGGACGCCGAACTAGGACGCATGGTGGGAATCTGTGCCCATGCGGTACTCGAACGGTGGGACTTCACTGAGCTTCGTACGCAAATTTATCCCGTCATCGAGCAGGTCTGTCGCCGCTATCTGGCACAGGACCATCCTCAATTGATAGCTCCCATCACTGAGGATCTCATTCCAGTCTTTGAACAATTCCTCTCCTCCGAGCCGTACAAAAGACTGCACCGAGCGACGATGCTCGGGCGAGAAGTCCCATTCGCCATGCCCTTGAGTGACGGGCAGATGATAGAGGGGGTGATCGACCTGATTTACCGGCTTGACGGGCGGATCTGGATTGCCGACTATAAGACGGATGATGTGTCAGCTGAGGCTGCAGAGGCTAGGGCGAATCACTACCGACCTCAAGCGGAGATGTATTTGCGGGCTGTTGAGAGTTCTTTAGGATTGTCGCCTCTTTCGTTCCAGCTTGTCTTTTTAAGGCCAGGTGTCGCCATCGACGTTTAGTAGGCCGTTATTTGGTTTGTTTGGTTAAACGAAACGAACCAGAGAAACCAGATGAACGTCCAATGATTGTCTCGCCGGAAGAATTCGATAGGTGGATACGGGAGGCGCTTGCCGAACTGCCTCCACGTTTCTCCGCGCTGGCGAATGAGGTCTCCATTGTGGTCGAAGAGGAGCCGTCGGCCGAAGTCCTACAGGATCTTGAATTGGAATCAGAAGATGATCTGTTGGGGCTGTATCAAGGCGTTCCGATCGATCAGACGTCGTTCTTCCAACCCGCCGGTGAGCTGCCGGCTCGTATTTCCATCTATCGAGGCCCCATCCTGCGTCTCTGCCGGACGAAGGACGAAGTGATTCACGAGGTCCGCGACACTGTGGTTCATGAACTTGGACACCATGTTGGGCTGGATGACGACGAGATGCCTTATTAGCAGGATGCTGAAAAAGTCTGCCAGCTTCGTTCTCGCATCGTTCAGACCCTCAACGTACCGCAAGGGTACGCCTCGGGTCTTCACTCGCTGCGGCCTTGCTGGACAACCTTTTTGAGCATCCTGCAAGAGATATTGTCGGGTTGTGCCACACGCAAATCATAGGAGTTCGCGCGGGCCAATTCGCTGGTACGAACCTGTTAAGATTTGGCCTGAATTAAGGTCCGCCGCTGATAGCCGATGGCGAGCATGACGACTCCCACCACGACCATGGGAAAGGAAAGTAGTTGGCCCATGGAGAAAGACCCGAGGATGAAGCCAAGCTGGGCGTCCGGCTCGCGAAAGAATTCCACGATCATCCGACAGACTCCATAACCGGTGATAAAGCTCCAGAAAAGGGTGCCTGGGGGCGGTGCGGTTTTCCAGATGACCCATAAGAGGGTAAACAAGAACACGCCCTCGAGCCCTGCCTCATACAGTTGTGACGGATGGCGGCAGGCAGGCCCTCCGCTCGGAAACACCATACACCAGTCGACATCGGTGGCTCGGCCATACAACTCCCCATTGATGAAGTTGCCGATTCGCCCGAAGCCTAGACCGATCGGTGTCGCGGCCGCTGCCAAGTCTGCGATCTGGTAAGCGGGAATACCCTGCCGTTGGCTGAACCAAAATAAGGCGACGATGACGCCGAGCAGACCCCCGTGGAAGGACATACCCCCTTCCCACACTGCCACAATGCTGGCGGGATGCTGGGCGTAATAAGAAAAATTATAGAAGAGCGTATACCCGAGGCGTCCTCCGATAAACACGCCGAATGCAGCCCACACAACCATACTGTATACCTGGTCCTTGGTCATGGAGAGGCCATTCGACTCCACTCGACGCATGATCAAGAAATACGCGCACGTCAGTCCGATCAGATACATCAAGCCGTACCAGCGAAACTGCAAGGGTCCAAGCTCGAAGAAGACCGGACTGATGTTGGGGAAGGGGATCGCGTGCAACCAAGTCATGTGTCCCTCATGTGGCGTATCGGAGAATAATAGGTGAGGGTCTCTGTCATTGCAAGCTCGCGAATGCCGTCACAAAGAATCATTTCTGATCCTTACTCACAGCCGATTTGCAGGGCATGCTACTTTCGTATGTTGGTTTTCTGTCACGCCTGTGTCGTGACCTGTGAGGAAAACACAACTGAAAATTAGTTGCGCTTAATCCTTGGACTAGAGCTGCGCCGAATCACGGGAGATTTTCATGGTTACTTGTCTGGCACGCTTACTGCTGAAGGGATGGGTCATGGACGTGTCGAAAGTCGGCAATCACATTCTTCATTCAACCTTGTGAAGGAGGGTTACCATGTCGAGCCAGGAACATCATGTCGCGAAAGCCGCAGCATTGGTGGCAGGTGGGGCAGTGATCGGAGCGGGGATTGGATTACTCTTTGCGCCGCAATCGGGGGCGGAAACCCGACGTAATGTCGGTCGCTATGCGAAAAAGGCTCAATTGCAAACGACTCGATGGGGCCGGACTGTCCAATCCGGGGTGAAGGAAGCGATGGATCGCAGCAAATTACTCGGCCACAAAGACGAAGAGAAGCCGAGGATCGAAGCGGTCTAGCGAGATCTGGTTGCTCAGCGATCAAACTTGTGACGCGACAGCTTCTTGCCAGACGGCATTATTCAAGACGGTTCGTCACGAAATGGCGGAGTGGCGCGCGCAAGATCGAGGAACGGGGCTCTCGTGACCTGTGAGCCCCGCCTCGCTTGTCCGCTAGTCTCACTCTCCTCACTTGAGTGAGGCATCGGTGTTCCAGCAAATGCGCTCATGAATCATGCGGGCTAGCTTCGGAACTCTTGCTTCGATGGTTACAGAGGGTTCAATCCACTCGTTGTCTCCATCTCACTTGTAAATCGACCCCTTGGTATACGGTCATATGGGTTGTCCTTTGTCCGACCCTGAATGATTAGATCGATATGGGTCTCAGCATTCAATGATATGCGGTTCTTTTCAGCAAATTCCTGTGCATCAGCAACGCTGGAAAACCTAGCCGCGTTCGAGCGTATCATGGTTGGAGATGCATCCTGGGCAATATAGCAAGTCCCGGACAGTATTTGTTGCTGGGGGCTAGTGACTATTACAAACCACGTTTGTTTCATCTTCCCTCCTGTTCAAGTAGGTATCGGCTAGTCCGCAATATGCCGAGTAATCCACCGCAGTAGACCTGGGAAACACCCCAGTTTGAAAATATTACCGGATTGTGTCCTGAGGGTGCGGCCGCCTGTCGGCGCAGGGGAGTCAGCAGCGGTGAGGTTCTCACCGAAACTTGATGCGCCTATGTGCTGGCGAATAATCAGTGCGAGGGAAACGAACCGTTGATCGTGCAGGGACATTCCGACATTGTATGCACAGCCATTTGTTTGTACATTGGTTGCGCCCTTGGTCACCCTTTGTCATGAGACGCGCGGTATCGTGCGTGGAGGGAGGAATGGTTTCAGAGACTCTAAGCCTTGACTATTTCACGTAGGCCACTTATATTCCTGCCCACAGCCAAACGAAGAGGTGTGAGGAATGCTCGCACCATTACGGAAAGAGATTCAGAGCCTCATTACCATATGCGAGGAGGTCCTAAGTCTGTCTGAGGATCTTTCCGCGGATGAGCGGTGGATCATTGAATTCTATCTTGCCGAATTAGCCTCGAGACTCCAAGCGCCGAAACCACAAGACAATCAGGCCCGCCTCCCGTTTCCTTCTCAGAGTGACGAGAGACAACTCCTTCATCCGTGAGAGGCTGAAGGGATTCGCATTGTTGCAGGAAATGTTGCAGCGCCAGCAACATTCTGCAACAATCCCGCCATCGTGCGGGAGTGGCGAAATCGGCAGACGCACAGGACTTAAAATCCTGTATCCGCAAGGGTGTGCGGGTTCAATTCCCGCCTCCCGCACCAAGTTATACCCAGGCAATTCGCCCTCTTTTCAGATGTCTTTCAGTCCAAGGCGGGCAAGGCCGGAAGTGGTAATCGAAACCGTCAAGGACGAATCCGTGCCCTTCTCAATGAATTTCCATTGGATTAACTCGTTTAAGACGGCTTGTATCTCCGCAGTGCGGTTCGGATCGAAGTGAACGTAGAGTACCTCGTACGGTTGTGGACCATGTTCTTTTAGATAGGCCAATACTTCTCTTTGAAACTCACGGCTTCGATTAAACGTCTGGTCCGGTTTCTGGGGCTCTATTCGTGCCATCACCCATCCCTCCTTTGGCGGACCATACCCCTGGTCATTGTTTCGTGTCAAACCACGACACTGGGGGAGTGGTGTGACAACCAACCGTCACAATGTCGATTTCATTTTGTAGAAGTGTAGACGGAACACGATCCTCGAGACATGCGAGGATGTGCCCACATTCTCGCGCTAACCATACGGCAAACGTAAATTGTCCACGAGGGTACGTGAAATGGTCGAGCCTATCGCCGTAAAAAGGTGATCCATCGCCAGAGGTTTAGCAAACTTGCTAGAGAGGCCGCTACGTATGTCAGCGCTGCCGCAGTCAGGATGCGTCGAGCCCCATGTTCATCTTGCGGCGACAGGTAGTTTCCTTTTTGGAGCACGGGAAGGGCACGTCTGAAGCTTGCGTCCCATTCGACCGGAAGAGTGAGGAGGTGCACAAGCGTAGAGATCCCCATCGTCGCCATCCCAGCAACTAGGACAAATACACCTGCCATAGGGGTCTGAGTCATCGCCGCCGCAATCGGAATGCCCATCATCACCATCCCTCCAACTTTTTCCGCCCCGTGGGCAATCCGCACGAGCCGCGTGCGCTCCACGAGTGGCTGATAGCCTGTATGGTCTTGAATGGCGTGCCCGACCTCGTGTGCGGCAACGGTGACAGCTGTGAGGGATTTCCCAGTGAACTTATCGGGCATCAGGCGAACAGTTTTGGTCTCAGGATCGTAATGGTCGCCCATCTCGGTCATTTCCACCTTAATATGTTGCATGTCTAATCGATCCAGTAAGTGCCGCGCTAACTCCGCCCCAGTTCCCGGAAAGTCAGGACGGGGGACACTATGCTGGGCAAACACTCGCCTGGTCCATAGTTGCGGACCGAAGATGACGATACCGACAATGATCAACAGCAGGGCTATACGCACCCTATAGCTCCATCACCCCAATCCCTCTTGTCGGGCGAAGCGCTCGGCCAAGGCCATTGGCAAACACATATGTGAGATTGGTCCATTCTTTACTCTCACCATCATCGGATGGAGAATGTGTGGCGAAAAGCCGCCTCGCCTAGACCCTTGCGCCTTCGTTCAAGTCCCTCCTAGAATACGCCCACTCTTGGGAGGTCTCAATGGCTGTCATGTATCGTCATTTCCAGGATGTCTTGGTGCAGGGCCTGACTTATACTCAGAGTATGAAACTCACAATGATTGCTTTACCCATCTGCGTGGTATTCATTTTGTTGATGGTTACCACGACGGAGCTGGTTGAAGCAGGGACGTTTCTGCCCGGAGCCAAGGCTGAGGCAAAAGTCGAGTCACCCAAGATCTCACCACTCGATAGAAAGTCATTTAAAACAGTTCCTTTTGAACCAACTCCCTCGGACAACCAACGGCGTGAACTCGAACAGGCAGTGGCTTCCTGCATTAAGACGGTTGAACAACAGGTGCCAGGTGCCCAATTCGAAGCATCTCCGGATGCGGGGATCGTCAACACTGCCGGTAACGATAGAGAGAGATTTACGTTTTGGAAATGCATGTCAGAGAGCGGACACCCGCTTGCACCGATCCGCAAATGAAACCACTCGTCAAGCACAGTTCATGAGGAATCAACACGCCACTGCCATTGTGCTGTCGTTCATCTGTCTGAGCACGCCTACTTGGGCGGACTTCAAAGCAGGCATGGACGCCCATCACCGCGGCGACTACGCAACTGCCTTGCGTGAGTGGCAACCGCTAGCCGAACACGGAGATGCCCTGGCACAGTACAACCTCGGCCTGCTGTATGACAATGGCCAGGGCGTGCAAAAAGACTATGCCCAAGCTCGGCAGTGGTATGAGAAGGCCGCCGTTCAGGGACGCGCGGATGCCCAGGTGAGCCTGGGGATTCTCTATGATTATGGGCGAAGTATCCCGCAAGATTTCACGAAAGCTGTGTATTGGTATCGTTTGTCCGCGAAGCAAGGCAATGATCTCGCGCAAAGAAGACTTGGCCTCATGTATGAGCGTGGGGACGGCGTGGAGCGGGACTATGTCCAGGCCTACATGTGGTACATCCTGGGGGCAGCGGGCGGAGCAGATCGTGGGGCCGCGCGGAAGGATGCGCTGGGCAAACAGATGACCCCCGAGCAAATCGCCGAGGCTCAGAAACTGGCGCAGGAGTGGAAGCCGAAAGGCAAATGATCAACGAACCAGCCAGACGCGAAACCTCGTCTTTCGAAGGGACGAGGTGGATTGTATGACACGCTGTGCGGTTTTGATTTTTCTTTTCTTGGCACTCACCATGAATTTTTCGCCGGCAACAGGGGTTTCACGCGCTGAAGATACCTCCCCTTTCCGAGTGCAGTTGCCACAGAAAATCCAGGCATCACCTCAAAGGCAGGTCCTTGAAGGCGCACAAGCCGTGCGACCCACTTTGAAGGAGCGTGATGCCGTGAGCCAATTGCTTACGATAAAACCACGCCCAAAGACGCTGACCGATGCCGACATGAAATACCTGAAGAATCTACGCGACAAGGCAACATGGCTTGGTTTCGAGCGACGAATCGTGCATGGAATGTGGACAGAGGCGACCGGTAAAGAATGGCATGACCCTGAAGTGTCACAAACTTCCAAGAGTGAAAAATCACCCTAGCTGCCGACTTGCCGCACCAAGGGGTCGAAGCCACGCAATGTCTATATGGCGACGCTATGCCCGAATGAGAAGATGGTCGATGAGCGCAGGTTCATCGACGTGCATGGCGGTGGGGGGATCGATAAATCGTTTCAGCCTCATTCGGTCGTTTGGGCTCACCCGGATCACGCCCACCTTGATCCAAGGCGCGTGAATCCCACTGATTACCGCCAGCCGGATGTCTATAAAAGCCTCCTCGCCCTCTAACCACAATTGGATTTTCACAAGATCACCTGTTCTCAGGTGATCAGGGGTAATGAGCCTATGTCCATCACCTGAGCTTTCAAGAACGCACCCGTCCGCTTGAAGCTGGGTGCTACCGCTTGCTAGCACACAGTCAATAGTAAACTTCGGACTATCCCCCCCTGTCTGTTCTGTCCCTTGAGCCATCATGTGATGCGCAGGATAGCGTGGGTAGGAGTATGTGGCTATCCCTCAAGAGATGGGGGAAACTTACCCAAACTGGTGGTGTGCGGGTAACCCTCTCCGTCTATTTCAGCTACTTAGAACCTAATAGACGGATATTTCCCTTAGGAAGTTACCAAGTATTCTATGAAGGTGAGCAGGGGGCATTCGAGAGGCATAGGGAGACTTAGCCCACATTATTCATCAGCACTTCTGCTACAATCGACGGTTCCTGACTTAAGCGAACCGGGGTGGACACAGTGCGACCGGCAGGGACAGGGCTCACATGTCACGTGCTCCCCGCCATTTCTCGACGAACCGTTCATAAATAGTGTGGGTTGTTCTCTCCGCTAGAGTCCAACCTCCAAGTGACCGGTTGGTTGTTCTTGTTTGATTGGGTCAGACCCGATCAATCACGTTACATCAATGAGATGCGACAGAGAAATACGGAAGACCACGAATTAGGAGGTTACTACGATGGCAGGTCGGTCACCTTCTCAGCGATTTCTGATGCTTGGCGCCATATTAGCCGGATGCGGCGTTGCTGCCGGCGCCTTTGGCGCCCATGCGCTGAAGGAAATTCTGGATGCGCCAATGCTCCAAGTCTTTGAAACTGCAACCCGGTATTTGATGTATCATGCTTTTGGACTGTGTATCGTGTCCTGGGCCATCGACCGTCACCCAGAGCAAGGCCTTGAAAAATCCGGATGGTTTTTTATTCTGGGAATTGTTCTCTTTTCAGGCAGTCTGTATGTGGTGTCTCTCGCAGGCATCCGGTGGATGGGGGCGATCACACCAATCGGCGGGCTGGCATTCTTGATAGGCTGGATACTCTTAGCCTGGGGAGCCTGGCGGGACGCGCGCCCTCGTTCTACAAACCGTACTCCTTAACAGAAGCATTGCTCGAGACTTGCGCGAAAAGCGGGACAAGCGAGACGAGGTAAGATCAACGCTTGTTGCGTCGCGCCTTTCTCGCCACTCTCGCGCATCACGCGTCACGGTACACAGCCAGCCGTTCTCTTTCCACTGATCGAACCCCAATCTCCTTGGGAATTCGCGAAGGTGCCTTCAAGGCGTTGACCTTCTTTATTGAATTGAAGACTATCTTCTTGGACCAGGCCATTCATTTCCCATCGCAGATAGACGTTTTCACCCAGCACGATTGTTTCCACGAGCCCAGGCAGAGCGGCCTGCGTCTGTCCTACTGGTGGAAAGAGTAGGGTCAATTTCTGCTCTTGGTGGCTCTTCTGATGGTTATGGATAATCCACTGCCAGGTCCCGCACAGCCTGGCCTGACCGCGGAGCCCACGGACCCGATCTTTCCAATTCCGTAACCGATCCCATTCTCGGTAACTGGCCTGCATGGCGTGCACTTCCAACTGGGCGGCTCGTTCGAGGACCGTCACCAACAGGGGTGACGCAGACTCTTCCTGCTTCCCCTTGGCCCATTCTGGAGAGGCCACCACACTCACGAGTTGATTCATCGACTCATGCCACGCCGCATGCGTCTGCTGGTCGAGCCATGCCCTGGATTGCGGCGATCCGAGCAGTCGCTCGGTTACCAACTCGAGTTGCTGATCCTCCACAGCCTGTCTCACCGTGGCAGCGATGTCCCATACAGCCAGACTGCCCATCAAGCGAAGGACCGCGGCAGTCAGATCCGGCACCAGGAGGTCTTTGGCGAGCCTGGCCGGCAAGGGATTGACCTTCAGTGTCCTGGCCACATCACCCATCTGGAGCGCGGGACCAATGGCCGAGAGGAATAGGTGACTGGCTCCCTTGTCGGATTCTAGCTTAGCCAGTTGCTCAGAATGGGCACGAATAGCTGAGGGGAAATCGGGCATGGAACTCGGAAGGGATTCGTCAGCCTTGGCATTGGGCCAGAACCCGAATGCAGAGATGAGCACGATCGTAAGGGCGAGAGCTATTCGTGAGTGGGCCTGTCGGATCTCGAGGATGTAGCTGCGCATCGAAATACTTTACCGTGCTTCCGCCCACACCCTCAAGCAGGGACTGCTGGCATCATACGTTGGAAGGCAGGTTAGGTGCCTTGGAAGCAAGTCCTCAGAAATGCGGCAGTCGACTCCCACGCCTCTGCTGTCGCGTCGGCACGATAGTTCTCCGTTCGTTGTTCATTACAAAAGGCATGGGGGGCATTGGGATAGGTCTTGATCTCGACGCGCTTTCGATGCTCAGCCGCAGCCGTACGCAACCGTTCCACATCCTGACTTGGCACCCACTGGTCCTGATCCGCCTGGTGATAGAGCACCGGACAGAAGAGGTCTGTGATCGCAGTATCCGGCTGCATCACTCGGCCGTAGTAGACGACCGCTGCCCGCAACCGTTTCCGTTGACAGGCGAACCGAAGTGCAAACGATCCGCCCATGCCGTAGCCGACCACGCCGTGGATATTTCGCTTAATATGGTCGCGTGTATTCAGGAATTCACAGCAGGAATTGATGTCTTGCAGGACGAGGGATTCGTTCAACTTGCCCATAAGCGCATCCGCAACCTCTGCGTTGGCCGTGACCATGCCCCCCAGTCGCGCGTACAAGTTCGGAATGATGACCCCGTAGCCTTCGCAGGCCAGCCTGGCGCCGAGATCCTTTATTTGCGCCGTCAGTCCCCATGCTTCATGCAAGAGAACAAGGCCGGGATAGAGTCCTTTTTCTTGAGGCCAAAACTGAATACAGTCCACCTGCACATGTTTCGAGACGCGAGTGTGGATGTAGGGGTCGGCAGCGGCATCCGTCAGTGTGGGGATGGCGACGCCACTCGGAAAACGAGCCGTGCCGGTACCGATCTGATCCAAGGTAAAGGGAGCGACCGTCGATGTCATTGCGTCAATCTCTTCTCACAAAGACGTTGCGGGATACACCATGCTCAGATAGGGCTGTACAACGCGCGCGTACTATAGGGACCAGGCCATTGGGCTGTCAATCGGTGTATGGAGCAAGTTTCAGTTGACCCAGTGTGTGATGGCGACTACAGTTTGCCCATCTGCACGGTCTATGACAACTATGCCGCTAAGAATTGGTCTCATTGGCGCTGGCCGGCATGGCAGCCGGTATATCCACCATATCCTGCATGATCTACCAGGGGTAAGCCTTGCCGCGCTCTGTCGAAAACGGATCGGGGAAGAACTGCCTTTGCTTGCGCAGACTGAGATTCCTGTCTATGCGGATTATCGAGACTTAATCGCCGATCCGACGGTAGAGGCTGTCGTAGTGGTGACCCCTCCGTCGCTCTGTCCTGAGATCTGTTTTGAAGCTGTGAACGCGAAGAAACCGATCCTCATTGAAAAGCCGTTGGCGCTGACGGGCCACGAAGCACGAGCGATGGTAGCGGCAGCAGAAAAGGCGGGTCTGTTGCTGATGACCGCACACACCCTGCGCTTTGACTCGACGATTCTCGTTTTGAAGGATCACTTGCCGGAGATCGGCCGTCTCCGATACGCCACCTTCACCAGCCGGATTGAAACAAAAGCCAGCGCCCAGGTTCGGTCACCGATGCCGGGTCAGCGCGGCGCGCTCTTGGAATTTGGTATTCACCTTTTGGATGTGGTGCCTTTTCTCACCGGTGAAGAGGTGGTTGCCGTGCGCTGCGAGTTGGATCAGCTTCCGACCGTGGCGCCGGACACGATGGCGATTGTGCAGGTCGAAACAGCGAGCGGCCTGCGATGTGTGCTGGACGTTGCACGCGTTGTGACGGGGAGGGTGGCGAGAACGGAGTGGGTTGGAACTGCGGGGCAAATTGCTGCTGATTGGTTTCACCAGCGAGTGACCTGCGCCATCGACGGCACTGCGCCTCTCGAATGGGCGGTCCAACCGCAGCAGACGATTCTCGCCACGCTGCGCGCCTTCGCCCATGCCATTGAAATGAACCGCCCGCCGCCAATTACCGGACGTGATGGATGTCGCGCCGTCGAGGTAGCCGACGCCTGCTACCGTTCGGCAGAACTTGGCGGGGCCAGCGTCAGCGTCTCTTCGCTTCGCTAGAGCTTAAGGAGCGAGCAAGACGAAGTCAGAACCACTCTGCTCACGTCGCGCCTTTCGCGCCAGTCTCGCGCGTCACGCCCCACAGTCTAGGCATCGGCGACGATATGCGTATCTGTTTCCTCTACCCCTTCAACTTGGTGAATTTTTGTGATGACTACATCCGAGAGGGCTCGTTCATCTGCGACAGTGATGAACATAATAATATCCGGCCGCCCAAAGCAGGAGTGGGCTTGTTCGACGCCGGCGAGACGTTTGAGGGACTGCAGCACATCTTTCGTCCGCCCAGCCTTGACCTTGATGAGAATATAGGCTTTCGTCGCCATTGCGTCCTCCTGTTGTAGTTATGGTGTTCCGCCCGGCATCTCACGCCGTCGCTGCGCAAACACCTGGTGTATGTTCTGACCCCGTTGCATGAAGGCTGTGCGTGCCTTCGCAATAAGTTCCATGAACCCATCAAAATCCGCCAGGCTGACGTTGAATTGGCGGAAGCCAGGCGCCAAATGATCTCGCTCGTCGATTGGCGTGACGACCCACTGGTCACTGAGTGACTCCAGCACATCCGACGTCCAGCCTGCCGAACGGAATCGAGGCAGGGTTTCGTCTGCGCTGCGTCCTCCCTGTGGCGCCAATGCTTGCGTCAGGAATACCTGCACGGCCGGATCAACGCTCTTCAGAAATACCGATTGAAATTGGATGACGGATTTGATGACGCGATTCGCCTCGGGAGTGCCTTCGGGTGGAAGCACATCGGCATCTTGCAGTGTTGCAAGGACGGCCATCGACGCTCCAACTGACCCAGATTGGGTCGCTCCGCGGCCAGGCACTTGAGCCCAGACTTGACTGCTCACTCCCATGATGAGGCCACTGAGGAGAAAATAGAGCGGCATATGGCCAGGTAGTCTGATGTGTGCAGCGCGTTTTAACAGGCTCGATTGCAGGGAATGGGATGGGGCAGGCATGGGCGGGATTATACAGAAATGGGAGAAGAGGGTGCTAGCCCGCATAATTCATGAAGCTTGCTACAAACTCAGATACCTGAGTCAAGTGAGACAGGTAGCAACAGGGTTAACACATCACACGAGGTCCGCTCCTTGCGCTTGCGCGCACCACTCGCCATTTCGCTACGAACTTTCATGAATCACGCGGGCTAGCGTTCAGACTGGTGTGATGATAACAAGGGAAATGGAACCAATTCCTGACGTCTCCAACTGTTTTGGTTGAAACAATTCGACACCGTTCCTATAATCCAGCGGCCCCGCGCCTTCCACTGGAGTCACCCGGATTCACCCATGCTTGCAAAAGTTTTGAGTGCCGCACTTGTCGGTATTGATGCGCATCTGATCGACGTGGAAGTCGATATTGCCGGAGGGCTTCCACAATTCTCAGTCGTCGGTCTCCCCGATGCCACGGTACGGGAGAGCCGCGACCGGGTCCGCTCCGCGCTCAAGAATACCGGCTTCCATTTCCCGGCAAAGAAAATCACTGTGAATCTCGCCCCCGCGGGAATCAAGAAGGAAGGATCCGGCCTCGATCTGGCCATTGCCATTGGGATTCTCGTTGCGGAAGAAATCATTCCACCCCAGAATATCGAAGGCCGCGTCTGTGTCGGTGAACTCTCGTTGGACGGACACATCAAGGCGATTACCGGCGCGTTATCCATTGGGATAGCCTGTAGGCCAAACTATAGTTTGCTCTTGCCGGCTGAGAACAGCCAGGAAGCGGCCGTGGTACAAGGTGTGACGGCGTATCCGCTCCACACACTCCCCGAAGCTGTGGCATTTCTCAACGGTACGGTTTCGCTGGACCCCGCTCACGCAGACCGGGAGCGGTTTTTTACCACTCGCCCGGTGGAGGATGACGACTACGGCGACGTGAAGGGGCAAGACCATGCGAAGCGCGCCCTGGAAATCGCCGCAGCCGGAGGTCACAACCTCTTGATGGTGGGGCCGCCGGGATCTGGCAAGACCATGTTGGCTAAACGTCTCCCGACGATTTTGCCCCTCATGGAGCCGGAGGAAGCGATCGAAACGACCCGCGTCCATAGCGTATCCGGACAATTACCGGCCCATCATCCGCTGCTGACGGTCCGTCCCTTTCGCGCTCCACACCACAGTATTTCCGATGCGGGACTTGTCGGAGGCGGAACAGTTCCCCGGCCGGGAGAAGTATCCTTGGCGCACAATGGCGTGTTGTTCTTAGACGAATCCCCGGAATTTCGCCGTCCCGTCCTCGACGGATTGCGGCAGCCATTGGAAGACGGGCATGTGACCCTGACCAGGGCCAGTGGCTCGCTCCGCTACCCTGCACGATTCATGTTGATCGCCGCGATGAATCCCTGTCCCTGCGGATACTATGGGGATCGCACGCGTGAATGTGTCTGTACGCCGCATCAAATCCGCCGCTATCGAGCCAAATTGTCGGGACCGCTTCAGGATAGACTCGACATTCATATCGAGGTCCCACCGGTCTCCGTGCGAGACTTGCACGATCACGGCCCCATGCCGGAACGTTCCGACACGATTCGATTACGCGTCCTAGCGGCGCGTGATCGGCAGCGCCACCGGTATCGTGAAGACGGGATTCACTCGAATGCTCAGTTGAAGCCTCGGCTCCTGAAGCGGTATTGTGGCTTGGACACGCCGGCTCAGGAACTCCTAGAGCACGCGCTGACCAAACTTGGACTGTCGGCTCGGGCCCATGGGCGCATTGTGCGAGTGGCGAGAACCATTGCCGATCTCGCGGGCTCTGATAAGATTGAGTCGCTGCATGTGGCGGAAGCGATTCAATACCGCAGTCTCGACCGTCGAATGGAGTTTTGAGGTTTCCTGTGTGGTCGACCGCGAAAGTCTTTCTCTGGTGGTTTATCGTCGGCGCCACCATGGCGCTGGCCGTGATCATGCTGCAGGGCGGCATTCGGGAAGCCATGCAAGCGCAGGGGTCCGTGTGGGAACTCAAATTGGTCGAGCTACTGACGACGATCTTGGGAGGGGGACTGCTCGGCGGCTGCGTCGCATTGATTCTGGATCGAATCAAGAAATCATAAAGGAAGTGTCTTATATCAGAGGGAAATGAGGTCATTGATGGACGTAGAAGTAGGTTCGAACCTGTACCGCAATACCGACGGCATGATTGAAATCGAGGGAATCCCGCAGATTCAGGTAGCACTAAAGCCAAACACGGGCGCACTGCTTGTGAACTTTGCGCTGTTCGATGCGAACGGGAAGGTGACGGCCAAGCTCAACGACAGCACCCTGATGATCAATGAGAAGCGCGCCTACGATGTGACGAACACTCCGAAGAGTCTCCTACTCAGACATCCGGCCTCAGGAACTGTCATCCTACAAATAGATGTGAAGGCGCCCAATGTCGTGGCCTTCACGAAAGGGGAGTTCCATACGATCAAAGGCCACGTGATTCAGGTCTCCGCCACCGAGTGGAAGATCGACAAGCTCCGTGCCAGCGGCACAACCCAAGACGTGAAGGGAGGATCCGTCGTTCTAGGCTAAGGCAGGACGATGCGTTCTATCCTGTAACCGTCGGCACGATGACAATGTGCTGGTCTTTCAGGTCCACAGTCGCCGTCTCTCCATCGCGCAATTCGCCCTTGACCAACTGACGTGCCATCGGCGTTTCGATTTCCTGCTGGATCAATCGCTTCAAGGGCCTCGCCCCATAGACCGGATCGTAGCCGCGCTCACCCAGATGCCGCAAGGCCGCCGGCGTCACGGACAGGGAGATTCGTCGCTCTGTCAAACGTGCCCGCAATCGCTCAAGTTGGATCTCTACGATCTTCGCGAGTTGCTCCGTCTCCAACGGATGGAACACCACCGTCTCGTCGACACGGTTCAAGAATTCCGGACGGAAGTGTTCGCGTAACTCCGCCATCACGAGGGAACAGACCTCGTCATAGGACGCGTGCCGTTGCTGTGCTTCAAGAATCTGTGGGCTGCCGATGTTCGATGTCATGATCAACACTGTGTTTTTGAAATCGACGGTCCGGCCCTGAGAGTCCGTCAACCGACCGTCGTCTAATACTTGGAGCAACACGTTGAAGACGTCGTGATGGGCTTTTTCGATCTCGTCGAACAGAATGACGGAGAACGGACGCCGCCGGACGGCTTCAGTCAGTTGTCCGCCCTCGTCGTAGCCGATGTAGCCGGGCGGGGCTCCGATCAGTCGGGCCACCGTGTGTTTCTCCATGTACTCGGACATATCGATTCGAATCAAGTTCGCCTCGTTATCGAAGAGCGTCGCAGCAAGGGCCCGGGCCAACTCAGTTTTTCCGACTCCGGTCGGGCCGAGAAAAAGAAACGAACCGATAGGACGATTCGGATCTTTGATGCCTGAGCGCGCACGGAGGACTGCATCCGCGACCGCCTGCACCGCTTCATCCTGGCCGACCACTCGCTGATGGAGCAACTCGCCCAGCTTTAAGAGTTTCTCCGTTTCCCCTTCGACCAGTCGGGATACAGGAATTCCCGTCCAGCGACTGACGACGGCCGCGATGTCGTCTTCATCAACCTCTTCTTTGAGCAACCGGCTTTCGCCCTGTTTCTTCCCCAGCTGTTCCTGCTCCAGCGCCAGTTCCCGCTCAAGGCGAGGCAACTCTCCATATCGCAGCTCCGCCACGCGATTCAGATCGTAGGCCCGTTCCGCACGCTCCATCGATTGTTTTACTTCTTCCATCGCTTCCCGAGTCTTGCGCAACCGTGACACCGAGGATTTTTCAGAATCCCATCGCGTCTTGAGCGCATGCAGATCTCGTTGTTTCTCGCCTAACTCCAGCTCAAGGGTCGCCAGCCGCGCTTGACTGGCCTGGTCTTGTTCCTTCCGCAAGGCCTCCCGCTCGATCTCCAGCTGCATCACCTTGCGCGACACTTCATCGAGTTCCGCCGGCAAACTATCGATTTCCGTCCGCAGGCGGGCCGCCGATTCATCGACCAGATCGATGGCTTTGTCCGGAAGAAAGCGATCGGCAATATATCGGTTTGAGAGTTTCGCAGCGGCGACCAGCGCCGCGTCTTTGATGCGCACGCCATGGTGCACCTCGTAGCGTTCCTTCAGCCCACGCAAAATGGAGATGGTGTCCTCCACCGTCGGCTGATTGACCAGTACGGTCTGGAACCGGCGCTCCAGCGCGGCATCTTTTTCAATATGTTTTCGATATTCATCGAGTGTCGTCGCGCCGATTAAATGCAATTCGCCGCGGGCCAGCATAGGTTTGAGCAGATTGGCGGCATCCATGGCCCCTTCCGCCGCGCCCGCTCCCACAACTATGTGCAGCTCATCGATGAAGAGCAAGACTTGTCCCTCTGACGCCTGCACCTCTTTGAGGACCGCCTTCAATCGTTCTTCGAACTCGCCGCGAAACTTCGCGCCAGCCACCAGCGATCCCATGTCGAGGGTGATGAGGCGTTTCTTCTTCAGTCCTTCAGGCACATCACCCTTGATAATGCGAATGGCAAGTCCTTCGACAATGGCAGTTTTCCCGACGCCTGGTTCACCGATGAGCACAGGGTTGTTCTTGGTCCGCCGTGAAAGAATTTGTACGACGCGCCGAATTTCCTCATCGCGTCCGATCACGGGGTCTAATTTCCCTTGCCCGGCCAAACGAGTCAGGTCGCGGCCATATTTCTCCAACGACTGATAGGTGCCTTCCGGGTCCTGGCTCGTCACACGTTGAGAGCCTCGTATTTGTTGCAACGCGCCCAACAGCCGTTCCTTCGTCAGACCGAGTTTCTTGAAGACGCCTCCTTCCAGGACCATGGCGAGGATGACATGCTCGACGCTGAGATACTCGTCTTTCAACGCTCGTTGTTCGTCTTCGGCCTTGGTCAAGACTTGGCTGAGCCGGGATGCCACGTGGAGCTGTCCCGGGCTTGCCCCGGCACCCTGTACTTGAGGCAGCTTGGTGAGTGCTTGCTCCACTGCTTGGCGAACGGAAGGTACCGACAATCCTGCCTGTTCAAGAAGAGAGGCGGCAAGGCCACCCTCCTGTTCCATGCATGCAAGCAGAAGGTGCTCCACATCGATCCCTTGATGACTCCGCCTTGCAGCATGGGACGATGCAGTCTGGAGCGCCTCTTGTAACTTGATCGTCATTCGATTCATGTCCATTGGATGACTCCACTCTGCTTATCGATCTGTGCTGTTCCGATACACATAATCACAGTATAAGGGAAGTCAACCTCGCGCGAGAGTTCGGTGGCTTGACCCAATCAGCTCCCTCAGACTATTGTCTTTCATGTCACAGATGCTGACCGACACGCTCGCACTCTATCGGAGCGCCTTTCGTAAAACTGGACAGTCCCTTGTCCGAGGCTGGATGACCATATTAGCCGTGGTTGGATTTGGATTCCTGCTGGTCCTCGCCACCCAGATTGCCTCGCCGCTCGGCATGATCGGAGGCTTTGTGCTTGGCGCAGTGAACGCGCTCCTGGTTGGCGCGACCCTGAGTCTGATCGAGCAATCGATTCGCCAGGCGCGGGCGATCACATTCCAGGACATTTATGGCAGCGTCGGTCACTACTTTTGGGACGTCATCGGCATTGGATTTATCCTATGGCTGCCACTCATGGCTCTCGACCTGAGCATGCAGACGAACCCGTATGGGCAACTCATGTCGTATGTCACCTTTTTGCTGATCTTTCTCTTGCTGAACCCAGCACCGGAAATTATCTATCAAGTTCGGCATGATTCCCCGCTCGAGGTGTTGAAGACCTCGTACCAGTTTGTCCTTGAGAATTGGATTGAATGGTTTCTACCGTTTGCCGTGATCCTGATTCCCATCGTCCTCTCGCCTATGGGGCTGCAATCGTTTTTTTCTCTCTCCAGCCGAGTAGGGAGGGGAGCAGGTTTGGACTTTTCCCAGATCCTCGTACTCCCATTCACGATCCTCGGAGGTTGGCTCGACTATGTGGGGATTCCTTCTTCAATCAGCTGGTATCTCGGGCTGCTCTTCACACCACCACTTGCCGTCGCCATGTTGTTGTTTCGTGGCCATCTCTTTGCATCATTACATGGGGTGTCACGACGCCAACGCCAATTTGTCTCACCCTTCGACAAGTAGGGACGAGTCGTATGGCGGAAAGAGTGCGTTTCTCACTCTCCTGATTGGAAGCTGCTCAAACCTTCCTGGCCTAGCGCTCCATATAAGAATGATGTATGGGAGGGTGTGTTTGCCGGATCCCTTGAGTGGCAGGGGGAAATAGTGTATGGAATCACCTACAGCCTCTACATATTTCCTCATTTCTCGAGGCTGAGAAAGAGCTTTGCTCGTGCGCTTGTCTATCTTCTGGCGGATAGTCCTCACCTCCCTCATCATCATCGTGGTGATGGCGGGGGTGAATCTGTATGCCTTGTTTCAACTACGCCAGCTGACTGCGTTGAGTGCCAATATGGCCACTCGCCATTACCCAGCGATCGAATCGGCCAAACGTCTCCTCACCGTGCTCTATGCCCAACTCAATAGTGAGAAGAAGTATCTGGCCGTACGTGATGCGACATTCCTGCAACATTTCGATGAAGAGGTCGAAGAATTTCATCGCGGACTCCAGACCATCGAGACACAGGAACGTACTCCCCAAGGCATTCAATTACTCGAGGATGCCAAGCGCCTGCAGCAAGAACGACTCATGATTTTCCGCTCAGTACTGGAGAGTGACGTATCGTCTCCGGCGTCCCTGTCTGCGGATTATGAACGTCGACGTGACGCCTTGATGGACCGCATAAGTGCGACACTTCAACAGTTTATCGATCTCCACGAGACGGGCATCAGTGTCGGCGTCAGCCGGTCACGAGAAAGCTCGGCGCAAGCCGAAGCGGTGACGGAACAACTGGTGCTCCTTGCGCTCGTATTTGGCATTACGCTCGCAGGGTTTGCCAGCTATACGATCCTGCACCCGCTTCGGCAATTGCAGAGCCATATCAAGCAGATCGGGCAGGGCGATTTCCGCACGTCGCTGAATATTCGAGCCCCCAGTGAGTTGCGGGATCTCGTCGATGCGGTCAATTGGATGGGCACGAAACTCCAAGAACTGGACGATATGAAAGGGGAGTTTCTCGCCCATGTCTCACATGAATTGCGCACGCCCATGGCCTCGATTCAAGAAGGCACCCATTTGCTGTTGGATGAAATTCCCGGCCCCTTGTCCCAAGAACAACGGACGACCTTGCGCATCATGGCAGACAGCAGCCGCCGGCTCATCACCCTCATCTCCACCATTCTGGATCTCTCAAAAATGGACGCCGGGATGATGGAGTACCGAATCGTCCCGACAGATCTCAAACGCGTCACAGATATGTCGATCAACAAAGTTCAACTGCTCGCCGATGCCAAGCATGTGCAGCTGTTGCTGGAAGCACCTGCCCAGCGTGTGTGGGTCAAAGCGGATGCGCTTCGTATTGAACAAGTGCTCGATAATTTGCTTTCAAACGCCTTGAAATTCAGCTCGGAAGGGGGCATTGTAAAGGTACTCATGAAGCCGGACACGAATGCGGGGGTCCTGCAAGTGAGTGTGACCGATGGCGGGCCTGGAATTCAGGCCGAGGACCTCCCCTACATTTTCGAACGCTTTTACCAAGGAAGCACGAAGACCAAACATGCTACACCGGGGAGCGGCCTCGGGCTGGCGCTGGCCAAAAAAGTGGTTGAAGCGCATGGAGGACGGATTTGGATCGAAAGCGAAGCCAAGAAGGGAACGACTGTGCGGTTTATCCTACGCCTCACGAAACCAGGGGAAACGGCGTGAAGGCTGTCCACAGTGGCCTCACCTCTTGGGCCTTATCCTGTTTATTCCTCCTCGGAGGATGCGCGGCATGGTCGTCGGCTCCGCAATTTTCTCAGCCGTACTTCGTGGTGGAGACCGGAGAGGCAAAGTCCCTCCATGCGCTGGCGAAGAAACAGGAGGCGCTCTTCCAGAAATGTGCTGAACGCAATTTCTGCGATCATGTCTACTTTACGCGTGCCTTGTTGGGGCTCTATGAAAGTCGAGATACGGCTTCGAAATACTTCGAGAAAGTGATCGCCGTCTCGCCCAAGAGCCAGCTGGCCTCCTCCAGCAAGCTCTGGATAGAGCTACTCGAAAATCACGCTGCTCCTGTTGAGCAATCCTGGTTCCAATCGGTCATGGCAGCCCCAGCTCTTTCGGAAAGCCAGGCAATCCTGGCCCAGGCATCAGATCGGCTGGTGCGAGACTTGCTTGATAGAGAGCTGACTATCCAGCAATTGCGGGCCATGAAAGATGCCGACTCCCAATACCTGGAAATCCTCCAGCGAGATTTAGCCGAACATGAACGGAAGATGGATTCGGCCAACGGTAAGAAAGGCGCCGGAAAAAATCAGGCCGAGACAGGCCTCGTGCTGTACCTACAAAAACAGTTGATAGATCAAGATAAGAAAATAGAGGAATTAACGAGCCAATTGGAGGCGTTGAAGCGGATCGACCAGGAAATGCGGGATAAGGTTCGTCCTATCCGTCCCCCATCGACGGGTGCACCACCTTCGACTGCGCCGGAACCGACGACACCATAGAAGGAACTTCATGGAAAAAGAACATATTCTTGTAGTCGACGATGAAGAGGGACTATTACATCTTGTGAAAATGCGCTTGAAAGCCATGGGCTTCGCCGTCACCGGCTGTACGACCGGACGTGAAGCCATCGACGCAGCGAAAAAAGACCGGTTTGACCTCGCTATTGCAGACCTCAGGCTGGGCAGCGAAGACGGCCTCGATGTGACGGAGGAACTGTTGCGGATTCATCCAGGCCTTCCGGTGATCATCCTGACGGCCCACGGCAGTATCCCCAATGCCGTGGAAGCCATGCAGCGCGGGGCCTTCGGATATCTCACCAAGCCGTTCGATGATCAGGAACTGAAGGCCAAGATCGAAGAAGGGCTCTCTCCGCAACGGATGAGAGGAGAGATCCAGCGGCTCAAGTCTCTCGTCAACGAATTGTATGGCATGGAAAACATCGTTGCGCGGAGTCCTGCGATGCAGCGCATACTCCAGCAAGTCGTGCAGGTGGCAGACTCCGACGCGACCATTCTCCTTTTCGGGGAAACCGGGACTGGAAAAGAAGTCTTCGCACGAGTCATCCATTCGAACAGCCGACGGAGCAAAGGGGCGTTTGTCGCCCTCAACTGCGCGGCCATTCCAGAAACGCTCTTTGAGTCTGAACTCTTCGGACACGTGCGCGGTGCATTTACCAGCGCCCATGGCGCCAAACGAGGCCTATTTCAAAGCGCCAACGGCGGCACGCTCTTTCTCGACGAGATCGGCGAAATGCCGCTCTCAATGCAGGTCAAGCTGTTGAGGGCCGTGCAGGAACGGGAAGTCCGCGAGGTGGGCTCAGAACTCTCAACGAAGATCGATGTACGGATTATCGCCGCAACCAATAAAGACCTCGGTGAAGCGGTCAAGAACGGGTCATTCAGAAACGATCTGTACTACCGCATCTCTGTCGTCCCGTTATTTATCCCACCACTTCGGGACCGGCGAGATGATATTCCCTTGTTGGCCCAGCATTTCCTGACTGCGAGTGCGAAACGAGCGAATAAAGCGTTGCGGGGCTTTACACCGGCGGCCCTGAATCGACTGGTCGGCCATCCCTGGCCTGGAAATGTCCGCGAATTGGAAAATGTCATTGAAAAGGCCGCCGTCATGACGCGTCAAGATATGATCACGCCGGACCTCTTGCCTTCAATGGGGACATCACCGGACGCGCCGCTCAAACCGCTGACTGAAGCCAAGGAAGAGTTTGAGAAAACCTACCTCAAGAACGTGCTGCAGCTCACCGGCGGCAACATCTCACGCGCCGCCCAATTTGCCGGACGGTATCGGGCCGACTTCTACAAAATGCTCAGGAAATACGGGCTGCACCCTTCAACCCTGAAAGCCAAAGCGGAAGCCGACCTTGAAGCGCTAGAAGAAGACGGTGACCTCACGGAAGCCGAACGTTAGATCTATCCCACAGCAAATTTTGAATAGTGCTTTACGTACGCGCCGGAATTTCAAAGCGTCCTTCTGGAAGGAAGCGGCGCTACAGATTGATAAAGAATTGCAGAAGAATTATGTTGTTAATTTGGTTGATAAGCCCCGCCTGATTGCCGTTGATCGCCTGCATCTGATACCCAACATCCATATTGAATTGCTTCGTGAATTCGCGATTGATACCGACGAAGAATCTGTTCTGATCGAATCCTGAGTCAGGACCGTTCTTCACGGCATTGAGGTTCACAAAAATTTCATCGTACACGACGAGCGCCCACTCAGGAGCAACCGGCAATGGAAAATCACCGCGCAGCAGCGTTCGGGCTCTAATGGAGGCACTATCCGTGTGCTCGATAAATCGTTCTTCCAGCCGGGTGCGACTGACAACTTTCACGAACGAGAACTTCTCGCTATACGTCAGTTGCTGATATAATCGATCTTCTTCTCTCAGGCTCGGCTGATAATTTCCGACCCACGCGTACCCCTGCCACACGGAAAAACGATCATTCAGTTTGTACCCGATCGCGGGGCGAAGGATCAGTTGATCTAATTCCGAAACATCATCACCGAATCGGGGATTCACTTCCATGTACCCGATGAACGAAGAGGAGAGGGGAACGGTCAAATAGACCGGTGCCCACAGACGAAAGTCCTGGTTTACGGTAGCCTGAACGACCGAAACCGTCCCGTCCGTCAGGCTCCATGCCACAAGACCAAGCAAGACACAAATGAGGCGTGAGAGCGGTCGTTTCTTTTGAACTGAATGAGATACTCCCAATTCTCCCTCCCGTTGCTTAGGTGAATCCGCCCCTTTATAGCAGATTCAGACATGGTTCAAAATAGACTCAGGCCTTCGGCTGATGAATGATCAAGTCGAAAAAAGATCTATGAAGAGTTGTCGGCGGAGTGGGGGTGCCCACTGGAGAGACCTATGCACGGACGCACAACTGGGCTAAATACCGAGACCATGGAACGAGTGCAGCAGGAATCACGGACGGGCTGCTTTATCCCTTGCGGGATGAGCTATGTTGTGTCTTGACCAGCGTGGAGATGACCGTGGTGATTCGCTCTGCCACCTTCGGTGGGGGAGTATCGAAGTCCACTCCGAACTCTGATCCTTTGACCCATTTTACGGTGGTGCGATCGATCAACAACGGCTCCGGGTCTCCCGGCACAAAAATTTGCAAGGCGAGCTCCATGCCGATTGAGACCGATGCATTCCCGGTAATGTAACTCCCGCTCAACGAAAGATCTTTGATGATTCCTTCTCCGGCAACTCCGTCCTGAAGATACCGCACCGGCACCAGTTTCTTGAGACGATGATTCTTTCGCATGACAAACCCGGCCATTCTACCTCCCTTCTCGATCGGTCATTCTTGCTTATGACTGCTGCGATTGTACTACCGCATTGAAAGCTTGGACAGAAAATTGCGCCTCCAAACTTGAGGTTTCGGCTACGCACATGGCCTAGGCTTGCCGCTGCCACACCTTCTGCCATTCTCATGTTGTAAGATGGATACGGCGCCTGCCCTTCAGAATCACGCCGAAGGTTCTTCTATCCTGTTCGGATACGTGGAATTCAGTTGGCCTGCGTGCTTCTCGATGTGGGGCGATAGGTTTTTTCATCAAGAAACCTGGCGTTGACTCCTGTGTGCAATGAGTTTAGCTTACTAAAGTAATTGGACCAGCCTACGCCACTCTCGGCTGAGCCGGATGAATGGAAAAGGCTGGATGAGATGACAACCATGATGTTCCTTGTTGCCGCCATGTTGTTGTTCCCGCCGCTGCTCGTGGCCGTGTACCTCTACATATCCGGCGTGTTTACCAATCAGAGGACGTTCCAGTCTGCCTTTTATATCCTATTGGCCCTCTTTGCGCTGACCATCGGAATCGGCGCTCAACTTTCCTATCTAGGCTACGGCCTCCCGACAACAACCCCCGTCTCGTTGACTGAGGTTCTGCCGTAACCTAATGTATCTCTTTAACAAACACACTGAAATCCACTATGGAACTGCAATGCCATACATAGGCCAGCGCCCCAAATACGACAGCATGTCCATCGAGGAAGGCACTGTTTCCACCATGCTGGAGATTGCCGTCCTTACAGCTTAGCCCCACGGATTCCCCCCTCCGAAGTACTTCTTGCCCCACGCCTCCTGCGCTAATCTTCTCTCAGAAAAGACTTTTACAGGCTGAATAGCAAGGAGGCGTCATCATGACCACTCTACGCGCGCTTGTTGGAGCATTCTTTCTGCTTGCCGTCATAGGGACCGTTGTGACCGTCCCTGTAGCTTGGGCCATTGTCATCGGCATTGGTGAAGCCCTCCCCGAAAAACCCACTAGTACCAGTCTCGCATTCCTCCGGTGACAGGCGAAGCAGATTTGCAGTAGATTCGACGGGATTAAGTACCGGGAACATCAACTGCGCAAGGACCGGCAGAAGTATCGGCGGCTGAAGGTCGCTGACTCTCTTGCGCAGTCGTTGGCATCCCTCCTACAATACGCCCACCCCTGCGAGGCCCTCATGCTCTTCTCGATTCGTCCTTATACCCACTTCCCTGTGCGATGCGCCGTCATGATTGCAAAGAGTCTTCTTCGAAGCCGAGAGAAAGGAGAGGTCGAGAATGGAACTTATCTACATTGGTGTCGGCATCTTCTTGATCTGGCTTGTCCGAACCCTACACAATATCAGGGCCCGCGACCAGGAGGAGGCGGACAATAAGATTGCGTTCGCCAAATGGGCTAAAGAGCAGCAGGACCCACACATCGTGTCCATGGTACAGAACTTCATGAGTGAAGGTCGATTTAAGACGTGGGAAGAGGCGGCGAAATATGCCGAGCAGACCCTCAACCCACCGTCGCCGGAGCGCCCCTCGAGTAGCCCCGCCAAGGACACGGAAGGAACACCTTCATGACACACGTTCGTATCTCTCCTACAATTGGTCCCCCTGCGAGGTCTCCATGTCCTCCTCAATTCGGCCCGACCACTGCTTCTCCGTGCTGTGTTCAGTGACATACAACGCGGGTCTATTCCTCAAGCTGTGGACCTGCCTGTTGGGTTTCGCGATGCTGTTAACACTCCTGGTGAATAGTGGCTCCGCGTATGCGGAATGGATGTCGTTTGGTGCAAGTGACGCAGGAACGACTGTATTCGCAGATCCAGCCACCGTGCACCGCGAAGGGGATCTGGTGAAGATGTTGGTGCTGTTCGACTTCAAGACAAAACAAACCAATGCGGATGTCTCATATTTCTCGGCAAAAGCGCAAATGGAATATGACTGTGCCGAACAGCGCTTTGAAGGACATACGGTCATGTATTTTTCCGGCAATATGGGAAATGGTCAATTGCTTGATCGCAGTTCAGGCAGAGGCAAGCGGCTTCGAGTTGCGCCGGGTAGTCTTGACCACGATCTGTGGAAACTTGCGTGCGGCAAGAAGTGATCGCGCCGTGCTCGAACGGCTAGGCAGGATCATTAAAATCTTGTACAACACCCGCCTTGTTGTGCCACCTCAATGGGGACAGCGCAGAGGCCCACCTCCTGACAGCTATTCACGTCGCCGACGCACACGTCCACGCTTGCGGCGTTCTGTGGGATGGTTGTAGGATTATCCCGCTATGCCTGGGGCCTACACAGTCGACCTGACACGATCCTTAGTCCTATCCCGCGGATGGGGCGTACTGACGGACCGCGAGCTTCTGGCGCACGTACGCGCTCTGACCATCGACTCACGTTTCGCGCCACACTTTCGCCAGTTCGTCGACCTGCGTGATGTCACGGATGTCCAGTTCACTGCCTCCACGATCAAAGAGATGGCCAGACTGAATCCCTTCGGGGCTGGTGCGCGACGCGCCTTGGTGGTCACCAGGGACGAGCTCTTCGGCATGGCACGCATGTACCAACTCATGACTGACGAATCACCTGATGAGCTGCAGATCTTTCGGAAAGCGGATTATGCTCTTCAGTGGCTTGGGTTTGCCCATGCGAAAAAGGAATTGCTTCTGACCCTCTCCCACGCGCCTCCGATTCCTGGGCTGGATTAATCCCTCCGCTGCCGAGTGCACCGTCCTGCCTCTGGGGCTGCTGCTGACGTCCCAGTGCCACTGTGGGAGTGGCGGAAGCTGATGCGATCCCGCTTTGTCTCCCTGAGCGAACCTTCTGTTACCGCGCCACCCTGCCTCATCGAGTACGTCTTCCGCTGACCTCCAGGTCCGGCTTGCGGCTGCCCTACCTCTCCAGAATCGCGTTAGCCGATGTCTACATATAGGTGGCGTACTTCCGAAGTACCTCTCTTGGGTCTGTTGCCGGCCATAGAGTGCGCTATCGTTTTCCTATGAGTGACGAGTTCCACGGCCTGCACCAAGGAGGACGATCATGACCTGCGTACGCTGCCTGGGTCTCATGATAAAAGACCAATTCCTAGACTTGGAGAGCCCCTATGGGCGGATGTGGGCAACCAGCCTGCGGTGTGTGAATTGTGGGCATGTCCACGACTCCGTGATCGAGCAGAATCGCCCCGCCCGAAAGGAAAACGGTGTGGCGCGTCCCAGTAGTGAGCCGGACTATCAGGATGAGGAAGTCCATCTTGGAGCCGAGTCCCTCATCAGACAAGCGGCCTAACAGACCTTGGCCATGCGAGCGCTCAATGCGCACCGGACAGGGCCCGACATGTGCGTCGACCCCCTTGTAGGTGAATCATGGCGACTATTTTGATCATCGATGACCAAGAATCCATCCGTGCACTTCTACGCACCACGCTTGAAGCGGCAGGATATGAGGTGATGGAGGCTTCCAACGGCCGCATCGGGCTTGAGCTGTACCGCCAGAGGCCGACGGACTTGGTGATCACTGACATGCTCATGCCTGAGCTAAATGGGTTGGATATGCTCCGGGAACTGACGCGCGAATTCCTTGATGCCAAGGTGATCGCGATCTCAGGCGCCGGAAAGGGAAAGAATGTCTTAGATATCGCGAAACTCCTCGGAGCACGGCGGGCCTTTCACAAGCCCTTTACAATGACGCAGTTGCTGGACGCGGTGCGATATGAATTGACACACTAGCGGGGCCTTCCCTCAGCTCTGTCCCTGGTCTTTTCCTCCTATTAGATCTCACTATGGAGCTGGCGAGAGGAATTGAACCTCCAACCTGCGGTTTACAAAACCGCTGCTCTGCCATTGAGCTACGCCAGCTATAGAATTGATTTATCAGGAGAATTCAGACACGCTGAGAGTCCGCAATCCACCAAAGTGTCCACC